>NZ_JACCFE010000002.1:1839000-2452000 GCF_014256275.1 Rhodococcus sp. 4CII
GTGAGGCTCTGCGGATCATTCACACTAATGTCCTCGCATGAGCGCTAGGTTGACCACGAATCTCGCGCACGCTCGCCGCGGAGCAGTTGGCTCATGGCGAGCGTGCGGTGTTAGTTGACGACGGCGACGGTCAGTACGCACCCGCACCAGCCACCACCGCCCGCAGCGTTTTCCCGATGATTAACAAGTCGCCCATCATTGACCAGTTCTCTACATATGAGAGATCGAGTCGCACAGTTTCTTCCCACGACAGATCCGATCGCCCGCTCACCTGCCATAGTCCCGTAACGCCAGGCTTCACCAGCAGTCGGCGCCGAACCGTCCCGTCGTAGGCTTCAACTTCGCGTCGCAGCGGCGGACGAGGTCCTACAACACTCATCTCGCGGCGAAGGACATTGATGAACTGTGGCAACTCGTCGATGCTGAACTTGCGCATGAAGCGGCCGACCCCCGTCACGCGCGGATCTTCGCGCATCTTGAACAGCACCCCGGCACCCTCGTTCACCTTCATCAGAGAGGCCACCTGCTTGTCTGCGTCGACAACCATGCTCCGGAACTTGAGCATCGGGAACGGTCTACCGTCCAAGCCCATTCGCTCAGACTTGTAGAAGACAGGGCCTTTACTGGTCAGCTTGATTGCGATCGCGACCGCCAGAAGAACCGGACTGATCAGGATCAACGCGAGGGTTGCAAAGACGAAGTCGAATGACAGCTTCGAGAACCTCTGCGCACCGTGGTACTGCGGCTTCTCCACATGGATCAGGGGGAGGCCGGCAACGGGGCGCATCGAGAGCCGAGGGCCGGAGACGTCCATCATTCCCGGAGCGACCACAAGATCGACATGGTGAGGCTCCAGCGCCCACGCCAGGTCCCGCATGCCATCGTGACCGAGGTGCTCAGTTGCTGTGACTGCCACGGTGTCTGCCCGGCAAAACTCCAGCGAATCCACCACGTCCTGCTCGTCTCCGAGTACCGGAATCTCGCGCCCGTTCACGGTGATCTTGTCGCCGTGTGTACCGGTATGCCCCGGGATGCACACGCCGACGACGCGGTAGCCATCGGCAGTACCGCGGGCGAAGGATTCGGCAAGGCTGCGCACCGAACGTTCCCCACCAACCACCAGTACGGAGGTCTGAAACTCGCCCCGCGAACGCTTGCGCGTGATCACCTGGCGCCACACCCAGCGGTTCACCATCAGGGCAACCAAGCCCACGGGGAACGCAATCGCCAGGTAGAGGCGTGCCAGGTCGAGTCGAAAGAGGAGTGCCAGGATCGCGATGAAACCGAAGAGACGCACCGTCGAAACGAAGATGCGGCGGTACTCGTCGGGACCGCTACCGATGACTCGGATGGTGCGGGTCCGAAAGATCACCAGCGTCACCAGCCATGCGACCACCAGCAGGGCCGACACCAGCGTGTAACTCAGGCTGCGAATGGCTTCGCCGGCCGTGAGAACACCACTATCGCCGAAGCGAATCCACTGGGCCAACGCGACGGCGGCAATCACCACTAGGGTGTCGGAGATCAACAGACGACGTATGTACGCCGCCTGCCACTCTCTACGACTCCTGAGTCGCCCCGTCTCCGTAGAGACCGTTGTTGCACCCGGCGTGCCTGAGGCAGGGCCGAGCGGAACATCGAATGCGGTCACCATTCGTGCCTTCCACCTGAGTACCAATAAGCCGGCAAGCGCTGCTGTCTTGCGACTGTTGGCGGTAGATAACGACCGCCCCCCTGTATTGCTGCCGGGTTTATGATCGCACCTTCAACCATCTTCGTTACAACTGGAGTGGCGAGAGTCACACCAACGAGAGTTCAACGGCGAGAACAGGTTCCTACGCAGGTCACGGGTCTATAGATCGAACGAATGACACGGTTTACACCATCTTGGCCGTTGCGGATAGGGCCGAAGGTCCTAGCCAACTGGGCGAATTTTCGGTATTTTGCCGCAAATTGTCCGCAAGTCAGATTGGAGCGCTTGACCCTGCCCACGTTTGTTGCTTCCCATATCGGTCTGTAGCGCACTGTGGACGCTGAGCACGAACGCCCACCGTGTGTGAACGCTGCTGATCCGGGATAGCGGCGCACAGCCGTTCCTGACGAGGCTTGAGCGTTCATTGCAATCCGGGTAGGTCTCGTCGGGGTCAGCGTGACCGCAGTCCTTTTCGATCCGATCTGATCACTAGATGACCACCACTGGCCGCGAGGTCCCTGCACTATCGGTTCGGACTTTCGGAGATGTCGGCGACGAGTAGTCTCCCGAACGGTCGCACGATTTGTTCACACGGATCTTCGCGAAGCGACACCCATTTTGTTCGACCAACGACATGAAAGCCGCGCCGCTCCGTCCCGTTGGCCTCGCCTCCGCAGGACACCCCCTGGATTTGAGAGAGGGGCCCGCAGTGCGCGAGGTCGCGTACCACATGGTTGCACGTTCATTCAGTCGGTCTACATGCTTAGCCAACGGGGGCATGCGGGAGAATGCTCGCTATGTCGAAGAAGCCGCGTTCAGTGTCCGATGTAAAACGCGACCCGAAGACCGTGGCCTTCTGGTCTTTCATCGCGTTCGCGATCGTCGCCGGCGCCGGCATGTACTACGCGAATGAGCAACGGACTCCGCCTGCGAGCGCCATCGCGCCCTACACTCCCGGCCCCGCGCCAGCCCAGGTCAACAGCAAACTGGCGATTCTGGGCGACTCGTACACGGCAGGAGCTGGTGCCGCGATCGACGAGGGCTTTGGTCAGCAAGTCGCAGCGCTATTCTGCTGGGATGGCGCCTACTTCGGGCAGGGTGGCACCGGATACACAAATCCCGGTCAACCGGCGGAAGGCGAAAGTGCCTACCTCCAGCGCGTGAATGCGGTAATCGAAGCGAGCCCTGACGTGGTAGTCATCCAGGGGAGCACCAATGATGATGGGGGTGAGGATAATACGGATAAGGCACGCAAGGTATTTTCCGCAATTCGTGCCGGACTCCCCAACGCTCAAATCATTGCCCTGGGTCCAGTCGCGCCGCCGAAGGAAGATCCGGCGAGAGTTGCGGCCTCACGGGACGCAGTTCGTGCAGCCGCAGACGGTGAAGGCATTCCCTTTATTGACCCCATTGCTGCCGGATGGATGCCCGGCAGCTTTAACTTCGGAGAAGACGGTATTAACCTAAATCGCTTTGGGCACAAGCTGATGGCAGAAAATGTATTTGGATCTATCCGACAGCTAAACCTCCCAAACCTCACACGCTGCTAGCAAGCCCCTTTGCCCGTTTCCGCGTGGGCACGCACAGTGAATGGACCTCGTAGGACTTTGTTATCTCGGCGTGTCTGCTCCAACTTCACAGTAATTCCCGAGACCATGCCTGCGTGGATGCACGCGCTCTCGACCGGGTCAGGGAAACGATGGATACGTTCGTCGGTGGGGTGTTCTCGTCGCCGGCGCGGACGGATCAGCAGGCGACGGCTAGGGTGCGGGTATAGCCCAAGCGTCAAATTGAGCACAATTTGACTGTGGATTCCCATCGTGCCGGGAGCGCATCCACGCGCTCGGCACGCTCAAACCCAGGGTCCGTTGGTGGCACCGACTGCCAGCAGAGTTGAGATCTCGGGATGCCTCGGTGTCTCGTAACTGCTGCACCTATAGCAACGTTCGACTACCGAACTCCATGTAGGTCACGTGCATAGGTGGCACCATTGATCGGTGACCGCTCAGCCGCTCGACGATGCACCCCACCCCAGCCGCTGGCACCGGCTGCGTGCGGCGTGGCGGAGGAAGCTCGATCCAAGCGAGCAGTCGGCGGTGGTGTCGTGGGCGGCGTTCACGTTGACGTTCGCGGGGGTGCGGGCGTTGACGCACTGGATCAGGCGTGGGCACGGACCGTCCGGGGGTGGCATGAGTCTGCACGGCCGGCATTTCCACCATTACAACCTGGGGATCGCGGCGCTGGCCGGGGTCGGGGCCGTGGCGGTACGCGGCTCGGAGAAGCAACGCCGCCACCCGACGGTGCCGATCTCGTACGGCGTCGGCACCGCGCTCATCGTCGACGAACTGGCGTTGCTGCTGGATCTGGAAGACGTCTACTGGGCCAAGGAGGGACGCACGAGCGTCGACGCCGCGGTACTCATCATCGGGCTCGGCGGGTTGATGACGGCGGGATTCGAATTCTGGCCAGCCGCCCAGCGGGTACTCACGGAGCCGATGTAGGAGGAACCCCACCGGACAACCGGGCCGTCCCCCACGGCTCGATGTCGTAGACCGGGATGCAATCCAGGCCGCGGGCACGCACACGCTGCACGACGGCCGCATCCGAACCGGAACCGGTGCCGTGAGCAACTGCTTCGGTGACAATCGCGCAGAGCACGTCGCCGCGGAAATCGCGGACGGGTTTGAGCCCCTGCTCCACCGTCCAGTGCCGCACGGCAGCCCAGTGCGTCACCTCGGTGACGGTGGACGGGTTGCCGATGAACAGCACACTCCGTGTCCTGTTCCGTCCGCCCGCGACGACGGCCGACTGCACCTGAATCTCCGCCTCCGTGCACCACTCGGACGCCAATTCGGCCAACCCGGTGCTCGCAATCGTCGACATCGCTCTCTTCCGTTCGTGGGTTCAACTCGATGCGAATCATCCTGTCGCGAATCTCACTCGGCGCCCGTCCCCCGATCGGGCCGAAAATCGGACGAATCGCCCGTCCCCCGATCGGCCCGTCGGCGCAGCGCTGCGCCGTGGATCGGGAGTGCGTATCATCACAAATCTGATCGACCGCGCTCGACGGAACCGATTGAGCGACAGCGACACAACGGACAAGCCGGACAGTCCCGATCCAGGGAGGTCGCGGTCGGCCGGATGCCCACCCCGCAGAACGCACGACAACAGAACACTTTGCTTTCCGATTACTTACTTTTGAAAACTATGAAAACTTGAGAGGTGAAATTCCTTGGTCTCGCACACGCAGGAACCCCCCGTGTCGAACGATGACGGGCCCCGGACACTCGAGACGCTCGGCCCCCGCTACAAGTGGATCGCGTTGTCGAACACCACGCTGGGCATGCTGGTCGCGACGATCAACTCGTCCATCGTGCTCATCGCACTCCCCGACATCTTCAAGGGCATCCACCTCAACCCGCTCGAACCCGGCAACACCAGCTACCTGCTGTGGATGATGATGGGTTTCCTCGTGGTCACCGCAGTCCTGGTGGTGAGCTTCGGACGCCTCGGCGACATGTACGGGCGAGCCCGGATGTACAACATGGGCTTCGCCGTGTTCACGATCGCCTCGATCTTCCTGGCCGTGACGTGGTTCGACGGCTCCGAGGCGGCACTGTGGCTCATCGGGTGGCGCGTCGTGCAGGGCGTCGGCGGGGCGTTCCTGATGGCGAACTCGTCGGCGATCCTCACCGACGCCTTCCCCGCCGATCAGCGCGGCCTCGCGCTCGGCATCAACGGTGTCGCCGCAATCGCCGGGTCGTTCCTCGGCCTGCTCATCGGCGGCATCCTCGCGCCGATCCACTGGAATCTGATCTTCCTCGTCTCGGTGCCGTTCGGCGTGGTCGGCACGATCTGGGCCTACCTGAAACTCCACGACACCGGCGTCCGCCAGCACGCCGACATCGACTGGTGGGGCAACATCACCTTCGCCGTCGGACTGATCGCCGTGCTGGTGGGCATCACCTACGGAATCCAGCCGTACGGGTCGTCGTCGATGGGATGGGGCAGCCCGATGGTGCTGTCGTGCCTCATCGGCGGTGTCGTCGTCCTCGCGGTGTTCTGCATCATCGAGACGAAGGTCGCGAACCCCCTGTTCAACCTGCATCTGTTCCAGATCAAGTCGTTCACGTGGGGCAACATCGCCAATCTGGTGGCGTCGCTGGGCCGCGGCGGTCTGCAGTTCATCCTGATCATCTGGCTCCAGGGCATCTGGCTGCCGCAGCACGGCTTCGACTACAGCCGCACCCCGCTGTGGGCCGGCATCTACATGCTGCCGATGACCGTCGGATTCCTGCTGTCGGCACCGGTGGCCGGGGTGATCTCCGACAGATTCGGCACCAAGTGGTTCACCAGCACCGGCATGTTCATCACCGCGGCCACGTTCGGAATGTTGATCGCGCTGCCGGTGAACTTCCACTACTGGGCATTCGCCGTGACGCTGTTGATCAACGGCATCGGCATGGGCATGTTCTCCGCCCCGAACCGCGCCGAAGTGATGAACAGCCTGCCCGCCAACGCGCGCGGCGTCGGCGCGGGCATGATGACGACGTTCCAGAACGCGGCAATGGTGCTGTCGATCGGGTTCTTCTTCAGCCTGATGATCGCAGGCCTCAGCACCCACCTGCCGTCGGCGATGAGCGACGGACTGATGGCCAACGGGGTTTCCGCCGCGCAGGCCACCCAGATCGCGAACCTGCCCACCGTCGCCGTGCTGTTCGCGGCGTTCCTCGGTGTCAACCCGATTCAGGAACTGCTCGGACCGCAACTGTCGTCGCTCACCGAGCAGCAGCAGGCGCACCTCACCGGCCTGGACTTCTTCCCGCAGCTGATCTCGGGACCGTTCGCCGACGGTCTGGCCATGGCATTCGCCTTCGCCATCGTCGCGTGCGTGATCGGCGGCATCGCCTCACTGCTCACCGGACCGCAGAAGAAGGCCACGGCGGACGAACCGCGGGAATCGGTGGGCGCGGAACTCGCCGGAATCGCCGGCGAGGCCGGAATCGGCCCGAGCGAACTCGTCCACGACCGGCCGTAACTCGGTGCCGGCGCCCGCATCAAGCCTCGTGCGGGCGCCGACCTCGTTACGCTGAAACCATGCCTTCGGACCGGTCACTCAAGTTCATGAACGCCCTGCACCGTGTCGTCCTGCGCCTCACGGGCGGGCGGGTCGGGAAGAGCTTCGGCAAGATGCCGGCGGTGGAGTTGACCACCGTCGGCCGCAAGACCGGGCAGGTGCACCGCGTGATGCTGACCGTGCCGGTGCGCGAAGGCGACACCCTCGTGGTGGTGGCGTCGCGGGGTGGCGACGACCACCACCCCGCGTGGTACCTCAACCTGCAGGCCAACCCGGTGGTCAAACTCTCGCTGCAGGGCGGGCCCGCGCGGTCGATGCGCGCCCACACGGCCACCCCCGAGGAGCGGGCCCGGCTGTGGCCGCAAGTGACGGCCGCCTACAAGGGATACGCCGGCTATCAGAAGAAAACGGACCGCGAGATCCCTCTCGTCCTGCTCGACCCCGAATCCTGACACCCGTCACGCAGAACACGGTTCGGTTGCAGTCCGGCATAGTGCCCCGAATTCACTCTTGACCTCCACCTCACCCTTATAGATTGGCGCATTCCGGGCGGGCGAGGTTTGGGAGCTACGTGTGAACACTGACGATGCTGCGCCGCGCAGGTCCCCCGTCCGGCCCCTCCCGCGGCGCGGATGGATCGTGACGGCCCTGACGCTCCTCGTCCTCACGGTCGCGCCGGCCCCGACCGCGACGGCCGACGCGATCGTGCAACCCGTGGCCGCCGACCCGAGCGTCGTCCGCGCGTCCGACGGCATGTTCTACATGTACACAACCGCCGACGACTGGGGCGACGGCCAGGGCATGCACAACATGTCGATCTTCAAATCCGCCGACCTGATGGACTGGATGTACCTCGGGGACGTCTTCCCCGACCGGCCCGCGTGGCATCCCGACGGCAAACTCGCGTGGGCGCCCAACGTCCTCGAAACCGGCGGCCGCTACAGCCTGTACTACTCCCTCTACGACGAGTCGAATCCCTGCATCGGCCTCGCCACTGCCGACAACCCCAGGGGACCGTGGAACGACCTCGGGCGCCCGGTGTTCTGCGCCCACGACGTGGGGGTCGGCGGCACCATCGACCCGTTCGTGTGGGACGACGGCACCACCAAGACCATGTTCGTCGGCAACTTCCAAGGCGTCCACGCCATTCCGCTGAGCGCGGACGGGACCGCGGCGGCCGGCGAACCCGTGCGAGTGGCGGACGAACGCTTCGAGGGTCCGTACGTCGAGTTCCACGACGGCTACTACTACCTGTTTCTCTCGGCCGGCAATTGCTGCAACGGCGCCGACACCGCGTACCGGGTGCTCGTCGGCCGGTCGGAATCGCTGACCGGGCCCTACCTCGACCGCAAGGGTCAGGACCTGAACGACGGCGGCGGCGCCCTCATCCTCGCGGGCAGCGAACCGTGGGCGGGCCCGGGCCACAACACGGTGGTGTCCGACGACGCAGGCGCGGATTGGATCGTGTACCACGCCATTCCACGCGACAACCGGGATCTGCCCAGCGGCGCGCGGCGACGCGAGGGAATGATCGACCGGATCGTGTGGGCCAACGGGTGGCCCGAGGTCGGCGACGGCTCGCCCGCGTCGACCGGACCCGCCAACCCCGACACCGATCTGCCGGTGCGGGTCACGCTGAGCGGCGACTCCGACGCCACCCTGCCGTCAGAGGGCGGGGCGATCGACGCCACGATGCTCGTCGAGGCACCCGAGGACCGCCCCTACGCGGGCCAGGTGTGGGCCAGCGCGATCTCCCCCGACGGCCGCACCAGCGAACCGTTCTTCGGGCCGATCGACGTGAATCTCCAACCTGGCGAGGTGCTCGAGGAGGCCGTCACCTACACCGTCCCCGGCGACGCGGTGGCCGGCACCCACTACGTCTACGCGTTCGCGGGCAGCTACCCCGACGAGACCGTCGAATTCGGCACCGTCCACGCCGTCAAGACGGGCGGCGAACCGAAGATCAGCCCGGTCCGCTCCGTCTCGCTGCACGTCGGGAGCATCGCGCGGCGCTAGCGACCCGTCGGTACGGATCGACCGAAACGACCGATTCAGTTCCCATTCGAACGATTGACAACGGAATCAGTGCAACTTTCTGCGAATCACTATTGAAATAGTGGCGTGCGCCCGTCAGGATAGGGAACCACGGTGACGTGCCTCACACGCCACAGTTTCGGTCAGCCCGCCAACAAAGGTGCCCCAGTGATGCAGACAGTGTTCGAGCAGAATCCACCGAACGCGAAGGTTGTCGACCATGCGCTCCGGCGCACCCGGTTGGCCCCGTTCTGGATCGAGGACATCGCCGACACGCCCACCTACCCGGCCGCCACCGCGGACGCCGCCTACGACCTGGTGGTCGTCGGCGGCGGCTACACCGGACTGTGGAGCGCCCTCCTCGCGAAACAGCGCAACCCCGACATGTCCGTGGCCCTCATGGAAGGCGAGACCATCGGGTGGGCGGCCTCCGGCCGCAACGGCGGATTCGTCGAGGCCAGCCTGACGCACGGAAGCGAAAACGGTCGCCGCCGCTGGCCCGAGGAGTTCGACACCCTCGAAGCACTCGGACTCGAGAACCTCGACGCCATCGAGAAGACCGTCCACACCCTCGGCCTCGACTGCGACTTCGAACGCAACGGCGCGATCTCGGTCGCGATCGCCGACTACCAGGCCGACGACGTGCTCGCCACCCCGCCCAGTGCCACGACCACGGTCCTGGACGGCCCCGCGATGCGCGCCCAGGTGAACTCCCCCACCTACCTCGCCGGCGTGTGGGACAAGGAGTCCACCGCGCTGGTGCATCCGGCCAAACTCGCCGCCGAACTCGGCCGCACCTGCGCGGAGCACGGCGTCGACATCTTCGAGCACACGCAGGCGCTCGGCCTCGACCGCTCCCGGTCGTCGGCCCGCGTCGGCGTGCGGACGGCGCGTGCGACGCTGTCTGCCGGACGAGTCATCCTGGCAACCAACGCCTTTCCGTCGCTGCTGAAGCGCTACCGGTTGCACACGGTCCCGGTGTACGACTACGTGCTGATGACCGAACCGCTCTCCGACGCGCAACTCGCGGACGTGGGATGGTCTGCCCGACAGGGCATCGCCGACATGTCGAACCAGTTCCACTACTACCGGCTCACCCGGGACAACAGAATCCTGTGGGGCGGATACGACGCGATCTACCACTTCGGTCGCGGCATGCGGCACGACCTCGAGAACCGTCCCGAATCCCACACCCGGCTCGCGAACCACTTCTTCACGACGTTCCCCCAGCTCGAGGGCCTCGAATTCACCCACCGGTGGGGCGGCGTCATCGACACGTCGACCCGCTTCTGCTCGTTCTTCGGTTCCGCCGCGAAGGGGCGCATCGCGTACGCCGCCGGCTTCACCGGCCTCGGTGTGGGCGCGTCCCGCTTCGCGGCCGACGTCATGCTCGACAAGGTGTCCGGCGAGACGACGGCGTTGACGGAACTGCAGATGGTGAAGGATATGCCCCTCCCCTTCCCGCCCGAGCCCTTGGCGGCGGCCGGCATCAACGCCACCCGGTGGTCGCTCGACCGTGCCGACCACACGGAGGGCCGCCGGAATGCCTTCCTCAAGGCTCTCGACGCCGTGGGATTGGGATTCGACTCGTGACAATCCTGCCCACGGACGCGCACACGACCGATCTCACGTACCAGCACCTCCCCGCCGTTCAGGTGGTCAGCGGACCGGCCCCGAGGGTCGGCGAACGACTGCTCGGCGACGTCGCGGGCGCCACCGTCGGGATCTGGGAAATCGAGCCCAGCGTCACGCGCGACGTCGAGATCGACGAGGTGTTCGTGGTCCTCAGCGGCGACGCGACAGTGCAGTTCGAGGACGGCACCCCCGATCTCGAACTGCGACCGGGAAGCCTCGTCCGCGTGCACACCGGCCAGAAGACCCGGTGGATCGTGCGCGACACCTTGCGGAAGGTGTTCGTCGCGGCCACCTAGGCCGGCCACCCCGAACGGAACCCCCGACCCCCGATCCACCCTGCCCGGGCACCCCGCCCGCCGCCCCGCACCCACCGAGGGAGACACATTGAGCATTGCCGAACCTCCGCCCGTGAAGATCCAGCCCTCGACGACGCAGCCCTCCACGCCCCAGTCCGAATTGCACAGCCCCGCGAAGGGGCTGAACAGCGGCGCACTGGGATTGATCGGCAACACGGTGATCGGGCTGTCCTCGGTCGCGCCCGCCTACAGCCTTGCCGCAACCCTCGGCTACGTCGTCCTCGCGGTGGGCGACAAGGCGCCGTCGATGTTCCTCGTCGCCTTCGTCCCGATGTTGCTGACCGCGTTCGCCTACCGTGAACTCAACCGCGACACCCCGGACTGCGGCACCTCGTTCACGTGGGCCACCAAGGCCTTCGGCCCCTGGATCGGGTGGATGGCGGGATGGGGACTCGCGGTGTCCGCGATCATCGTCCTCGCCAACACCGCCGAGATCGCGGCCATCTACCTGTTCGAGGTTCTCGGGTTGCACGGGGCGGCCGAATCGCTCACCGCGAAAGTGCTGCTGGGGTGCTTCTTCATCGCGGCCATGACCTACGTCAGCTTCCGGGGCATCCTCATCAGCGAACGACTGCAGAACATCCTGATCGCCGTGCAGTTCGCCGTCCTCATCGGGGTCAACGTCCTCGCGCTGACGAAGGTCTTCGGCGGCACGGCCGGACCGCAGGCGGTCACCCCGAAACTCGACTGGATCATCCCGACCGGCGTCTCGATGTCCGATGCCGCCCAGGCGATCATCCTCTGCATCTTCATCTACTGGGGGTGGGACGCCTGCCTGGCCGTGGGCGAGGAGACGAAGGACTCCGAGCGGACTCCGGGACGCGCCGCCGTTCTGACGACGGTCATTCTCGTGGCCACGTACGTACTGGTCGGGTACGCCGTCCAGTCGTTCGCCGGGTTCGGCGACACCGGTATCGGACTGAACAATCCCGAGAACGTCGACGACGTGCTGACCACCCTCGGTGGTCCCGTCGCCGGGCCGTGGGCGGCCTCGTTGCTGCTGCTGACGGTGTCGATCTCCGCGCTCTCGTCGACGCAAACCACCATCCTGCCGACGGCCCGGGGGACGTTGTCGATGGCGGTGTACGAGGCGCTGCCGCGGCGGTTCGCCTCGGTGCACCCCCGGTACATGACGCCCGGCTTCGGAACGCTGGTGATGGGCGCGGCGGCACTCCTGTTCTACCTGGTGCTCTCGTTCCTCAGCGCCAACGCGCTGCAGGATTCGGTGGCCTCGCTCGGACTCGCCGTCGCGTTCTATTACGGCATCACGTCCTACGCGTGCGTCTGGTACTTCCGTCGGACACTGTTCGCCTCGGCGCGAAACCTGTTCATGCGCGGCATCTTCCCGCTGCTGGGTGGGCTGTGCATGACGTGGGCGTTTCTCCAGAGCGCCGTCGACATGCTCAGTCCCGACTACGGATTCACCGCCTTCGGCCCGCTCGGGGGCGTGTTCGTCCTCGGCGTCGGAATGCTGGTGGTCGGAATCCCGCTGATGCTGCTGTGTTTCGCGACCGGCACCCGCAACTTCTTCCGCGGCCACACCCTCACCGCCGACACGGAGGTGAAGGTGCCCGAGCAATGAGCACCGACGTCACCGGGAAGAGGCGATAGCTTCCGAAATGTCCGAGCCGATTGTCTTCGATACGACGAGCAGGGGAAGATGCGACCATGTCTGAGCAGCCCGCGTCTCTCGATCCCGTGTCCAAGCAGATCATCGAGCAACTTCAGGAGGATGGGCGACGATCGTATGCGGCCATCGGCAAGGTCGTCGGATTGTCGGAAGCGGCTGTACGCCAACGCGTGCAGAAGCTGATCGACACCGGTGTCACGCAGATCGTCGCGGTGACGGACCCCGTGCAGGTGGGATTCGCGCGCCAGGCCATGGTCGGGATCCGCTGCTCGGGTGACGTCACCGAGATCGCCGCCCGGCTCGCCGACGTCGACGCCATCGATTACGTGGTGCTCACCGCCGGCGCCTACGACATCCTGGCCGAGATCGTGTGCGAGAACGACGACCACCTGCTGACCGTGCTCAACAAAGAAATTCGTACCCTTCCCGGTGTGCTCGGCACCGAGACGATGGTGTACCTGAAACTTGTCAAACAGCAATACGATTGGGGAACCCGATGACTACGGCTACCACCGCTTCGCCCACGTCCACCCGCCTCGAGGAATCCGCGCGCCGCCATCTGTGGGGGCATTTCTCCCGGCACGGCGACACCATCACCCCGCCGATCATCACCCGCGGCGAGGGCACCCGGATCTTCGACTCCGCCGGCCGCAGTTACCTCGACGGACTGTCCGGGCTGTTCGTCGTCCAGGCCGGGCACGGCCGCCGCGAACTCGCCGAGGCCGCCGCCAAACAGGCCGAACAGCTCGCGTTCTTCCCGCTCTGGTCCTACGCCACCGAACCCGCCATCGAACTCGCCGAACGCCTCGCCGGCTACGCCCCGGGTGACCTGAACCGGGTCTTCTTCACCACCGGCGGCGGCGAGGCCGTCGAAAGCGCCTGGAAACTGGCCAAACAGTACTTCAAGAAGGTCGGCAAACCCGGCAAACACAAGGTCATCTCCCGCTCCATCGCCTACCACGGCACCCCGCAGGGCGCCCTCGCGATCACCGGCATCCCCGCGCTGAAGGCCCCGTTCGAACCGCTCACCCCCGGCGCGTTCCGGGTCCCCAACACCAACCTCTACCGCGCCCCCGCACCGCTGGACACCGACCCGGAGGCGTTCGGGATCTGGGCCGCCGACCGGATCGCCGAGGCCATCGAATTCGAGGGCCCCGACACCGTCGCCGCCGTCTTCCTCGAACCGGTGCAGAACGCCGGCGGCTGCTTCCCACCCCCGCCCGGCTACTTCGCCCGGGTCCGGCAGATCTGCGACGACTACGACGTGCTGCTCGTCTCCGACGAGGTGATCTGCGCGTTCGGCCGGATCGGGTCGATGTTCGCGTGCGACGACTTCGGGTACGTCCCCGACATCATCACCTGCGCCAAGGGGATGACGTCCGGATACTCACCGATCGGGGCGATGATCGCCTCGGACCGGCTGTTCGAACCCTTCGCCGACGGCACCTCGATGTTCGCCCACGGCTACACCTTCGGCGGGCACCCCGTCTCCGCGGCGGTGGCGCTGGCGAACCTGGACATCTTCGAACGCGAAGGCCTCAACGCGCATGTGGCCGAGCAGGCGCCGGCGTTCCGCGCCACCCTCGACAAGCTCACCGACCTGCCGATGGTCGGCGACGTGCGCGGCGAGGGCTTCTTCTACGGCATCGAACTGGTCAAGGACAAGGCCACGAAGGAAACGTTCACCGACGCCGAGGCCGAGCGGGTGCTGCACGGATTCCTCTCCACCGCCCTGTTCGACGCCGGCCTGTACTGCCGGGCCGACGACCGCGGCGACCCGGTCATCCAACTCGCCCCGCCGCTGATCTGCGGACAACCCGAATTCGACGAAATGGAAACCATCCTGCGCAGCGTCCTCACCGAAGCCTGGACCCTCCTGTGAAGCACCAGGATCTGCCCGGGATGTACGTCGGCGGCCGCTACCGGGACGGCCGAGCAGCCGAGCACTACGAGGTGCTCGATCCCGCGACGGGCGAAGTGGTGTCGTCGCGCCCCGACGCGTCCGCCGAGGACGTCGACGACGCGGTCGCCACCGCGAAGGCCGCGTACGCGCAGTGGTCGACGACGAGCCCGGGCGAGCGCTCCGCCGTCCTGACCCGGTGGGCCGACGAGTTGACGGCGATGTCCGGCGATCTCGCGTCCACCGAGACCCGGCAGGCGGGCAAGCCCATCAAGCTGTCGACCGAGTTCGACGTGCCCGGGTCGATCGACAACGTGTCGTTCTTCGCCGGCGCGGCCCGCAACCTGGAGGGCAAGGCGTCCGGTGAGTATTCGCCCGACCACACGTCCACCATCCGCCGTGAACCGGTCGGGGTGATCGGGTCGATCGCGCCGTGGAACTACCCGCTGCAGATGGCGGCGTGGAAGATCCTGCCCGCGGTCGCCGCCGGCAACACCATCGTGCTCAAGCCCGCGGAGATCACGCCCCTCACCTCGCTGCTGTTCGCCGAGGCCGCGACGCGCGCCGGAATGCCGGACGGCGTCGTCAACGTGGTCACCGGTCACGGCGCGACCACCGGTTCGGCGCTGGTGTCGCACCGGGACGTCGGGATGGTCAGTTTCACCGGATCGACTCCCGTCGGACGGCAGATCGCCGCTGCCGCCGCGGGCAAACGACTTCATCTGGAGCTGGGCGGAAAGGCACCGTTCGTGGTGTTCGACGACGCCGACCTCGAGGCCGCCATCAACGGGGCCGTCGCCGGTGCCCTCATCAACTCCGGTCAGGACTGCACCGCGGCCACCCGCGCGTACGTTCAGCGTCCGCTGTTGGACGACTTCGTCGCCGGGGTGGCGGCACTGATGGACACCGTCAGGCTCGGGCACCCGTCCGATCCCGGCACCGACATGGGACCGCTGGTGTCGCGGCGACAGCAGCAGCACGTCGCCGGGTTCGTCGACCGCGCCCGCGATGCCGGGGCCAAGATCGTCCGGGGCGGTGCCATTCCCGGCGGCGACCTCGCGGCCGGCTTCTACTACGAGCCGACCCTCGTCGTCGGCGCCGAGCAGTCCAGCGAGATCGTGCAGCGGGAGATCTTCGGCCCGGTTCTCGTGGTCCTGCCGTTCGACGACGACCGGGACGGAATCGCGCTGGCCAACGACACCGACTTCGGGCTGGCGGCGTCGGCGTGGACCCGCGACCTGTACCGCGCGCAAACCGCGTCCCGGGACATCGCCGCGGGCTGCGTGTGGATCAACGACCACATCCCGATCATCAGCGAGATGCCCCACGGCGGCTACAAGGCGTCCGGTTACGGCAAGGACATGTCGACGTACTCGCTCGACGAGTACACCAACGTCAAGCACGTGATGTCCGACATCACCGGGACCGCCCGGAAGGACTGGCACCGGACGGTGTTCGGCGACCGAAGCTAGCGTCCGCCGCGCCGGGACGGCAGCCCGTCTGCCGACCCGGCGCCCCCGACAGTTCTGCCATCGACCGAAGTCGTGCCACGCGGCGGTCTACGCTGACCAACAAGCGCGTTCGCTTCGGCTGGAAGGCAGAGACGATGCACGTAACTCCCCTGGCGTGGGCACTGACAATCGTGGTGATCGTCGCGCTTCTCGCGTTCGACTACTTCTTCCACGTCCGCCGCGCGCACATCCCGACGCTGAAGGAAGCGGCCATCTGGTCGACGGTCTACGTCGGCCTCGCGCTGCTCTTCGGTGTCGCGGTGCTGATCTTCGGTGGCGTCGACATGGGCTCGGAGTACTTCGCGGGCTACGTGACGGAGAAGGCGCTGTCCGTCGACAACCTGTTCGTCTTCCTGATCATCATGTCCAGCTTCCGTGTCCCGCGCGAAGACCAGCAGAAGGTGCTGCTCTTCGGCATCGTGTTTTCGATCTTCGCGCGGACCGCGTTCATCTTTCTCGGCGCCGCGCTGATCAACTCGTTCGCGTGGGTGTTCTACTTCTTCGGGCTCATCCTGCTGATCACCGCCGGCAACATGCTGCGGCCCGAAACCGAGGATTCGCACTCGGCCGACAACTTCATCATCCGCATCGCGAAGAAGTTCATGCACACCACCGAGCACTACGACGGTGACAAACTTTTCACCGTCGAGAACGGCAAGCGCGCCATGACGCCGATGCTGCTGGTGATGGTCGCGATCGGTGGCACCGACCTCCTGTTCGCGCTCGACTCCATCCCCGCGATCTTCGGGCTCACCCAGAACGTCTTCGTCGTCTTCACGGCCACCGTGTTCTCGCTGATGGGACTGCGGCAGCTGTACTTCCTGCTCGACGGTCTGCTCGATCGCCTGGTCTACCTGTCGTACGGACTGTCCGCGATTCTCGCGTTCATCGGCGTCAAGCTGATCCTGCATGCGCTGCACGAGAACAACCTGCCGTTCGTCAACGACGGCGAACCCGTGAACGTCATCGAGGTGAGCACGTACGTGTCGCTGGGCGTCATCATCGGCATCCTCGTGATCACCGTCATCGCGTCGCTCACCAGCAAGCGGGGCCGCGCCCAGTCCGCGGTCGGCGGCGCCCGGCGGCACGCGATCAACTACCTCGACCTCGATTACACCGCAGACCTGGCCGAGCGCGAACGCATGTATGACAAATTGCTGGGCGAGGAAGCACAACTCAAGAAACTCGACCCGAAATTCAAGAAAATTATCCGCGAGGAAACCACCCTCATGGACCTCATCCGACGCGCCCACGAAGAGCACGACGCGTTCCTCAAACAGCATTAGCCGAACACGACGAAGCGCCCACCGAATCGGCGGGCGCTTCTCTGCTCGTGCCCCATCCCCATGCAGGCACGTGCCGTCATTTACCTTCTCCTCATCCTCATTCCGCCGTCCGCCATTCCCATGGCCGTGAGACCGAGACCCAACAGGCACACGATGATGCCGCAGACCACGTTCGACCAGATCATTCCCGCAGTGGTGGTAACTCCGACGACCAGCCACGGGCTGACGATCATCCACAGACCCAGCAACGGCGCGACGAACGCCATGCCGTGGGTGCGGGAGTAAGCCGACGTGAAACCGACCGCAAGCAAGGCCACCGCGAGACCTGACAACAGATTGCACACCGCCAGGCCCGACTGGCTGGCGAACCCGACCACCCACGGCGACGCCGCCATGTAGAGGCCCGCCATGAACATCAGGCCCTCTGTGACCTGCGTCATCGGTTGTTCCGAGACTCGGTCGTAGCGAGCCCGCAACTCGGCGATATCAGGGTGTCTCTCGATCGACATACCTGGTGTCGTCATCACCCACCTCCTTGAAAGTGAACACATCCCTACCGAGGGGGTGCCCCGAACTGGATGCGGCAAACCTGCGATGACCAGGTAATTTTTCCGAATTTCCGCTACCGACCGGTACCCATGGACCTATAATGCGCCCGATCAGTGCCGAACGCGGACCAGCAGGGCCTTGGGCCCGGGTCCAGGGGACGGGCATACTCGATGTGTGTGGTGGATCGTCGGGGTCGTGCTCGCGTGGATAGCGCTGTCGGTACCGCTCGCCATCCTCATTGGGAGGGCGATTCGACAGAAAGACCTGCGCGAGCGGCCCGCCCCGTACGACGCGACACGGAACGACCCTCCCGACCGCACGGTGGCCTGACCGCGCCCCAGCGGGCGCATTCCCGGCCCGGCTTGGAAGAATGGCCGGATGGCGGCGCCCTTCTATCCCCTCGTGTTCATGAACCTGTTGTTCGCGACGACCACGCTGTGCCTCGCCCGGCCCTCCCGTATCTCCGCGGGCGCCACCGTCGCCGCCGCCGTGCTCTGGCTGTTCGGCAACGGTCCGCTCGAGGGCCAGATCCTCTGGGAGTTCGACGCCACGCACGGCCTCACGGTGTCCGACCTACTGTCCGTCGCCGCGCTCGCGATCGCCGTCTGGACATTCGCGACCACCCGCGACCGGCCGTGGGCGCGGCGTCCGGCGCGGCGCCGCAGGAAGCTACTCCGTAGTCGCTACTGAGCGGCTGTCGCCCCTCAGCGCCGATCCGACCACCCTCGTGACCTTCGGCGACGTCATGTGCCAGTGTGCGCTGTCGACGGTGCGGTTTCGGACGGCGCCCGCCACATAGGGCTGCCACGTCGCTGCCGCCGCCGACCCGGTCGGATCGTCGCGGCCCGCGGTGAAGAAGGCGACGTCGCCGCGAAAGACACCCGGGCGGTGATGATCCAGCAGCGCGCAGTTGTGCGCGGCGCTCGCGATCAGCCGGTGGAGTTGCTCACGGGTGAACACGGCCATCGGTCCCCCGGTGCCGGTCAGCAGATCCACCGCCGATTCGGGAGTCATCTCCGCGACGGCCGCGGGCACGTCCCTCTCGACACCGATTCCCGCGAGCAGATCGCCCACACTCACCGGAAGGTCCGCCTGCGCCGTCTGCGGTTGGTGGGCGTAGCTGTCGAGCATCACGAGGGTCGCCACGTCGTCGCCCGCGTCCTGGAGTCGCACCGCGACGGCATGGGCGAGAACACCGCCGAGCGACCATCCCAGAAGGTCGTACGGGCCGTGCGCCTGGATGCGACGGATCTCCGCCACATACCGCGCCGCCAGGTCGTCGATCGAGGCGGGCTGCGCGCCGTCCTCGGCGATCGCCGGGGACTGGAGTCCGTAGATCGGCCGATCGGGATCGACCCGGGAGGCCAGACCGGTGTAGCACCAGGCCAGACCGACCACCGGGTGAATACAGAACAGCGGACGCCCCGCCCCCGCCGTCCTGATGGGAAGGACCACACCGAGCGCCGCGTCACCACCGTGATCGGCCGAATTCATCCGGGCTGCTATCGAACTCGGCGTCGGATCCGTCATCACCGTCTGCAGCGGGACCGCGGCACCGGTCGACGCCGCGAGCGCACTCACCAGCCGCACCGCCAGGAGGGAATTGCCACCCAACTCGAAGAAGTTGTCGTCCGCGCCCACCTTCCCGACGCCCAGTAGCTCCTCGAACGCGGTGGCCACCACGATCTCGGTGTCGGTCGCCGGGGCGCGGAACGCCCGGGGTTCGAACCGCGGCCGCGGGAGCGCGCGTCGATCGAGTTTGCCGGCCGACCCCGACGGCAGCTCGCTCAGGACCATGATCTGCGACGGCACCATGTACGAGGGAAGCCGGTGTCGCACCGACGCCGTCAGCGCGGAAGCGTCGATCTGCCTGCCCGGTTCGGCCACGACGTAGCCGACGAGACGGTCACCCCCGCCGTCGTCCGAGACGAGCGCCGCGGCGGCCTGCGACACCCCGTCCGCCGCCTCCAGCGCCGATTCGACCTCTCGCAGTTCGATTCGCAGCCCGCGCATCTTGACCTGGAGATCCGTCCGCCCCAGATAAACCAGCTGCCCGGCGGGGGTCCACTTCGCGCGGTCACCTGTGCGGTAGAGCCGGTCGCCGCGCGGGCCGAAGGGGTCGGCCACGAATCGTTCCGCGGTGAGTTCGCTGCGCCCCACGTACCCGCGCGCCAGCTGGGCGCCGCCGAGATACAGCTCGCCGGCGACACCCACCGGGACCGGTCGAAGCCGCGCGTCCAGCACGTACGCTCGGGTGTTCCACACCGGCGCACCGATCGGCACGCGCGCGTCGGCGGACGCACCCAGCGTGAACGCGGTGCTCGTGATCGCCGCCTCGGTGGGGCCATACGTATTGTGGAACGCGCCCGGCCGGAGCGCGAGGGCGTCCTCCACCAGCTCGGACGACACCTCCTCGCCGCCCACATACAGATGTCGTAGCGACGACAACGCCGCACCCTCGCCCGCCGCGAGGAACGCGGCCAGCACCGACGGCACCAGGTGCATCATCGTGATCCGATACTCCCGGATCACGGCCGCCAGATAGTCGAGTTCGGCGTGCCCCCCGGGCCGGGTCACGACCACCCGCGCGCCCACGGTCAGGGGTAGGAAGATCTCCCACACCGACACGTCGAACGTGTACGGGGCCTTGAGCATTCCGCGGTCGTCCGCGGTGACGTCGTATTCGTCGGCAAGCCACCGCAATTGATTCACGATCGCGGCGTGGCTGACGACGACGCCCTTGGGCCGACCCGTCGATCCCGACGTGAAGAGGACGTAGGCCGTGTTCTGCGGCCGCAGCGGCCGCACCCGGTCGGTGTCGCGCACCGGGGCCGGATCGAACCCGGACAGGTCGACCGTGTCGACGTCGATGCGTGGTGTGCCGGCCGGCAACGGCGCCCGGGTGCGCGCGGAGGTGAGCACGAGATCCGCTGCCGAGGAGTGCAGCACGTCGTCGATCCGCTCTGCCGGGTGGTCGGGGTCGAGCGGCACGTAGCCGCCGCCCGCGCGGAGCACCGCGCACATTCCGGCGATCATGTCCGATGACCGCTCGAAGGCGAGCGCGACAAGCGAATCCGGGCCGATGCCGCGATCGACGAGCAGTCGCGCCAGCCTGTTGACTCGCGCGTCGAGTTCGCCGTAGGTCCACGAACCGCCGTCGAAGACGACCGCGACCGCACCGGGACTGCGGGCCACCTGTGCATCGAGGAGATCCACCAGAGTCTCGTCGCGCAGCGCGACATCCGTCGCATTCCAGGTGTCCCGCATCTGGACCGTCTCGTCGGCAGTCAGAAGCGACACGTCGCAGACCCGGACGTCCGGGTGCGCCGCGAACGCCTCGACGACGCGCAGCAGACCCCGCACGAACCGCTGCGCCGTCGCGGCGTCGAACAGATCGGCGGAGTACGTGAGAATTCCGGAGATGCCGGCAGGGTCACCGTTCTCGCCGTAGCCGTCCGACAGCGAGAAGTCGAGGTCGAACTTGGTGACCTGCGCGTCGATCGCGAGCGGCGCGATGGTCAGTCCCGGCAGTTCCAGCGACGCCGCCTTCTGGTTCTGGAACGCGAGCATCACTTGGAACAGCGACGAATGGGATTGCGAACGAGAAGGATTCAGAATCTCGACCAGACGCTCGAACGGCGCCTCCGCGTGCGCCATGGCATCGAGATCGGTCTGCCGCACCCGCCCCAGCACGTCGACGAGCGAAGCGTCGGGATCCACCTCGGTGCGCAACACGAGCGTGTTGACGAACATGCCGACCACATCGTCGAGCACCCGCTCACCGCGGCCGGCCACCGGCGTGCCGATCACGATGTCCGACGTCGCCGTCACCCGGGCGAGCAGCACCGCGAGAGCGGCGTGCACCACCATGAACAGCGTCGTGTTGTGCTGTTGCGTCAGGGCACCGAGTCGGCGATGAGTTGCCGCATCGATCGTCACGGGCACCGCGGCACCCCGGTTGGTGCGCACCGCGGGCCGGGGGCGATCCGTCGGTAGCTCGAGGAAGTCGGGAATACCCGCGAGTGTCCGCGTCCAGTACTCGAACTGCTTCGCCGCCGACGACGCCGGATCGTCCTCGTCGCCCAGCACCTCGCGCTGCCACAGCGTGAAATCGGCGTACTGCACCGGAAGCGGGGCCCACGCCGGGCTCTCGCCTCGCGCCCGCGCCAGGTACGCGGTGGCCACATCCCGGGCGAGCGGCGCCATGGAGAAGCCGTCCGCACTGATGTGGTGAACCACCACGACCAGTACCAGTTCGTTCTCGCTCACGCGCAGAAGCCGCCCGCGGATGGGGACCGACGCCGAGACGTCGAATCCGCCTGCGACGACCGCGAGGACGTGGGCGTCCACGGCATCCTCAGGAACGGGTGCCGGCGACAGGTCCAGTTCCACTCGTTCTGCGGGCACCACCGACTGCACCGGTTCGCCGTCGTGCTCCGGGAACATCGTCCGGAGCGACTCGTGCCGTTCCAGCACGTCGAACACGGCCTGCTGCAACGCGGGAACGTCGAGTGCACCGGTCAATCGAACGGCCAGCGGCATGTTGTAGGCCGGCGATGCCGGGTCGAAGCGACTGAGGAACCACATGCGCCTCTGTGCGGGCGACAGGGGAATTCGATCCGGCCGGGGACGCGGCGCGAGGACGGCACGGGTGCCCGTTCCGGGCAGCGAGGACACCTGCTCGGCCAGTGCTTCCACCGTCGACGCCTCGAAGATCATGCGCACCGGGACGTGCGCGTCCACCGCCTCGCTCAACCGGGCGGCCGCCTGCGTGGCGATCAGGGAATTTCCGCCCAGCGCGAAGAACTCGTCGTCGAGTCCGACCTGGTCCACCGCGAGCACGTCGGCGAAGACCGCGACGACGGCCCGCTGTACCTCCGATTCGGGTGCCCGGAAGGCGCGCGACTCGAGCGCAGGCGCCGGCAACGCCTTCACGTCGATCTTGCCCGACGGAGTGAGGGGAAAAACCTCGAGCACCACGACGGCGGCGGGCACCAGGTACGACGGCAGAATGTCCTCGAGTCTCTTGCGCAACAACTCCACATCGAGGCTGCCGCGGGGCACCACGTACGAGACCAGCGCGTCCGCGCCTGCCACGTGCGGGCGGGCCACCGTGATCGCACCGTCGACGTCGGCGACCCGGGCGATCACCGCATCGACCTCCCCCGGTTCGATGCGGACGCCACGAATCTTCACCTGCCGATCCACGCGGGCGATGAACTGCAGATTGCCGTCGGCGCGGCGATGGACCAGGTCGCCGGTCCGGTACAACCGGGAACCACCCGGGCCCGCGACGAAACGCACCGCGGTCCGTGCCGGGTCCCCGACATATCCGCGGCCGAGACCGGCACCGGACAGGTAGAGTTCGCCGACCGCACCGATGGGCACCCGGCGCAACCGGTCGTCGAGCACCAGGCCGGTGGTGCCGCGGATCGGACCTCCGATGGTCACGTGACCGTCGACGTCGGCAAGGGTCGCGACGACCGTCGACTCCGTCGGACCGTAGGCGTTGAGCATTCGCCTGCCGTCGCTCCACACCGCGGCGAGGTCGGGGTGCAGAGCCTCGCCGCCCACCGCCACGACCTCGATGTGCTCGAGGCCGTCGGTACTCAATGTGGTCAGGACCGCCGGCGTCGAAAGGTAGTGACTCACCCGGTGTTCCACCAGCACCCGGTGGAGGTCCGGTCCGGCGTACACCTCGGCGGGAGTAACGACCAGGCACGCACCCGAACCGAAGGCGAGGAGCGTCTCGAGAAGCGCGGCGTCGAACGTGGGGTTGTAGGCGTGGAGCACCCGCGACTGCGACGTGACCCGGTAGCGTCGGACCGCCTCCTCGGTCAGCGAGGACACACCTCGGTGCGGCACCATCACCCCCTTGGGGGTACCGGTGGAACCGGAGGTGTAGATGACGTACGCCACCTCGTCCGGGTGCACCGGAACACGCACCGGGACAACACCGTCCAGATTGTCGCCGGCCGTCGGCGGCAACCACTCGATTCGGGATCCACCCACCGACATCGCACCCACTCCGATGCGCACATCGGCCTCGGTGAGCACCCTCTCCAGGCGTTCCGCCGGATGCGTCGGATCGACCGGAACGAAGGCCGCGCCGGTTTTGGTGATGGCCCACAGCGCAATCATGAATTCGATCGACCGCGGCAGGGCGAGCGCGATCACTCCACCAGGCCGCGCCCCGGCGTCGATCAGGGCACGCGCCAGCGAGTCGGACCGCGCATCGAGCTCACGGTACGTCAGGGTCACCTCGCCGTCGGTGAGCGCCGGAGCGTCGGGAAACACGCGGGCGGTGCCGGTCAGAATCTCCGACAGCGTTCTCGGTGCGCACGGCTCGCCGCCGTCGAGGGCCGGGCCGGCAGCGAGACCGATGCTGCCGACGTCGATCTCGGGACGGTCCGTGACGGCAACCAGCACATCCACGAACAAAGCGGCCAGCGAACGCACCGTCGCGGCGTCGAACAGCGACGGCGTATAGGTGACCACACCGTCCACACCCGCCGGTTCGTGACCCACCCAGCGCTCGGAATAGGTGAATGCCAGATCGAACGGCATCCGCGTCGTGTCCTCGTCCGAGGTGGGTGAGAGAGCGAGCCACACCTGCGGGCGCTCTCCTCCGATGAGGTCGGCGAGGGCCTCGAACGGCACATCCGCGTGCTGGAACGCCGCGACGTCGAAGCGGCGCACCTGCTCGAGAACCTCGAGGCACGACATCGCGGGCGTGATCCGCGCGCGTAACGCCACTGTGTTCGCCCGGTCCCCCGCCAACCCCGCCTCGCCGCCGATGACGATGTCACGGTGAACACCGATGCGGGCGAGCAGGATTGCGAGGCTCGCCCGCAACACCGTGAACAGCGTCCCGCCCTGCTCCCGAGCCAGCCGTACCGCGGCGTCGTGGCGATCGGCGCCGATCGAGAACTCGTGCACGCGGTCCGACGGGGACGCCACCGCCCCGGCCACCCGGTCGGTGGGCACCGGCGACGACGAACCGACGCCTCGCAGCGCCCGCTGCCACCGTGCGAGGCCGCTGTCGTCGGAGTCCCCCGGAATCCGCTCCAGCCGCCCGTCGACATACCGCCCTCGGTCGCCGGTTCGGTACATCCGCAGTCCCCCGGCGCCCGCCGTCCGCTCCGAGACGAACGGGTCGGCGACAAAGCGTTCGGCCGTCGCCGCGGGCCGACGCTGAAATCCGCGGGCGACCTGCCCGCCCACATAGAGTTCTCCCACCGTGCCGGGCGGGACCGGCCGCAATGCGCGGTCCAGCACGTAGAGGTGGGACCCGATATCCGGGCCCGCGGGTTGCGCGGGTTCGCACGCGACCGTCGTGCCCGCGGCGAGAGATTCCCAGATATCTCGCACCCTGCGGTCACCGTCGTCCGCCGATCGCGGGCCGGCCAGCACATTCGCGTGGGTCAGCGCGACCGGCGCGGAGCCGACGGGGCACAACACGTAGGCGGTCCGATCCGGGTGAATCCACTCCGGCAGCGTCACTCCCTGGTCGCCGCCCCCCGCCTCGCCGAGGTCGTCCAGAACGAGGGTCGGGTGTCCGCCGTGCGGGATGTCCCCGGCATCGCTACGACTGATGACCAGCAGCGCCGGCACCACGTCGGCCAACAGGTACCGCAGGCGTTCGATCGGATGGTCGGGGTCCAGCGGCAGACAGGTTGCCCCCGACCGCAGCACGGCAACGTGCGCAACGACTCTGTCTATCGGATTCGACAGTCCGACGGCGACGATGGCCTCATCCCCGACTCCCGAGGATCGCAGGGTCCGCGCCAGAGCAGCGGAGCGACGGTCGACGTCCGCGTAGGAGACCGTCTCCGTGCCGCAGCGGACGGCGAGGGCGTCGGGATTGGCGGCGACGCGGCGCCGGAAGACCGCCGGCAACGACTTGGTCTGGTGCTCATACTCTTTGGGTACAGGAAGGACCGCGGCGCGCTCTTCCCGCGTCAGCAGGTCGATCGAACTCAGCGCGACGCGCGGGTCCTCGGCGATCATCCCGAACAGGCGGTGCAACCGCCGGCCCCACCGCTCCACGGTCGATCGGTCGAAACGAGGTGCTGCGTACCGAAACTGCACCTCGGGGTGGCGACCGCCACCGTTCAGCGACACGACCAGGTCCAGGCAGTCGAGCCTCCTCTCCCCCTCCTCGGCGAGCGCGACCTGGAACAGTGGGTGCCGAGACGGCGAAAGCTGCTGCCCCACAGCGTCGACCACTCGTGCGAACGGAACGGCCCCGTGCGCACACGCAGCTCGCTCGGTCCGGTCGGTGACCATCACGAATTCGTCGAACGTGAGACGTGGATCGAGTCTGCTGCGCAGCACCAGCGGCTCCGAGGCCGGGTCGACCACCGAGTCGGGACGGTCGGGCAGAACCGCTCCGATGGCGAGATCGTCCTCGCCGCTCACGACGGACAGCCACACCGCGACGGCCGCGTGGACGACGGTGAACAGCGGAACCCCGCGCTCGGACGCCAAATCGCACAGGTCCCGGTACAGGTGGCGTTCCAGCGCCAATGGAACCACATCGGTGAGCGTCCCCGAGGTCACCGCCACGTCATGGTCGGGCGGCAACCCCCCGCCGACCGGGAGACCTTCGAGTTCTCGTGTCCAATAACGTAACTCGCGTTCGTATGGTGCCGGAATCGGTAGCGCGGAGCGATCCACCTTTCCGCTCGGGGTGAGCGGCACCGAATCGAGGACGGTGACCGTCGAGGGAACCATGTACCCGGGCAGCCGCTCCGCCACCCCCGCGAGAATCTCCTCGGGATCCAGACCGGCGCCGTGCACGTAGCCGTCCACCGTCAACTCGCCGTTCCGGTCGTGTGCCACCGCGATCGCCGTGTCGACACCCGGATGCCGGCCGAGGACCGCGGTGACCTCGCCCAGTTCGACCCGGAATCCACGGATCTTCACCTGATCGTCGGCGCGGTCGACGAATTCCAGTTCGTGGTCCGGTGACCACCGCACGAGATCGCCGGTCCGGTACATGCGCTGCAGATCCGTCGTGAACGGGTCGGCCACGAATCGGGTCGCGCTCACACCCGGCCGCTCCAGGTAGCCGCGTCCCACGCCCGGACCGGACAGGTACAGCTCCCCCACCACCCCTGCGGGCACCGGCTGCAGGAACCGATCCAGCACCACAGCCGACACACCTTCGATCGGACGGCCGATCGTGGTGCGTGCCCCGGGGACGAGGGATTCGGTTGCGGTGGCCCAGATGGTGACCTCCGTCGGGCCGTACAGGTTCAGGACGGTGCGGCCGGTACCCCACCGCGCCACCAGTTCCGGCGGGCAGACGTCCCCCGCCACGGCGAGTACCTCGAGGTCGGGCAATCCCGTCGGATCCATCTGCGCCGGGACCGCCGGCGTCGTGGTCCAGTGGGTGATGCGCTCACGCCGCAGCAGGTCGAGCAGCATGTTTCCGCCGCGCACCGCCGGCGGGGCGATCACCAACGTCGCGACCGCGGTGACGGCGACCAGCAGTTCGTGAATCGAGGCGTCGTAGGACGGCGACGCACCCATCAGCACCCGCGACCGCGGGGTCGCTGCGTAGAGACGACCCACCGCGGCGGCATGATTGGCGAGCCCCCGGTGGGGCATCGTGATACCGCGTGGCGGCCCCACCGAGCCGGACGTGTAGATGACGTACGCCGCGTTGTCCAGCCTGATCGGATGTGCCAGTTCCGCATCGGCGAGGGGTGTGCCGTCTCCCGGCGCATCGGCCACATCCACCCACTCGACACCTGCGGGCACCACCTCCGGTTCCGCGGCAACGGCGAGGGTGACGCCGGATTCGTCGATCATGTGCGCGACGCGCTCGGCCGGGTAGCCCGTGTCGACGGGAACGAAGGCCGCACCGCACCGCGCGACCGCCCACACCGCCACCACCTGCTCGATCGAACGCGGAAGCATCAACGCAACTCGGTTGCCGACACCCACACCGTGTGCGAGCAGCCTGCGGGCGAGCCGGTTCGATCGCTCGTGAAGAGCGCGGTACGTCATCTCCGCGTCCCCGCAACGGAGCGCCACCGAGCCGGAGTCCACCGTCAGGTCGAATATCTCCGGAAGAGTCAACGGTGCCGCCGCAGGTGGGCCGGTGAGAGGGGCGAGCGCGTCGAGTTCACCGGGGGTGAGCAACGGCAGGCTGCCGACCGCCGCCGCGGTGGCCGCGCCCACGAATCCGCCCAGGTAGTCCAGGAATCTTTCGTGGTGGCCCTCGAGTTCGCCCGGTCCGTACACCGACGGATTTCCTTCGAAGTCCACGCGAACGTTCCGGCCGGCCGCGCCCGGGTAGATCGCCACCGCGAGGTCGTCGACGGGACCGGCGGTGAGAACGTTCAGTTCGCCGAGCACGTCACCCCACCACGTCTCGGTGTGGAACATCATGATGTTGACCATCGGCCCGAAGCCGCGACCGACCCGGGACGCCGACCGCATGTCGTGGAGTATGTCCTCGTACCGGTACCGCTGATGTCGCAGTGCACCCGTCAATTCCAACTGGACGCGGCGCACCAGGTCGCGAGTGCTTCCGTGGGGATCCACCACTATGCGAAGCGGAACCACGTTGGCCACACTGCCACCCGAACGTCGCGCACCCGCGGTGGTGCGAGCGGACACCGGAAGGCTCAGCACCACCTCGGCATTGCCCGTCATTCGCGCGAGATACGCGGCGAACGCCGCCACCACGATCGGAACCTCGAACGAATTCCACTCGCGCGCGAGCGCACCCAATTTTTCGACGACGCCGGCATCCATCACCCTGCCGGCGAGCAGCGAGACGGCCGACGGCGCCGCCCGACGGTCGGTCAGCCGGGACGGTTCCGGCAAATCCTGTGTGCGCTCGGCCCAGTACGCGCGGTCGATCTCGAATCGGCGGGAATCCGGGTAGGCATCCTCGGCCTCGTACAACTCGCGCAGCGACAACGCCTTCGACCGGGGTGCTTCCGTGCGCTCGACTGCGTGCGTGTACAGCTCGGCCACCCGGTTCATCAGCACCATGGCGCCGTAACCGTCGAGGATCAGGTGGTGCGCAAAGGTGGTGAGAAAGTAGTGATCGAGACCGACGTGCAGCAGCGTCGCCGAGATCAGGCGATCCCGATACACCCGCATGGGCCTGCGACGGCGCTCGTCCATCCACCGATGCGCCTCGGCCACCGGGTCCTCACAGGACTGCAGGTCGACGTAGGCGAGTTCGTCCTCGATCGTCTCGTCCGCCAACTGGTACGGCTCACCCGCATGGGCGACGATCCGGACCCCGGGAGACTCGATGTCGAACGATCCCTGCTCGGACGCCCACTTCAACGCTCCGACGTTCACCGGCCCGCGTAACTCGACGTATTGGGCCACCAGGATGGGAACGTTCGGTTCCAACTGCTGCGCGAACCACAACCCCTTTTGGGCGTGCGAGAGCGGGAAGGCGCGTGAATCCACGTCACCTGCGTTATTGCGCGGGAACCCCGAGCCCACTACCTGCCCCCGATCTACAACGTGACGAACCACCCGGCACGGGCCGTTTACGTATAGGTGTTGCAGAGCCAATCGTTACCGTGACCCTACTCGCAGTCCCAACCCGTTCGCAGCGCTCGGGAGGCGGGTATGTGGAGTCCGGCCCGAGCAGGACCGCGGTGGCACTTACCCTTAGGCTTCGACGAGCGGAAAAGACACGGACAGAGGTGAATACGACACGGTGCCCCGAGTCGAAGAACTTCCCGAGAAAGGGAATGTGGCGGCGGAAACCGCCCGCAGTGACACGACGGACAGTAGCCGTGTGCCCACATCCGCGACCGATAGTTCAGCTACTCGACCAGAAACCTCATCCTCGATAGCTAGGAGCCGACCTTAATGGACGCGAAGTCGCCCAACAACTCCCACAGCGACGATCCGATACCTGCTGAGGCACCGGAAGATACGCGTCGCTGGAGCCCGCGCCGGCGGATACTCACCGGTGTGGGCGTTGCGGCCGTCGCTGTTCTCGCCTGGTTCGGCTTCTCCGCGTGGCAGGTCCAGCACAACCTCACCGGCGCGCGGGACAACGCTCAGCTCGCCAAGGATTCGCTACTCGACGGCGACACCGAGGGCGCCCAGCGAGCCGCGACCGAAGCCCGCGAACGGGCCGCAGCCGCACAGGACAACCTGCATTCGGTTCCGTGGAGTGCATTTGCTGCCGTGCCCGGCGTCGGCGCACCGTTCGAGTCGGCACAGCAGATGTCCGACGTGGTGGTCGGGCTCACCCGCGACGTTCTCACACCCGCGGTCGACGTCGGTGTGGCGCTGTCACCGCGAGACCTGATCGCGGAAGGCGGCAGCGTACAACTTCAGCCGCTGCGCGATGCCGCACCGGCGCTCCAGGAGACATCGATCGCCGCGCGGAACTTGGCAACTCAGGCACAGGGCATTCGCGGCGCCGGATACCTCGGACTCGTGGACGATGCCCGAACCCAGCTTCAGAATCAAACCGACGACGTGGCAAAACTCCTGGAGAACACGTCGATCGGTGCCAAAGTTCTTCCGGCGATGCTCGGCCTCGACGGGCCACGCAGCTACTTCCTCGCTTTTCAGACCAACGCGGAAGCACGCGCCACCGGCGGACTCGTCGGTGGTTACAGCGTCATCCATGCCAGCAACGGAAAAATGGGCATCGAGAAACTCGGCAAGAACACCGAAGTGTCCTACGACAAGCGGCCTCTCGATCTCGGCTCCGATTACAAGAGCATGTACGGAAACTACAATCCCTCGGTCGACATCCGAAACAGCAACCTGAGCTCCCACTTCCCATACGCGGCCCGGATCTGGCAATCGATGTGGGCGCAGGAGTCGGGCGAGCAGGTCGACGGAGCGATCGCGACCGATCCCGTCGCGCTGAGCTACGTTCTGGCGGCGGTCGGCCCGGTCACCCTGCCAGACGGGGAAGTCGTCGACGCCGACAACGTCGTGGAACTGACCGAATCCACCGCCTACACCCGGTTCATCACCGACGAGGCCAATTACACCGCCGACAACGCCGATCGCAAGGAGTACCTCCAGACCATCGCCGGGAAGGTCGTCGAGAAGATGACCGGCAAGATCGAGTCACCCCAGCGCCTGCTCGACGCGGTCGGGCGCGCCGCCGGGGAGCGCCGCATCGCGGTATGGAGTGCGCATCCGGACGAGCAGGCAATACTCGCCGACACCACTCTCGGATACACCGTCCCCGAAGATCCCGCACCGTACGCCGGTGTGGTGATCAACAACAACGGCGGCAACAAGCTCGACTACTACCTCGACCGCGAAATCGACTACACCGCCGGCGACTGCACGGGCGACACACGCACGACGGCCGTCACCGTCCGGCTCACCAACAACACGCCGGACAGCAACTTTCCACGAATCGTCGCCGGCACCTTCAAGGACAAGCGCCTGCCGTACGGAACCAACCTCTCCATGGTGTCGCTGCTGTCGACCAACGGCGCCACCCTGACGAAGGCAACCGTCGACGGCAAGCAGTCCTTCGCCATTCAGGGAAAAGAACTGGGACACCCCGTCTTCACCGTTCCCGTCACCATCCCCAAGGGCGCGACCGTCGAGTTGCGATACGAACTGACCGAGCCCACCGCACCAGGTGAAGCCCGGGTGCCCGTCCAGCCACTCGTCGACGATCCGACAGTGACCGTCAGCGCGCCGGTGTGCGCCGGATGATCCTTCCGCACCTCGGTCCCGAACAGAAGGAAAGTATGGACGAGTCTCAGGTTTCCGTGATCATCGTGACCTATAACAGCGAAGCCGTCATCGGGGATTGTGTTCGCCCGCTGTCCCGGCAGGACGGAATCGAGCTCGTCGTGCTGGACAATGCATCCGCGGACGGGACGCTGGCAGTTCTCGCCGAGGCAGCGCCGGACGCCGTCATCGTCCGCAACGAGGAGAACGTGGGTTTCGCACGGGGTGTCAACCGCGCGGCATGCCACGCACGGGGGCGCGCGCTACTACTGCTCAATCCCGATGCACGCATCTCCCCCCGAGACGTTCTCGCACTGGCGGCCATTTTCGACAAGTCGCCGGACGTCGGGATCGTCGCTCCGACGCTCAGTCAACCGGCGGGTCGCCTCGAGATCCGCGAAGGCGGCCGGAGACCCGATGCGGTCAGCGTGTTCAATCACTTTTCGGGCCTCTCGCGACTGTCGCACAAGCATCCTCGTCTGGAAGGTCTGTATCTCCTCCACACCCACGATTTCGCGACGAGAGAGTTGGATTGGGTATCCGGAGCCTGCATGATGGTCCGTAAGCAGACGTGGGACGAGTTGGGCGGACTCACCGAACGATGGTTCATGTATGCGGAAGACCTGGAATTCTGTCTTCGCACACGCCAATACGGCAAGCGGATAGTCATGAGCGCCGAACAGACGGGAACCCACGTAGTCGGGGGAAGTACAGGAGCCGCCGCGACGACCAGGCCGAATCCTGCATGGGTGATCAATCTCTACGATCTGTACAAGTGGAAGTTGGCCCGGAACCGCATACACAGTGTGTTGTGGAAGATCTCCGTCGTCGCAGGACTTCTGTCGAGATCGGTTGCATTCTACGTAAAATCGTTCGGCGCACCGGAACGATCAGTGCTGTGGCGGTCCGAGTCGCGCAAGTTTCTCTGGTACACCCGCTCACTGCTCGCGCAATCCAGCAGGATCGACGAGGCCACGACATGACCACTACCAATCCGCGAATCCTCGTGCTCTGGGCCGACCGGGATTCGACGAACCTCGGGCTGCGCGCTCTGGCGGAGGGTACGGAGTCGGTCGTCGCACGGAGATGGCCGAACGCCGAATTGACGTACCACACGCAGGACAGTCAGGACACTCCGCTCAGCAAGCGAAACGTACTCCGGGACATCTTTCGCTCACGAGGGCCGATCAAGCGGGAACTTTCCCGATACGACGCGATTCTGGATACCGGCGCAGGCGACAGCTTCACGGACATCTACGGGCTGCGACGCCTCATCTTGATGGCGTACGTACAGCGCGTTGCCGCACAGCGTCGAGTGCCGACCATACTCATGCCCCAGACGATCGGTCCGTTCGACAGCAGGGTCGGACGGCTGATCGCGAGGAAGTCCCTACGGCAGGCCACCCGCGTCTTCGCACGCGATCCTGTAAGCCTCACGTATGCGCGACAGTTGGGACGGCAGTCCGCAGCAGAGTCGACAGACTTGGTGTTCGCACTGGCACAGCCAGATCATGAGGGGGCGGACGAACGCGACGTAGTAGTCAACGTCTCCGGATTGCTCTGGTCCGAGAACCCCCACGTCGATTACCACAGCTATCGCCGATCCGTCACAGACCTCATCGATGGGCTTCTCCAGCGCGGTCACCGGGTCGGCGTGCTTGCACACGTTCTCGATTCGCCGATGACGGACAACGATGTACCCGCTGTCCGACAGGTGGGAAGCCATTTCGGCGACGCAGTCGAGATCCTCGTGCCGGACTCGCTGACGGGTGTTCGCGGGATCCTCGCCACGGCGAACCTGGTCATCGGCGCGCGCATGCACGCCTGTCTCAACTCTCTGTCCGTAGGTACGCCGGCGATCCCCTGGGCGTATTCGCGCAAATTTGCCCCACTCGTCGATGCTCTGGGGTGGAACTTGCACGTCGACCTGAGGGCGTCGCCTGATCCGGCGCGCGAGACCCTCGCACTCGTGGAGTCGTTGGATCTTTCCGCAGCACGCAGCGAGGTGGAGCTAATCCTGAACAGGACCAATGTGATGATGGACGAGCTCGGCGCCGGCCTGAGTGACATCGATGTCCGTCAGGCGGCGCTGTAATCGATATGTCCCCTCGCCACGACGTTGAAGCATCGGCGGAGGTCACCGGCTCGAAACAGCAACGATGTCGGGCTCAATCGGAGAGCGCGCAGACTCGAAAGGGTGGTCACCATCCAGCCTGCGACCGACGCCAGCGCCGCCCCGGCACCGCCGAGGTGAGGTCCCAGGATGAACATCAGTGCGACGCTCACGCCCAGCCCGAGGATCTGTGCGGCGGTCATGAGACCCCCTCTGCCCTGCGCCACCAGCATCTGGGACGCGACATAGTTCACGGTGAGAAAGACCGATCCACACAGACAGATCAAAGTAATTGCTGTCGAGCCTCGAAAGCCCTCACCGAAGATCAACGGAATGAGCACGGGCGTCGTGCATCCCAGCACCACCACAGGCACAGCGACGGTGAGGGCCGTGATGCGGATCGACAGCGCCGAAATACGTTTACTCGCCTCCGACGCCGACGCTGCGACGTCCCGGAACATCACCGACGCAATCGTATGTCCGAGGGTCATCGGCAAGCTCGCGACCGTTATCGCGATAGCGAACAATCCCGCATCGTGCGCCCCGATCGCGACGACCGCAACGATCTGAGGAAGCGTATTCGAGGCCGTCTCTGCCGCTTGGCTGCCGGAATACACAACGCTCTCCCGCGCCAGTGGGCGAAGGCGCGATCTCGGTCCACGCGGTGATATTCGTGTGAGGAACACGCCCACGAGGGTGGAGAGGAGTGTGCTCGCCGCCGCACTGACCAGCACCCACGGAAGCGTCAGACTTCCGAGAATCCATCCGAGGGCGACTCCGCATGTGAGTGCCACGGGTTGTGTCGATTGCAGGAGAGCTATCGCGCCGTAGCGTTGGCTCGCGATCAACACACTCTGGAAACACAACGTTGCGATGAACCCGACGGAACAGCCCATCCCCAGGAGGAATGCCCGGGCGCCGGCCGGATCGAGTTCGGTGATCACCAACCGCTCGATCAGGAGCCCGATCACAACTGCTGCCGGAACCAGGAACGGCAGAACGAGGTAGACGGCCCGGATCGTGGATTCGGGAGCACCGATCGACGCGCGTCGCCGGACGGCAAGGGGAAGGCCCATACCGAGAACGACAGGCGCAAGTATCGTCGCGGCGAAGCAGGCGGCGTACAGACCCCGCCCTGACGGCCCGAGCTCGCGCGCGATGATGGGGGCGGTGATCAGGGGTGACAGCTGGACGATCAGTCGCGTCACCGCAATGATGCTCGGTGACTGCATCGCCGCCGAGATCTTCGTCCGCGGATCACTACTCGCTACCATCGCCGGGCCCGTCGAAAGGTTCCGGCCACGGCGCGAAGGGTTCTGAGAGGCGCCCGCAGCGACAGCCGCCACAAGCGGAATCCGCGGTACCGGGGGGCCGCGTGCCCGGCAAGCCGGCTACCCGCCATACGCCCCAGCAGGGTCGCGCGCCGAACCACCTGGAAGGGTTGCACATCCGCAACCGCGTCAGGATCGATCGCACTGATCGCGATCACTCCCTCCTCGGCGGCGCGCCGGATGACGTCCTCGCCTCGCCGGGTTCGCGCGATGAGGACGCTCAGACCGTCCTGGTCGGTGAAATCGGGGTATCCACTACTGTCCGTCCGCCAGAAGTCGCCGGCACTGATGTCGGCGCTTTCCCCGACACCATCCGGACAGAGCTTGCAGCGCTGCTGCACCGCCGGCCCCAGATGCTTTCCCCACGAAACGTCATAGGACGTTCGGACCGAGTTGCCGTGGGCATCTTCCACGTAGAAGTCCCCTGGCCAACCGTGCCCGCGATATCGCACCGTCGCCACCTCAGCGCCATCGTCCACCCCCAGATCGTGAATCAGGGACTCCGTCGCGTGCTGACTCGGCACACCGGCGCAGAAGAACGAAAGCATCAGGGGAGACTGTTGATCGCGGGACTTCGCCAGTGCTCGCAGTGCGGCTACCTCGCAGGGTTTCCCGACGACAGCCGAGGCGGGATTGTCCATATCAGCGGCCGCCGCACTGGCGGTGGGCGCGTAGCGCGACCCCGTCGCCCGTACGATGTCCGCTCGCGTCCGCACTGAACTGGTCTCGGTCTTCGCAGGATTCGATTCGGAGGCGGCAGCGACAACGACACTGTCGATCTGTCCGGTGGCAACCAACCATTCGTTCAGAGCAGTGAGGGTGCCCCCACTGCTTCCCTTGAACCGAATGTCCTCGTCGAGCGCGTACGCCTCCCAGATCGACACGATCGGTCCCAGGAAATCGTGACGTCTGGTCCCCACCGGCCTTTGTGCCTGGACGGAGACACCGGGGCACGACTGTCGGAACTCGGCGAGCGCGGTCGGATCGGTGTCCGAGGGACCCGACACACCGATGCGGGGACGGATGAATCCGTTGTCCGCGAGTTCGAGAACAACATCCTTGTCGAGCAGGGCACACGCCCCGCAGCCGGAACAGTTTCCGCGTCGGACGACCTCTTCGATCTCGGCGTGCAGCCGGTTCGGGTCCACGAATCAGATGCCCTTCACTGCACGGTGTGTCGCGGTCACGCTGTCGGCAGACCGGCGGTCCGGAGAACAGTCCTCATCCTCGGCGCCTCGTTCCTCGTCCGTCACCGGACGAATCAACGACGCCATGATGATCCAGGTAACGCTGAACCAGAACATACTGGTCATCGTTGCTGCCGCTGCAAACGCCACCACCACGGCAAAGGCGATCGGCCGCCTCTGCCATGGCACATGGCGCAACACAGTGATGACGAGTCCCGCCAAGAGCAACAGACCAACGATGCCGACGTCGTAGAGGATCTGTACCGGAAGCATGATGATGTGGCCGGGCACTCCGGGTGAGCCGGGCTGGTCATGACGCAGGCTGAATGTATTGGTGCCGTTTCCGAGCCACAGGTTCGCACCGTGCATATCTTGGGCAGCGGCCTTCGCCACTTCGATCCTGAACGCGATATTTCCGCCTTCGAGGTCGATGTCGCCCAACTTTCCCGACGGCTCGGAAGGTTCCGCGGACTTCGACGAACTCGTCGCCGACGGTTCTGCGCGCAGGGCGTCCTCACCGAAGGACGGCAGCATGGTTGCAACGCCGTAGGCGACGGCAATTCCCACGGCCAATATCACCGGACCGAACCACAACCCCCCGCGATTCCGGCGCTGCCGATACGAGCGCATCGCCTCGAACCCCAAATACACGATCAGCCCGGCAGCCAGGCAGAAGACTGCCGTGCGCGTTTGTGACCCGACGATTCCCAGCGGAACTGCGATGGCAGCGACACTCATCCAGACCCGGTCGCGTCCCTTCCCTGCCACCAGAAGTAACGTCCACAGCACCAGGATCGAGGCATAGATGTTGGCTTCCTGCGACGTCATGCGTGCCACGTAGACCTGGTACATTCCGTCGAAATCCGTACCGGGTGTGAAGCCACCGTGAGAAGTGTTGGCGACGATGAACGCTGCAAACCCGGCCAGCCCCCACGGAACGACACAACGAAGGCCCGTGTTCTCGAACCATATTGCGCGGGTGCCGAGAGAGATGATTCCCGCGAGCAGTAGCAGATCGATGACCAACCAGGCGAGAATCGACGCGCTCTTACCGAGGCTCGGGGAGAACATCAGCGTCGCCACGACATTCCATGCGACGAAAGCGCCGAAGACGAGTACCACCGGATGTGTGAGAGCGCGGAAGAAGGCGGCCCTGGTCCGGGCGTCGGCCATCAGCCACCCTACAAGGAGCAGCGGCACAACCTGCTCCCATCTGACGTTGTATCCAGCGATGGCGACGACGTAGCGGCCGACGAACGACGAGACGACCACAGCGACCACGAGGGCGGAGGTCACCAGCTCGTGCCGGTCGCGCCCGTCGACGAATGTGCGCCATGGGGCGGCACGTCGCGATTCAGTGGAGTGCACAAACATCAATCAAGGTCCTTGGGGTTCATCGAACAGCTCTGAGCCAGGTCAGCCGATCGCCGTAAGAAGAGACTCTTCGTAACGCTGGCAGACATCTTCCCAGGTGTAATAGTCGTATGCGCGCTGGAGTGCCCGATCGCGCATTACCTGCTGGCCCGCCGAATCGGCGATGACATCCTTTACGGTGGTCACGATCTCCGATGCTTCCGCCGCGACGAACCTGCCTGCATCCCCCAGAACTTCGCGGTTGTACACCGTGTCTCGCGCGACGATGGGCGCTTGACATGCCATGGCCTGGACCAACGCGGGGTTCGTTCCGCCCACACTGTGACCGTGGAAATAGGCGCCCGCATTCTGCCACAGTGAGAACAGCTTTCGATCGTCACTGACGTGACCCATCCATGTGACCCGTTCATTGCGCTGGGCCAGCGCCCGCACGTGCTCGTCCAGCTCGCCGCCGTACCCCGACGATCCGACTATCACGACGTCGCGATCGCGGCTCAAGACCTCTGCGGCTTCGAAGAACTCGACGACGGTGTTTTCCGGCACGAACCGCGCGACCATCAAGACGTACTTCTTGGGTGTGAGTCCCTCGACCGGCGGAAGTGGATCGACGAAGTCGCCTCCATAGGGTATGAAGTCGCCTTCACGCTGGAAGTCGTTTTCCCATCGGCGCTTGATTTCGAGGGAGTCGACCACCAACCGCGTCGCATAGCGCGCGGTCAGTGTGGCGCCGGCACGAAAGACCCGCTTGGCGCCGTTGCCCCACTTTGCACGCTCCCACTCGATCCCGTCCACGTTGACGACGGTGGGGATTCCTCGCGATTTGAGCGCCGGCAGCCAGAACCCGTTCGCCACGTTCAGGACGAGAGCTACGTCAGGCTTCTTCACTGCCGCGTCCAGGCATGACGTCAACCCGTAGGACAGCGTGCTGAGGGACCGGGACTCGAGCCCGGGAGTATTGCGGACGACGACTCTCGGGTCACGTGAGGGATCCGTGGGGACAGTCGCACCTGGACGCGAATAGACGGTGACATCCCACCCTTTTTCCACGAGGCACGGAGCGAGATGCCGGATCAGGGTCTCGAAGCCACCGTAGTAGCTCGGATAACCTCGCGTTCCGATGATTGCAACCGAACGACCCACTGACGTCATTTAATTCCTGTTCTTCCTGTCGACAACCGCGCTGTTCGAGGACAGATCGTTGGGGACTATGTGCTGTCCACAAGCTCGGCGACGGTTGTTCGGATGGTCTCTACGGTCACATCCCAGTCCCCGGTTATCGGACTTCCCGGATTCGACCGCGCCGCATCGTCCTGCTCTCTCGCTTCAGTGGCCAACAATGCGGTGATCGCGCCCGAGATCGCAGGAACATCGTGTGGATCGACGTACTGCGCGCAGGCACCGAGATTCTCTCGCAGGACCGGAATGTCGCTGACGAGAACGCGTGCGCCGAAGTACGCCGCCTCGACCGGCGGCAGACCGTATCCCTCACCGAGCGAGAGGAAACAGAACAGCGCGCAGTTCTCGTACAGCCACCGCAGTTCCTCGTCTGGCACGAACTCGATGAAGACGATCGCACCGGCTGCCACACCTGATCTGACCGATTCGCTGGTCTCGGGGAGCCGTCCGGATCGCTGACCGACAACGACCAGCGGGAAGTCCTCCGAGATCGCACCCGATTCGATTGCGGCGGCGATCGTGTTCTCCAGATTCTTGCGAATATTCAGTCGCCCGACGGTGAGCAGGAACCCACGAGTCTTCAGCGGGTGGCCCGGTTGTCGTGACCGCGCTTCGAGCAACGTCGTCGACAGCCCCAGTCCCGTCACGGCCACCTCGGCCGAGATGGTGTTGTACGTAGAAACCCGATCGGCCTCGTGGCGTGTCGTCGTCAATACGCGCCCGGTGCGTTTCGCAAGAAAAGGAATGGCCGAGAGGTAGAGTCGCTCGATCGGCGTGAACCACTCGGGGTTGCTCTGGAAGAGAACGTCATGCACCAGGACTGCGGCGTTCGACGTCGGTGCACCGAAATTCTGGAGAAAGATTGCATCGAAGTCTCTCCCCCTTTTGAGGTATAGGGGAAGCTCGAGTGCATTGATGGTCGGATGGCGCCTCATTCGCGTCGGAATGCGCTCGACTCCCACGGGCAACTCTGCCTCGGAATCACTCCACTTGGACGGGATCGCCAGCACGAGCTCGTCGTCGGGGAATGCCGACCGCCACCGACCAACGATCTCGCGCAGTACCAGACGGTTCGAATACGGGCCATCGACCCACCAATAGGCATCGACCAGAATTCGCACTACGCGATCACCGTCTTTCCCTTGCTTCTTCGTCTCGTGACGCATCGAGAGCGACGGTCGGAATCGTGATGTCGTCGTGGATCAGTACGCGCCGTCATGGGAGACCACCGCCTTCAGGGTCTTGGCGATGATCAGCATGTCGCCGACCATCGACCAGTTCTCGACGTAGGACAGGTCGAGTCGCACCGAGTCCTCCCACGACAGGTCGGAGCGCCCGCTCACCTGCCACAGTCCGGTGACGCCGGGCTTCACCAGGAGCCGGCGATGCACCTCGTTCTCGTACGATTCGACCTCGACACGCAGCGGAGGCCGCGGTCCCACCACACTCATCTCTCGTCGCAGCACGTTGATGAACTGGGGCAACTCGTCGATGCTGTACTTGCGCAGGACGCGACCCACGCGCGTGACACGCGGATCGTCGCGTAATTTGAACAGGACTCCGGCGCCCTCGTTGTGCCCACTCAGGGTGGCACTGTGCGTGTCTGCTTCGGCCACCATCGACCGGAACTTCAACATCGGGAACGGTTTGCCGTCCATGCCCATTCGTTCCGATCTGTACAGGACCGGTCCCCGGCTCGTCAGCTTGACGGCCACGGCCGCGAACAGCATCACCGGGCTCAGCAGTACGAGTGCGACGATCGCGAACACCAGATCGAACGAGGTCTTCCCGAATCGGTTGGCGCCGTGATAGCGCGGCTTCTCCACGTGGATCAGCGGCAGTCCCGCGACCGGCCGCATCTCGAGGCGCGGCCCGGAGACATCCATCATTCCCGGAGCGACCACCAGGTCGACGTCCAACTGCTCGAGATCCCACACCATTTCGCGAAGCCCGTGATGGCCGAGATGCTCGGTGGCCGTGACCGCGACGGTGTCGGCTCCGGATCGCTCGATCGCATCGACGACGTCGTGCTCGTCACCGAGGACCGGGATCGACCGTCCGTCCACGGTGATCGCATCGCCGGAGGGCCGATGGTGCGCGGGGATACATACCCCGACCACGTTGTACCCGTCCGCCGTTCCCCGATCGAACGTCCTCGCGAGGTTGCGCACGGAGTGTTCGGCGCCGACGACGAGGACGGCCGTCCGGCACAGTCCGCGCGCACGTTTGCGAGCGAGGACCCGCCGCCACATCCACCGGGTCAGGAGGAGACCGAGGAGACCTGTCGGGAAGGCGATCGCCAGGTACAACCGTGCCAGTTCCACGTGCAGGAGGAGTGCGGCGATCGCGATGAGGCCGAACAGCCGGAGCGTCGCGGTGGCGATGCGCCGATACTCCTCCGGGCCGCTCCCGACGACTCGCGGGGATCGCACGTGAAAGACGGCGAGGATGCCGAGCCACGAGGCCACCAGGGCGACGGAGATCAGACCGTAGCTCACGTTGTTCAGGGTGCGCGAGTCGACGAGAGTTCCGGCACCCCCGAAGCGCACCCATTGAGCCAGGGCCACCGCGAGCACGACGACGAGCGTGTCGGTGAGGAGGATTCGCCTGATGTACACGGCCAGCCAATGTCGGCGCGCCACCCCTCGTTGCGCTGACGCTGCCGCAACGCTGTGAACAGTTGAAGCTCTCTCCACAGTCGAGTTGAACGTCGCCATGCATCCCCTCCACTGTCGAACCGGTCGCCGGCAGAGTGTGAAGGTCGAGTCAGCCGTTTCACGACAGCGGATTTCAGAGCGAAGAGCAGTGTCGTCACCCATGGCGCAACGCCGTGCGTGCCGTGCGGCCTTTACGCGTAGGCGACGAAATCCTACGAGCAACGATCCAGAACTGCCCCGAGCACCGCCATGTAGCTGGACGACATCGAACATTCACAACGAGTGTGGACGTTATCAGCGCAATTCGGTCCTGTCTCATCCCCATAGCGGATATCAGACCGCGCGGTCCGCGCTAAACACCCACTGAGCAGCGGTTTCTCACCCGCACAATTGGTTCGGACACAACCGATTTCAGCAAACTGACCACAGGTGCTGAGGCGAAACGATTTTCGGCCGAGCAAGTCTGGACAGAGCGTCCGGACACATTCGAAGTACTGGCAAATTCCCGCGATACATACTCGAAGTTTGTGTTGACCTTTTCTATTCGGTCTCGTCACCGAGAATGGTGACGATATTTCGCATCAGCAATCTCGAAGTGGTGCCGAATTCGAATGACAGCGCCGAGAATTCGGCGCTACGACTCAACCCTTGCGCCGCCTCACGCACCGTCGTGACGGGACCGCGGCGACGCACCGACCGCCGTCCGTCCGATCCGCGCCCGCACTCGGGCGGTGACCTGCCAGATCTGGGTCGTGTCGTAGACGCCGATGCACGGCACCCCCAGCGCGCGGGCCTGTTGGACGGTGGCCGTCTCCGTCGCCGAGCACCGTCCGTCCAGAATGTCCTCGGTGACGATGACACAGAGCACGTTGCCGTCGAGTTCGCGGATCGGCTCCAGTCCGTGGAGCGCCACCCATTGCCTGACCATCGCCCATTGCGAGACGTCGTTGTAGCGGGTGGGGTTGCCGACGAACAGCACGCGACGAGACCGGCGGGCTCGGGCGACCTCGAGGCTGGAGATGGGTGACATCACGAAATATCCTGTCCATGTGTTCGGCTGATCCCGGTACAGGACAACTCTCTCGTGAGCCGGCGACCGCGTCTGTCCGCTGATCGGGCGGCGCATCGCATGAATCTCGACTCCCCCGATCAGGGGACACCCCGGGACGCGAGTGGGAAAGTGTGCTCGGGCACGCATCGGCACTCACGTGGGAGGTTGGATGATCACCGTCTTGTGCTGCCGAGGTATCGGTGAGGATCTCGACGTCAACATGCTCACCAACACGACACAACTCCTCGACCCCGCACGGTTCGTCGTCAAGCAGGTGCCGTGGGAGGCGAGCTACGGCCCCGTGCCCGATCCGGGCGGCTCGGCGTTCGACAAGGCGCTGTCCGAAGGTCGCGCGCTCCTGTTGCGGATGATCGACGAGGATCCGAATCCGGTTGTTCTGCTCGGCTACTCGGGTGGAGCGGCTCTCGCCGGCACCGTGGCGGCCGAGGTGGGACGGGGACAGCACCCCACCCTGGACGTTCGCGGGGCCGGACTGATCGCCGACCCCCTGCGGCCGGCGTCCCCGAACCTGCCCGGTTGGGGCATCGCGGGGCAACGCCCGATCACGGGGATGCCCGTGTGGCAGATCGCCGACCCGTTGGACGCCATCTGCTGCTGCCCGGGCAACTCGCCGCTCCGCACATTCGCGGACCAATCGGCCGCCTTCTCACTCGCCGACCCGGCAGCGTGGGTGGTGGACCTCCTCGATCGGCTCCGCACCCGACGGTGGCAGGCGGTGATCCTGAACTGGTGGCGCCCATGGACGGTCTGGCAGCAGTACTCCGAGGCCATCGACGACGTCAACGGTTACCTGTTCCGGGGCGACCACACCAGCTACTGGGTGCGACTCGCCCCGGGCACCGACCGAACCTACTGCGCGCTGCTCGCCGACCGCGTCAACCAACTGACCGAGTGACCGTGCCCGCGCAGGCGGAGTGCATTCAGGGATTCTCCGGTGCCTGTTCTTCGCCTGCCGGCGGATCCCCGCCCTCCGCCTCCGGATCCGGCCCGTCGACGGGCGGCTCGTTCTCCTCGGCGGGCGGCTCCTCCTCGGCCACCGGCGGTTCCTCCTCGACCACCGACGGCTCGGCTGCGGGCGGCTGCTCCACGACAGGCTGCTCGACCGCCGGCGGCACCCCGGCCGGTGGCGGCACCACCGGCGCCTGCTGCTGACCGGCGACCGGCGCCTGACCACCCCCACCGGAACCCCCCTGCTGCCCGGTTCCCGACGAACCGCCACCTCCGCCGCCGTTGGATTCGGGTTCGACGGCCGGCGGCGTGGGTTCCGTCGACGCCGGAGTGGCCGCCGGTGCCGTGGACGTGGCCCTGGTCGCCGAACCGGACGTGTCGGACGTCGGCGTCGGGTCGCCTTCGGACCCGCAGGCCGACAGAGTCAGGAGCGCACAACTTGCGGCGATAACCATCGAGCGTTTCAACTGACCGTCTCCTTCGTTCGAGTATCTATCGATCGAACGGAACATACGGTCCGTTTGGTACGTTTTGGTGTAATTGAGAGGATTCGTCACCGTTCCGACACGCTCTGCGGCCCAGCGCGGCGCGTTCAGTTGAAGTGCCTGCGTCCCGCCCGTCGGCGCGCACACCTCGGCGACCGCTCCTCGCTCGTCGTAGACGACGAACGGCCCCATTCGACCGCCCTCGGCCGGAGTCAACGAGCGGCCCGGTCCGATCGAGTGCAGAATTTGCGCGCGCCTCAGCGAAACCGCGGTCCCCGCCGGTACCGTCGGGGAGGTGATGGGACTGCCTGATGCGATCTCGGCCTGCTTGTTCGATCTCGACGGCGTGCTCACCGGAACGGCGGTCCTGCACCGGAAGGCGTGGAAACGCACGTTCGACGAGTTCCTGAAGCATCGCGAGGGCACGAACTTCCGGGAGTTCACCGACGAGGACTACTACGACTACGTGGACGGACGCCCCCGCGCCGACGGCGTCCGGACGTTCCTCACCTCCCGCAACATCACCCTGCCGGAGGGCACGCCGGACGATCCGCCCGGCGCAGAAACGATCAACGGAGTCGGAAACCGCAAGAACACGCTGCTGTTGGCGATCATCGAGGAGGAGGGCGTCAGCCCTTACCCCGGTTCGGTCCGCTACATCAGCGCCGCATACGACGCAGGCCTCAAGATCGCCGTGGTGACGTCGTCCGCGAACGGGAAGTCGGTACTGGACGCCGCCGACCTCAGCCGCTACGTCCACGTCCGCATCGACGGGGTGGTCATCAGAGAGCAGAACCTGCGCGGGAAGCCCGCACCGGATTCGTTCCTCGCGGCCGCCCGCGCACTCAACGTGCACCCCGACCAGGCCGCGGTGTTCGAAGACGCGCTGTCCGGGGTGGAAGCGGGCCGCGCCGGTCGATTCGGCTATGTCGTCGGCGTGAACCGGAACGATCAGGCCGATGCGCTGCGCGAGCACGGCGCCGATGTGGTGGTGAACGACCTGGCCGAACTTCTCGAAAGGTGAGCATGGACGACAAGGGCTACGAGATCTCGCCGTGGCAGCTGAAGTGGCGCGGACTGGATCTGGAGGCACTGCACGCCACCGAGTCCACCTTCGCACTGTCCAACGGACACATCGGGATTCGCGGCACTTTCGAGGAGGGTGAGCCGCGGGGTCTCCCCGGCACCTACCTCAACGGGTTCTACGAGCAGCGCCCGCTGCCCTACGCCGAGGCGGGCTACGGCTATCCGGAGGACGGCCAGACGATCGTGAACGTGACCGACGGCAGCATCATCCGCCTCCTGGTGGAAGACGAGCCCCTGGACATGCGGTACGGCAGCGCACCCGCCCACGCGCGCGTCCTCGACTTTCGTTCCGGCACCCTGCGGCGCACCACCGAGTGGACGTCACCGACCGGTCGCCGAGTGCGGATCCATTCGGAGCGACTCGTCTCGTTCACCTCGCGCGCGGTCGCGGCCATCCACTACGAGGTGGAGCCACTCGACGGCGACATCGAACTCGTCCTGCAGTCGGACCTGCTCGCCAACGAGTCCATCCCGGTCCGCACCGACGATCCGCGGGTCGCGGCCGCCCTCGACAGCCCACTGATTTCCGATTTCGCTGCGGCCCACGACTTCCGCGCCGTCCTCGCCCACCATACGAGGGCGTCGGGACTGCGGATGGCCGCGGGCATGGACCACGAGATCGACTACCCCGCCGGCGGGCGGTGCAGCATCGAGACCGAGGAGGATCTGGCCCGCCTCACCGTCGCCGTCGACGTCCCCAAGGGTGAGCGCCTGAAGGTGACGAAGTACCTGGCGTACGGGTGGTCGGCGCGGCGGTCGACGCCGGCCCTGCGCGGTCAGGTCGAGGGGGCGCTCGCCGGAGCCCTCGAAACCGGCTGGGACACGCTTTTGAAACGACAGCGCGAGTACCTCGACGCCTTCTGGGAGACGGCCGACGTCGAGATCGACGGCGACGCGGAACTGCAGCAGGCGGTGCGGTTCGCGCTGTTCCACGTGCTGCAGGCGGGTGCTCGTGGCGAGTCCCGGGCGATCCCCGCGAAGGGACTGACCGGGCCCGGCTACGACGGACACGCGTTCTGGGACACCGAGACGTTCGTGCTCCCGCTCCTCACGTACACGGTGCCGGATTCGGCCCGCGACGCCCTCCGGTGGCGGCACTCGACGCTGGACAAGGCGAAGAACCGCGCCGTCCAACTGGGGCAGGCCGGAGCGGTGTTCCCGTGGCGGTCGATCAACGGCGAGGAGTGCTCCGGCTATTGGCCCGCCGGCACCGCGGCGTTCCACGTGGGGGCCGACGTCGCCGCCGCGACGTCCCGGTACCTGGCCGCGACCGGCGACGAGGACTTCGAAGCCGAGTGCGGCGTCGAACTGCTCGTGGAGACGGCCCGGCTGTGGACGTCGCTCGGCCACCACAATGCGCGGGGCGAGTTCCGGATCGACGGTGTCACCGGACCGGACGAGTACACCGCCATCGCCGACAACAACGTGTTCACCAATCTGATGGCGCAGAAGAATCTGCGCGACGCGGCGGCCGCCTGCGAGAGACGTCCCGGGCTGGCGCGTGAACTCGGCGTGAACGACGAGGAAGCCGCCCTCTGGCGAGATGCGGCCGAGCACATGCGAATTCCGTTCGATACCGCACTCGGAGTGCATCAGCAATCCGACGCCTTCACCCACCACGACGAGTGGGACTTCGAGGGCACACCACCCGAGAACTATCCGCTGCTGCTCAACTATCCGTACTTCGATCTCTACCGCAAGCAGGTGGTCAAGCAGGCCGACCTGGTGCTGGCGATGTACCTGCGAGGGGACGCCTTCACCGACGAACAGAAGATCGCGAATTTCGCCTACTACGAGGCACTCACCGTGCGGGACTCCTCCCTCTCTGCGTGCGTGCAGTCCGTGATGGCCGCCGAGGTCGGCCAACTTCAACTCGCGTACGACTACCTCGCCGAGGCCGCCCTGACCGATCTCCACGACCTCCACGCCAACGTCGAGAACGGATTGCACATCGCGTCACTCGCCGGCACCTGGATGGCCTGCATCGCGGGATTCGGCGGGATGCGCGACCACGACGGCGAGATTTCGTTCGCGCCCCGCATCCCCCCACAACTGGTCAATCTCTCGTTCCGGATGACGGTGCGCGGGAGCCAGATCCACGTCGACATCCGGGCCAACACCGCCACCTACCGCCTGCTGTCCGGCGAACCGGTCCAGCTCGCCCACCACGGGAGCGTGTTCACACTCAACTCGTTCCCCGAGACACGCCCGATCCCGGATCTGCCGAGCACCGCGCCCGTGCGGCAACCGTACGGGCGGGCACCCGTACGTCGCGGCGGCTGAGCGCTCCCGTCTGCGGTACCCAACTTGACAGCAAGCGAACAAATTACGCTTCCCCGTGTCGAATGCGGTTCGATACTTCCCCGTGTCGAATGCGGTTCGATAAACGAAACCGACCGGTTCGCTGTAGCGTCAGGCACGACCGTCCCATTTGTACCGTTCCCGAAGATGTCTCCACCGCGCCGCACCGAAAGAGTCGTTGATGCCCGTCGCCGTACCGTTCCGCCCGCCCGCTGCCCGGCTTCTCGCGGTGGTCGCCGCGTGTGGGCTGTCGTTGTTGTCAGTTCCGGTGGCGCATGCACAGGATCCGGTGTCGTCGGAGATCGAGCCGCAGCCGCGTGGCACCGTCGCGCTCGGTTCCCGCTCGCTCGGGTTCGGTGAGGCCGTGCCGTTCCGCGGCAACCACGACGAGGTCACCATCACCGTTCCGGTGCCGCAGGGGCTCACTCCCACGTCGCTCGACGGGGTCGTCGACCTTCCCGGCAACGTCGGACGCGCCTGGATCGACGTCGAGTCCGCCGGGCGGTCGCTCGGACGGGTGGAGTTGCCCGGCGCTCCCGCGGCGAATGCGCCGGTGTCCATTCCATTGGCAGGCGCCGAGCTCACCGAGCAGGCGGTCGCGGTCACGCTACGGACCACACTGGTGCCGCTGGACAACATCTGCCCCGAGGACTGGACCGGGCGCAGCCTGAACTTCCGCGATGTGCGCGCCGTGTACAGCGGCACCCCCGCGAATCCGAAGGTGGTCGCGGACTTCCTCCCACCGGTCCTGCAGCAGCTGCATCTCTACCTGCCCGGCGATCCCAGTTCGGCGGAGAGTGCTGCGGCGGTCGACCTCGGCGCGGCGGTCGTCGCCTACTACGGTGCGCAGCCGGTGCGGGTCGACGTGCGGCGCCTCCCCGACGACCAGCTGACACCGACGTCCGTCGACGGTCCGTTCGAGCGGTCGATCGTGATCCGGGAAAACGGCACCGCGGCGACGGAACTGATCCCCGCCCCCAGTGGTGCGCCTGCTCTCCGCCTGACCGGTGACGATCGCACGCTGCTGAATCAGAGCCGGCTGATCACGAGTCAGGTGGCCAGCGTCGCCGTGGAGGCGCGGGCGACCGCCGGATCGATGGATCACCCGCCGATCCTCGCTCCCACCTCGACGACGCTGCGCGGTCTCGGCCAGAGCAACCTCAGCTCCACGACACACGGGCGGGTGGAGGTCGCCCTCGGACTCGATCAGACCCGGCTCGGGCGGGCCTCGGACACGGTGCGAGTCAACCTGCAGGGCACGTACACACCGCTGCCGAGCACGCAGAACGGGCTGATCTCCGTCACCGCCGGCGACCGGCAGATCGCCAGCTGGGCCGCCGAGCCCAGCGGTGTGATCGACCGCTGGATCGACGTGCCGAACGACGCACTGCGGCGGGTCACCACACTCACCGTCGCCCTGCAGACCACCGGCGCCACCAACCAGTGCGGACTCGAACAGCCGGTCACGCTGTCGATCGACCCCGACAGCGAGGTCACCAGTGAACCGTCCGGCACACCGCATCCCGGAGGATTCGACGCCCTGCCGCAGTCGTTGCTGCCGACCGTCGACGTGGCCGGCACCGTCGGCGGATTCGACGACACCGCGCGCGCCGTCGCCGTCGTGACCGGTCTGCAGTCGCTGACCACCGTCGAACTCGACCCCAACTGGGTGTCGCTGGACGAGGCCGTCGACTCGCAGAAACCGGCCATCTTCATCGCCGCCGACGGGAATCTGCCGGACGGTGTGCCCCTGCCCCTGGCGAGCACCGAGAACGCCACTCTCGAATTGACCGATCCGGGGACCGACGGTTCCGCCACCGTCACATTCGGTGCGCCGGTCGACTTCGCCTCGCTGCAGACCGCGTTCGACGGGACGCGGCAGGTGGTGGTCGCCGGATCCACGGGCGTTCCCGGCGAACTCGACCGGTCACTCGAATGGCTACGCGCCGAACCGGATCGCTGGGCGGCCCTCAACGGTGACGTGCTGTTCACCGCCGCCACCCGTGATCCCGTCCAACTGTCGTTGCCCCGCACCGGGGACGGAGCGAATTCGTCCGGTGTCTCCACGACCGTCGGCTGGGTACTCGGGGTGGCCGGCATCCTGCTGCTCGCCGGCATCGTGATCGCTGCCGCGGTCGTCGTCCGTCATCGCCGGTCCCGTCCACTGCCGCGCTGAGCGACGACCGTGATCATCCGCAACATCGCCTTCGACGCGGCGGTCCGGCTGACGGCCCGGTGGCTCCTCATCCTGGTGGCCACGGTGTTCGCGTTCTGGAAGACGTGGCAGGACGTGTGGCGGAGCACGGCCGAGGGCACCGCCATCGGATACGTCTTCGTCGTCCCCGCGCTGTGCATCTGCGCCGCGATCGGCATCTCGCTGCGGCGTGAGGGTGAGCTGCCGATCCACGACCGGCAGACCGACAAGATCGTCGGGGGCATCGGGCTTCTCGTCACCTTCGCCTTCCAGGTGCTGCTCCTCCCCCGGTTCGCCGAGGATTACCAGTTGATGCACATCGACGTGGTCGCGGCGTGGTTCTTCGTGATCAGTTCCGCGGTCCTCGTCTTCGGCCTCCGCCCGGTGTCGCGGTTCTGGCCGGTGTGGGTGCTCGCGCTCGGGCTCGGTCCGCTGACCTACCGATCGCTGGCCATCCTGCTCGGCGGCCAGCGGTTCCACTACGGCCTGATCATGGTGATCCTGGCGTCGGGCGCCACGGCGATCGCGGTCAGCCGCAGCAATCGTCGCGCCGCCGTCGGTTTCGGCTGCTCGGTGGTGCTCGGCAGCGTCGCACTGTGGGTGACCATCAAGGTGTTTCCGACGGCGCCGACGTTCGTCACCCAGCTGGGGCCGGCGCTCGCCACCTCGATCGTGGTCGGAATCTGCTTCTACGTGTACAAGCGCCGCGGCGGCAGCATGGCGCCGTTCGACCGACCGGTCCGGCGCCCCACCACGATCAACAGTGGATTCACGTTCGTCGCGGTGTTCGTGGCGGCCGCGGTGCTGTTCGCGACGCCGCTGCCCGACCAGAACCTCACCCCGGTGTCACCGGGACCGGCCCCGACCGCCGAGGCGGGAATCGTGGTGCCGGACGGCTGGGACCAGCTGGCGTTCACGGAGTACAACTGGCCGCGGCGGTACTACGGTTCCACGTCTCGCCTGACGCGGCAGACCATCCGGACCACCGAGCCCAATCCCGCCTGGGACGTGCTGAACCGCCCGCGCACCGTTCAGGTCGACGCATTGTCGGTGCGGCGACCCTCCACGCTGGAGGTGTATCCCAGCCACACTCAGTACCGGCTGCAGAACGCGCGGGTCAGCCCGAAGGTGTTCGTCGACGTCGGCCGTGGGATCACCGCGGAGATGTACACCGTGGTGGACGACGACCTCCTCCTCACCTGGAGCAACCTCAACTTCGTGTGGGTCCGGGGTCCCGGGCTCACGCAGCGGATCAGCCTGATCACCGTCGACAATCACGAACCCGACGCCTATTTCCCGGAGCCGGAGCCGTCGATGGCGTCCAACGGCACCAACTCGCTGGCGGTGTTGTTGCGGGGAAGGACCGCGGTCTCCGACACCGAACCCGAATACAAGGACCGGGAGATGCTTCAAACACTGGCACGCGAGATCGTGGAGGCGCAGCAGTGGTGATCCGCGAAGACGACACGTACGACACCGAGTTCGCGGCGGCCGCACTGCACGACGCCGTCAACGGCCTCCGCGAGAAACATCCGATGTCGTCCGCGTCGGTCGCGTTCTACCCCTGGCAGCGCAATCTGCTGGTGTTCCTGCTGGCCCTGGTGGTCGTGTGCGCGTACTTCTTTCCGATCCCCACGCTGGTGACGGTGACGTTCCTCTGCACGATCGCCTACGTCTGGACGCTCACCGACCGGCTGATCCTGTTCTTCCGCGGACTGGACGGCAGCACCATCGTGAACATCCCGGACGACGAGGCCCTCGCGCTGACCGACGACCAGTTGCCGCCGTACACGATTCTGGTTCCCGCCTACAACGAACCGGAGGTGGTGGCCGATCTGATCGCGGCCATGCGGGCACTGAAATACCCGGAGGAGAAGTTGCAGGTGCTCCTGCTGCTCGAGGAGGACGACGACGTCACCATCGCGGCGGCCGACGCCGCCGGAGTGGGCGACGTGGTCACCGTTCTCCTCGTCCCGCCGGCCGATCCGCGCACCAAACCGAAGGCCTGCAACTACGGTCTGCACTTCTCCACCGGCGAGATCGTCACCATCTACGACGCCGAGGATCACCCCGACCCGTTGCAGTTGCGCCGGGTGGTGGCGGCGTTCGACCGGCTCCCCGACAACACCGCGTGCGTGCAGGCGAAACTCGCGTTCCACAACGGAACCCAGAATCTTCTCACCGCCTGGTTCACCGCCGATTACGCCTTGTGGTTCGGGTTCATCCTGCCCGGCCTGATGCGGAGCGATTCCCCCATCCCGCTCGGGGGCACGTCGAATCATCTGCGGCGCAGTGTTCTCGACGAGATCGGCTCCTGGGATCCGTTCAACGTCACCGAGGACGCCGACCTCGGTGTGCGCATCGCCGAATCCGGGTACCGCACGGCCGTCCTCGACTCCACGACCCTCGAGGAGGCGAACAGCGACCCGATCAACTGGATCAGGCAGCGGTCCCGCTGGTACAAGGGCTACCTGCAGACGTGGCTGGTGCACATGCGCCGGCCGGTGGGACTGTGGCGCGGTCTCGGCGCCGTCGGATTCTTCCGGTTCACCGCCCTCATGGCAGGGACACCGCTGATCGCCTGCCTCAACATGGCGTTCTGGCTGATCAGCCTGGCCTGGATCATGGGGCAGCCTCAGGTGATCCGGGACGAATTCCCCGCCTACGTGTACTTCCCGGCGCTCGTCTCGCTGATCTTCGGCAACGTGGCGGTGCTCTACATGAATCTGATCGCGTGCCGGGAGAGGCGGAACTCGGCGCTCCTGATCGCCGGGCTGACGACACCCCTGTACTGGGTGATGATGAGCATCGCCGCGATCAAGGGCACCTACCAGTTGATCCGCAACCCGTCCTATTGGGAGAAGACGTTCCACGGACTGTCCGCACCCAACGGGTCGAAGCCGGCCGAGTCGAGTGCGGCAGACGCGACGGGGCCCACAAGGTGAGGCCGACGCGGTGGTTGTTCTGGGGTTGCACCGCCCTCTACGTGGTGATCGGGTTGTATCTGTCGGTCGGACACGGCTTTCTGATGGGCGATGCGTTGAGCCGCGTCTCCGCCGCGCGGAGTGTGCTGTTCAGCCGCGATCCGCATCTGGCCGCCATCGGTTTCGTCTTCACCCCGCTGACGGCTGTCGTGCAGCTGCCGACGGTGCTGCTGAGCCAGTGGTGGTCCGGCCTCACGTCCTGGGGTGTGACGGGGGTGGTCATGTCCGCTCCGTTCATGGCCGGCGCGGTGGTGCAGATCTTCAAGATCGGCACCGACCGCCGCTGCCCGATGTGGCTCGTCTGGACGGTCACCGCACTGTTCGCGCTCAACCCGATGATCGTGTTCTACGGCGGCAACGGCATGAGCGAGGCGCCGTTCCTGCTGATGATGTGCTGGGCAACCCGCCGCCTCATCCGCTGGTGCACCACCGACGACATCCACGACCTCGTCGCCGTCGCAGTCGCTCTCGGCCTCGCCTACCTGACCCGGTACGACGCGCTCGCCGCGGGACTCGCCGTCACCGTCTTCGTGTTCGCGACGACCCTGCTCCGGCAGGGCTGGAAGAACAAGCGGGAGCTGCTGTTTCCCGCCACCATGGACGCCGTACTGGTGGCCCTGCCCACCGGCGTCGCGTTCCTGGCGTGGGCGGCCACCAGCTGGCTGATCACGGGGGAAGCGCTGCAACAGTTCTCGTCCACGTACGGCAACTCCAGCATTCTCGAGCAGAGCGGCGGCGGATCAACCGACACGTCCTACGCACTGGTGTTCTCGATCGCGGAGACCGTCGTCCTCGGGCCCGTCCTCCCGTTGCTGATCCCGATCGTCTCGGTGCTGGCCTGGCGGCGCCGCGACCTCGAGGTGGTCGCGGCCGGAGTGGTCCTGGCCTCGGTCATCGCGTTCGCCACGCTCAGCTACATGCGGGGACTGACGTTCCCGTTCCTCCGGTTCTACATCTGTGCCCTGCCGTGGATGGCGGTGCTGGCCTTCCAACTGGTGCCTGCGGGTGGGGCGCTGGTCGAGCGGCGCCACGGCCCGCACGGGTACGCACGACGCGTATCCGTCGGATCCCGGTCCGTTCCGGCCGTCCTCGCCGTCGCGCTCGTCGTCCTCACGCCCGTCGCGACCGGCGCGCTGATGGTGTCGCCGGCGCTGTCCGGTCAGCAGTACGCGCTGGAATCCATCGTGTTCCCCGCGCCCGCAGACACCTCCGACAAGCGGCGCACCGAGCGCAGGATCATCGCCTCGTTCAGCACCGAACGCGAACTGGCCGAGCACATCGACGCCATGCACTTGCCCGAGGGGTCGGTGCTGATGGACACCGTCTACGGGTTCGCCGTCTACACCGCGACCCGCGATCCCCGCACGTTCGTCATACCCTCCGACCAGGACTTCACGTCCATCGTCAACCGGCCCGCCGACCACGGCGTCCAGTACGTCCTGGCCGTGCCCAACGTAGGTCGCGGCGAATCGGACGCCGTCAACCGCAGGTACCCGACCCTCTACGAGACCGGCGCGGACATTGCCACCCTCGAACTCGAGATACCGAACGACGGCCAGGACCAACCCACCTGGCGGCTGTACCGGATCCTGTGACCGTCAGCGGGTGCCGTTCCGTTCCCGCAGCACCCCGCGCACCGGGTCGTCGGGACCGATGTCGTACGTGCACTCCCCGGGACGCGGGTCGGGAACGAACGCCCACAGCAGTGCCCCCGCCGTTCCCGCCGCACGCTGTCCGTCCAATTTGACGGCCATTGCCCGGGCCCGCTCGAGAACGGAGACGCAGCCCGCCCCGGCGTACTGCCCGATCTCCGCGACGAGGATCGGCTTACGCAGGTGTTGCGCCTGCTCGATGTGCAAGGCGAGGCCGTTGTAGACGTCGCCCGGCAGCGGAACGCCGTCGGCGCCGTAGTCGTGGTACTGCAGCACGTCGAGTCCCGGCGACGCACCGACGAATTCGTAATCCGGGCCTGCCGTTCCACATTGACCGCCGCCGATCAGGCCGAGCGTGATCGGGTGACGGTCGTCGAGACTGCGGACGAGGGCGCCCGCCTCGTCGACGAACGTCCGGAGCGTCTCCCCCGCCGTGACCGCACAACTGCGGTAGGGGGTCAGTGGTTCGGGTTCGCCCATCAACTCCCACATCGCGAGCGACGGCGAGTCCCGCCACCGCTTCACCGCTGTCGCAACCCAGTCCTCGTAGCTCAGCACCGAGCCCGGCGCGACGTCATGCCACCCGTCGTGGTACCAGTCGCTCGCCTTGAAGATCTCGTCACCGCACGACCCGTCCTGCGCGGCGAGGACCGGGATCACCAGCTGACGCCGAGCCTCGGCCGCCCGGAAGACGCGGTCGATCCCGGTGAAATCCAGCGCACCGGTCGCCTTGTCGATCGCGAGCCACTGGAACGCGTTGAACCGGGTCAGCGACCCCTGCGGCAGGCTGCCGAAGAAACCGTCCAGGTCGACCTCCGCGCCGCACCCGCGGTTGACGGACCAGTCGGTGGCCAGCTGATAGGCGTTCAGTCCGGCCGGCCACCACGCGCGGCCGTCGAGAGTCAGACCGGACGGGGATGCCTGCACCCGGGGCGCCGGGGGCAGCGCCGTCGGCGCCGGGGTGGGGGCGCACCCGACCACTCCGAACAGCGCAGCTGCCACCAGCGCCGTCGACAGACGTTCCGTCATTCGTGCCAGGGTGCCAGGTTCCCGTCTCCGCGGCACACCGAACTCGTGTTGTGCGACAGTGGTGCCCATGAGTCCTGTGGTGACGAGTCCTGTGGTGACGACCGACGAGTTGGCGGAATCGCTGAGCAGCGACGCTCCCCCGATCCTCCTCGACGTGCGGTGGGCGCTCGGCGACGCCGAAGGCCGGCAGCATTATCTCGACGCGCACATTCCCGGGGCCGTGTTCGTCGACCTCGACACCGAACTGGCCGCCCCCGCGACCCCGGAACTGGGGCGGCATCCGTTGCCGGCGGTGGCGGACCTCCAGGACGCCGCACGCCGGTGGGGCATCCGGACGGGCAGCCGCGTCGTGGTCTACGACGCGACCGGGAACCTCGCCGCCGCGCGGGCCTGGTGGCTGCTGCGATGGGCCGGTGTCGCCGACGTGTCGATGCTCGACGGTGGCCTCGGGGCATGGACGGCGGCGGGCCGTGCCGTCCGCTCCGGCGACGAGCAGGCACGACTGCCCGGTGACGTCGTGCTCACCGCGGGACACCTTCCGACATTGACCGCGGACGAGGCCGCCGAGCTCGCCGCCCGCGGTCGCCTTCTCGATGCCCGCGCCGCCGAACGGTATTCGGGGCAGACCGAACCCGTCGACCCGCGCGCCGGGCACATTCCCGGCGCCCGCAGTGCCCCGACGTCCGAGAACCTGAGGCCCGACGGACGGTTCGCGCCCGCCGAGGCGCTGCGCGAACGGTTCGCCGCGGTCGGCGCCGAGCCGGGCACGACAGTCGGGGTGTACTGCGGATCGGGCGTGACGGCGGCCCATCAGGTCGCGGCGCTGGCGATCGCGGGTGTCGACGCCGCCCTGTACCCAGGGTCCTGGTCGCAGTGGTCGTCCGATCCCGGCCGTCCGGTCGCCGTCGGTCCCGACGCGCAGTGACGACGGGTCACCTCATCTGACCGGCTCCACGTCGTGCGCCGGGTAGGCGTGGATGAGGGCGGAACTCAGCTTCGGGACCGCGTGGGTGAGTGTGTGTTCGGCGGTGTGCGCGACGCGGTGCGCCTCGCGCAGGCTGGTCGACGGGTCGACGTCGAGTTCGGCGTCGGCGTGCAGGCGGTGCCCGATCCAGCGCATCTTCACGCTACGCACACCGACGACCCCGGGTTCGGCGGCGAGTGCGCGTTCGGCGGCGTCGACCAGTCCGGGGTCGACGCCGTCCATCAGCCGCCGGAACACGTCGCGGGCGGCGGTGCGCAGCACGAGCAGGATCGCGGCCGTGATCATCAGGCCCACCACCGGATCGGCGAGGGGAATTCCGACGGCGACGCCGCCGGCTCCCAATACCACGGCGAGAGAGGTGAATCCGTCGGTCCGCGCGTGCAGTCCGTCCGCGACGAGGGCCGCGGAGCCGATCCGCCGGCCGATCCGGATGCGGTACAGCGCCACCCACTCGTTGCCGGCGAACCCGATGACACCGGCGAGGGCCACCCACCCGAGATGCTGGACGGGCACGGGATCGAGCAGGCGCCGGGTCGCCTCCCCACCCGCGACGACCGCGGACAAAGCGATCATCGCGACGACGAACAGGCCGGCGAGGTCCTCCGCCCGGCCGTACCCGTACGTGAACCGACGGGTGGCCGCCCGCCGGCCGAGGGCGAACGCGATCCACAGCGGCACCGCTGTCAGCGCGTCCGAGAAGTTGTGCACCGTGTCGGCGGCGAGCGCGACGGAACCCGACAGCACCACCACGATCACCTGGGCGAGGGCCGTGAGACCGAGCACCACCAGGCTGATCTTCACCGCCCGGATTCCGACCTCGCTCGCCTCCAGTGCGTCGTCGACGCTGTCCGCGGAATCATGGCTGTGCGGAGCGAAGATCTCGTGGAACACCCCGCGCACGCCGCCCGGATGGCCGTGGACGTGACCGTGTCCGTGACCGTGGTCGTTCACGAGGCACCTTCCTCCGCGGCGCGATCCGCACCCTCGTGGATGACCTGCAGGTCCCCCGACGCGCGATGGTGCCCGGGGATGCCGGGGCCGGCGTGCTCGGCGTTGAACACGGCGTCGGTGACCAACTGCTGCACGTGCTCGTTGGCGACGCTGTAGTAGATGGACGTCCCCTCCCGGCGCGTGTGCACCAGCCGCGCCATCCGGAGCTTGGCGAGGTGCTGCGAGACCGACGGCGCCGGTTTCCCCACCCGCTCGGCCAGCTCGTTCACCGACAGTTCGCCCCCGACCAGTTGCCAGAGCACCTGGACCCGGGTGGCGTCGGCCAGCATGCGGAAGACCTCGACCACCAGACCCACCTGGTCTTCGTCGAGTCTGCGCCGGCATGCGCGCTTATCTGCATTCATACGCAGATAATAGGCCCCTTCGGGTTGTGATGCATCAGACACCGAAAGGACTTACTTGCTTGCACTAACGATGTATATAGTTGCTTGCATCAAGTAAGTCGTCTTTCAGGGGTTGCCATGTCCGTCACGTCAGTGCCTTCCGTATCTCTGGGCACCACCGAAGCGCTCATCGACGAGGTCTTCCTCTTCGGCCGAGTGCTTCGCGACGCCCTGATGTCGGAAGTCGACGGCCACATTCCACGCGCGCTGACGGGGGTCCTCCTCGTCCTCGCCGCTCGGGGGGAATGCCGGCAGAACGAACTCGCTGCCGAGTTGTGCGTCGGTCAGTCGTCTCTCAGTCGCCAGATCACCGATCTGGTGGAGGTCGGCTACGTCACCCGCCACCCGGACCCCGCCGACGGACGCGCGTTCCGAATACGCGTCTCGGAGGAGGGAATGGCATACGTCAGGCACGTGAGAACACAGCGCGCCGCACGAATGCAGAAGTTACTGAGCGGGTGGAACGAGACCCAGGCAGCAACCGCCCTCGACTCCATCCGGCACCTGAAGGAAACACTCTTCGATCCAGAACACCGGATCGTCACGAGCTCGAACCCGATAGGAACACAAAGCGTATGACCGAAACACAGACTCGGCCGCCGGTTGAAGAAACGACGGCCATGACGCACCGCGAAATCCTCGAGGCCCTCACGGGCCTGCTCGCAGCGCTGTTCACCGCACTGCTGAGCAGCACGATCGTCGCCACCGCCCTCCCGACGATCATCGGTGACCTGAAGGGCACGCAGACCGCGTACGCCTGGGTCATCACCAGCGCGTTGCTCGCCAACGCGGCCTCGACTCCCATCTGGGGCAAGCTCGCCGACCTGTTCAACAAGAAGGTGCTCGTCCAGAGCGCGATCGTCATCTTCGTCATCGGTTCGGTGATCGCCGGTTTCGCGCACAACGTCCCGATCCTGCTGACCGCACGTGTCATCCAGGGCATCGGCATGGGTGGCCTGACGGCACTGGTCGTCGCCATCATCGGCACCATCGTCTCTCCCCGTGAGCGCGGTCGCTACTCCGGCTACATGGGCGCCGTCATGGCCGTGTCGATGTCGGGCGGCCCGATCCTCGGCGGCGTCATCGTCGACAGCCCCCTCGGGTGGCGCTGGTGCTTCTTCGTGTGTGTGCCGCTCGCGGTCATCGCCCTGATCCTGCTGCAGCGCACGCTGCACCTCGCGACCGAGAAGAAGGACGACGTCTCCATCGACTGGCTCGGCGCCCTGCTGCTGACCGCCGGTGTGTCCATCCTGCTCATCTGGGTCTCGTTCGCCGGCAAGGCGGGCTACTACGAGTGGTTCTCCCGCGAGACCGCCATGTACGTCGGATCCGGTGTGCTCCTGCTGGCCGCGACGATCCTCGTCGAAGCCAAGGCCAAGGCCCCGATCATCCCGCTGAAGATCGTCACCGAGAAGACCACCGGCCTCGCCATCATCGCGTCCATCGCCGTCGGTGTCGGCATGTTCGGTTCCACCACGTTCCTCGGTCAGTACTTCCAGACCGCACGCGGTTACACCCCGACGATGGCCGGCGTGCTCACCATCCCGATGGTGGCCGGCATGCTCATCGGCACGGTCGGATCCGGGCAGCTCATCACCCGCTTCGGCAAGTGGAAGCCGTTCGTCGTCGGCGGCGCCGTCCTCATGATCATCGGCTTCGGACTGCTTGGCACCATCGATCACGAAACCAGCCTGACCTTGGTCGGCACGTACATCGCGATCATCGGCCTCGGCATGGGCATGCTGATGCAGAACCTGGTGCTCGCGGTGCAGAACACCGTCAGCGTCCAGAACATCGGTGCCGCATCCAGTTCGGTCGCCTTCTTCCGGACCTTCGGCGGCGCGATCGGCGTCTCGGTTCTCGGTTCGGTGCTCGCCACCCGGGTCGCCGACCTGTCGGCCGACGGCTTCGCGAAGATCGGCATCAAGACCGGAGGCGGCGGCGGAAGCCTGGACCTGACGTCCATGCCCGCTCCCGTGCAGGGCGTCATCCGCGCCGCCTACGGTGACGCGACCGGCCGGATCTTCCTGATCGCCGCCGTCGTCGCCATCATCACCCTGATCGCCGTCATCCTGCTGCCCAACCGCCCGCTGCGTCGCACCATCGACCTGTCGAGCGAGCAGGAGCCCGTCCAGGAACCCGAGTACGCCCCCGTTCCGGAGTACGCACCCGAGCCCGTCACGGCGCCGATCCAGTCGTCCGATATCAGCGGCGGCAGGCACGAGGCTCCGGCGGATCAGCACCAGCCCTTCGCCGGGTTGAGCGCCGACGCCCGCGACCGTCTCCTCTCCATGCTGCTGCCCCAGCCGGAGCAGACCCTGGAGGCGATCGACGAGGCCGAGAAGATCCGCGACGAGGTCAACCGCCTCCGCAACGATCTCAATGCCAAGCTCGTCGAGTTCGACGCAGTCTGGGATCGCCTGCGCGAGCTGGGACTGAGCGAAGAGCAGGTGGCCGGCGTCCTCGGCGGCGGCCAGGTGACGGACACCGGCAACGGCGCCCTCATCCGCTGAATGCGATGATCGTCCAGTTCCACGACGCCGTCGGCCCGTCCACGTATCCCCCTCTACGTGGACGGGCCGGTGGCCTGTTCGCTCAGCTGACCCGGTTCACCCTGGTGGGCACGTCGAGCAATGTGCTCTACGCTCTCGCGTTCTTCACCCTCGACGGGTACGGGTCGTTCGTCGCCAACCTGGTCGGCGTCGTGACCAGCTCGATGCTGGCCAACGAACTCCACCGACGGCTCACCTTCCGCGCCGCCGACCGCGTCCGCTGGTTCGTCGCCCAGTGGGAAGGCGGCACGCTCGCGCTGATCGGCCTGGCCGTCAGCACACTCGCACTCGCCCTCCTCGGCGCGCTCTTCCCCGGCGCAGACGGACTGGCGCAGGTCGCACTCGTCGTCGCGGTCAGCGCGGTCGTCGGGGGGCTGCGATTCCTCGCCCTCCGCGGTTGGGTCTTCGCCCCGTGAGTACTTGTCAACCGCGGGGGCGGTTTGACAAGTACTCACGGCTGGAGGTCAGGACCCGAAGATCGAATTCGTGGGCCGGTGCCACGGACCCGTGATCGCCAGGGTCAGACCCGGCGACTGGATGTTCGCGAACAATATCCTCCCGTCCGCGCTGAACGCCGGACCGCAGAACTCGCTGTCGTTCAACTCGTTCCGGGCCATCGCGAACGGCTCTCCCTCCGCCGTCACGCCCACGAGGTGGCTGATGCCTTCGCCGTCCTCCGCGAGGATCACGCCGCCGTACGGCGAGACGGTGATGTTGTCCGGCCCGTCGTAGTTCCCGGTATCGACAGCGGGGTCGGGATTGACACCGAACAGCGTCTTCAGCGTGATCGTCTGCTTCGCCGGGTCGAAGAACCACACCTGGCCGTCGTGCTCGGCGACGCTGCCGTCGCTGGTCCGTGCGTAGCTGGCGACGAAGTAGGCGCCGCCGTCGGCCCACCACTGTCCCTCCAGCTTGCGGCTCCGGGTGATCGCGTCGTTCCCGAACTGCTTGCGCACCGACGTGCTCGTCGCGTTCCGGTCCGGCACACCGACCCACTGCACGGAGTACACGGTGCCCGGTTCGGTGGCCTGGGACAGGTCGGGGACGTGTGTTCCGCCCTGGAAGCACGCCATCGCCTGGAGGGCACCGGCGGTGTCGCCGCCCGGCGACTGCGCGAGTTCGCGCAGCGCGTTCGGCCCTCCCCGGAAACCCTGCGGCGGCGTCCACCGGTAATACAGTCCGTTCAGCCCCGACGCGTCCTCCGTCAGGTAGATGGTGCTCGACGACGGGTCCACCGCCACGGCCTCGTGCGCGTACCGGCCCAGGAACTTCAGCGGCACAGGACTTTTGCCCTTGTTCGCGTCCTGGCTCGCCGGGTCGACCTCGAAGACGTAGCCGTGGTCGTGGAGGAATCCGCGCGTTCCCGCGCGGTCTTCCGTCTCCTCGCAGGTGAGCCACGTCCCCCACGGGGTGATGCCGCCCGCGCAGTTGTTGACCGTGCCGGCGACGCTGACGTACTGACCCTGCCAAGTCCCGTCGGCGCCGACCGTCGTCGTGGTCGTCCCGCCGCGCGCGCCCGTGTCGTACGTCAATCCGTCGAGCGCGGGCACGCCGAACGGTTCGTCGCTGCCGATCTCGTGATTTGTCACGAGGGTGGATCCGCCCGCACGCGCGAACACCCCGTTGGCGTCGGGGTCGCTGGGCACGGGGACGCCACCGTCCAACTGCGTCTCACCCGAGCGCGACACGACGGTGTACGAAAAGCCCACCGGCAGTGAGAGAATGCGGTTCGGGTCCGGCACGAGCGGTCCGTAGCCGATCGCCCGTCCGGGCGCCGCGGACGCGAACGCCGGACGGACCAGGGCGTCGACGCTGCCCGCGAGTGCCACACCGAGGCCGGTGAGCGCGGTGCGACCGAGGAATCCGCGGCGGTTGAGTGGTGCAGTGGTCACTGTGTGAAACCTCCATGTGGCTGACCGGTTCCTCCGGACGGTAGGTACCGGAATGCCTCGGTTCGTGGACGCACCGTGGCCCGCGCGTGAACCGGGTGCGAACTTCCGCCTGTACTTGTCGACCGCCCGCGGTTGACAAGTACTCACAGGCGTTGACATGTGACTAAATGGTCACCTATTCTCGGTTCATGGACGACGATCACGTCTTCAAGGCGCTGGCAGATCCCACCCGCCGCCTGATTCTCGACCGATTGTTCGCCCACGATGGTCAGACGCTCACCGAACTCGAATCGCAGGTCGCGATGACGCGATTCGGGGTCATGAAACATCTGCGCGTACTCGAAGACGCGGGGCTCGTCGTCACGCGCCGCTCCGGCCGGGAGAAGTTGCACTATCTCAACCCCGTGCCGATACAGCTGATCCACAACCGGTGGATCGACAAGTACACCGAGCGTCACACCTCGGCGCTCGCTCAGCTGAAATCCGAACTGGAGGAAGAGAAATGACAACCGCCGACGCAATCCAGATCTACGCCGTGTACATCAAGGCGACACCGGAGGCGATCTGGGACGCCATCACCAAACCCGAGTGGTCGCAGCAGTACGGGTACGGCGGCCTGGTCGATTACGACCTCCGGTCGGGCGGCGCCTTCCGCGCCCACGCCGACGAGGCGATGAAGGCATACCCGGGTGTGCCCGACGTGATCATCGACGGCGAGGTGATCGAATCCGATCCGCCGAAGAAGCTGGTCCAGACGTGGCGGATGCTGATGGACGCCGACAACGTGGAGGGATTCACCACCCTCACCTACGAGATCGCGCAGTCGAGCAGGCCGGGTGTCGCGAAACTGACTGTCACCCACGACCTCACCAACGCACCGGGTGTGGCCGAGCTGGTGGCGGGCAGGAGGGAGTCCGAGGGTGCGGGCGGTGGCTGGAACGAGGTGCTCAGCGGACTGAAGTCGCTGCTCGAGACGGGGCGGCCGATGGTCGACTGGGGCTGAGAGCCCCGGGCCGGCGGGCGCGAGGACCGACATCTGTCGGAGTGCCGCAGTAAGCTCCAACCATGACGGCTGCGCAGTCGCTCGACGATGATTTCCTCGCACTCGCCGACCCTTACCGGCGCGAGTTGCTCGCCCACTGTTACCGCATGATGGGGTCACTGCACGACGCCGAGGACCAGATGCAGGAGACCTTCATCCGGGCATGGCGCGGATACGAGGGGTATCAGCAGCAGGCGTCGCTGCGGACGTGGCTGTACAAGATCGCCACCAACACGTGCCTCACGGCGTTGCAGAGCAAATCGAAGCGTCCGCTGCCCAGCGGACTGGGCGCTCCCGACTCCGACCCCACCGCCGACCTCGTCGAACGACACGAGGTGCCGTGGCTCGGACCGCTCCCCAACCGGCTCATCGACGACGACGCGAGCGATCCCGCCACCGTCGTGACGTCGCGCGAATCGGTGCGCCTGGCGTTCATCGCCGCTCTTCAGCATCTTCCCGCACGTCAGCGCGCCGTCCTCGTCCTGCGCGACGTGCTGCAGTGGAAGGCGTCGGAGGTCGCGACGGCTCTCGGCACCACCACGACGGCGGTCAACAGCCTGCTGCAGCGGGCGCGCGCGCAGCTCGAGTTGGCCACGCCGACCGCCGACACCCTGGTGGAACCGGAGTCCCGGGAGGAGCGCGAACTCCTCGACCGGTACGTCGCCGCGTTCGAGGACTACGACATCGACGCGATCGTCGAACTGTTCACCAAGGACGCCGTGTGGGAGATGCCGCCGTTCGACGGCTGGTACCGCGGAGGCCCCTCGATCGGCACCCTGATCACCGGAAACTGTCCAGCCAAGGGCCCGGGCGACATGCGCCTGGTGCCCACGGCAGCCAACGGGCAGCCGGCGCTCGGCCTGTACATGCGCGGCGAGGACGACGTCCACCGGCCGTTCCAGGTCCACGTGCTGGACGTGACGGCCGACGGGGTCTCGCACGTCGTCTGCTTCTTCGACGTCGATCTGTTCGAGAAGTTCGGACTGCCGGAGACCCCGCCTGCCTGATCCTTACGCCGGGACTGCGCTGGGATCCATCCGCGTGACCTTCCAGACGTGCGCGTCCAGGTCGCGGAACGCGCGCCCGTAGAACTGCGTGGTCGCGTCGAGGTTCTCGGGCCGTACGGTCTGCGACCGATCGCGAACGCCTGATTCTCGTAGAGGCGGCTGCTCGCCAACCGGACCGCGTCGCCCGGGAAGGTCGAAGGTGTCGCCGTACCAGTGGACGACTGGCACCTCCGCGCCGACGGCACCGCACACGGGGTCGCGAGTTCCGTCGTCGGACACCGTCACCGTCCCGGCACCGTTATCCGGTCCGCGGCGGATCGCGCTGCCGAACGAGGCCGCGAGAAGTTGCGCGCCGAGACAGATCCCGAGCATGGGGAGCCCGGCGTCCACAATCTTTTTGATGAAGTTTCGCTCTCGCGGAAGTTGCGGGTGGGTAACGTCATCGAGTGCGCCCATCGGACCGCCCATCACCACGAGGCTGCCGATGTCGTGAACGGCCGGCAGTTCGGAAGCTCGGTACATGGGGTACTCGGTGTAGCGAAATCCTCGCTCCGCCAGCAAAGTACCGACGAGCGCCGGTCCTTCGGACGACACGTGCGTGACAACCGGCCACGGCTTGTTCATGCCACAATTCCTACCGAGTAGGGACTTTCGGCCCTAGGCAGGTTCGGAAACTCGAATTCCGCACTGAGTGCACAAAATTGGGATGTTCACACGGAGTTCACTTCGGCTGTACATCGCACGAATGACAGCCGTAAAACTGGACGCTTGTCTAGTGGCATGCCTCACCCAAAACCTGTAAAAATACGACGTCACGCTTTCGTGACCAGTCCCATATCGAATAGTTATCCGGTGGTAGTCCCTGACAAACGGAACGTCACCATTTCCCGTTACCTCAGACCACAGACGAGCCTCCCCGCGATCCGGAGAGACGTCTACGGGATGGAAAGGGCCACAGATGCCGCTACCCATGTCCCCCCTCGACTCGATGTTCCTTCTCGGCGAGTCCCGCGAGCACCCGATGCACGTCGGTGGGGTGGAGATCTTCCAGCTTCCCGAAGGCGCCGATACGTACGACATGCGCGCGATGCTCGACCGCGCGCTCGCGGACGGCGACGGCATCGTCACGCCGCGGCTCGCCAAGCGCGCCCGTCGGTCCTTCTCCTCGCTCGGCCAGTGGAGTTGGGAGACCGTGGACGACATCGACCTCGGTCACCACATCCGGCACGACGCGCTCCCCGCACCCGGGGGCGAGGCCGAGTTGATGGCACTGTGCTCACGGTTGCACGGATCGCTCCTCGACCGCAGCCGCCCGCTGTGGGAGATGCACCTGATCGAGGGACTGAGCGACGGCCGGTTCGCCGTCTACACCAAGATCCACCACGCGGTCGCCGACGGCGTCACCGCCATGAAGATGCTGCGCAACGCGCTCAGCGAGAACTCGGAGGACCGGGACGTGCCGGCTCCGTGGCAGCCGCGAGGCCCACGGCAGGAGCGGACGACGTCGTCGAAGGGGTTCAGCCTGTCGGGTCTGGCCGGTTCCACCCTCCGCACGGCCCGCGACACGGTCGGTGAGGTCGCCGGACTCGTTCCCGCGCTCGCCGGGACGGTGACCCGCGCCTTCCGCGACCAGGGTGGCCCGCTCGCCCTGTCCGCACCCAAGACCCCGTTCAACGTGCCGATCACCGGCGCCCGCCAGTTCGCGGCGCAGTCGTGGCCGCTCGAGCGTCTCCGGCTCGTCGCCAAGTTGTCCGACAGCACCATCAACGACGTCGTGCTCGCGATGTCCTCGGGAGCGCTCCGCAGCTACCTCGAGGATCAGAACGCCCTTCCCTCCGACCCCCTGATCGCGATGGTGCCGGTGTCGCTCAAGAGTCAGCGCGAGGCCGCGACCGGCAACAACATCGGCGTGCTGATGTGCAACCTCGGCACCCACTTGCGCGAACCGGCGGATCGCCTCGACACCATCCGGACGTCGATGCGTGAGGGCAAGGAGGCGTACGGCTCGATGACGGCCACGCAGATCCTCGCGATGAGCGCTCTCGGGGCGGCACCGATCGGCGCGAGCATGCTGTTCGGCCACAACTCGCGGGTGCGCCCGCCGTTCAACCTCATCATCTCGAACGTCCCGGGCCCCACCTCACCGCTGTACTGGAACGGCGCGCGGCTCGACGCCATCTATCCGCTGTCGGTGCCCGTCGACGGCCAGGGCCTCAACATCACGTGCACCAGTAACGACGACATCATCTCGTTCGGGGTCACCGGCTGCCGCAGCGCGGTGCCCGACCTGAAGTCGATCCCGGCCCGGCTCGGACACGAACTGCGGGCGCTGGAGCGGGCGGTCGGAATCTGACGTCAGGGGGTCTTACGGTCGCTGTGCCCGAGGTCGCGGTTGGGCGCGACGCGGTCGCGCACCAGTTGCTTGAGCACGGTGATGTCGGGGAAGCCGCCCTGCTCCTTGCGGTCCCAGATCAGCTCGTCGTCCACGGTGATCCGGAAGATGCCTCCGGTGCCGGGGACGAGCGCGACCTCGCCGAGTTCCTGCCCGAACGTGCCGAGTAGTTCCTGCGCCATCCACGCCGCGCGCAACAACCATTGGCACTGAGTGCAGTAGGTGATCGCGACCCGACCGTTGGCGCTGCTCGTCGTCATCGTGCCAGGTTAACCGAACGCGCTCCGCCGCTTGCTGTTCGAGTTGCACGCGCGACACCTGTTCGTCATGCGGACGTCAGGATCCTGGTGCAGACTGTCGATCGCCATGCTGTGCCCCCTCGAGGAAAGGAAGCCGCCATGTCCACCGCGCTCGAAGAATCGCGTCGCCACGCCATCGAACTGACCAACGAGAAGATCCAGGCCGTCAAGGACTTCTTCACCAACATCTTCCGCCTCGACACCACGCACCGGACCGAGGCCTGAGCCATCGGGGAGGCCTTCTGCTCGAAGGCCTCCCCCGGGTTCAGCGGAGGGCACCGAAGAAGTCCACGACTTCCGCGGTCCGGAAATGGTCTTCGGAGACGTGTGCGCCGCTCACCTCGACGAGCTCGACGGAGACCGAGTCGCGGCGCAGCCTCTCGACCCACGGTCCCGTGACACCGGCGATGTTCGCCACCTCGTCCTCCCGCGACGCGTACACCCGAATCGGCACCCCGGCATAGTCTCCCGGGTGATGACGTACGGCGTCCCAGCCCGCGGTCCTCGGTTCGAGGTCGTGACCGTCGGCCGCCAGCCCGAACGCGTCCCGCACGGTGTCGCGTCCGTGTTCGCCCCGCTCCCACACCGTGCGCAACGACAGCGACGGGGCGACGAGCACCACTCCGTCCCACGCGACCTCCCGTAGACGCACGGCGTTGGCGGCGGCGTTGCCGCCCATCGATTCTCCGATCAGGAATCGGCGCGTCACCGGCCACCCGTGCGAGACCCACCGGTCCAACGCGACGACGTCGTCCTGCGCGCGCCGGTTTCCCCACAGGTCGCCGTGCAGGTAGGGCGCGGCGACGACGTAGCCGGCGTCGATCAGTCCGTCCCGCAGACCGAACCGGTCGTCGATCGACCGCTCGTCACCCGTGCGGCCGTGCAGGTAGTACACGACAGCCGACGGCGGCGCCCCGCGCGGCACCGCCACCAGGGCCGGGTCGCCCGTGTGAGGGACCGTCACCGCGTATTCGTCGTACCGCGTGAGCTGCGCCGTGCGGCGCACCGGCGGGTCGCCGGGTTCGTCACGAACGGTCACTCCGCCACGCTAACAAGCGGGCCCGGCACCGGTTTCGCCGAGTCGAGCAGAACCCCGCGGGCACGCTCATATACTTCGTAGCGTGAGCCCTACCTGCGAGGGGTATCGATGGTCGGCTTCCTGCTACGACGAGCGCTCAACTACCTTGTGCTGTTGCTGCTGGCCTCCTTCCTGACGTTCAGCCTCGCCTCACTCACGTTCCGTCCGCTCGACAGCCTGGAGCAGCGCAACCCCCGGCCCCCGCAGTCGGTGATCGACGCGAAGGCCGACGAACTGAATCTGGACGAGCCGATTCCGGTGCGATACGCGAGTTGGCTCCGCGGCGTCGTCCACGGCGATTTCGGCACCACCATCACCGGACAGCCGGTGTCGGACGAACTGGGGCGCCGGATCCTGGTGAGCCTGCGGCTTCTGATCCTCGGTTCCGTGATCGGCGCCGTGCTGGGGGTGCTGATCGGCGCCGCCGGCGCGATCCGGCAGTACAAGTTCAGCGACTACTTCAGTACCGTCGTGTCGCTGCTGATTCTCAGTGCGCCCGTCTTCCTCGTCGCCACCCTCCTGAAATACGGTGCTCTGCAGATCAACTCGGCTGCCGGTAGTCAGATCTTCCTGTATACCGGTGAATCGTCGGCCAGCACGATCACCGGCTTCTGGCCGCAACTGGTCGACCGGCTACAGCATCTGGTGCTGCCGACCATCGCGCTGGCGTTGGGCAGCATCGCCGGTTACAGCCGGTATCAACGCAACGCGATGCTCGACGTTCTGGGAAGCGACTTCATCCGGACCGCGCGGGCGAAGGGTCTGACCAGGCGGACGGCGCTGCTCAAGCACGGGCTGCGGACGGCGCTGATCCCGATGGCGACGCTGTTCGCCTACGGTTTCGGCGCACTGGTCGTCGGTGCCACGTTCACCGAGAAGATCTTCGGCTGGCATGGGATCGGCGAGTGGATCGTGATCGGCATCGACACCCAGGACACCAACATCGTCGTCGCGATCACCTCGTTCACCGGTCTGATCGTGCTGTTGTCGGGACTGCTGTCGGACGTGGTGTATGCGGCCCTCGACCCGCGGGTGCGTGTCGGATGACCGAGATCCAGATCGCGTCCACCGATGCGGCGGTGTCGGCCGTCGGTCGCCGGACCCTGCTGTGGCGGCGGTTCCTCCGCAACAAGCCCGCCATCGCCGGCGCCTGCGTGTTGCTGCTGCTGTTCGTGGGTAGTTTCGTCGGGCCGTATCTGCTGCCCTACGACTATCAGCAACTCGACTACACCGCGCTGCTGCAGCCGCCGAGTGCGCAGCATCCGTTCGGCACCAACCAGATCGGTCAGGACGTTCTCGCGCAGACGCTGCGGGGCCTGCAGAAGTCGCTGATCATCGGGGTCTGCGTCGCGATCTTCTCCACCGCGATCGCGGCGCTCGTCGGTGCGCTGGCGGGGTACGTCGGGGGCTGGCCGGATCGGGTGATCATGTGGCTGGTCGATCTGCTGCTCGTCGTCCCCAGCTTCATCATCATCGCGGTGTTCACGCCCCGGCTGAAGGCCGCGAGTTCGATCGTCCTGCTGATCCTGCTGCTCGCGGTGTTCGGATGGATGATCACAGCCCGGATGGTGCGGGGGATGACGCTGAGCCTGCGTGAGCGGGAATTCGTCCAGGCGGCCCGCTACATGGGGGCACCGACACACAAGATCATCACCAGCCACATCGTCCCGAACATCGCGTCCATTCTGATCATCGACGCGACGCTGAACGTCGGTGCCGCGATCCTCGCCGAGACGGGCCTGAGCTTCCTCGGATTCGGCGTCCAGAAACCCGACATCTCCCTCGGCTCCCTCATCGCCGACGGCACCGAATCCGCCCTCACCTACCCGTGGCTGTTCCTGTTCGCGGGCGGACTGCTGGTGCTCACCGTGCTGTCCGCGAACCTGGTGGGCGACGGTCTGCGCGACGCCGTCGACCCCACGTCGAAGCGCGCCCGCTCCCGCAGGAAGAAGGCGAAGCGGTGACGGGGGAACCGCTGCTCGAGATCGAGGACCTGCGGGTCAGCTTTCCCAGCGAGGAAGGCCGGATCGACGCGGTGCGCGGCGTCAGCTACGGCGTCTCCGACGGCGAGGTGCTCGCCATCGCCGGCGAATCGGGCTCGGGGAAATCGGTGGCGTCGCTGGCCGTGATGGGTCTGCTGCCCGAGCATGCGCGGGTCACCGGGTCCATCCGATTGCAGGGCCGCGAATTGCTGGGGTTGGGCGACCGGGAGCTGTCGGCGCTGCGCGGCAAGACGGTGAGCATGGTGTTTCAGGACCCGCTGTCCGCGCTGACGCCGGTGCACCGGGTGGGCGACCAGATCGCGGAGGCACTGCTCGTGCACGGCCGGGCGAGCAACAAGAAGGACGCGGCGCAGCGGGCGGTGGACCTGCTGGACCTCGTCGGGATACCCGATCCTGCGGCGCGCGCCAAGGCCTTTCCGCACGAGTTCTCCGGCGGCATGCGCCAGCGCGTGGTGATCGCCATCGCCATCGCCAACGACCCCGCGCTGATCATCTGCGACGAACCGACCACCGCACTGGACGTGACGGTGCAGGCGCAGATCCTGAACCTGTTGCGCAAAGCCCGCGACCTCACCGGCGCCGGCGTCGTGATGATCACCCACGACATGGGCATCGCCGCGACGCTCGCCGACCGCGTGGTGGTGATGTACGCGGGCCGGGTGGTGGAGTCCGCCCCGGTGCGGGACCTGTTCGCCGAACCCCGAATGCCCTACACCGCCGGGCTGCTCGTGTCGGTGCCCCGGATGGACGCGCCGATCCGGAGCCGCCTGGTCCCGATCGCCGGCGCACCGCCTGCGCTGCATGCGCTGCCACCGGGCTGCACGTTCGCGCCGCGCTGCCCCCTGGTCGTGGACGCCTGCCGGCTCGCCGAGCCCGATCTCGTCGCGACCGGGCCGGGCCATCGGGCGGCCTGCATCCGCGTCGACGAGGTGGCCACCGCCGACCTGTTCACCGCCTACCGCCGGAGCCAGCCCGACCCCGCCGCCGCAGGCCACCCGACGCCCGAGCACCGGGTGGTGCTGCGGGTGACGGACCTCGTCAAGACGTACCCGATCACCCGGGGTCTGGTGTTCCGCCGCACCCGAGGCGAGATCCGGGCGGTCGACGGCATCAGCTTCGACATCCGCGGCGGCCGCACGCTGGCGTTGGTCGGCGAATCCGGCTCCGGCAAATCGACCACGCTCACGCAGATCCTCGAACTGGCCGCACCGGAATCCGGTTCGATCGAGGTACTCGGTGCCGATGTCGCGGCGCTGAGCAAGCACCGGAAACGCGAGCTCCGCCGTAAGATGGCCATCGTCTTCCAGGATCCGACGGCGTCGCTGGACCCTCGGCTGCCGGTGTTCGACGTGCTCGCCGAACCGCTGCGGCTGGACGGGCGCGGACGCGACGAGATCGGGCGCCGGGTGCCGCAGTTACTCGACCTGGTCGGGTTGCGACGCGAGCACGCCGACCGGTATCCGGCCGATTTCTCGGGCGGTCAGAAGCAGCGGATCAGCATCGCGCGCGCACTCGCCCTCGATCCGGAACTGCTGATCCTCGACGAGCCGGTCTCGTCCCTGGACGTCTCGATCCAGGCCGGTGTGCTCAACCTCCTGCGCGACCTCCAGGAGCAGCGGGGCATGTCATACCTGTTTGTCTCCCACGACCTGTCGGTGGTCCGCAACATCGCCCACGACGTCGCGGTGATGTTCCAGGGCAGGATCGTCGAGTCTGGGCCTGCGGAGGCGATCTTCGCGGATCCGCAGCACGAGTACACCCGGGCACTGCTCGAGGCAATTCCCGTTCCGGATCCGACGTTTTTGGCACACTAGGGTTTTTGGCACACTAGGGTCAGCGAACGTCGAGGAGGGCCATTGCCATGAGGATTCGTTCGGTGCGCACCCGCCTCGCGGTTTCGGTCCTGGCCGTCGGCCTGATTCTCAGTGGCTGCGGAAGTTCGGACAACGGTGGTGTCGATGCCGGATCCGGGGCGATCGGCAGCACCAACGACATCAATCCGCACGATCCGAGCGAGATACGCGACGGCGGTAATCTGCGGTTGGCGTTGTCGTCGTTCCCCGCGAACTTCAACGCCCTGTCCAACGACGGCAACGATTCCGAGATCGCCGGCCTCCTGAAGCCGATGATGCCGCGGGCGTTCAGCACCGACGCGGCCGGAGCCCTGTCGGTGAACCACGACTACTTCACCGACGTCGCACTCACCGGCACCGACCCCCAGCAGGTCACGTACACGATCAACCCGAAGGCGGTGTGGTCGGACGGCTCCCCGATCACGTGGGTGGACATCCAGTCTCAGGCCGCGGCGCTGAACGGAACGAACAAGGAATTTCTGATCGCGAACACGTCCGGGTTCGAGCGGGTCGATCGGGTCGAGCGCGGCGTCGACGACCGGCAGGCGGTGATCACGTTCGCCGAGCCGTACGCCGAATGGCGGGGCCAGTTCGCGGGCAATTCGATGCTCTACCCGAAGTCGGTGACCGCAACCCCCGAGGCGTTCAATGTGAGTCTGCGCGACGAAATCCCCCTGACCTCGGGCCCGTTCCGCATCGAGTCGACCGACAAGGCGCAGAATCGGATCACGTTGGGCCGCAATCCCGCGTGGTGGGGTGACACACCCAAACTCGACACCATCACCTACAGCGTGCTCGACGACTCGGCCCGCATTCCGGCGTTGCAGAACAACGAGATCGACGCGTCGGGACTGGCCACGATCGACGAGGTGAAGACGGCGCAGGGCTCGGCAGGCATCGCGATCCGCCGGGCACCCGGAAACCAGTTCTCGCACATCACGTTCAACGGAGCTGAGGGCTCCATCCTCGCCGATCCGGAATTGCGGGTGGCAGTCTCGAAGGGCATCGACCGGCAGGGTATCGCGACCGCGATCCAGAACGGCCTGGTCGACGATCCCCAGCCGCTGAACAATCACGTGTATCTCGACGGTCAGCAGGGCTATCAGGACAACAGCGAATCGGTCGCCTACGACCCCGAGGAGGCCGCGCGGCGGCTCGACGAACTCGGGTGGACGCTCAACGGCGATTTCCGCGAGAAGGACGGGCGCAGGCTCGAGATCCGCGACGTGATGTACCAGTCGACCACTTGGGTCCAGATTGCGCAGATCGTGCAGCAGAACCTCGCACAGATCGGCGTGAAGCTGAACATCGACACCCGCGGCGGCAACGGATTCTTCACCGACGTCATCCAGCCCGGCGACTTCGACATCGCCCAATTCTCCTGGGTGGGTGATCCGTTCCCGCTCAGCGGCCTGCCCCAGATCTACGCGTACAACCCGGACGATCTGCAGGGCAACTACGGCCGGATCGGGTCGCCCGAGTTGAACGCGCTGATCGAGCGGACCATCTCGGAACTCGATCCGCAGAAGGCGATCGAACTGGCCAACGAGGTGGACACCGCGGTGTTCGAGGAGGGATTCTCGCTGCCGCTCGTGCAGGCACCGGGCAATGTCGCGGTGCGCGACAACCTGGCGAACTTCGGTGCGCCCGGTCTCGCGTCGTACGACTACACCACGATCGGGTTCCTGAATCAGTAATCCCGTGGCCGTGCGTTACCCCGTGGTCGCCGGCGTGTGCGCCGTGCTGGTGTGCGCTGCGTTCATGCCGTTCGCCGACGCCGACCAGCTCAGCGCACTGGTCGTCGTGGCGGCGACGGTGCTCGCCGTCACCGGCTACACCTGGTTCGCGGCCACCCGGACGGGATCGGAGCCGGGCCGTCCCGCCACCGTGCACCGGGTCCGCCAGCAGCACCGGCTCACCAGCAGGTCCTGGATCGAGATCGACGAGGAACCAGGACCGCGGTGGATACCCGTGTTCTTCGATCCGGCCCTGGTCACGATGCCTACGCCGACGACGGCAACCGTGCACGACGCCGGCAGGCGCAGCGTCGTGACCTGGAACGGGCGGCGACTCCTCCCCTCCGGCCGAGCGCGTCGTTCGGAGCCGGACGGCCGGCTGATCGACAACCCGTCGCGGCCGAACCCGGACGGTCCCGGGCGCGCCCGGATCGCCGCCCGGCCGGTGCGGCGAATCGTCCTCGACGCGCAGTTCGCGGTCGTGGCGCCGTTCGCCGGCGCACTGTGGGTGTACGGCGCGGGCGGCGGGTTCTCCGCCTTCGCCGGAGCGACGTGCGTGGCGGCGGTCGTCGCGGTGTGGTTCGCGGCGGTCCGGGGATCCGACCCCAGCTGACCGTCACGACATGGTGACGCCCGACGACACGAAGCACGGGAGCAGTCCGGCGACCTCACTGAGCACCGGCCCGAACCCGACGGCGGCCGGAACCGGGTCGTTGACGAACGCGACACCCCGGAACCCGGTGGTGAGGTTCGTGAACTGCACGACGGCGCCGTTCCACTGCGCGAGAGGCGCCGCGGTGGTGTACCGGATGCGGTCGGGTGCGACCCGCTCCGCGTTGAATGTCAGCCACGCGCCGGGGGCGCACGTCGACATCGAGCCGGGAACGAACGGTGCTGCGGAGACTGCCGAGGGCACTGCGAACGACAGTGCGCCGGCGACGGCGATCATTGCTCCCAGCCGACCCACCACTTGTCGAGTAGACATCGGAATTCCTTTCGGGGCGCGACAATCCGTCTCCCCGAGTACGGCGGAACCGCGTCACTGAGTGCGAATACCAGCTCCGAGAATTATATCTCCGCAGGTAGGTGCCACCGCTAGGGTCAGGACGCATCACCGAGGTCCAATTCCAGCCGGTCGCCATCGAACCGGACCACGCGAACGGTGCGCGATTCCCCCGACGCCGTGGTCACCTCGAGGGCCCCGTCGTCGTCCGCGGACACCCACGTGCCCTCTCGTGGTTCACCGGCGTCTCCCCGGCCGATCGCCCAGTCGACGAAGGAGCCGTCCGGCCGGAATTCGATACCGCCGCGGCCCCGTGCCCGCGGGAAGTCGAACCCCGCCGGCCGGTACACGCGGAGCCCGTCGTGGTCTTCCTCGAAGGAATGCCCCCAGCGGCCGGCGGCGCCCGCGGCAAGCACGGCGGACGATGCCGGACTCGCGGCCCGCCCGGTCCACAACTCTTTCCGGACCCCGTCGAGGCATGCACCCATCCGGGCGCCCTGCCCCTTGGTGAACATCACCATCCCGGCGTCGTCCGTGTAATCCATGTAGTCCATGAACAGGTCGCCGTGCGGCCCGTTTCCGCAGCTGACGTGAGGGAACCGCGGCATCCCGACGTTCTGTCCGCCCTGGTTGGGGGTGTCGGCCACCTCGTCGGAGCCCCGGCAGCCGGTGCCGTCGTCACCCCAGATGTGGAAGAGGTTCAGGTAGTGGCCGATCTCGTGGGTCACGGTGCGCCCGAGGTCGAACGGGGCCCGTGCGGTGCCCGTCGTCCCGAACGCGGTGTAGGTGATCACGACGCCGTCCGTGTCGACCGGGCCGCCCGGGAACTGCGCGTACCCGAGCAGTCCGCCGCCGAGCGCGCACACCCAGATGTTCAGATATCGCTGCGTCGGCCACGGATCGGCGCCGCCCCGGGCGGCGGACTTGACGCCGTCGTTCTGATCGAACGCGTCGACTTCGGTTGCGGTGCGGGTGATTCCGTGGGTGGGACGTCCGGCCGGGTCGGTGTCGGTGAGGAAGAACTCGACTGCCGCGTCACCGACCAGATGCGCGAAGACTTCCGGGACCGTGTCCACGTCGTCGTTGGCGGCGCGGAAGTCCTTGTTGAGCACCGCGATCTGGCTCTCGATCTGCGCGTCGGAAATGTTCTGTGCCGCGGTGTTCGACACGACGTGCACGACCACCGGAATCCGGGCCACCCCGCGGGCGGAGATCGACTGCAGCGATTCCAGTTCGATGGTCTGGTTCTCGATCTCCGACCGGGCGATCCGATACGACTCCGACTCGGTCAGCAGCCGGCGGTGCACGTCCATCGCGCCGCACGTGCGGCGAGTGGGGGGTTCGAACAGTGGTTCGGTGCTGCTCATGATGACGTGGGTCCTTTCCGGCGTCAGAGAACGAGGTCCTGGGGACGGACGAGTTCGCGGGGCAGGCTACTCGCCTCGATCCGTTCGAGTGGATCGGCCGCGACGTACGGGTCCAGGTCCAGACCGGTCAACTGGGCGATTCGCCGGACGGGAACCTGGAACGTGCGGTAGGCGCCGTAGGAGAACTCCTCCTCCCCCGCGGCGAACTCGTCGAGCAACGCGGCCTGACTGAGCAGATAGCCGGTGACCGACAGTGTGCCGTCCTGCTTCACCATGGCCACCGCCTTCCAGAATTGCCGCGGCAACAACACACCGCGGTACACCGGGTCGTCCGGCGCAAGCACGGGACCGGTGACGACGCTGACGGCGAGATCGGCGGTGTCCGCGTTCTTCAGGACGTAGTCCTCGAGCCCCAGCCACAGCGTCTGCCCGGCGTTGAAATTGTGGTGCTGCGGGGTGCAATTCGTGAAGTGGAACGTGTCGTCGTTCGCGGCCGTGGCGAGCGGGCCCCACGCCGGGTCGAGGCGGCGCACGAGGTGACCGCGGTCGAGGGGATTGTCCCGGTACACCTCCTCGCCGGTCTGCTGATCGGCCGGAAGCCGCGGGTCGAGAATCCACCGGTCGCTGTCGCGTCTCGGGCTCTGCGATTGGGTGCCGTCGATGTTCACGGCGGTGAACAGCGCGAGCGCCCGCTCACGGTGCATCACGACGCTGAAGTGGTGATACTTCAGCTCGGGCGACGCCACCGCCGGCACCCCGGGCCGCGGAAGCGGCAGCGGCAGCCGCAGGAAGTTCGCGTCGTACCCACCCCGGGTTCCGTAGTCCGGGTCGATCGAGATCGCCTCGGGCGCAGCAGGTTGCGCGGCGGCGACGGACTCGGTGGATCCGAGCCGCACCGTGATCTCGAGCGGCACCCGCACCGTCACTTCCCGGTCGCGTGCGACCTCCGGTGGGACGGTCGGTTCGGTCCGCTCGGCGGTACGGAGTTCGTCGACGAGTCCGCGCGAGTGTGGTGGCAGGTTCTGGGCCCGCACGAATTCGAGGATCCGGCTGATGCGCACCCCCTCGTTGAGGAACCCGCCGAACTCGGTGTGCTGCGGCGCCCGCACACTCGCGTGATGCAACGCGACCACCTCCCACTGGTCATTGAACACCGGTGATCCCGAGGATCCGGGTTCCGTGTCCGCCGAGTAGTGCAGGAACTTTTCCGGAATGTCGACGATGCGGTTCTCGCGCAGGGCGACCTGCTTCTTCTCGCCGCGGGGATGCTGGACGATGGTGACGAACTCACCGATGATGGCCTTGCCTTCCGCCTGGATCAGCGGGGTGAACCCGAACCGGGCGAGTGTCCCGGGCTCGGCATCGACCGCGACGAGGGCGAAGTCGCGTTCCCGGTCGGCGAGATAGAACCGGGCCGGGTCGAGGGGAAACATCTGCACGGGACGTGGGGTGCCGTCCACACCGTCCTGGTAGTCGAACTCGATGGCGCTGCTTCGGGCGGTGCCCGCGTCCGGCAGTACGTGATGGTTGGTCAGCAGCAGCGTCGGCGAGACGAGGAAACCTGTGCCGTACCCCTGCAGGACGCCGCGTGCGTCGCGGATGTTCACGCGTCCGACGGACCGGGCCGCGGCGACGCCGGCGTCGAGGTACCGGGCACCGACGAAATCCGCGGTGCCCACGATCTTCTCGAGCAGTTGATCCGGGATCGTGTCGGCCGCCCACTCCCCCGACGCGTAGTAGCGGCCGAGTCGGTCCACCCGTTTCGCGATCCGTTCGGGAGTGTCGGCCGCGGCGATGCCGCCGGGTCCGGTGAGCGCGTCCACGTGCTCGCCGCGCTCCGGTGCCCGTTCGCGGGCACGCAGTTCCGCGGCATCGCGCTGCCGTTGCCGTTCCGCCTCGAACGTTCCGGCGCGCATGTCGCGCTGCGACTGTCCGTCTCCGATGCTGTCGACGATGGTCATGACGCTGTCCTCACGTAGTCGGCCGCTGTGTGCTGTGGCAACGAGCCTCGTCGACGCGGGCGTCGCGGTCATGCGTAGTCGGCTACTCGTTTCTCGGGCCGGCGCCGTCATCGACGCATTCGTATTGCTCGACACCGTTGCGGACGACCCGCCGGATGCGGGTGCCGTCCGCGACGAGGTCGTCGAGGATCGGCACGGCCAGTTCCGGACGGATCGGGGTCTCCGCGAGGAGTTGCCCGAGTTCGAGCGCGTCCGATCCGATCGCGCCGACGATGACCGTGCGCCGTGCGCGGTCCAGTGCCGCGTCGACGTCGAGTTTCCGCGCGGTGTCACCGTGCCCCGCCGGTATCGGCGCCGCCGTCTCGACCAGCAGCTCCCGGACCTCACGCGCGGACAAATCGCGGTCGGTCGCCCACACCAGCATTGCCGCGACGGCCACATACAGCGCGGCGAACGTCGTGCCCTCCATCTCCGGTCGGTCGACCAGTCTCTCGCAGGTCGTCCCGGTGATCGTCCGGGGCGCGTAGACGTCGGGTTTGCCGACGTCGGCGAAGTACGGGGTTTCGTGGGTGAGTGTGCCGTCGTCCTCGATCGCGCCGACCGCGAACGCGTCCGCGGTCCAGGCGGGATAGGCGGACTCGTCGGAGTGATCGCCCGACGCGATCACGAGCCGGCCCTCGCCGACCAGGCGGGCGATCACCGCGTTCTGCTCGTCCGAGGGCACAGCGTTGCCGTAGTCGAACACCAGGATGTCGGCGTCGGCCGCGGCGGCGTCCTCCATCCACCGGCAGACGTCGCGCTCCGCGGGGACACCGTCCGCGAACACCAGCTCCTGTGGAAGCAGTTCGGCCAGAGCCGATTCCCCCTCGCCCGTCTCGCCGGCGACCACCCGTCCCGGAACCCCGTGCTCGATGGCGCACTGGGTGACCGCGACGGCGATCTCCTCGCGCCTACCGATCGTGAACGGGCCTGCCACCGCCAACCGCAACGCGCGCCGCACCGGAGCGGGTTCCGGCTCGGCCACCGCCGGTGCCGCGGTCCCGGCCCCGAAGAAGTCGGATCCCGTGTCCGGCTCCGGGGGTTTCGCGGTACCGACGCCGAGTTGCCGGACGAGGATCGGCAGATCCTGCGGTTCGAAGGTCCCGTTCTGGGAGGCGAGATCGGCCAACTGCTCCCACAGTTCCAGGTGCCGGACATCGGTGTAGAGCAGGGAGAGGTCCTTCTCCGGGTAACGGGTCAGAGCCGGCAGGTTGCGCCGGATCCATTGCCACACTTCCGGCCACGACAATGCGTCCAGACGGATCGTGCGTACCTCCGAGGGCCGGAGCGACGCCGTCAGTTCGACGAGGTCCCCGGTCGTTGCGACTGCCAGCCGCGCACACCCGCGACGCTCGGTCAGGAGGATCAGCGCGGTGAGCAGGTCCGCGGCACCCGGTGTGTCGGCGAGGAGCAGGTCGCCGTCGTCGATCACGATCGCGGCGGGGACTTCGGTGAGGTCGCCGAGCAGTCGCTCCCACCAGTCACCGGCGCTGAATCTGCCTTCGCGCACGGTGCGAACCCCCGCGTCGCGCATCAGTTCGGCGACCAGGTGGGCGAACTCGCGCATCGGATCGGGCTCCGCGAGAAGACGTTTGGCACTGATGAACAGAAGCGCGATTCGCGGGTCGAGTTCTTCGAGAATCCGGTCGAGGAGGGCCGTCTTCCCCGTGGACGGCATCCCGACGACGTGGAGCAGTCGCGCGGACGTCTGCCCCGACAGCACATCGACTCCTTCGCGCAGTTCCGCGAGCCGGGAGATGAAGCGGAGTTCGCCCTGACGGATCCCGAGTCGCAGTTCGATCCGGCGCGGGGCGGGCTCCGGCCGCGCCTTCGCCTCCGGGTCGATGATCGCGCCGGGCTCACTGCCGCCGACGAACAGGCACGGCACCGCCCAGTCGAGAAGGGGTTCGCCGCTGTTCTCGTCCCCGTTGACCGCCAGCCGTGCCAGCCGCAACGCCTCGGCCACGGGTTGGCCTGCGGTCAGCGCCTGGTAGAAGAACCGCGTCAGCAGCCGCTCCGTCCGGAACGGCAGCACTGCCTGCATCCCGATCACCATCGGGCAGGCGTCCCGCACGCAGACGTCCGCGGACGACAGCGGTCCCGGCCACGGGTCGTCGTCGACGACGCCCTCCGGCGCGCGCGCCGTCTCACAGCCCGCGAACACCGCCAACCGCAGGTCCGGCAGTTGCTGCAGCAGCAACGCGAATTCCTGGCTGGGCAGCAGCCTTCCGCGGCCGTTGCGGCGCTCCAGCTTGAGCCCGTCCGGATTGGCGTGACCGAGGTAGTGGAAGAGATGAAAACCGCGCCTTTGCATGGCCATTCGACTGCGGAGCCGTTCGACCGACGGACGGTCCTCGACCACCACCCGCAGCAGACCGCGGTCGATCAGCGGCTGCAGTTCCGACAACAGACTGCGTTTCTCGGCATACAGGTCGAACGGGGCCTCGGAGTCCTCGGGACCCGCCCGCAGGGGGCTCGACATCACCAGCAGAAGATTGAGCGGCGGCTCGATCGGTGCCTGCCGAATCGGGTAGGTGCGGGACCGCCCGGACCGCACCACGTGAACGTCGCGGGCCATGGCGAGGAACTTGTCGGGTCGCTGCGGATCGAGCAGCAGCTCCCACGGCCACGCGCACACGTCCTGCGGCGCGGCGAGGACGCGCAGCAGGAGCTGAGTTCCCGACGTCTGCGCGATCCCCCGGCTCTGCTGCAGCAGCGTGACGATCTCGGGGACCCCGAACACGAGGTCCGTCAACACCTTTCCGACGTCGAGCGCCGGGGAGGCCGCGTCGGTGCGCGCGTGCCGGACCGTGTCGGTCAGCCAGTCGGACGGCGCGTCGATCGACTGTCCGGTGACGTCGTTCGGCAATTTCCATTCCGGGATCGATCGCCGCACCGCGAACACCGAGCCCATCCGCGACTGCGCCGAGAGCCAGACGTGGTCGCCTGCCCGCAGCACGCTGATCTCCAGTTCCTCGAAACCGGGTACGGCCTGCGGTCTCATGTCTCCGCACTCCTCTAGACGTCGACCGACCGGGCGATCTCGTCGAGGTCGACCACACTCGCGACGTCCGTGACCGGGTGCACCCCCGGGGCGCGGACGGTGATCCGGTAGTCCTGGGCGGTGAGCCCGTCGAGACTGGTCTGCTGCCAGCCGTCGACCGTCGTCGACAGGTGGTGCTGCGTGCCGGGGCCGCCGGCGACGGGCTCGACCGTCGCGACGAGCCGCGCCCCCTCGGCGTCGGTGCGGGCGCGGATCACGAGTGGCTCGGCGGTCGTGACGTCGTCGACGTCCAACGCGACCGATTCGCTCACCGCCGGAAACACGTTCGGGGGCGCGAGCACTGCGGTCGTCAGGATGCCGCCGACGTGGTCGATCACCGGGTCGTCGTTCTGCAGGGAAGCGTGTTTCTGACTGAAGAAGGCGGCGTTCTTCCATCCTGTCATGAGTTCGTGCGGGATCGACGACAGTTTCGGCACGGTGCCGTCGCCGCCGCTCTCCCCCGGTCCGCGCACGGTCAGCGTCTCGACCCTGTTCCCGGCCAATCGGGCGGCCCACTTGGTGGGCTGGAAGTCGCCGATCACCGGGCGGATGTCGTAGCCGTCGTCTCCCGAGTTCAGCCGCTCGTCGATCGTCCCTCGCAGATCCCGCTGCAGGCGCACCGCCGCAGCCATCCGGTCGGCGTCGAGACCGGTCCCCGACCACTCGAGTTTGTCGTCGTCGAGCGCGAGCCACGCCCCGTCGTCGCCCGCCATGCACCGATACGACGGCAGCAACTGGTACGCGGAGGTGAACGAGCGGATCAGTGCGCCGAGGTCGACGGTGAACGGACCCCACCCCTTGCGGAACCCGTTGACCAGGAATTCGAGCGCGTTGACCGAGCCCGAGTACGGGGTGCCGAACGTGACGAGGGTACGGGTGTCGCGCCGGCCGTCCAGCAGTTCGAGGAAGAGGCGAGCGACGATCCCGCCCATCGAATGGCACACCAGGACAAGCTTCGCGTCCGCGTTGCCCGACTTCTCGCGCCACCGCGCCAGCCACTCGTGGGTCCGCCGGGCCAGGGCGCGTGCCGCCACCCGGTTGTCGCGTCGCCAATCGTAGGGAAACTCGAAATAGTTGTCGCCGGGAACCACCCCGAACCGCCGAATGACGTCGTCGCGGAACTTCGTGTACCCGTCGATCTTCCAGTCCAGCCCCGGGACGAGGTGAAAGTCGGGGACCAGCCGGGTGGCGACGACGCCGTCACCGAGGTCGTCGAGGTCCGGATCGTCCCCGTCGAGGCGCAGACGCTTGATGTTCCCACCCAGCGACAGCACGCCCGCCAGCGCGGCACCCGGCGTCGGCGCCCACACGTCCTTGCCGTCGCGGGCGAGGACCGACCCGCCGATGCCCGGCAACAACACGACTACGTCTTTCATGGCGGCCTCCGGGATCGAACGCCCAGGAGAGGGCGGCTTCGAATCCCAGTCTTCTCTTCCTCGCCGCAATACACACGAGTAGCGGACCACTCGGTTTGCACCGATGTGGCCGGCGGCGCGGGCTCAGCGCTGCGCGAAGTTGAGGTAGGCCTTCGACGGCGTCGGACCGCGCTGGCCCTGGTACTTGGACCCGACGGCCGAGCTGCCGTACGGGTGCTCCGCCGCGCTCGACAGCCGCAGCAGGCACAGCTGCCCGATCTTCATGCCCGGCCAGAGCGTGATGGGCAGGTTCGCGACATTGGAAAGCTCGAGGGTGATGTGCCCGTTGAAACCGGGGTCGATGAACCCGGCCGTCGAGTGCGTCAGCAGACCGAGGCGGCCCAGCGACGATTTGCCCTCGAGGCGTCCGGCCAGGTCGTCGGGCAGCGAACACACCTCCAGCGTGGAACCGAGAACGAACTCGCCGGGGTGCAGGACGAACGGCTCCCCCTCCGCCGGTTCGACCAGCGTCGTCAGCTCGTCCTGCCGCTGAGCTGGGTCGATGTGCGTGTAGCGGGTGTTGTTGAACACCCGGAACAGGCTGTCGAGGCGCACATCCACGCTCGAGGGCTGGACCATCGAATCGTCGAACGGGTCGATGCCCAGACGTCCAGAGGAAATTTCGGCACGGAGATCGCGATCGGAGAGGAGCACACGTAGAGGTTAACGGGTGTGGATGGCCATCGAGAGCAGCAGTTCCGTGCAGATGTCCACGAGCTCGTCCTCGGAGAGGGTGACGGTCCCGTTCAACCACGCCGTCAGGGTCTGTGCCAGGCCGCCGACCATGAAGTGCGCGGCCAGGTCGAGACGCGGGCTCTCCGCCACCTCGTAGTAGCCGACCGTCTGCTTCGTGACCAGGCCGGCGAACAGTCGCGAGCTGTCCAGGCGACGCTGCGCCAGTACCGCACTCGATTGCGCCACCGAGAACATCAGCCGGCCGTGCCGCGGATCCTCGGCGACTTCCCGCACGATGTTGCGGACCCCGGCGCGGACGATCTCACGCTCCCCCGGCCCGGCGTTCGTCACGGCGTCCAGGGTGCTGGTGGCGATGCGTTCCACGACGTGGTCGTAGACGGCAACGGTGAGCGCGTCGCGGTCGGGGAAGCTCTCGTAGAAGTAGCGGGTGGCGAGTCCGGCCTGCTTGCAGACTCCGCGCACGGTCAGGGCGTCGCCGTCCGCGCTGCCGAGCAGGTCGAGCCCGGCCTCGATGAGCTGGGCGCGGCGTTCCGATCGACGCTGGTCACCCTCTTGGCCGCCGTAAACCCTGTCCGACGCGGTTGCCATGGAAACATCTTCGCACTTGCCCCTGGACTCCTCACATATATGTGACTACGGTCGTATTCAGATAGGAAATTCACCGCTTGCGACAGGAGTGCACATGTCGACATCTCTCGAGGTGCCGGATCAACTCGAACTGGTCATGGACGGCGCCGGCCTGCTCGCCGGTGCAGCAAACGTGATCATGCAGCTCTCCCACCCCGCCGTCGGATACGGCGTCGTGGAAAGCCGCGTCGAAAGCGGACAGATCTTCCGTCACCCGATCAAACGAACCCGGACCACCCTCACCTACCTCGTCGTCGCCGCACGCGGCACCGAGGAAGAGAAGGCCCAGTTCCGCGAAGGCGTCAACCGCGTCCACGCCAAGGTGAATTCGGGGCCCGACAGCCCCGTGCAGTACAACGCGTTCGACCCCGAACTGCAGCTGTGGGTCGCCGCCTGCATCTACCACGGGTTCGAGGACGTCCACCGCGCCATGCACGGCGAACTCACCGCGACCGAGAGCGAATACTTCTACCAGCAGGGGGCCACGTTCGGCACCACCCTGCAGGTACCCAAGGAAATGTGGCCCGAGAACCGGGCCGCGTTCGACGAATACTGGGAGAAGTCGCTCGCCGACGTGTCGATCGACGACACCATTCGCGAGTACCTGCTGTCCGTCGCCAAGGTCGAGTTCATGCCCGCCGTCGTATCCCGCCTCTTCGGCCGCCTCAACCTTTTCTTCACCACCGGATTCCTCCCACCCCTGTTCCGCGACCAGATGCACCTCACCTGGACCGACAAGGATCAACGGCGCTTCGACCGGACGATGAGCACCATCGGCGCCGTCAGCCGACGCATCCCCGTCACCCTCCGCGAACTCCCCTACATCCTGCTCATGCGCGATCTGCGACGCAGAATGCGGACCGGCAAACCCCTCGTATGACACTCCGCGCGTGTGCCCGGGTAGTCCGGGTCACCATCTGATACTGTTTCCGCCGCAGGGTGTTGGGCCTGCCTACGGGCGCCCAATATCGTGCGCGCCGATGTAGTTCAATGGCAGAACATCAGCTTCCCAAGCTGAATACGCGGGTTCGATTCCCGTCATCGGCTCCAGCAAGAGACCCGGCCAGAGCGCTTCTGACCGGGTCTTGCGCGTTGTCGTCGTGGCCGGTACCTCGGGTGACCGAGGGAGACGACTATCAGGACTTTTCGAACTTCGATCAATTCCGGCGCGCTGGAACCGACGGCCACCACCCCTACGCGAACCGCATGTACGCCCTGCTCGAGTCGAACAACTTGTTGTCGATGAGCGTGGCTGTTGCCAGCTCCCGCGACATCGCCGTGTTGGGCGGCCTGGACTGGGTTGACTCTGCCGACCATTCCTGGGGGCGGGCGGTAATGAACACCACGTCGGCGGCAGCTCACTGGCACCCATGACCTGCATGTTTCTGCCGTGGACGAGTGGTTGACACACGCTGTCTGCGTGGCGCCCTGGAAGGGCGGACTGAGACTGTGGTTGTTTAGCGTCCGCACGGATGGGCAAGTCTGCCTCAAGATCGTTGTCGGTTGCCGGCGGCCGAGGCGATTCAGGTTCCGTGCGTTCAGTCCCAGCAGCGCGCGGAGCCGCCCCCCTACTGGTGGTTGTTGTGGTGCGTGGTGAGCAGCAGATGATCGAACCGGGTCCGGACCGCATCGGGCAGCAGGGTGGTCCCGGCGACGGTGGCGACCAGGTGTTCGGCGACGGTGCGCAGTTTGGTGTTGGTCTGCTGCGAACGCCAGGTGAGGATGTCGAAGGCACGATCGGCGGGAATGCCGTAGGCGAACATCAGCATCCCCTTGGCCTGCTCGATCACCGCCCGCGACTCCTCGAGTTCGGCGACGATCTCATCGGTCATGTCCCGACGATCCTGAGCCCGCAGATCGGTGACGTCGATGTAGAACCCGGACGTGCCGGCCACCTCACCGTCCTCGCCCAGCATCCGGTCCCCGACGACGATGACGTGATGCACCTGCTCGTCGGTGTCGAGTATGCGGTGCCGGCTGCTGAACGGTTGCCCGGCGGTGATCATCTTGTCGAAGATCGCGGCGACATGCGGATGATCGTCGGGATGTTTGTGCGAGAGCAACAGCTCGGTGGTCGGGGTGACCTGGCCGGGGGTGTAGCCGTGCATGGCGGCGACGGTGTCGGACCACTCCCAGCGGTGACCGTCGCGGAAGAACCGGAAACTGCCCACCCGCTGCGGGGCATCGGCCCCGACCCCCTCGTCGCGATCACTCACGCGATATACCTCCCGCCCAGCACATCCTGAACCCTTGCCACCGGCCTAGCTGCCGCACAGGCTCGGCGGACACCGGAATTTTGCCATACCCCCAGAACGGCCCCGTCGCATCCTCGAACGGGGTTGCCCGCGGTGTGCGGGCCGGCCCGACAAGGCTCTGCGGCACGGGTGTCCCGCCCCGCCCGACGTTCCTGCCGGCGCACAGGCCTCAGCCGCCGAACCTGCGGGTCACCCGCGAAACCCTTCGGTGACAAGGGGTCGATCACCGTGGGCTCGCGGGTGACGAGCGGCTCTCGGGTCGGGAGGGGGAGCCGGCGCGAGAGTCTGGCTGCCCGCGAGGCCGTCCCACCCGCGCGCAACGTTCGTGCTGGATACCCGACGCGGACGACTTCACTCCTCGCATCCCCACCAGTGGAATCCTCGCCTCAGCCGGCAGTGCCACCGAGCGGAGTCCCGATACCATCACACGAATGAAGGCGGAGGACTGCGACCCGCAGTTCACCGGGAACGGAAGAAGACCGTTCCGCCGTCCTCGCCGAAGAGTTCCTCACCGGGAACGCACGAGCTACCCGGCGCCATCCCCCGCGCCCCGGCACGCAGGAACCAGAGCCGCCCACCGAAGCGCAGCGCTAAGGGTCGGCGAACTCCCGCTATGTGTAACGCGTACCGGCCATCCGGCGGTGTCACTACTGCCCCACCGGTGGGTCAGTCGTGTTTCGCACCGGTGGGGCCTTCGCCCGGATCCGATCTATTCACCACGATGAACGGGATTCAGCGGGACCCGGGATCGACGGTCACATCGTCGGTGTCCGCGAAGATCAGCCGCCCGTCGTCGAGTGCGACCGCCCACCGATGCGCCGGCGCCCACTCGTGCCCACGACCACCGGATTCGGTCAGCGACCCGTAGTCCTCGACGACCTCCCCGATCACGTCGGCTCCCGCGTGCCGGCGGACAAGCACCCGGGCACCGATCGTCAACTCGGGACCGGACACCCGCCTGGTACCGCTTCTGTGGGCCATCGCTGCACCTCTTCGTTCGGCGAACTCCCCGGAAGTGGAGCATAAACATCTCCCCACCGCGAGGCGACCCGAACACCCCGGCACCATCCGGTCTGCGGTAGGTTACTCACGCGTACAGCCACTTTCACCGAATCGAACCGTTGCCTTAGGCGAGGCGGTACGGAACCATCAGGGTCGTGCGCAGAGCCCGCTGGCCCGCGACCGCCCCACCGCCCTGCGGCGGTGACCGGGTGCACGACCGGCTGCCGCTGACCTCCGACACCGACCTGACCCTGGAACTGGTGCGGATCACCTCGTACCCGTCCGGGCTCGCGGTGCAGCTCGCCCTGACCGCGACCGGCCGCCCGGCGCGGCGGGCCTGGCACGAGACCCGGCCGCTGACCGACCCCACCGACCTGTCGGCGCATTGGTCCTACCTGGACGTGTGGCTCGGAACCGGCGACCTCGCGCCGGCGGACCCCTACTTCCTGCGCCCGGACCTGCAGGCCGCCGACGCTGGGATCTGCTCCTACCGCAGCGAACCGCTGTACTGGCTACCCGCCTCACCCGCGCGGGCGCTCACCCTGGCCACCGGATGGCCGCAGATCGGGTTACCCACTGCGGTGACGACCATGCACCTGGACCCGATCAGCCAGCCGGGAACGCCTCGCCGCGGCTGATCTCGCATACCGGATCACCCGCAACATCGTTGGGCGGCCGGGGCGGTGAGCCGCGCCACCAGCTGACGCGCCTCACCGAGCCTCGCACCCGGCTCCGGGTCCTCGGCACCGAGCCGGCCGCCCTGCGCTCGGGTGGTGTCGATCCGGGCCGTGAGCACCTCGATCTCCTCGTGCAGCAGGTCGCGGAACAGCCGCGCCTGTTCCCGCTGGTAACCCCGCTGAACCCCTTCCCCGACGCCATCTGCGGGGACGACAATTTCTGTCATGGACATCACCGAACAGCACCACCTCGACGCGGTCCGCACCCAACTGATCCGGCGATACCAATACCTCGACCCCGACCCCGACCAGATCGAGACCGTCATCGACACCGCCCACCACCGATTCGACGGATGCCAGATCCGGGACTTCGTGCCCCTGCTCGTCGAACGCGCCGCCACCCGCGCCCTCGACGAATCCCTGACCATCACCCCCACCACGGCATACCCGGCAGCGCCCGAAACGCGATAACCACCGGCCCACACCGACGATGCCGGTACCGGCATCGTTCGCTCGTCCACCGCCCCGGCGAGTCCGTCGTACACCGAGAGACGAAAGGTCACTCATGCCTGAATCCATGCGCGCGCTCGTCGCCGAGAAGGTCGGCGAGCCCACCGATGTCCTGCGGCTCGAATCCCGGCCTGTTCCCACACCACAAGCCGGTCAGGCGTTGATCCGGGTGACGGCGACTCCGATTCACGCCAGTGATCTGCACGTGCTGCGTGGCCGCTACGGTTTCACCCCCGAATTTCCCACGGTCGGCGGTCGCATGGAATGCGTCGGTCGCATCGAGGCCCTGGGCCCGAATACCGCGGGACTGAAGCTAGGCGAGCGGGTGGTGGTCGCTGCGATCCCGGCGGTACCCGGGCCCCCGGTGGCCGGCACCTGGCAGGAATACCTCGTTGCCGAAACTGGGCGGCTTCTGCCGGTCCCCGACCAGCTGAGCGACTCCAGCGCCTGTCAACTCGCCGTCAACCCGTTGACCGCGCTACTCCTCGTGACCCGCGAACTCGATGTGCAGCCGGGAGAATGGTTGCTGCAGACGGCCGCGGGCTCCACCGTCGGCCGTCTCGTCATACAGCTGTCCCGGCATCTGGGTATCCGCACGATCAACGTCGTGCGGCGACGCGCGGCCGTCGAGGAGATCACGACGCTCGGTGGTGACGAGGTCATCTGCACCGAGGACGAGGACCTGGTGCAGCGTGTAGCCGACATCGCGGGACCGGCCGGCGTGCGCAAGGCCACCGACTGCGTCGCGGGCGAGGTGGGTGCCCAGGTCTCCCAGGCTTTGGCTCCGGGAGGAGAGGTCGTGGTCTACGGCGCGCTCTCGACCCATCGGCAAACCGACCCGGCAGCGCTGACGATCCCACTGCATGCTCGCTCGGTGATCTACGAGACCAAAACGGTCCGTGGATTCTGGCTGAACCGCTGGTTCGGCACTGCCTCACCCGAGGAGGTGATGCACGCGCTGTCCCAGGTCCGCAGTCTCGTCACGGAGGAAGTGCTGAGCATCCCCCACGGCCGGCCGTTCCCGCTCGACCGCTTCCTCGAAGCCATCACACTCGCCGAAACACCCGCACACGGCACCAAACCACTCTTCGTCTTCGACCACAGCCCGGACACAGTCGACAGGTAGATCTGACCGCCGTTTTCGCCCGGCGCCGCACATATCCCTGCACATCGAACCGGCCTTCCGGTGGAGGGAACCCCGCTGCTTTCGGGCGCGTCCCCCGCTGTCGCGGCAGGATGAATCCATGTCCATGAACGAACCGTTCCTGCCGATCACGCACACGGGTTCCGACGAGATCGACGCCGCAGATCCTGGGCTGGGTGCGCCCGGGACCCCCACCCCGCCGACTTCCGACTGACGTTCGACCCAAGGCGGACCGGAACTTGTTGCGCTGTCGGGTTTACGCGTCTCGACCGCCGACACCGGCGCCTACGCTTGCCCGTACGCACATGCTGGTCCGCAGACACGCGCTCCCGTCCGGAAGGGGGCTGCAAATGTTCGTTCTGCTCCGGCACGCCCACGCGATAGCCCAGCAGGCCTTGGACCGGGCCCGACGCCCACCGGCCTCTCAGCGCCTCGGCCGGAACCAGGCCGCCGATCTCGTCGACACCCTGTGGTGCACCCACCGCGAAATCCTCACCGCGCTCGCCGCCTGCACCCGCGCCGACGGCACACCCGCCTTCCCTATCGGACACACCGCGAACGGCGGGGCCTGACTGCTCGATGCCCGCACCCCGCTGCGCCACATCGACCCCGATCCACCGGAAAAACCCACCGGGAAGTGTGACACACGCCACACACGACTCGGGTGTGGTCGGTGTAACGTTCCCGACCCTCCCGGACACCGTTCAAGTAGCCGCAGACGCTGGGCCCGCGGCACTCGAATCAGGAACCCACCATGGCCACCACACAGCTCCACCCGTTCACCCAGTCCGCCACCCACACCTCCTCGTGGAAGCGCCTGGCCGCCGTCGCCGCCGCGGCCGCGGCATTCGGCCTCCTCCCGGTCGGCGCCGCCACCGCCGCCACCGCCGCCGCCGCGCCGGCCCCCGCACAACCCGTCGCCGCCGCTGTCACCCACGACAGTCCGCTCGACCGCGACAACGACATGCAGCAACAACACCAGCACGACCGCCAGCGCGACCAGCGGCAGGACCGGCGCGCCGACACCACCGTCCTCGACCAGATCCTGGCCGGCTGGAACGGCAGCACCCAGATGTAGCGCCCCCATCCCTCCCACCCAAGTGACTGAGACCCGCGAGAAGGCAACCATGAGCACCACCGAAACCCGCTCCAACGAAACGGTCGCCACCACGGCAACAACATTCGCCGCCGCCGCAGACCTGACCAGTGCGCTGATTCGCGCGGCGATCGCACACGGCGAACACGAGAAGCGCAGCGGGGCAGAGGATCCGAACTGGCCCGACTGGTACGCCGCCTACATGGTCGCCGAACAGGCTGGGACGGAGCTGCCCATCTAATTGTCTGCCGCACCATCCACCGGTCAACCTCACCTTCCATCACCCACCACGGAGGACACCATGTCCACGATCCACCTCCACCAGAACACCACCGCAACACCCGAACAGTTCCTCGCCGCGCTCACCGACTTCGGGCCCGGCCGCGAGGAAATCTTCGGCAACAGCGCCGACGACTACCTCCAGGTCCACGAACTCGGCACCGACACCGCCGACGTCACCGAGGGCTCGGGCGGGGCCTGGGAACGCCTGCACTACGACTGGACCGACCCGCACCGTGTCGTCATGACCACCACCGACTCGAACCTGTGGGGCGGAAACTCCGGCCACATCTACACCCTCACCCCGAAACCCGACGGAACCACCGACGTCGACGCGGTCGTCGTCCGCGACGGCAAGAACCTCAAAGGGCGAGCGCTCGGGGCCGTGCTCGGCGTCTTCGGCACCCGCGTCCTCGGAAAAGCGTTCGACAACACCGTCGCCGCCATCGAAGCCCGCAACAACACCCCGCGGCCGGCGAACCGCACTTAGACCCAACCCCGTGCCGTCGAGTACCGCAACCACGGTGCTCGGCGCGACGGTGTCCGGAAGGGTCCTCAACCCATCCCGTTGCCAAATGCTGAAAAATGCAGTTACACAATGGATTACGAATCGTCGATAACGGATACTATGTCAGCTGTACTTGATTCGGCGGAAGCCGAAGGCCTTTCGTCCAGAATAGAATTTCTCGACCACCATCACGCATGAGTTGTGGCCCGCTCCCATCACATGCCCCATTCCGGCTCGCACATGGTCGGCCTGCCGTTCTTCTGCTTGTCCGCGCTGTTGGGTTACCAAGTCGGGTACTGGGCCGAGCCCCGGACGCGCCGAGGGGGCTCTTCCTTGGACAGCAGACCACCCGGAGGGTTAACCGGTATCCGGCCACCAATGTGCGTCTCGTCGCTTCGCAGCAGCGTCGCCTCGTCGCCCGGCACGCAGAGACCCAGCTCGCCGTAGGCGAGCAGTGCAGAAGCTGCGTCGGTGTCCTGACAAGCTGCCGGCGCAGTGACGCGGTCTCTGCTCGAATTTCCTCAGGTGATCGAACCAGCTACCCCAACCCGGACGTGCCGGCCACCTGACCGTCCTCCCCCAGCATCCGATCCCCGACAACGATGTGATGCACCTTCCCGTGCGTGTCCAGGATGCGGTGCCGGCTGCTGAACGGTTGCCCGGCGGTGATCATCGTGTCGAAAACTCACTGCGCGCCATCGTCGGCGCGCATCAGGCCGGCTTGCCGTAGACCTGACGGAAGCTCCGCCTGATCGGCGCGCCACCAGTCAGCTGCAACATCGCGCCAATGCACCGTCCCAGCAGTGTCTTCGACCGCCGGTGATAGTCGACGCTGATCCGGCTGCCGCCGCCGCGCGGCTCGACACGGAACTCGAACGTGCCGCCTGGCTCGAAGATCGTCCCGTCGGTGATCACCGAGCGGACGGCCGAGTCTGTCCACTCGTAGGTGACGCGCTCCCACACACTCGCGCCGAGGAGCGCGCTGCCCTCCGTCACGTCGGCGGTTCTGTCACCCAGCTCATGCAGCTGGTAGAGGCGCGCAGTGAGGGCCGGCCACACCTCCGGCCGGCGGTCCGAGAAGTCGACCATCGCGCCGATCACCTTCACCGGCGGGTCGCGCACGTCGAGCTGGAACGTGAACTTGGGCACGCGGACATCGTACTGACAGAGTTGATGCGGATACCGGTCAACGAACCCGAGCGCCTCCACCCACCGCCGATACACCCTGACCGCGGGCACCGGGCCGTTACCAGCGTCGGGAACGGCGGATCCACCGCTCCCCGCACGACCAGCGCCTTGTCCTCGGTGGTGAGGTTCGGTGCGGCGCCGCCGCGCAATGTGCTCGAAGCCGAACCTGCCGGCCACCAGCGTCAGGATTGGGGCATCACGGCGACCGAACAACCCACCTGGCCACCCCGCGATCGGAATTTGCGGGAGCCGCTGCCACACAACCGACCTGACACGTTCCATCCACTCGGCCCGGGAGTCGTTGAGTAATTGCCGGATCGTTTCCGTGCGGCCCTGCGCCGGAAACCCGTTTGGTCGTGTGGACGGCGTTGATCGTGGTCACTTGGCGCCGTTGGGTGCCGGCGGCGGCCGGGTGGCCGGCGAGGAACTCCCCAACACCGGAGGCTGCGCTCGCGGACGCGTTTGCCGTCGCCACGCCCCTGCTGGCGCCCGACGGCAGTCTGATTGCGGCGATCAGTGCGGCGGTCGACGCGTCGGCAGCGGAGGAACTCGACAATATCGGCGAAAAGCTCGAGAAGGCCGTTGCCGGCCTCGGCCCTCGGTACGGGCTCAAATTGGGCTGAAAGCCTGCACAGCCAGACGAGCATCCCACTGTGGAACTCGGAACGACGGTTCGGGTTCTCGTCGAAAACTCTTGCGCGGGACGTCAGCTCGGCGAGCGCGGCGGCATCGGTTGTTCACCCGGTGCTCACCGGCCCGAAGTACCTCGGGGCTCGTCGAGGACAGAACGGCGGCCTCGGGGCGATACCGCCGGAGCAGGGTGAACCTCGTAGTTCGAGCACGGTCCAGCCGGCATTGGCCGTGGAAGAGTTACGTGGCGGTGGCGCCTTGGAGTTGATCGTCGGCGTCGGGTAGCGGGCAGTGGCTGATTTGGTGGGCCTCGTCGGCCGAGACGCCGAACATGCGCAACAAGTCCTCGGTGACTTGGTCGGTGTCCTCCGCGTCGTCACGTTCGGGGTGGTCGTGCAGCAGTTGACCCAGGCAGAGGGCGGCTCCCGCGGTGATTGTCAGGGCCAGTTCGGGATCGCGGACGCTGAACCGGCCCGCCCGGGCAGCTGCCTCGATGTCCCGGCGGGCTCTCGGCGCCAGGCCTTTGTCCGAGCTGACCAGACTCGGCCCGTCGCGGAGCAGAACTTTGCTCAGTTCGGGATTCCTGCGATGCAGGCGTCCTGTCAGACGGAAGCTCTGCGCAAAGATCTGGGCAGGGTCGTCCAGGTCTGCGGTCAGTACATCGAGCACCGCGCCGTGGCGGTCGAGGGCCTCCTCCACAGCCGCGTGGAAGAGCTCCTCCTTGGTCTGGAAGTGGTTGTAGAACGACCCCATTCCGACATCTGCGGCCTGGGTGATCTCGAGAATCGGGGCGGTCAGTTTCCCTGCCGCCATGAAGGACTGAGCTGCGCGTACGAGGGCTGCGCGAGTACGCGCCTTGCGCCGTTCCAAGCGGTTCGGTGCATCGGTGATCTGCTCGGTCATGCCTGCGTGCCCATCTCCCACTCCGTCCGACCCGGCCCTACCCTACCGCGTGTCATCAATATTGACGAATTCCTCAAAATCAGCAACTACTCCAATCCGCGAGCAGTCCCCACATTCGGTCCGACCTAATGGCGGAGGATCTTGATGCCGACCACGAGTACGCCCACACCGACCAAACCCGCGATTGTGAACAGCTGTTGCCACCAACGTAATTGGGCCATTCGCACGGCAAGCAGAGCAATTACACCGAGTTCAGCGACGAGGACCCACATCGCGACCCACATCGCTGTGGACGTGCTCAGTAGTCCGACGGCGGCTGCGACCAATACCAGCACAGGCAAGACCGCGGCCTCGACGATCTGGCCGGAGGTCTGCAGCATCCGCAGCACTGCCCGTCCGCGCGGAGCGCTGTGATACGCGCCGAGATGTGCTACCCAGTCGGCCAGCAGGCTCGCCGCCCAGAGCCCGCCGGTGGCCACAACCACATCGAGAACCCGATCCCATGGGCTCGTCTCGGGAGCCGTATAGCGGACGAGGACGGCGAGCGTCGCCAAACACGTCATAGCGCCGTACACACGCTCCCGCAGGAGCGCGACGATATGCTCCACGGGAACTTCTTCCCGATTCTTCTCGCCGGCCGCGCTAGTCACTTCTGCCACCACGCGAATCGGTTCGAATCTGCCTTGTCCGCGGGAGCGAGCTCCTCGCCGGCCTGAAAGTAGTTGTAGAACGACCCCATTCCGACATCTGCGGCCTGGGTGAACTGCTCGGTCATGCCTGGTGCCCTCCTTCTACTCCGTCCGACCTGGGCCTACCGTACCGCGTGTCATCAAAAGTGACGAATTCCTCAAAAACCCTTGACTGCCGATAAGGTCATGAGTGAGGATATCGTCAGTTACTTGAGAGGAGTGGTCAATGAGCGACCACCATGACCCGCATACCGGTCTGCACAGTGAGCAGGGCGCGCTGAGGGGTGAGCACGGGGGGCGGGCCGCGGAGCCGATCATCAAGGTCGACGACCTCGCGTGGCTGGAGTTCGAGAAGCCCGACCTCGAGCGGGCGGAGGCGTTCGCCCATGCCTTCGGTTTTGCGACGGCGCTGCGCACCGCCCACGAACTGCAATTGCGCGGAACAGACCCCGGTTCGCCCTGCGTGCTCATCCGCCGAGGACCGCGGTCGCGGTTCGTCGGTCCCGCCTTCCGGGCGGCCGACGCGACCGACGTGCTGCGACTGGCGGACGCGGTCGGCGGTGCGGTCGTGCCGCTGCCGGAGAGTCTCGGCGGGATCACCGTCGATCTCACCGATCCCAGCGCTCTGGGCGTGCGCGTCGTGTCCGACACGTTCGAGTTGCCGGCGCTTCCCGCCCCCGCTCCGCTCCCCCTCAATGTCGGACACGACGTCGGGCGGGTCAACGCCACCCAGCGGCCACCCCGCGCACCGGCCACGGTGCAACGGCTCGGTCACCTCGTGCTCCAGACGACGACGTACCGCGAAACGCTCGACTGGTACCTCGAGCACCTCGGACTGATCGTCAGCGATTTCCTCTACTACCCCGGGCAACGGGCCCGGGGCCCGATCATGAGCTTCATCCGCTGCGACCGGGGCGCCACCCCCACCGACCATCACACCCTCGCGATGGTGCTCGGCCCGGCGAACCGCTATGTGCATTCGGCCTATCAGGTCGCCGACCTCGACTGCCTCGCCGCCGGCGGCGAGTACCTGCTCGACCGGGGCTACCGCCGATCCTGGGGCATCGGCCGACACATCCAGGGCAGCCAGATCTTCGACTACTGGCGCGACCCTGACGGATTCATGGTCGAGCACTTCAGCGACGGCGATCTCTTCGACAACACGCTCGACGCGGGATGGGCACCGATGACCGCATCGGGACTGGCCCAGTGGGGGCCGCCCGCCACCAAAGACTTCCTCGGATTGAACCCCGGCCGGGAATCACTTCAGGAACTGCGCGCGATCGTCCACGCGCTGCGCGCCGACAACGAATTCGACCTCCACCGCCTCCGCGGCCTTCTGAAAGTTGCCAGCTCATGACCATCTCCGTCCTCCGCACCGTCGACGCCTGGTGGGTCGTCACACCCACCGGTGCCGCACGGGTAGACACCGAGGCCACCACCACCGCCCACCTGCTGGCCGACCGATCCGCCGTCGAGGCGGCGGCGTCCAGCGAGGGCACCGTTCCCGTCGAGACCCTCGCGTTGCTCTCCCCGGTCACCACCCCCTGCCGAGTGGTCGCACAGATGACGAACTTCGCCTCGCACGTCGAGGACGCCGGGATGAACCCCGACACCGTTCCGTTGACCTTCTTCCGAAAGGCCTCCGGGTCGATCAGCGGCCCCACCGACGACGTGATCCGTCCCGCCCATGTCCGGCTCCTGGACTACGAGGTGGAGATCGGGCTCGTCCTCGCCCGCGACATCCCGGTCGGAACGGCGATCACCGCAGACACTCTTGCCGATTACGTGGCCGGCCTGGTCGTCACCAACGACATCTCCGCGCGCGACGTCCAGCTTCCCAAAACGCAGTTCTACGAGGCCAAGTCATACCCGACGTTCACGCCGGTCGGCCCCGCGCTCGTCCTGCTGGACGGCGACGAACTGAAGCGGTTCACCGACCTGCGGCTGCGGCTGTGGGTCAACGGTGAGCCGCGCCAGAACATGACCGTTGCCGACATGATCTATCAGCCGGTCGAGACGCTGCAGGCGCTGACCCGGTTCCAACGCCTCGGTGCCGGGGACTTGCTGCTGACCGGAACACCGGTCGGTACGGCGCTGAGCGCGCCCCCGAAGCCGATCGCAATCCTCTCCGCCCTGCTACCGCCGACGGTCAAATGGAAGCTCTTCTTCGCGGGCCAGGCCAAGAATTCGAACTATCTGCAGGACGGCGACCTCATCGAAGCCACCGTCTTCACAGACGACGGCACCATCGACCTGGGGCGCCAGCGCACGGTGGTGAGGTACGCGCGATGACCACCGACCTGCTGTGGCCGCGTTACGCGGCGCCCACGGATCTGACGACGATCGAGGCCGTGCCGCTGCGCGATCGGGGGCTTCCGGAGTCTACCTATGCGTTGCTCACCCGGTCGGCCCGCATGTGGCCGGATCGCCTCGCGCTCACCGTCCTACCGGACGGTGCACGGTGGCGGGAACCGTTGCAACGCAGCTTTTCCGAACTACTCGACGATGTGCACCGCTACGCGAACCTGCTCCACCGTCTGGGCGTGCGGCGCCGGGACACGGTCGCCCTGATGGCGCCCAACTGCGCCGAGTTGATCCCCGCGACTCTCGCCGCACAGCTTGCCGGCGTCGCAGCTCCCGTCAACGCCGCGCAATCGCAGCAGCACATCGCCGAACTGTTGCGCCGCTCCGGTGCCCGGGTCCTCGTGGCGGCCGGACCGGAGCTGGCGCCCGACACCTGGGCCGCCGCGCTCGAGGTTGCCGTGAGCGGGCGGGTGGACGCCGTGCTGGTCTTGCGGCCCACCGGCGCCGCCGGCGCGCCTGCGGACCTGCCCGAGATCGACGGAGTGCGGATCGGCTATCTCGGTGCGCTGTCGGCCGAGATCGACCCCTCCGACTTCGTCGGTGATCCCCCCCGCGGGTGCGACGTGGCCGCGCTGTTTCACACCGGGGGCACCACCGGTGTTCCGAAGCTGGCCGCCCACACCCACGACAACGAGGTCGCCAACGCCTGGATGCTGGCCGCGAACTCGTTGGGGAACTCGGACTCCGTCGTGTTCGCCGCCCTGCCGCTGTCCCATGTCAATGCGCTGATGGTGACGCTGTTGGCGCCGCTGCTGAAGGGTCAGAAGGTGGTGTGGGCCGGGCCGCTCGGCTACCGCGACCCGATACTGTCGAGCGAATTCTGGAAAATCGTCGAGCACTACCGCATCGTGTCGATGAGCGCGGTGCCCACCGTGTACGCGGCCCTCGCACAGCGCCCCGTCGATGCCGATATCAGCAGTCTGCGATTCGCCATGGTGGGAGCGTCACCGCTACCGACTGCGGTCAACGAGAAGTTTCAGAAACACACCAGAGTGCCCCTACTCGAAGGCTACGGCCTGACGGAAGCGACCTGCGCGAGCGCACGCAGCTTTCCCGACGCGCCACGACCGGGCTCGGTTGGGCTACGGATGCCCTATCAACAGGTCAAAGTGGTTCGAGTCCGCGAAGACGGCATCTGGGAAGACCTGCCCACCGGAGCGACCGGGGTGCTGGCGATCAGCGGTCCGACGGTGTTCGCCGGTTATGTCGCCGCCCACGACGAACACGGACACGTTCTCGACGGCATGGGCACCCTGGTCGACGGTTGGCTCGACACCGGCGACCTGGCGCGCATCGACAGCGACGGTTTCATCTACCTGGCCGGACGCGCGAAGGACATCATCATCCGGGGCGGGCACAACATCGATCCCGCGGTGATCGAAGACGCCCTACTGGCACATCCGCAGGTCACCGCGGTCAGCGCGGTGGGACGCCCGGACGCCTACGCCGGCGAAGTGCCCGTCGCCTACGTCACCGTTGCCACCGAGGCCGCCATCACCGATCACGAGCTACAAGCCTGGGCGGGCGAGCGTGTTCCCGAACGGGCCGCTGCACCCAAGTCGGTGACCATCCTCCCGGCGTTGCCCGTCACCGCGGTCGGCAAGCCCTACAAGCTCGCACTGCGCGCCGACGCGACACGGCGCGAGCTCGAACATGCCCTCGCCGCCATCGCAGGCATCGCCGACATCCAGGCGTCCGTCGAGGACGGTGCGATCCTTTCCACTGTCGAGATCGACGGATCTGCCAGCGAACCGGCGATCACGGCGATCCTCAACCGATATGCGATCAATTGGAAGGTAACGGTGCGCAAATGACCACCGCAACACTGGTTCTGGCACTCTGCCTCGCAGTCTTCTACCTTCTGCTCGGCGGCGGCAAGCTCGCGGCGACCTCGCCGATGCGGGAACGGGCCGCCCACGTCGGCGTGTCCGTCAGCACGTATCGGGGCATCGGCGTGCTCGAGGTCGCCGGTGCCGGCGGACTCCTGATCGGCGGACTTGTGCCGGCGCTCGGCGCCGCGGCCGGCGTCGGGCTGCTGCTCCTGATGGTGGGTGCCGTCGTTACGCACGTACGCAACGGTGACGGAAGACGTGAGATGACGCCCGCCGTTGTCGTCGGCCTATTGATCGTGGCCTACCTCGTAGTCCTGTTCGGATCGATCCGATGAGCGAGCGGGTTGTCCCAGTCGTCATCGTCGGTGCCGGTCCCACCGGGCTGACCGCCGCCACGTTGCTGGCGCAGTACGGTGTCGAGTGCCTGATATTCGAGCGCTGGGAGGGCGTCTATGCCCAGCCGCGGGCGGTCCACCTCGACGGAGAGATTCACCGGATCGTGGCGCACCTCGGGATCGCTGAGGAGTTCGCGGCGATCTCCCGGCCGTGCCTCGGGTTGCGGCTTCTCGACCGGAACATGCGAGTTCTCACCGAGTTCCACCGAGATCCCGGTCCGGGCGTCCATGGTTACCCCGAGGCCAACATGTTCGACCAGCCGGCGTTCGAGGAGATCCTGCGGACCAATCTGGAACGGCACCCGAGGGCCTCGCTTCGCGGCGGCGTGGAAGTGACCGGGCTGGTCGACGACCCCACCGGCGTTCGCGTCGACTTCACCGACCGAAGCACCGGTGCACACGAATCGGTGCGGACCCGATACGTCTTGGGCTGCGACGGCGCCAACAGCTCAGTTCGAGACCACATTCAGGCAACGATGCGGGACCTGGAGTTCGATCAACGGTGGCTGGTCGTCGACGTCGAGATCACCGCGGACCTCGGCGAGTGGGAGGGCGCGCACCAGGTGTGCGATCCCGTGCGCGCGGCAACGTACATGCGGATCGGACACACTCGCTACCGCTGGGAGTTCCGGCTCCAACCCGGTGAGACCGCCGAGGACTATCGCGACATGGCTCGATTGCATCCCCTCATCGCGCCCTGGACACGGAACACGCCGGTCGACGACCTCGAGCTTGTCCGCGTCGCCGAGTACACCTTTCGAGCTCGAATCGCGGACCGATGGCGCGACGGGCGCGTGTTCCTGCTCGGCGACGCCGCCCATCTCACACCGCCGTTCATCGGACAGGGGATGGGTGCGGGGATCCGCGACGCGATGAACCTCGCCTGGAAGCTTGCGGGCGTGCTCACCTGGGGTTTGCCCGAAAGCGCACTCGACACCTATGAGATCGAACGCAAGCCCCACGCGCTCGCATTGATCCGGCGGGCCAAATTCATCGGAATGGCCATGACCGAGGGTGGCGAACTCGGCAACCTCGTCCGTCGCATCGTCATACCGCTTCTGCACCGCCTCCCAGGTCTCGGCGACAAGGTCATGGACGGCGAGACCCCGGCCCTTCACCGCTCCACTCTGGTGGAACGACCTCGACTACGCAGAAGCCGAGCGGGCCGCCTGATCCCGAATCCGGACCTCGGCCAGGGTCGCCGATTCGACGAGGTCGTCGCGGGCCGGTTCGCGATTGTCACCGCCATCTCCCCGACCCCGAAACAACGCACCGACATCGCACAACGTGGTGGCGCAGTCCTGCTAGCTCGACCCGGCACCGACCTGCATCGCTGGCTACGCCGCGGACACGCGCGCGCTGCCGTCATCCGGCCCGACGGCACCGTCCTTCGTAGCGGCAACGACCTGTCCGCCCTCTGCACCGCCCTCCCCCGCTTCAACCCCGACCGCGTGCCAACAACCCTCCAGTGACCTACCCCCGAAGGAGAGCTACCGGCGATGTGGTATCCGGCACGTGCCGTGCAGCTTCGAATTCGAAACTCGCTGCGCACCAGTCGAAGTGATTCGCGTCATAAGCTACTCGCCCGTAACCTACGACACCGTAACTTACGGTACCGTAGGTGCATGGCGATATCAGACATCAAGGAATACGCGCACCTGACGGACGCCGACGTCGAGGCCATCGGCCGCGACCTGGATGCGATCCGTCGAGACATCGAGGAATCCCGCGGTGCACGCGACGCCCGGTACCTCCGCAACACCGTCCGGCTGCAACGCGGCCTGGAACTCGGCGGCCGCGCGGTGCTCTTCGGCTCCCGCAAGCGCTCACTATGGGTGTTGGGCACCGGGATGCTCTCGTTGTCGAAGATCATCGAGAACATGGAGCTCGGGCACAACGTGATGCACGGGCAATGGGACTGGATGAACGACCCCGAAGTGCACTCCGTGAACTGGGAATGGGACAACGCCGATCCGTCGGCGCACTGGAAGATCACCCACAACTACGCGCACCACAAATACACCAACGTCCTCGGCATGGACGACGACATTGGCTTCGGCCTGCTCCGCGTGACCCGTGACCAGCGCTGGAAGCCGTTCTACCTCGGCAACCTCGCCTACAACGCGATCCTCGCCGCGCTGTTCCAGTACGGCCTCGCCATCCAATTGCTCGAGCTGGGCAAAGTGACCCGGGGCCGCGACGACCGCGAACTCACCAAGAGGCGCGGCAAGGAAGTGCTCGCAAAACTCGGCAAGCAGACCCTCAAGGACTATGTCGTGTACCCGGCACTGACCGGCAAAGCCTGGAAATCCACGGTCAAGGCGAACGCGGCCGCCAACCTCGTCCGCAACCTGTGGACCAACGCCGTGATCTTCTGCGGTCACTTCCCGGACGGCGCCGAGAAGTTCACCAAGGCCGACGTCGACAACGAGACGCACGCCCAGTGGTACCTGCGGCAGATGCTCGGCTCCGCGAACATCTCGGGCGGCCCCGTCATGGACTTCATGACCGGCAACCTCAGCTATCAGATCGAGCACCACATCTTCCCGGACCTGCCCTCCAACCGTTACCGGGAGATCTCGATCCGCGTGAAACAGCTGTGCGACAAATACGACCTGCCATACACGACCGGCCCACTCGCAGTGCAGTACTGGAAGTCGTGGCGCACCATCGCGAAACTCTCACTCCCCGACAAGTACCTCACCGACACCCGCGACGCAGCGCCCGAGACCGCGTCCGAAGCCGGGTTCGGCGGTACCCCCGCCACCGATCCGCTCACCGGCCGTCGCATCGGCCTGGCGACGACGATCGAGAAGAAACGCAAACGCGGTCCCGTCCGCCGAATCCTCGGAATGCGCTGACCAGTATCAGTTCCAGGTCGCCGAGCTGCGCCGCCGTCGGGCCGCGACCGCGACCGCGACCGCGACCGCGACCGCGACCACCGTCGGTGCCCCGTTCCCGACGCCGGTGCGCCTCACCGAGCATCGCGAAGGTCTAACCCGAGCCGGGTGCGGCGCCGAGATAGATCCGCAGCTCTCCCCACATGTGCTCGGTGTCGCGGTGCTCGCCGTCACGGTCGGGGTCGGGGTCCTTGACCTCGTCATCATCCGCCAGCGGCGGTTGCCGTGCCGTCGGGTTCCGGCCCAGCGTCAGATTCGATTCCAACCGGCCATTTCTTAGCGGAATCTTGACGCACGGCGCCCGATTTGTGAGGTTGTCAGGCCGTACGCTTCGGCGGTGTCCAAAGCCGTATCCGCGGCGCGGCGCCTGATCCTCGGGCGTGCGCTGCGCAGTGAACATCTCGGGGACCAGTTGCTGTCCAAGCGGCTGGCGCTACCGATCTTCGCCTCCGACCCGCTGTCCTCGGTCGCGTACGCGACCCAGGAGATTCTGCTGGTGCTCTCGCTCGGCGGGCTGGCGTACCTGTATCTCACCCCGTACCTCGGAGCCGCGGTGGTGGTGCTGCTGACGGTAGTGGTGCTGTCCTACCGGCAGGTGGTGTTCGCCTACCCCAGCGGCGGCGGATCGTATGAGGTCGCGCAGCGCAACCTCGGACCCTCCGCCGGGTTGACGGTGGCCGCCGCCCTGCTCGTCGACTACGTGATGACCGTGGCGGTGTCGGTGGCCGCCGGCGTCGACAACCTGATCTCCGCGGTGCCCTCGCTCAATCCGCACCGGGTCGTGCTGGCGGTCGGCTTCGTGGTCGTGCTGACGGCGATGAATCTGCGCGGGGTGCGCGAATCCGGCAAAACCTTCGCCATTCCGACGTACGGGTTCATCACCGGTGTCCTGGTCCTGATCGTCACCGGCCTGATTCGGGTGTTGATCGGGGACGCCCCGGTCGCCGAGAGCGCCGGGTATTCGATTACCCCCGAACATGCCGGGATCACCGGGCTGGCGCTGGTGTTCTTCGCGTTGCGGGCGTTCTCCTCCGGGTGTACCGCACTGACCGGGGTCGAAGCCATCTCCAACGGGGTGCCGGCGTTCCGGAAACCCAAGAGCGCCAACGCCGCCAAAACGTTGGTCGCGATGGGCGCCACCGCGATCGTGATGTTCTCCGGCATCACCGCCCTGGCCATCATCAGCAAGGTCCGCATCGCCGAAAACACGTGTGATCTGGTGGGCTTTTCCGGGAACTGTGACACCGATCCGCAGCGCACCGTGATCGCGCAGATCGCGGCCGCCGTGTTTGGGAGCAGCACCAATGTCGGATTCTTCTACATCCAGGCCGCTACCGTGCTGATCCTGATCCTGGCCGCGAACACCGCCTACAACGGGTTTCCGTTGCTCGCCTCCATCCTCGCCCGGGACCGCTACCTACCGCGGCAACTCAACACCCGCGGGGACCGGTTGGCGTTCAGCAACGGGATCGTGCTGCTCGCGTTGGCCGCCGGCGCCCTGATCGTCATTTTCGATGCCTCGGTCACCCACCTGATCCAGCTACATCCTCGGGGTGTTCACCTCCTTCACCCTCAGCCAGGCCGGCATGGTCCGGCACTGGAACCGCCTGCTGCGCGCCGAACCGGACCGCGCCGAGCGGCACCGCATCCGGGTGCGGCGGGCCGTCAACGGGCTCGGCTGCGCCCTGACCGGGCTGGTGCTGATCATCGTGACCGTCACCAAGTTCACCCAGGGCGCCTACCTGGTGGTCATCGCGATGCCGATCCTGTTCGTCGTGATGAAAGCTATCCGCCGGCACTACGACGGGGTCGCCGCCGCACTCGTCCTCGACGAGGACAGCTTCGACCTGCCCGCCCAGGTGCACGCCATCGTGTTGATCTCCCAGCTGCACAAACCGGCCGCCCGTGCCCTCGCCTACGCCCGCGCCACCAGGCCCACCACCCTAGAGGCGGTGACCGTGCAGAGCGACGACACTCTCCGGCTGCAACAGGAATGGTCCACACACGACCTCCCGATGCCGCTGAAGGTGCTCGCCTCCCCCTACCGGGAGGTCACCCGGCCGATCGTCAACTACATCAAGACCATTCACCGGGACAGTCCCCGCGAGGTGATCACCATCTACATCCCCGAATACGTCGTCGGACACTGGTGGGAACACCTGCTGCACAACCAGAGCGCGCTGCGTCTGAAGGGCCGGTTGCTGTTCACCCCTGGAGTGATGGTCATCAGTGTGCCCTGGCTGCTGGACTCTGCCGCCCGCGCCTCCTACCCGTCAGCCAAGGCCGCCCCCGGCGACATTCGCCGCGGCGCCCTCCCTGCGGAGACCCCCACCCGCAACACCCCGCGGTGAACACCCCGTGGACCCACAGGCCGAAAAGTATTTGCCGTACTTGTGAAGGTCTAGCCCGATCTATTTGACGTCCTCTCGGCCGTGAACGACCGAGTTCCCCTCGAGACTCGCGTCTCGAGGTTCCTGTTTCACCGACAGTTGCCGCCCCACACCTTAGGTGCGGGGCGGTCTCACACCGTCTCCGCAGGCTGCCACCGTCAGTCCGACCGCCAAAATGTTTCTCGCCGCGTTCACATCCCGGTCGTGGACGACGCCGCATCGCACGTCCGATCGGTCGGTTCGAGTTCGGGAATCGTGTCCTCGACGAGGATCGAGACGTGGTACCGACCGCGAGCATTACGCGACACCGTCACCTGCGACGGCACGGCCCCTCCGGCAGCGGCCTCGACCACCGAATGTCCAGCCGGTTCGGACTGCTCGGCCAACCGGAGCTGCCCGCCGCGGTAGCTGAAGCAGTTCGAACAGTAGGTCGCCGAATCCTTCGACTGCCCCTTCCTCTTGAATTGCCGGTAGCGGGTCTGTTTGCGCCAGAACCTGTCGAACGCGCCCTGCAACTGCCGCAGCGACTCCTGCAGCGGTCCCTTCGACGGCTGCGACAACCACGCGGTCTCGGGGTCCCGTTTCCATCCGGTGAGCATCTTCGAGGTGTCGCAGTAGGTCACCCGCCGCTGCTCCTGCGCCCAGGCACGCGAGCGCTCCGCCCACGCCCGATTGTTGACATACCGGGTGCACCCGAATGTCCGAGCAAGCTGTTCCGCCTGCACCGCAGTCGGATAGAAGCGGTACTTGAACGCCCGCTTCACCACCCTCCCCGCCATGACCCAGACACTAGCTCCACGGTCCGACAACACCAGATCGGCTATCCCGGACCCGAAGGACCGGGTGTGCGCCGAAAGATTCACGGATCAGTGTTTGGGGAGAGATCGGACGCAAGTCCTGCGACATCTCGTCCCGGTACTGTCGCGACGCACGACGGAACGTGTTGCGCAGCAGATGAATCAGACACGTGTGCACTGGGTGCACCTTCCCGCTTACGGGGGAAGACGTCGTCGAAGTGCGCCGCGATTTCCCCGGTCAGGCCCTTCGCCGAGAGGGACAGAACGGGCACGTCGGAGCCGCGACCCTCATCGTCGGAGCGTTGTCGATGGCGACTCGCCAAATTTCTCTCGATACTGCACCGAGAACCGTCCGAGATGTAGGAATCCACACCTAGCGGCTGCATCGGAGACGGTCGTCGTCGACGGATCGGCTCGAAGCAGCCACGTGCGGACGGCATTCAGACGCACCTCGCGCAGGTACCCCATCGGGGAAGTGCCGTAGTACTTCCGGAAACCGTCCTGGAGGGCCCGCACGCTGATGCCCGCGGCGGTTGCGATGTCCTCGACGGAGAGCACTTCGTCAGCGTGGTGTTCAAGGATTTCGACCGCGCGGCGGATAGTTCGAGGTGCCGTTGGCACTGGCCGCTGCAGCGCTTCTGTGTAGTTGTTGGGCTGCGCGACGATGAGCTGACTGAGCAGCAGTCGCTCGAACTCCTTCATGACGATCGGCTCGCTCGGAAGCGATCCGCCGTCTTCCATTTCGCTCAGCAAAAGCTCGAGCAGGCGACGCCATGAGCGGATACCCGGTCGGTCCAGCTCCATTTGAATGTCGAAGCGCAAGGGCTGACGCAGCGGTGCCCCGAGCGCTTCCTGTACTTGCCGCTCCAGGCTCTGACGATCGACTCGAACGATCAGCTGTCGGTTCCCCTCGTGCCAGTCCATGGTTACCGATCCCCCCGGTTGCAGAATCGATGCGACAGTTGTCGTCGACTCGAATGTTTCCGAGTTCCAGCTGATTTCAGCTACCCCGGAAAGGGGGATCTGGATGAGGTAGAAGTCGTCGAGATCGCTCGGCCGAATACACATACCGGTCCCGTAATCGAGGTAGTGCACGCCGATTGTTCCGGCGGTGGCCGAGTGAAACCGCACAGGCACTATTCCTCCGGCACCTGTGGGTTCGAGGGTGTGCGGACAGAAGGCGGAACCGACCACCGATCGGGCCTGGTCGAGATCGATTGTGTGAACCTGCTCGAACCGGTCGATGGGCAGTTCAGCTCGGGCCGCAGCTGATGTCGGGTTCATCGCCATCCTAGCCTTCCAGTCGAAATAGCGACGCCGGGACGATCGTCACGATCTCTACCTATTCCATCGTAGCTGCCCCAGGTTCTCGCGAAGAAAGTTTGCCGTTGGCCTGATGCACCAGGTGCATGCAGGACCGAATTCCCCGAGGCCAAGGCACAGCAGAGCTGGGATAGGACCGCACGTGGAGAGGGAGCGCAACCCGATACCGCACCCGTCCCCATAACTTGGTTCCGGAGCTGCCCGGCACAGGAATCCGAAAACGGAAATCCCAAGCTATGCGGCGGGGGCTACCTCCCCGGGATCTCGTCCTCGCCCCAGGGGCCGATCAGGACGCCTTCGGGCTCCGGCGGTAGTCCTCCCGCACCGTTGAAGGTGAGTGGCTGCAACGGTGCGGTGTTGACGTTGAGGGAGAAGATGTCGAAGCGGTTGTAGTGACCGATGATGTCGTGCATCTGCTTCGGAGCGATGCATCGTGACAGGTCGATCTCGCCGTAGACGATACCTTCCTTGTCGACGAGGGGTTCGGAGACCGGGCGTCCGTCGGGGCCGAAGATGCCCGACAAGGCGCTGCGCTCGCGCCGCAGCATCTGCGCCGCTTCCTCGTCGTCCCCGGCCACCAGGTCGATGATCTCCTGGGAAACGGTGGAGCACGAGACCACCGAGAACAATTTCCCCTCGAAGGCATGGGCCGCGGTACGGATGGCGATCGCGTCGGCCATGTCGTAGTCCTTGGGTGCGACGGGGAGGGAGATGTAGTTGGCGACGTGCACCAGCTCTCCCTGCGCCAGCAGCGCGAAACGGGCGAGTGTGTTGGTGTTTTCGCCGCACGCGAGGACTCCGAGCGGGCCGACCTCCGTTTGGTGCACGCGCAGTGTGGAGCCGTCCCCGTTCGTCCAGGTCAGCTTCTCCGCCCAGGTCGGCACGAGTTTGCGGTGGACGGCGATGACAGAGCCGTCCGGTCCGATGGTAACGACGCTGTTGTACAGGACTCCGAGGCTGTGCCGGCCGCGTTCGTTGACACCGATCACGACGGTCGTCTTGGTGGCCGCCGCCGCCGCACGCAGGGTGTCCAGATGGGGGCCGGGAATGTCGATCGCGGCCTTGTACAGCCGCTCGAACCACTCTCCTCCCTTGACCGGGTTCATCGTCCAGTTCCAGTACGGATAGCCCGGAACGAAGACCTCGGGGAAGGCAATCAGCGCGGCCCCCGCCGCGGCGGCCTCGTGGATGAGGCCGACCGCTTTGTCGACTGTCGCTGCGGGATCGAGATACACCGGGGAGGCCTGCACGGCGGCCGCGGTGAAACGCGGGAAGGTGTCCATTAGCGCGCCGCCTCCGTCGCGGCGCCGACGACCGGACGCCACCGCTGGTGGATGTCTTGCGGCGTTTCGCCGTACAGGGCCAGCTGGGGCCGCGCTCGTCCGGCTGAGGTCGGCTTCGCCGATCCTGCGGCGTAGAGGGCCGGCCATTGTCCACCTGTTCCGCGGTATCCGATTTCGGCGGCGGCGTGCAAGGTCCAGGCCGGGTCGTGCAGGTGCGCCCGGCCGATCGCGATGAGGTCGGCGCGACCTGCAAGAAGGACCGAGTTGGCGTCGTCGTCGGAGGAGATGGCGCCGACCGCGACGGTGGGGATGCCGACATCGGCGCGGATGCGCTCGGCAAAGGGGGTCTGGTAGCCGCGGCCGTACTCGGGGCGTTCCTCGGCCACCACTTCACCGCTGGAGACGTCGATGGCGTCGACCCCGTGCTCGGCGAAGGCCCGCGCGATCGCGACGGCATCGTCGACGGTGGTGCCACCCGGGTGCCAGTCGACAGCCGAGATACGCACGAGCAGCGCCTTGCCCTTCGGCCAGGTCGCCCGGACGGCGTCGATGACCTGCAACGGGAAGCGGAGGCGGTTGCGCAGGCTTCCGCCGAAGTCGTCGGTGCGCTGGTTCGTCAGGGGCGAGAGGAAGGTCGAGAGCAAGAATCCGTGCCCGGCCTGAATTTCGAGGACATCGAATCCGGCGGTGTCGGCGGCCCGTGCGGCCCGCGCGAAGTCCTCGGCGATGCCGTTCAGCTCGGAAGGGTCGAGCTCGCGCGGAGCGGGGAGGTCACCGAACGCGATCGCGGACGGGCCGACGGTCTCCCAGCCGTTGTCGCCGAGGGAAGTACCGAGGGTTCCGGCGGTGGGGACGGTGGTCGCGCCCTTGCGTCCGGAATGATTGAGCTGGACGCCGATGGCCGCGGTGGTCTGGTTGTGGACCAGATTGGTGATCCGGCGGTAGGCGAAGACCTGTTCGGGGGTGTACAGCCCGGCGCACGAGGGGGTGACGCGTCCGGCAGGGCTGACGGCGGTCATGCCGGTCATCACCAGGCCGGCTCCGCCGAGTGCCGCGCCCCCCAGACGGACGAGTTCGGCGTCGCCGACCATCCCGTCCGCGGCGGAGTAGGTGGTCACGGGAGCAGCGACGATGCGGTTCTTCAGCCGCGTGTTCGCGATCCGGTAGGGCTCGAACATCGGGCGGGGCGCCTGCTCGGTGGCTTCCCACGCCTGCGCGCGGTGGTACCAGTCGTTGAGGGCGTCGATGTATGCCGGATCGCGGTCACGCAGGTTGTCGTAGGTGACGCGGCGGCTGCGGGTGAGCAGGTTGAAGCCGAACTGCGGCGGTTCCTGACCGACGGAGTGCTCGATCGACTCGAACCATTCCAGGCTCGCTTGCGCCGCGCGCTGGGTGGATTCGACGACCGGGCGGCGTTCCTGCTCGTAGCGGAGCAGGGCCTGGTCGACATCTCGGTCGTCGACGGTAAGGCTCGCCGCGAGGGCAAGGGAGTCCTCCATGGCGAGCTTGGTTCCCGAGCCGATGGAGAAGTGCGCGGTGTGGGCGGCATCGCCGAGCAGGACGATGTTGCCGTCGCGCCAGGACATGTTGCGGACCGTGGTGAACTGGATCCAGCGGGAGTTGTTGGTCAGCAGTTGGTGTCCCTCGAGGTGCTCGCTGAGCAGGCCGGCGCACAACTCGACACTCTTCGTGTCGCTCTGCCCGAGGGCAATTTCTTCCGCAGCGAAGATATCGAACCCTGCGTTGCGCCAGGTCTTCTCGTTCATTTCGACGATGAAGGTGCTGCGTTCGCTGCTGAACGGGTAGGCGTGCACCTGGATCGGCCCGAACTGGGTCTCGGCGACGATGAAGGTGAACGCGTCGAAGATCTTGTCGGTGGCCAGCCACATGTAGCGGCAGTTCCGGACGTCGAGGTCGGGACGATATGAGTCGGGCCGCGACTTGCGGGTGACGGAGTTGACTCCGTCGGCCGCCACTACGAGGTCGTGGGTGACCGCAAGCTCCTCCGCAGGCGGAGCAACGGTTTCGTAGCGCACGTCGATACCGAGCTGAGCACAACGGTTTTGCAGGATGTTGAGGAGGGTCCGTCGCTCGATGGCGGCGAAGCCGTGCCCGCCGGAGGTGAGCACCTCACCGCGGTAGTGGATGTCGATATCGGACCACCGGGCGAATTGTGATTCCATTTCCGCGAAGATCGACGGATCGGCCGCGGTGATTCCGTCGAGGGTCTCGTCGGAGAAGACGACGCCGAAGCCGAAGGTGGTATCGGCTGCGTTGCGTTCGAATACCGTGATCTCCCGTCGCGGGTCGAGTTGCTTGGCGAGAGCGGCGAAGTACAGCCCGCCCGGTCCGCCTCCGATGACCGCGATCTTCAATGACGGCAGGCCGTCGGCTACGCGCGCTGAACGCACTGTTGTTTCTTGACTGGTCACTGGGTCACCACTGCTTCCTGGGCACCGATCGTGCCGAATGCGTCGATTACGGGTTGCGGCCACGGCGTCGATGTCGGCGACTCGGGTGTGGCGTGGGCGACGATGAGAGTTCCCTCTGCTGCGACGCCCTCCTTGCCTCGGACCTCGAAGATGTAGGTGAGAGAGGTGTTACCCAGGCGTGCGACCTTCAGGGTCACTGTGACGGTTTCGCCGAACCACAGCCGCGACCGGTAGTTGATCTCGTGGCGGACGCGGGGGGTCTGCCCGAAAAGCCACGCCAGATCGTGCTCGCGCAGCAGCGTCGCCTCAGCGGCTTCTACGAACCGCACGATGCACGAATGATGTTGGTGGCCAGCAGCATCGGTGTCATACCACTCCACCGTCCGCTCGATCGTCACTTCTGCCATCTCTCTCGAACCGCCTTTCATCGAAGTCGATGATCGAACTTTATAGCGCTCTTGTGACGATCGTCAAGGTAGGTGTATATTCGGATTTGCGGCGGGACGGCGAAGGGCTTGCACAGGGCGATCGACATCCACGCGGGCTGATCGGCCACACGCGCCCAACGCCATACACATGCATCGCCGACGAAAGGGAGGAACACACATGTCGCTCAGTGACGACGTTCTCGGTCGGGCTCGGGTCAAGGACACCGAGGCCTTGGAAGCGTTCTATGACGAACTCGGCAAGCGCGACACCGTGGCGCTATGGACCGTGGCAAACAAGATCGAGCCGTGGTTCCCGCAGCCGGCCTCCGTGCCCATCCGATGGCGCTACGAGGACATCCGCCCATTCGTCATCGAATCGCTCGGTCTCGTCAAACCGGAGGACGCCGGTCGTCGGGTCGTGGCCCTGGTCAATCCCGAGCGTAAAGACCACACCGCGGCGGTCGGTCTGCTGTACACCGGTCTGCAGGGAATGGGCCCCGGCGAATCCATGACCGCCCACCGGCACATGGCGGCCGCGCTGCGCTTCGTCGTCGAGGGCCAGGGCGCGTGGACGGTGGTAGACGGCCAGAAGCTGAAGGTCGGCCCCCGCGACTTCGCCATCACCCCGAGCTTCACCTGGCACGAACACGGCAACGAAGACTCCGACGAACCGGTCATCTGGCAGGACGGACTCGACATCCCCCTGGTCAACGCCCTCGATGCCGGCTTCTACGAAGTCCACCCCCACCACTACCAAGAGCAGGGCGCGGTGATCAATTCGTCGCTGCTGACCTACGGCGCCGGCCAACTGCGCCCCGTGGGCTTCGAGGACGGATGGACAAAGCCCTACTCTCCGCTCTTCGCCTACCCGTGGGAGCCGACCTACGACGCCCTGCAGAACGCGGCAAAGGCCTCGGAAGGATCGCCGCACGACGGCATCCTGCTCGAGTACTCGAACCCGCGCACCGGCGGATCGGTGATGCCCACGCTCAGCGCCCACATCCAGTTGCTGCGAGCCGACCAGCAGACCCGTGCCCACCGGCACACCGGATCTGTCGTGTACAACGTCGCCAAGGGCGAAGGTTACTCGGTCATCGCGGGCCGACGCTTCGACTGGAAGCAGGGCGACATCTTCGTCGTGCCCTCGTGGGCGTGGCATGAGCACGCCAACGTCAGCGCCAGCGACGACGCGGTCCTGTTCTCGTTCAACGACTTCCCTGTGATGCGCTCCCTGGCCTTCTGGCGCGAGGAGGCATACCTGGAAAACGACGGCCACCAGCCGATCCAGTGATCAGCCCGAAAACCCCCACCACCATCCCTGCGAAAAAGGACCATTCATGATTCTTCTGACCTTCTCCACCCGCGACGGCGCCCGCCGGCTCGGCGTCCAGCGCGATGAAACCGTCATCGATGTCGCCGCCCTCGCGCGGAACGCCGGTTCCGAGGTGCCCGCCGATCTGGCGACCCTGATCGGCCAGGGCAGTGCGGGTCTGGCCGCACTGACCGCGCTGGTAGCCGGTGACGAGGCGCAGCAGTTCAGCCTCCCCGTCTCGGAGGTCACCGTGCACGCCCCCCTGCGGCCGGGCAAGATCATCGGCGTAGGACTCAACTACACCGAGCACGTCGCCGAGTCGGCGCGCACCCTCGATACCGACAAGGAACTTCCTCAGCGGCCTGTGCTGTTCAGCAAGCCCGGCACCGCCGTCGTCGGTCCCGGCGAGCCGATCCTCCACAACGCCGACCTCACCAATCAGCTCGACTGGGAATGCGAGGTGGCCGTGGTCATAGGCCGCACCGCAAAGAATGTGTCGGCGGCCGACGCACTCGACTACGTCTTCGGCTACAGCATCATCAACGACATCAGCGCCCGCGACCAGCGCCGCGGCGGACAGTGGTTCTACTCCAAGGGCCAGGATTCGTACGCCCCGTTCGGGCCTGTGGTCCGTACCGCCGACGACGTTCTCGACCCGCACGCACTGGACCTGTCCCTGCGCGTCAACGGCGAAGTCAAGCAAAAGTCGAACAGCCGCTACATGCTGTTCGAGATCCCCGAACTGATCGAGGACATCACCTCCGGAATGACCCTCGAACCCGGTGATGTGATCGCCACCGGATCCCCCGCCGGTGTCGGTGCCAGCTTCGTTCCACAGCAGTTCCTCACCCCTGGTGACATTGTCGAATGCACCGTGGAGTCCATCGGGACATTGAGCAATCCGGTCATCGATGCACGCTGACACCTGTCCGATCAGAAGGGAAGCCAGATGAGCCACCGCTCGTACCGTATCGGCCAGATCGTGCCGAGCTCCAACGTCACGATGGAAACGGAAATCCCCGCACTGTTCCGCGCCCGGGAAACGGTCGCCCCCGAGCGATTCACCTTCCACTCCAGCCGCATGCGGATGAAGGAGGTGACCAAGGAAGAACTCGAGGCAATGGACGCCGACTCGACCCGGTGCGCCGCCGAATTGTCCGATGCCCGAGTCGATGTCCTCGGCTACGCGTGCCTGGTCGCCATCATGAGTATGGGCAAGGGGTATCACTGCGTTTCCGAACAGAAGCTCAGTCGCATCACGCTCGACAACGGCGCCCCCGCTCCCGTGGTCACCAGTGCCGGCGCCCTGGTCTCAGCCTTGGAGGTGCTGGAAGCGAAGAAGATCGCGCTGGTGGCGCCCTACCTGAAGCCGCTCACCAAGCTCGTCGTCGAATACATCGAGGACCAGGGCATCGACGTCGGTGACTACCGGGCACTCGAGATTCCCAACAACCTCGATGTGGCCGCCCACGATCCGCGCAACCTGGTGGGGATCGCGAAGCAACTCGACTACCAGGACGCCGATGTCATCGTGCTCTCCGCCTGTGTCCAGATGCCGTCGCTGCAGTCGATCGAAATCGTCGAGAACGAACTCGGCAAGCCGGTGATCTCTGCCGCAGTCTCCACCGCGCATCAACTGATGCGGGCACTGGATCTGCCGGCGATCGCTCCCGGCGCCGGGACGTTGCTGTCGGGAAAATACGCCCACGCTCCGTTCACCCCGAGCCTGCCGATCGCCGTGAAGTGATCCTTCCAGCCTTGGGCGCAGTGTGACCGTGTGGGCCTCGGCGCGATCCGCCGGGGCCTACACGGTTCGACGAGATGTCCGATCACACCCCGTGATCGGACCCGCCGCGGTGGATGCTCCGGGCACCGCGGCGGGTCCGATCACGGGCCCGAATAGCCGAGGATCAACAGGGTGCCAATGCCGCCGCGCGGGTGTGATACTGGGTCAGAGGTGGTGAGATGCGCGAGGCCACGATAGATCGGAGTTCGAGACGTGGCGGCACCGGGCTGCACCGGTGGTGGCCTGTATGGCCTGACCTGGATTGCCCGGACCGAGTTCGCTGAAGGTGCGAACTGGTGGCTGACCTCGATCCCTTTGCAACGCAAGCCGACGCCCACCGCGCGATCGCCGGCGAACTGATCCTGGACGGCTTCGATGACCCGGTGGAGATCGGGCGCGGCGGGTTCGGTGTCGTCTACCGGTGCGTGGAGGCTGCCCTCGATCGGACCGTCGCGATCAAGGTGCTCTCCGGTGTGGATGAAGAAAACCGAAATCGCTTCCTCCGCGAGCAACAGGCAATGGGCCGCTTGTCCGGACATCCGAACATCGTGACCATCTACCACGCCAGTGCCACGCCCCAAGGCCAGCCATACATCGTGATGGAGTATCACCGCCACGGCTCGCTGGAGGCGATCATCCGGCGAGACGGGCCGCTCGGCTGGGAGAAGGCAATCGGTGTGGGCATCAAGATCGCCCGGGCCCTGGGCAGAGCGCATCAGGCGGGGATCCTCCATCGCGACGTCAAACCCTCGAATATCTTGCTCACCGACTACGGCGAACCCCAGCTCACCGACTTCGGCATCGCCCGCATCCAAGGTGGTTTCCAGACCGGGACCGGTGTGGTGCTGGGGTCTCCTGCCTTCACCGCACCGGAAGTGTTCACCGGACGGACACCGACAGTGCAGTCCGACCTCTACAGCCTGGCCGCGACTCTCTTCTGCCTGATCACCGGCCACGCCGCCTTCCAGCGTCGCGACGGCGAACAACTGGTCGCACACTTTGTGCGAATAACCTCCGAACCGGTGCCCGATCTCCGCCAGACCGGCATCCCCGCGCAGGTGTGCAGCGTCATCGAGCGCGCGATGTCCGACGACCCCGCGCGCCGCCAGGCGTCCGCGGAAATACTCGAGCAGGACCTCCGCACAACTCTAGGGCGCACCCACGCCCGATCCCTCGATCTCATACTCCCGACAGACGCGGAAGTCACGCAGCGCGGGCACCCGGACCTGACGGGTGGATCGGAAGAACACGCGGGCCCACTCTCGGTGACCCCACCCAGTTCCCCGACGAAATACCGGCCACGTACCCAGCCCCGCGCCCCGGTGCAGCGTGGGCGCCTGATCGAGGCCCTGCACGCCGGCGGGGATCGGCGGCTCGCGCTGATTCACGCGCCGGCGGGATTCGGCAAGAGCACCCTCGCCGCCCAGTGGCGCGACTTGTTGACCAACTCGGGGGCACCCGTCGCCTGGCTCAGTGTCGACCACGACGACAACAATGTCGTCTGGTTCCTGGCGCACCTCCTCGAAGCGATCGCGTGGGTGAGGCCCGCACTCGCCCGCGACCTCCCGCAGGTCCTGCAAGAGCAGGGCGAGCAAGCAACAAGGTATGTCTTGTCCACACTCGTCGATGAGATTCACGAAACCGGCGAGGTGATCACGGTCGTCATCGACGACTGGCATCGGGTTTCCGATGCGGCGACGGTCTCGGCGATGGCGGTGCTTCTCGACAGCGACTGCCACCACCTGCGATTTACCGTGACGAGCCGAACACAGGCCGGGCTTCCACTCAGTCGGTTGCGGGTACGCGACGAGTTGGTCGAAATCGATTCCACTGCATTACGTTTCGATATTCCGGAGGCGGAATCATTCCTGTCCGACCAAGAAGGGCTCGTCCTCACCACCGCCGACGTGGCCAATCTTCGCGAGACGACGGACGGATGGGTTGCCGCCCTGCAACTGGTCTCCCTCTCACTACGGGGGCACACCGATCCGACCACGCTGATCGGTCAACTCTCCGGCCGCCATCACGCGATCGGCGAGTACCTCACCGAGAACGTCCTGGCCTCCCTCGAACCCGACCTTCTCGACTTTCTGCTCGCAACATCGGTGACGGAACGCATCAGTGGGGGACTCGCGTCGGCGCTGACGGGTAGCAGGCACGCCCAGGCTCGGCTCGAGGAAATCGAGAACCGGGACCTGTTCCTGCGGCGACTCGACGAGGACGGTGAGTGGTTCCGCTACCACCACTTGTTCGCAGAATTCTTGCGTCGCCGGCTCGAACGAGACCAACCGGACCGTGTCGGCGAACTCCACCTCCGTGCGTCACATTGGTTCGGTGAGCACCACCTGCTCAGTGAGGCCGTCGATCACGCCTTGGCATCGGATGATTCCGACCTGGCGGTGAAGTGGGTCGAACGCGAGGGAATGCGATTGGTCGAACAGTCGCAGATGGCGACGTTGATCGGATTGCTCGACAAGCTCCCACCCCAACAGGTGATCGCACACCCGGTATTACAGATCGCACTGGCCTGGTCACACGTACTGCTGCATCACCCGGCGCCCTCGGCACTTCGGGCACTGGACAGTGCGGAAGCATCGCTGACCCAGCACACTCGCGCGGACGAGGACCCGACCGCCCTGTTGATCGAGGCTTCGTTGGTCAGGGGCGTTGTCGAGCTGTTCGCCGATCGTTCCGACACACTCAGTGACCGGATCTCGGGCTGCCTCGACCGCCCCGAGTCCGTGCGGCCGTTCGTTGCGTCGGGGGCGGCGAATGTCGCGTCCTTCGAGGCGATCTACCGGTTCGACTTCGCCGCGGCCCGCCGATGGCAAGAGTGGGCGACTCCCTACAACCAGCAAACATCCGGTCCCTTCAGCGTGCTGTACGGATACTGCTTCGCCGGGATCGCCGCGCACGAGCAGCTCGACATCTCCGTTGCCGAGAAATACTTCCGGATGGCGCTCCGGCTCGCAAAGCAATCCGGCGGCGGACAATCGTACGCAACCCGCGTGGCCGGCGCGATCTTGGGAGACCTGCTGTACGAGCAGGGCCATGTTCCTGAGGCCGAAGTACTTCTCGATGCCAGCCATACCCTTCGATCCGAGGGCGGCATCGTCGATTTCATGCTCGCGACATACGGCACCGGATCTCGTATCAAGGCGCTGCGTGGAGACCTCGTTGCCGCTTGTCGGCTTCTCGACGAAGGGACCGAGATCGCCGACATGCTGACGCTGCCGCGCCTGGCCGCCCGCATTCGGAACGAGCGGATACGGTTGGCGCTCGCTCATCCTTCCGTTCTCGACGAGCATCCGCGATGGGCACAGACAGTTCCCCGCGACAGTGCCGACCCTGCCGCACGCATGAGCGGTATCGACCTGATCACGCAGGAGCTGCATGAAGACTCCGACATTCGGCTCCTGCTCCACGCCGCCTCGCCGACGGATCACAAAGAGTCGGCGACCGCGTGCCACCGATCGCAGGCGATGATGGAGCGGATCTCCCGCCAGTCGCGGCCGAATGCACTGCTCCGGGCCAGACTTCTGTACTGCGCCTGTTTGTTCGCAGCCGGTCGTATGTCGGAGGCGAAAGAGTGCGTGATACCGGCATTGGCCCTGTGCGCCGACCGCGAACTCCCCCGTGTCGTGCTCGACGCAGGCCCAGCGGTGGCCGAGGTGGTCGCCTCGCTCGAGATGGATCTGCGGCTCGGCCGGTGGCACCGAGAATGGGAACGAGTCCCGAGCTCATTCCTCACTCGGTTGGTAGACAACTTCGGGTCCAGCGAGGCAGGGGATCCGTCGGTGTCCACGACGAAGGTCCCCGCGGAACCACCCTCGGCGGGTTGCTAATCGATCGGCTTGCCCTCGCTGCTCGCCCAGCTGGGCATGAGTTCGTTCGAGAGCAGCATCTTGTCGAGAAGTTTCCTGCCCTGCTCGATCCCTGCAACGGGGAGCCCGTCCGGATTCAGTAGCCCGATCTGCACCAGCACTCCCGCCTGATCCCAGTAGATGTGTTCGTTGTACAGCTTGTCGCCGCGCAGGGTTACGACAGCGACCAGAGGGATCTCGACGTATCGTCCGGTCGGCTCGACTCCGGGAAGCATCCAATCGATTTCGCGGTCGTGCGTGAAGCAGAACAGCTGCTCCTCGACGATACGATCGGCGCCGACGGTGCGGGAAATCGGAATCGTCTTGGTGTCGTCAGGGTTGTTGTGCACAAAATGGTGCGCGTAGAACCGGGAGAGGTCCTTCTGGCCGACGCCCCCGGTGAGGGTCGGGATGTGGTTGACATATGGTTCGTCGACCATGGTGGCCATGGTGGCCGGGACGTTGCGGGCCTCGAACTCGTAATAGATGTGCCGGTCCCACAGTGCGGACAGATCATGTCTGGGTCCGATGGTGGCGTGCAGAACCTCGAGGGTGCGCGAGTAGGCGAGTCCAGCGGAGAGCGGTTCGTACACATCGCGGCCGTGGGTGGCGAAGGCGTGATCGACGCCGGCGTAGTCGTAGAGGCGCACCCGGTCGTTGTCTCCGAACGCCTTCCGGATGGAGTTTCGGGCGTCCTCCAAGCAGTAGGAGTCGAGTTCAGCCAGGTGGAAGACCATGGGCACGGTCAGCTGATCTGCTTCGTCGAGGTGATCGTGCACACCGACGCCGTAGTAGCTGATGGCGCAGTCGACGTCGAGCCGGACCGCGGACAGGTAGGCGAGCAGTCCGCCGAGGCAGTATCCAACGAGTCCGACGCCCCCGACCTGATTGGTCAGGCTTCGGAGTGTGGTGACGGTGTCGCCGATGTCTGCGACAGCCAGATGCTCGTCGAGTTCGTCCCGGAGTTCGAGTCCGCGGGTGAACCCGGCCTGATCGTAACCGAGCTCCTGCCGAGCGCCCGAACGCCAGAACAAGTCGGGTACCAGCACCACATACCCTTCCTCGGCGTAGCGGTCGGCCATGTCCCGCATGTAGTCGTTGATCCCGAAAATCTCCTGCAGGAGCACGAGCCCGGGGCCGGAACCCAGGGCCGGCTCGGCAAGATACGCGGCGAAGGACTCACCGGAGCTCTTGCAGATATCGATGTACTTACCCATTGATTCGTGTCGCTTTCGGTCAAAGAAGCAGCCGAGGCTGCTTTTTCAGAAATCGGGATGCTTGGTCGCCAAGCGGTACGACCCCGAGTGGAAGACCAGGGGCTCGCCGGGGTCCGCGTCATATTGTTCGATCTCACCGAGGAAGATGATGTGGTCGCCGGCCTCTACTCGTTGAACCGTCCGGCACTGGAAATGCGCGATGGCGCCATCGATCAGGGGAACGCCGGCGACTCCTTCGGTGGTCGCCACGCCCGCGAACTTGTCCTCGGCCGGCGTCGAGAATTGCCGGGACAGATCGTGCTGATTCGCCGCCAGGACATTGACCGCGAAATGGGTTGCTGCCGTGAGGTCGGGAACGCTCGGCGCCTTACTCGCCGGGCACCACGACACCAGCGGTGGATCCATCGACACCGAGGTGAACGAGTTGGCCGTGACACCAACCTTCCGGCCGTCAGGTGCCCGCGTGGTGATCACCGTGACGCCCGTGGCGTACTGCCCGAGCGCACGCCGCAGGTCACGGGGGTCGAATTGGGCCTGCTCGGCGGCCTGCGCTGTCTCGATCACGCGACGTGCCTCGGCGTCGTCGAACCACCAGTTGTGCACGGTGCGGGGATCATCGAATCCGGCGGCGATTGCGGACGCCAGCGTCGGCGAGTCCTGCGCCGCCGCAAACAGTCCGAGCAACGTGTCCGACGGTCCGCGCAGCATGTCGTTGGTCCACGACACGGCCCATTGAGCCCATCCGCGCCAGAACTTGTCGAAGGTGCCTTGCATCCACTGCGCGTCGAACGGTCGGTCACCCCGGTCCACGATCGCATCGAGGTACACGGCAGCGGCTTGAGCAGCGTTGTTACTGCCCTGCCCGGTGAGCGGATCGTTGAGGACCACCGCGTCTGCCATGCCCAGCACGACCCGTCCCGATGCGAGCTCGGCTACGGGGCGGCGGACCGTCGGCGTCAGCCGGCCGAGCAGGGCCCCGGCGTCATCGGTCAGGGTGATGTCGGCGGTCCTGGCGAACTCGGCGGGAAAGTGCTCGGCCAGTACCTCCCTGGCGCGGTTGAGCTGTTCGTGCGGACTGTGGACATCGTCCCAACAATCCATCGGTCCACCCGGGATGCCTTCGAACACCATCACATGGCAGGGCCCCGTGGTGGTCAGCGCTGGGAGGACGAAGTACTCGCCGACTCCCGGGACGATGTTCAGCGACAGGTCCGCGCCGTCGGGGTGCGGCTCGAGACCGTTCACGTAGGCAAGCGCCAGGGCACGCTGCGGCCGGTTGTACGGCGACTTCAGCGGATCCGGGGGAAAGAGTCTGCCGAGGTCGCCCTTGCCGCTGGAGATGACGACCAGGTCGTGACTCTGGGCCAGGACGTCGATGTCCGCGGGACCGGCTGTCTTGATTACCAGGTTCCCACCCCGGTCTGCGAACTCCTCCACCCACGCCGCGCACTTGACTCGCTGATCGACCGATTGAGCGAAGCCGACCAGCGGTGTCAACACCGTAATCTCGTTACTGCCGTGCGTTTTCGCCACATTCAGCGCCATCGTGTCGATGCGCGGGCACTGCTCCTCCCAGCGATCGAGCCCCAGTTCCCGTTCGATCTGGAGTGCAGAGTCGAACATGCACTGGCTCGACATGACAGGTCCGATCCGAACTTCCTCCGGCGTTCGGTCGGTCACCAGGGTGACCTGGAAGTCACGCTGAAGTAAGGCGAGGGCCAATAGTGCCCCGGATTGTCCGGCTCCCACGATAGCGATGCTGCGCATGACTGACGGCTTCCAATCGTTGATTCGGGCGAGTGCTAGTTCGCGACGGCGGCGAGGTACTGTGCGGCGGATTCGGGCGTCATGAACCAGTGGAAGAAGTCACGCGGATCGTCGAACCCATTCGCGAACCGACGGGCGATGCGTGGCTCGGTGGAAGCGGCGCCGAGCAGTTTCAGCACATGCTCCGGCGGCGGGCTGAGCAGCGCATTGGTCCAGGACACGACGTACTGCGCATAGTCCCAATATCGTTCGAAGGTGGTGGTCATGAATTCGGCGTCGAAGGGTCGGTCGCCGTGTTCGAGGATGCTGGCAAGGTAGGAGGCCGCGCACTTGCTCGCATTGTTCGAACCCTGGCCGGTGAGCGGATCGTTGAGTACCACCACGTCGGCAAGTCCGAGGATGTTCGCACCCGAGGGCAGGACTCCGATCGGCTTGCGGACGGTGGGCGGGAAGCGTCCGGCGAGGATCCCGTTGTCATCGGTGAGGGTGATGTCGGCGCAGCGCTCGGCTTCCCAGGGGACGAACGTCTCGACGACCCACTTGGACTTCGCGAGATGCTCCTCAGGGGTGCTCACGTCCGCCCAGCAGTCCATCGGCCCGCCGGGAACGCCCTCCATCACCATGATCTCGCACGGTCCGCTCGTGGTGAGCGCGGGAAACGCGAAGTACTCTCCGACACCGGGAATCATGTTGAACGCCACCGCAGAATGTTCCTCCCGCGGCACCATTCCGTTGACATAGGTCAAGGCGAGCGCGCGCTGCGGGCGATCGAACACCGACCGTGTGGCGTCCCGCTCGAACATCTTCGCGATCTCCCCCTTGCCTGCGGCGAGGATGACCAGATCTGAGTCAGTGGCAAACTCCTCGAGGTCGCCGATCCCGGCATCCTGAAGAACAAGGCTCCCGCCGCGTGATTCGAATTCCTTGAGCCACAGGGGCATCTTCACTCGCTGATCAACCGACTGGGCAGGGAGGTCGAGTCGCGATGCCCAGGAGAAGGCCTTGTTTCCGCTGTCGGCGACAGTGAACGAGATGCCCTCGACTGATGGGCATTCCTCGCTCCAGAGGTCCAGTCCGACGGCACGCTCACGGGCGAGGGCCCCGCCGAACATACACTGGCTGGACATGACCTTGCCCTCACGGATCTGCTCCGGAGTCCGGTTGGACACGACGGTCACGTCGTACCCGGCATCGACCAGACCGATGGCGAGCTGAAGTCCTGCCTGGCCGGCTCCAACGATGGTGATTTTGCGCATGAGAAAGAGGATCCTTTGTCGAAGATTATTGGGCGAGAAGCGGAATGGCCGGGGATGCCTGTTCGGGCCCCATTGCGGAGTAGCCTCCGTCGACGGCCCAGTCGGCTCCGGTGACGAATGCGGCGCGCGGCGAACACAGGTAGGCGATGACGTCGCCGACTTCGGTGGGGTCTCCGACTCGGCCGGCGAGATGGAATTTTCCGGCTACCCGGTCGGTTTTGGCACGGTCCGATCCCGAAAGCTGATCCATCACTTTCGACCAGATCCATCCCGGGCTCACCGAGTTGACGCGAATGCCGTCCTCGGCGAGGTCCATCGCCATGTTTCGGGTCAGCTGCACGACCGCGGCCTTGGAGACGGGGTACAGCCACCGTCCGGTTTGCGCGACCTTCGAGGAGATGGATCCGAAGTTCACGATGGCCCCACCGCCCTGCGCGGCCATGTGCGGACGCACCGCTCGGGCGAACATGGCGGCGCTCACCAGGTTCACGTTCAAGGCCGTCGACCACTGTGCCCGGCTCGATTCGGCGCCGTCGTCGACGTAGGTGCATGCCAGATTCACCAGGATGTCGATGGAGCCGAACGACTCGAGTGCATCGGCCACGCACGTGCCTATCGCGTCGTCGTCGGTGATGTCGGTTTCGCTGAACAGAGCGTTGTCCTTGCCTTCGACGGCGTGCTTACCACCGTCCCGGTCGATATCGGCGACGACGACGTTGACACCACTCTCGTGCAGAGAGTCGACGACACCGCGCCCGATCTTGGTGGCACCACCAGTGATGATGGCGGTCTTGCCACCGATGCCGAGATAATCGCTCATGGTCTAGATCTCCTGACTTCGCTCACGATGTGATCCGCAACACTAGGAACATTTCGGCTGGTGATCTATCCGCTGGACGCGTCAACTGTGCAGATTGCGCTCACTTTGATCACGCTGAATTTTTTTGCTGCCCCGACAGACCCCTGATGGTGCGGGAACACTCGAAGAATGCGCCGGACCGCTGTCGGTGGGTGCCCGCCGGCGTGGGCGGCTGTGGGCGGGCGCGCGGCTAGCGCAGGGCTCGACGAGATTCCCGCAGCCGATAACGCTGGATCTTGCCGTTCGGGGTGCGTGGCAACTCGGCGAGGAATTCGATACTGCGAGGGTACTTGTACGGTGCCAGCTCACTTTTGACGAAGTTCTGAAGATCGCGAACCGTGGTGTCACTGCCGACGGCGTCCGAGATCAGTACGACGGCCGCGTGGACGATCATCCCCCGATCAGGGTCGGGCAGGCCAACGACCGCGCATTCCTTGACGTCGGGGTGCCGGCCCAGCGCTTCTTCGACCTCCGGGCCGGCGATGTTGTAGCCAGACGAGACGATCATGTCGTCACTGCGCGACTGATACCAGAAGTAGCCGTCGGAGTCACGAATATAGGTATCGCCGGTGATGTTCCACCCGTTCTGGACGTACTGACGCTGGCGATCGTCGGCAAGATACCGGCAGCCGGTCGGACCGGTCACCGCCAACCGTCCCGGTGTGCCGTCGGGCACGGGGCGACCATCGTGGTCGAGTACCGCTGCCGTATAACCCGGTACGGCCTTCCCGGTTGCCCCCGGCCGGATGTCGTCGTCGCTGGCCGCGATGAAGACATGCAGCATTTCGGTGGCACCGATGCCATCGATGATGCGGGTTCCCGTGGCGTCGTAGAATTCTTGCCACACCGATTCGAGCAGATGTTCTCCAGCGGACACGCAGCGGCGAACCGAGGCGAGGTTTGGCGCCTTGCCCTCTCGGAGAATGGCTCGGTACGCGGTCGGGGCGGTGAAGAGGACCGACACGGCATGCTTTTTCACTGCATCGGCCAGTTGACTCGGGGTCACCTGTTCGAGGAGCAAGGTCGCCGCGCCCACCCGCAGCGGGAACACAACGAGACCGCACAGCCCGAAGGTGAAAGCCAGCGGCGGCGTTCCCGTGAAGACATCCGACGGATTCGGCCGGAGCACCCGTGCCGAGAAAGTGTCCGCAACCGCGAGCACGTCGCGGTGAAAGTGCATCGTCGCTTTCGGGGTACCGGTGGTTCCGGACGTGGTAGCCAGCAGCACCACATCGTCGGCCGAAGTCTCGACGTTGGTGAACTCTCCAGACTTGGCGGAGGCACGGGCGACGAGGTCGGCGACGTCGTCACCTCCGTACAGCAACGTCGTCAGTGTGCCCGTCTCGACCAGATCGGCGGAGAAAAACCGCTGATCACACAGCGCGAGTGTCGGTTTGGTCAAGTCGATGATCTTGCTCAGTTCACCGCTGCGGAGCAGCGGCATGGTCGTCACGGCGACACCGCCGGACTTGACCACCCCGAACCAGCAGGCCACCAACCAGGGGTTGTTCGGCCCGCGCAGCAGAACTCGGTTGCCCGGTACCAGACCGAAGTCTTCGGTCAGGATCTGGGCGATCTGGTTGGCGCGGCGCAAAAGCTCTCCGTACGTCCAGCTTTCGGACGGCGAGAGCAGCGCCGGGCGATCACCGCCCAGCACAGCGACCTTGTCGTCGAGAAGCGAGGATGCGCAGTTCAGGCGGTCCGGGTACCGCAACTCCGGGAGGGTGAACTCGAAGTTCGGCCACAGACTCTCCGGTGGGAGGTTGTCGCGGCAGAACAAGTCCAGGTGCGCCGACGGAGACAGCGTCATAGTTGACCTTCCCACTGTAGATATGAACGCGGTCGATCGTATGCTCGATTTGTGACGTCCGTCAAGAGAGCGAAACAGCATTGGGTGTGGACTCCGCCTTCTGCCGAGCGCAGGCGTGGCAGCGGCTATGGTGTATTCATGACGACGGGGATCCTTGCCGATGATTTGCTCCACGAACGTTCGAGCGAGCTGCAACCGCGCGAGTTGATCGTGACGATCTTCGGGCTCTATGCCCGGGCCGAATCGAACTGGTTGTCGGTGGCCTCCGTAGTCCGACTGATGTCCCATCTCGGCGTGGACGGAGCAGCGGTGCGGTCGTCGATTTCCCGGCTCAAACGTCGCGAAACACTGGAAGCCCATCGTCACGACGGTGCTGCGGGCTATTCGCTGTCCAAGCCGACTCTGGATGCTCTGGCCGAGGGCGATGTCAGGATTTTCGATCGAAAGCGCGCCGAGATCGAAGACGGCTGGCTGATGGTGGTTTTCTCGATCCCCGAATCCGAACGGGACAAGCGGCACGTTCTCCGAACGTTCTTGACCCGTCTCGGCTTCGGCACCACGGCGCCGGGGGTGTGGATCGCACCGGGAAGCCTCGTTCGCGAGACCAGGGAAACGCTGGAACGGCGAGGACTCACCGAATACGTCGACATGTACAGCGCGGAACATCTCGGCTTCGGCGACCTTCGCACGAAGGTGCGTAGCTGGTGGGATCTCGACGCACTTACCACCCTCTACGCCGCGTTCCTCGACAAGTATCGTCCGGTCCTCGAACGGTCGACAGCAGGAACGCTCACCCCCCAAGACGCGTTCGCCGAATACGTGCCCATGCTCACCGAGTGGCGACGGCTACCGTATCTCGATCCCGGTCTCCCGCTTCCCCTTCTTCCACCTGGATGGAACGGTGTCACCGCCGGCCGGCTGTTCGACGAACTGAACGATGCCCTCAGCGGACCGGCCAGAGAACACGCGATGAGGATCATCCACCAGCCCTGACCACTCCGCAGCCGTCAAGGCCGCGGGCCTCCACGCCGATCCGGCATTTCGACGAGAAACGCCAACTGCCGAAATGCGGATCCTCGAGCCTTTTTCGCCTCCGCGGACGAGAACAGATCTGCCGGCCGAGACCGCGAACGAGGAGCGAAGCGGCTGTGCCTGCACTGCCCCGTCCAGATCGACTGCAGACGCCATGCACTCTCCATCCGCGAGGGGGACCCACCCTCCCGCCAGGCCCATCCATCCAGCAAATCAATTCGAGGTGGCCTCCAGAGCCTCGACAAGGCTGCCCCCCAGCTCCATTGTGGCTAGCTTGGCGTCCAGTCGGGCTCCGTCTTCGTCGGCGAGCGCAGCCTCACGAAGCCCTGCCAGCGAAGTGACCGCACCGGGTGAGCCGACCAATGCGTGGGCCGCGGACATCAACTTGCCGAAACTGTCGCCGCCGTGCTCGTAGGTGGCGCCGTAGCCCTTGAGCACCCGCTGGCATTCGACGATCTCACGTCCGAGCTCGGCATCAACTGCTGCAGCTCGGAGAGCGTGGTCGATCCATTCCTCGATCGCGGCCTGCTCTCGGACGAACCGCAGTGACCGCGGGCGGAGCGGGCGCAACCGCGCCATGGTGCTCAGCATCGTGTAACCGTGCACCGAACTCGTGTTCAGGATCATCCCCTTGTGGGTGATCGCGCCGACCAACCGCTGGAACCACTTCGAACGGTGCATGCGGGCGCCCAGCCGGGAGGGCATCGTGTCGGTGATCTCGTCGATCTGCGGATGAAGATACTCACGGACCTGGACGAGTTGGTTCGGCTCGGCCCGCGCCTCTGCGCGGATGCGTCCCATCCGCGCCTGTCGGGTCTTCTGCATCGCGACCTGGATCGTGTCTTGGTAGCACATCCACAACCCGATGTGCCGGGCGGCTTCGTTGGTGAGCCGGGCAGCCCCCGTGGTGTCCGGATCGACCGCGGCAAAGCGCGTGACCCGGGACAGGTAGCGCTCGGCGTAGTCCAGATTCTGGTACACCGCGGTGCGGACCAGGCCGTGCAGAATCATCGACCGCGCCGCGAGCGGGAGATCCAAAACGCTTGCGGCGAGCGGCTTCAGCGCGGAGCCGACCAGAGCGGAGGGATCTGTCGCCGCGACCGCCGTGCGCCGCGCTTCTTCCTCGGCCTTTCGGTCCTCCGGCGTCACGGGTCGCGGCCCGATCGAAATGGGAACCGGGTTCGACTTACGCGGAAGTGGTTTCGGCTGCTCCGTGGCCGCGTCAAAGCCCGCGGAGAAGGCCTTCAACGAGGATTCGACACCCTTCCCGAAGGCGTGAATCGGTGCCTCGAACTGGTCCCTGCTGAACGGAAGGGTCCCGGAGCCGGCAAGCGCGCCGAACAACGCGGCGCTGATGACGCTCCGGCCCTGCTCGGCCATCTCCATGAAGTCGGCGGCGATCAGACGCTTCGAGGCCCGCTGGGCCGCCGCGACGAGCTCGGAGCTGTCGGCACGACCATCTCCCAGGGCCATCTTTTCGTCGATGGAGTACACCCGATTGGTAGAGGTGATCAGCGTTGTCCGATCGGGCGTCACGAATCCCCGCTGAACGGCTCGGCCACACTCCATCAGCTCCGAGGCGATGAGGACATCGACCTCGCCGGGACTCGGGAACACGCTGAGCACCGGCTCGATTCGGGCATCGGTCGCCGAGGACGAAGGTTCATCGCCGGGCGGGAAAATCTCGACGTAATAGACCGTCGCTCCGGTGCGCTGAGCGACACCGGCGACGGACGTGTTCTGCGCGTAGTGGCCGGCCTTCTCGGCGACCGCGACTATCCAGTCGGCCAGCACCCCGCCGCCTTCGCCGCCGAGGGCGACGATCGCCAGCGTGATCGGACGTTGACCGTTGTACCAATTGGACATCATGCAGCCTCGAATCGTGCGGCGCGGCGCTCGAGGCCGCGGGATGCGATCTTGATCCACCATGAGCGGACAGCGACGAGAACCTGTTCGCGCCGGGTGGGATTGTCGACGACGTCGGTGCGATAGAACGACGGGCACAGCACCGCGGCGTGCGCATTCGCGCCGCACACTCCGCAGCCGACGCAGCTGTCGAGGACCTCGGCGATTGGGTCGGTGCGCATCGGATCCGGGTTGGGTGCGATCGTCAGCGACGGGCACCCGGAGATCCGAATACAGGCGTGGTCGCCGGTGCAGGTTTCGGGGTCGACCCCGAACCGCTCGCGCACCACCCGCTTTCCGGCGGCGAGCGCTTTGGTTCGGTCGCGTTTGACGCGACGTTGGGCATTGAGCTGGCACTCACTCTGCATGACGAGCACCTTGGGCCCGGCCTCGTCTGTTGTGAGGGCCTCGACGAACGTGTCGCGTACCGTGCCGACGTCGTAGGTGTTCTTGATTGTGCGCGCCCACTTCACGCCGATACCGCGGACGGCCTTCTCGATTGGATGCTGGGTGGACCGGGTGGGCAGATCTGCTTGTGAGGACAGCACGTCCTGCCCACCGGTTGCGGCGGCGTAGGCGTTGTCCACGATGAGATGGACCTGATCACTCTTGTTGAACACCGCGTTACCGACGCCGCTGGTGAGTCCGTTGTGCCAGAAGCCGCCGTCACCCATGATCGCGATGCTGCGCCGGTCGGTGCCCTTGGAGTTCAGTGCGGAGGCACCCGCCGATCCGAGGCCGTATCCCATCGTCGTGGCACCGAGGTCGAACGGTGCGTTGACCGCGAAGAGGTGGCAGCCGATATCTGCGCTGACATGGTGTTTGCCGGTTTCCCGTTCGGCGAGCTTCAGGCCACTGAAGATCGGGCGTTCGGGGCAGCCGGTGCACAGCCCCGGTGGCCGCGGCGAGATGACCTCGGACGCGACGCGGGGGGCTGTGGGGCTGGCCGGGTCGTCGGGGCCGCGCAGCAGCGCGGGCTGGTGTGCGACGACGTCGGGCAGGTACCGCTGGAGGAACTCGTTGACGCCGCGGGTGACGACCGTCGAGGTGTATTCGCCGGCGAGTGTCAGCATGTCTTTGCCGTGAAGTGCGGTGGGAATGTCCGCCCGGCGCAGGATCGCGTTCAGGTTCTGCTCGATGTAGTCGGGCTGGCCCTCCTCCAGGAGGAGGACGGCGCGTTTGCCCTGGCAGAACTCGATGATCTCGTCGTCGATGACCGGGTAGGTCACGTTCATGACGTACGTCGGTACCTGGGTGCGTCCGAACGCATCGGAGCAGCCGAGCAGCTCCATCGACCGGTTCAGGGTGTTGTAGAGGCCGCCCTGCACGATGATGCCGATGTCGGCTTTGTCGTTCCCGAAGACCTCGTTGAGGCCGCGGTCCTTGATGAACTTGACCGCCGCCGGCCACCGGTCGTGGATCTTCTCCTTCTCGTGCAGGAAGCTGGCCGGCGGGAGCACGATCCGGTCGATGTCGCGCAACGGATTCTCGAGGGCGTCGGTGACCGTCATGGGCGGACGCTTGTTGTCCTTGGCCTCGAATGCCCCGTGCAGGTGGCAGGAGCGGAGCCGCAGATCGAGCATCACCGGTGTGTTGCTCGCCTCGGACAGCTCGAAGCCGGTCTCCACCGCGTCGACGATCGCGGAGACGTTGGGCCGGGGATCGAGCAACCACATCTGCGACTTCATGGCGAACGCGTGCGAGCGCTCCTGCATGATGCTCGAGCCTTCGCCATAGTCCTCGCCGAGGATGACGAGCGCGCCGCCCGTCACGCCGCCGCTGGCCAGGTTCGCGAGGGCGTCCGAGGCAACGTTCAGACCTACCGTGGACTTGAACGTCACGGCTCCGCGCAGCGGGTAATGCACCGACGCGGCCAGCATCGCGGCCGCGGTTGCCTCCGAGGCACTGTTTTCGAAATAGACGCCGAGTTCGTCGAGGATCTCGTGGGCGTCCCCGAGGACATCCATCAGGTGCGAGATCGGTGCACCCTGGTAGCCGCCGACGTAGGCCACACCGGATTGCAGCAGCGCCTTGGTGACGGCGAGGATGCCCTCGACGTGCAGAGTGGTGCCTGCGCCGTTGCGGAGTTGTCGAACTTCGGCGGCGAAAGAACGTTCGGCCATTCTCTTTTCCTTACTTCTCGACCAGTGCGACCACGCGGGCCGGGCTGCCCGATCCACCGACGATGGGCAGTGGCAGCACAGCCAGCGCGAACCCTGTAGCCGGCAGGTGATCGAGGTTCTGCAGTTGAGTGAGCCCCAGCTTGCCCGCGCCGAGCAGATGGTGATGGCACGGGAACGCCGGGTCCAATGCGGTCGCCTGACCTGCGTCGGTGCCGACCGTTTCCACGCCGACTCCGACCAGGTCGGTCTCTTCGGCGAGCCAGCGTGCACACTCGGCGGTGAATCCCGGCGTGTGCGGCCCGGACGCGTCGGCGTTGAGGAAGTCGTCGCTGCTGCCCGACCGGACCGACCACCCGGTGCGGTAGAGGAGCCAACCACCGGCGGGAAAGGCACCGTGCGTGCGTTGCCATTCTTCGATGTCGGTGACATCGAGCAGGAAGTCCGGATTCTGCGCCACCCGATCGGTGACATCGAGCACGACCGCCGGGGCGATCAGCGAGCGCAACGGCACCTGCGAGACATCGAGTCCGTCGCGTCCGGTGATCCAGTGGTTCGGTGCATCGATATGGGTGCCGGTGTGCTCCCCGGTGTGGATGTTATTCCAGTACCAGCCCGGCCCGTCCTCGTCGAAGCGACTGATCACCTCCAACTGAAAGGGCAGGGTGTTCTTGAACGGTTCCGGCAACGCTAATACTGGCGTCTTGTCGGTCAGCGGTGCCGTGAGATCGATCAATTCGATGTGCTCGTTCGAAATGGACGCGAGAAGGTCGGTGATTACTGACATGTCAACTCCTAATTGGATTTACGCTGCCGCTGCGCGGCAAGTTTGGTGGCGACCAGGTGGCCTGAACCGGCGCCGAGTCCTGCGCCGGGATGGGTGGAGGCCCCGATGTGCCAGAGACCGTCCACGCAGGTGCGGTGTCGCCCCGCCTCCGGCAGTGGGCGCCACAGAAAGCTCTGATCCAGCTCCGAACTGCCGCCGTACGGGTCCCCGCCGACCGCGTTCTCGTTGTATGCCGCGAGGTCGGCGGGCGAGATCACATCCGTTCCGAGGATTTTCAGACCATGGGTGTGTGCGTCCAGGCGATCGATGACCCGCTGGGCGTAGGCCTTGGCCAGTTCCGAGGTCCAACCGTCCGCGGTGTTCAGCTCGCCGGCGGCATCGCCGAGCGGTTCGTACGGAACTTCCTGCAGTTGCAACCAGAGCGAAGCGGCACCGGCCGGGACGCGCGAGGGATCCAAGAGGGATTGTTGTCCGACCACGACTGTCGGTTTCCGCGGGAGCAGACCGGCTTCCGCTTCCGCACGCGCAATGCCGGTGCTCGCCGATCCATCCGAGATATGCACCAACGGAACCTCGTTGAGGCGTGCATCGCGCCACTTGGGTCGTTCGGACAGGGCGATGTGGATCTGCATCTCACCGCGCCCGTACCGGTACCGTCGTGCCTGGGCACGCAGCGGGGCAGGACTGGCGTCCGGAGGCAGCAGCGACCCGTACAAGGCAGTCGGAGTGACCGACGCCAGCACGGCGCGCCGGGCTCGGTAACGCCGCCCTGCTGCCTCTACACCGGTCGCACGGCCCCCCTCGACCATGATGCGGTCGACGCGGGATCCGGTGTGCACCTCGACGCCCAACTCGTCGAGTAGTCCCCGGAAGGCCTCGATCAGTCGTGCGGAGCCTCCTTCGACTACCGGTAGACCGAAACCGTGGACGGTTGCCGCCAGCACCGGAATCATGAAGCCGCCGGAAGCATTGTCCGGCGACAGACCAGCATGCAGCAGCCACGGCACCCACAGGTGATCTACTTCGGGACCGACGTACTCCCGAGAACAGTAGGCGCGGCCCGACGCAGCGAGGTCTCGGAGCCATTGCTCGGAGCCGCGCCGTCCGTTGGTTTTGAAAAAGCGTGCCAGCAGTGGAACGACTCCGGCGCTGCGGATTTCGCTCCCCATCATTCCGCCGATCACCGGCGCGTTGCGGCCGAACCGTTGCAACGCCTCCAGATACGCCTTCCCGTCTTCTTCGTTGCCAAAGCCCGCTGCCGTCAGCTCCGGATCGCGGTACGCCAGGGTGACACGGCCGCTGTCGGCAATGCTCGCGGTTACGGCCTCGTCGGTGTTGCAGAACCGCAGCCCGTGACGGGCGAGGTCGTCGCCGAGCGCCGTGTGCGCCGGGCCCGACACGAACAGCGGGTACCAGGCTGAGAACGTGTCGTGCACGTAGCCGGGGACCGTGCGCTCACCACTCCCGACGAAGCCGCCGATCTCGGGATTACTTTCCAGGAGAGCCACTTTCCAGCCTGATCGCGCCAGCATAGAAGCGGCGACGAGTCCGTTGATTCCGGACCCGACGATGACGGCATCGACTTCGTTGTGCACCACATCTCCCTTCGAGTGTGAGCGACGACATTAATGACGTCAGGGAGCGGAAGCTATCCTGTTTGCGCGCGTCTTATCCGGATGCCGCTCAGTCTTGCAATGACCCGTGTCGATGCGGGTGACGCCTCCCTGACAGGGATTCGACGAGTCACAGATCTGCGCCGCTGCAGGACAGGACTGAGGTGGCTGACAACGTCGCGCGTCCGCACGCATTCCGCAATCGCCCCTCCCGCAGATGTGCCTCCCACGAGGCCACCGGTCGTGGCCCGTCGGCCTATGCTTCCTCTGCGTTCGTGGGCTGGACTCGCTCGTTCGACGGGCTGCGATCGAGCTGCTGCGCCTCCGGACGCGATCAGGGGTTACGTTCATGGGTTGACCGAGACGACGCACCGGAATCCGAAGATTCCGCTGTCGTGGCTACAGAACACCCCGTCGCCCCCCGTGCACATTCGACCCCTCGAGTTTCTGTCGGCCGTGGACTATTCAGCCCAGGACGAGTTTGGTTGCGGTGCCGAGGCATTCGATCTGCTCCAGCGTCACCGGCACGGTGGAACCGGCGATGGGAGTGGTGCTGATAATGATCGACTGGGTGAAGGGGAGGACGAGCGAGAAGTAGGCGCTGCCCTCAGGGGATAGATCCCGCGGGTGACGGTGAACCCCTCCGGCAACGCGGTGGTGATGCGATTCGGGTCGATCTCGTTCACATACTCGTCCTGTGGTGACGACGCGGGTTGACCGCTGATCACGGTGATCTCCAGGCGCCACTCCCCGGCCGGGGACGACACGGTGATCACTTCGCAGACGTTGTCCGTGCCGAAGTCGGTCAACCGCAGTGATCCGATCGGCCGGTTCCAGGGTGAGGTCGCCGCTGCCCGGCATGGCCGCCCACCGTGCTTGGAGGGTCCGATCGAGCCGGGCCACCTTCTCCCGCACGCACGGCAGGACCGGGCGTTGGTCGCCCCACTGAACAGCTCAGCGTCCCCTCCTGCGGGACGGTGGAGGGGTCGTAATCGGCGATCGGCTCGAACTCCAGGGACTGACTGGGACCGGCGTAGGAGTCCGCGCGGTCAGCGGCGTCGGCGACGAGCGCGTCCGTCCCTCTTCCCGGAATCTTGCTCGAGCAGCCGGCCTGCCCGTTACCGTCTTCGTGGTCCCGTTCCGCGGGACTGCGGTCGCCATGTTCGGTATGACTTCTTGCCCCTGTCTCTCGAATGATCCGGGGGGTGGTGTCGCCGAACCTGGTGGCGTCGATGGACCGCTGATAGGGACAGGGCCACCGGAAACTGCGGTAGGCCTCCTCGTAACGTGGGTGTCGGGTATCGATGCTGGATCGGCGACCGGACTGCCGGACGAAGGACTGCTGATGGACACGAGTTACGCCGTGTTTTGCGGCATCGACGTGGGAAAAGGCGAACATCACGCCGTCGGGCTGGATCCCTCCGGCGGCCGACTCTATGACAAGGCACTGCCGAACGACGAGACGAAGCTGCGTGCGGTGTTCGACGGCTTGGCCGCGCACGGACCGGTCCTGGTGATCGTCGATCAACCCAACACGATCGGCGCCCTGCCGGTCACCGTTGCCCGCGCCTGCGGACACGACGTTGCCTACCTGCCGGGGCTGTCGATGCGCCGCATCGCCGACCTGTACCCCGGACAAGCGAAAACCGACGCCCGCGACGCATTCATCATCGCCGACACCGCAAGGACCATGCCCCACACCCTGCGCCGCGTCGACACCGGCGACGAGGCCTTGGCCGAACTCGAGGTCCTCGTCGGCTTCGACGACGACCTCGCCGGCGAAGCCACCCGCATCAGCAACCGGATCCGCGGACTGCTTACTTCCATCCACCCAGCCCTCGAACGGGTCCTCGGCCCCCGCGTTACCCACCCCGCCGTCCTCGAGATCCTCTCGCGCTGTGGCGGACCCGCCGGAATCCGACAGGCCGGCAAACGCAAACTCACCACGCTCGCGGTCAAGCACGCACCCCGCATGGGCGCCCGCCTCGCCACCGAGATCCTCACCGCACTCGACGCACAGACAGTGACAGTGCCCGGCAGCAAGGCCGCCGAGATCGTCCTGCCGAAGCTCGCCGACTCCCTCAAAGAAGTCCTTCTGCAACGGAAAACGATCGGCGAAGACGTCGAAAGGATGCTCGATGACCACCCTCTTTCCCGAGTCCTGACCTCGATGCCCGGCATCGGTGTCAGGACGGCAGCACGGATCCTGCTTGAGGTCGGCGACGGTTCCGCGTTCAAGTCCGCCGGACACCTCGCCGCGTACGCGGGCATCGCCCCGGTCACCCACCGATCCGGCTCCTCCATCCGCGGCGAACACCCCGCCCGGTCAGGCAACCGCAAGCTCAAACGTGCCCTGTTCTTGTCCGCATTCGCAGCCCTGGGCGACCCGACCAGCCGCGGATACTACGACCGCAAACGCGCCGAGGGAAAGAAGCACAACGCCGCCCTGATCTGCCTCGCCCGACGCCGATGCGACGTCCTCTACGCCATGCTCAAGAACAAGACTCTCTACCAACCCCCACTAACCGCAGCCGCTTGACGAAAACCATAGGGACACCCCCCCCCCCGGCGAGTCGTATCCCGGAATGTCAAGTCTCGACCCGACGGGATACGGCCCGCACCCTCCACGTTAAACCACCACCGGACCGACCTCAATGACCAGTTCTGGGAGCGTTCGAGAGTGCCCTTTCCCGCACTGTTGACGCACCACATCGGCGCCCCGGCACGCGTCTCCTCGTACTGATACCTGACAGTCCGTCGCTCGTACCCGGTTCCGCTATCGAAAACGCAAGCCTGCGGGATGGTGGCCGCCGTCGTGGTCATGTGGTTTGCTCGACCGATGGCTCCGCAATCCCCGTCCTCCGCACGGGCAGCGCTGTTCGACGTCGACGGCACGCTGGTCGATTCCAATTATCTGCACGTGCGGGCGTGGCAACGGGCGTTCCGGGAGATCGGTCATGACGTGGACGCGTGGCGGGTACACCGCGCGATCGGCCTGGATTCATCGCTTTTGCTGGAATCGCTCCTCGGAGACGACGCGGACTCGCTCGGAGACCGGGCGAAGGATCTCCACATGACGTATTACCTCGGTGCGCGGGACAGCATGCGACCGCTCGCCGGGGCCCGGGAACTGGTCCGGGAACTGCACGGCCGCGGTGTACAGGTCGTCCTCGCCACCTCGGCCTCCGAGGAGGAGCTCGACGTATTGCGGGAGGTTCTCTCGGTCGACTCGTGCATCGCGCACACAACCTCCGCTGCGGACGTCGATCGCGCGAAACCGGATCCCGGAGTGATTCGCGCAGCAATGGATCGATCGTCCACGTCCGGCGAGACTGCGGTGATGGTGGGCGACGCGGTCTGGGATGCCGAGGCGGCGTCCCGGGCCGGTGTCACGTTCGTCGGCCTGCTCAGTGGCGGCATCTCCCGCGCCGAATTGGAAGCGGCTGGCGCGGAAGCCGTGTTCGAGGACGCACAGGACCTACTGGACCGCCTCGACTCCAGCCCCCTGGCGCGGTTGCTGAGCCTCTAAGCTCGCGACGCCCACGCCTGCGCGATCTCGGGATACGCAGCGGCGATCTCGTCGACACGGCCGTCGGTCGCGGTGTCGATTTCGGCTCGATAGCGCTGCGCTGTCACCAGCGGGCCCTCCGATCCCTCGGATCCGGGATCTGCGGCGGGCGCATCCGCCTCCCACTCATGAATCACTTCGTCGAGGCGACGTGCGACGAATTCCTTCTTGCTTTCGGTCATCATCTATTCCTTTCCGTGACGCTCAACGGCCGGCGATGTTTGATGACGATTCTTCCATCGGCCGGCGTCTCGAGTGAACGCTCGGCGCGATACAGGAGGCATTCCCCAACTCCGCCTCGAACGAAACAAATCCGGCTCTGCTCGTCGACGTGGTACGACTGGCGGGCACGTCGCGACTCTGCCCGCCCGGTCTCCCGCACCTCGCAACAGCCCGAAGCCCGCCCCGAACGGACTGTGCAGCAAGCTAAATCCGTTCCAGACCGCTGCCTTCGCGTCCGCGCAGTAATCCGATCTGATCCCAGCGTTGACTCATCAACGGGTCCCCCGCGAACAGTTCGGGCCGGCACCGCACAACTCGGCGATAGCCCGGGTTGTCACGACTATGCGAAGGTTGACGACACAGGATGGCCGTCGCAATCAGAGACCGGAGGCATCGATGTTGCTCGATGGGATCAACCACGTTGCGTGGATCTCCAAGGACGCCGCCCGGCTGGGCCGGTTCTATGCCGAGGTGTTCGACGCGGACGTCGGACCTACCCGTCCCCACGGCGACGGCGATACGGAGACGATGACCAGTATCCGGATCGGCCCCCACACGGAGTTGAACATCTTCGTGATCGAAGGCAACACCGAAGCCGAGCGTCAGACGCCCATGTGGGGGCGAGGTCGCATCGACCACGTCGGTCTGCAGGCCGCCTCACGCGAAGCCTTCACTGCGATTCGGCAACGGCTGATCGACGCTGGGGCGAGCGATGGAACGATCAACGACTTCGGCACGGTGCAGAGCATCTTCTTCCGAGACCCCGATGGTCTGGAAGGAGAAGTACTGGTCGCCAAGTCGGTGACCTGAGTCGTCGAGCGGATGGGTACGCGTCAGTGTGCGCTGCACGTGATCGATGGTGATCCAAACGTGCACACTCAGCAAAAACCTACGAGTGCCCGCTGCCGCGTCAGCTCGCGTGCGCGTGCGCGTGTGGATGCGGGGGAAGTTGGGCGAGGAGCTGCTCCCATTCCTCGAACCGGACGGCGTCAGGTGCGCGCCGTTGGGACGGCGATCCGGCAGCGAGGTCGACCAGCGTTCGGGCAGCACCGACCACGGTCAGGTGATGACGGCGGGATACGTCGAGGAGTTCGTCGAACGCCTGGGCGTCACTGCAGCGGCGGGCTGCGATCAGGATGCCCTTCGCGGTGGCGAGAAGTTCGCGACCATCAGGGCGCCGTCGGGGAATCAGGCGAGTGGGGGCGGGAACGGGGGTCAGCGGTGATTCGGCGGTGTCCTCGATCATGCGTTGTCCTTTGCTCTCGTGCATCGGCCGGGACTCGCCGGTGTGCCGGCAGACAATCCCGAGCCGACGTGAATGTGAGTCACGTCACTGTCGATGCCCGACCAGTTCTAGCACACCGGTACCGGCCCTGACATCTACACAAACGTCCAGGTACGGCTCAACCGCTCGTCGCGACCTTGCCCGGACCGGACGCCGATTCCGCACTCGCCGCGATCCCGCAGGCCTGCTGCCGACCCTCTGGTGAACTCCACCAACTCCGTGGTCGGGTCGGCCGGCGCCCTGTGAAGCCACCGTGGAATCGCCCGGTGAGCGATATCCTGGGACTACATCGCCGAGAGGGTTATGGTGCTGAATTCGTCGAACGTGTCGCGGACCTGAATCGAACAGCCGATGGCCGATATCGATCCGTTCGAGACTCAGCGCGATGCAACCCCCTCGGTTGCCTCGGCGCTGCATGCTGACGGTTTCGACGACGCCCAGGAGATCGGGCGTGGTGGTTTCGGTGTCGTGTACCGGTGCACGGAGATCGCGCTCGACCGGACGGTAGCCGTGAAGGTGCTCACCGACAGTCTTTCAACCGAGAGTCGCGAGCGCTTCCTGCGGGAACAGCGCGCGATGGGTCGCCTCACCGGCCACCCGAACATTGTCAACGTCCTTCAGGTCGGTGTCACGCAGACCGGCGAACCATTCATCGTCATGCCGTACCACCCCGAGGGCTCGCTGGATACACGTATCCGGCAGCGTGGTCCGTTGCCGCTGGACGACGTGCTGCGCCTCGGGGTGAAGCTGGCCGGCGCGCTGGAGGCCGCCCACGATCGCGGAATCGTCCACCGCGACGTCAAACCCGCGAATGTCCTCCTCACCGAGTACGGTGAGCCTGCGCTGACGGATTTCGGTATCGCACACATCACGGGCGGGTTCGAGACCGAGACGGGAATCGTGACCGGTTCCCCTGCGTTCACCGCACCCGAGGTGCTCGGCGGCGCCGCCCCGAGCCCTGCGTCCGACGTGTACGGACTCGGGGCCACCCTGTTCTGCGCGCTCACCGGCCACGCCGCATTCGAACGGCGCAGCGGCGAGCAATTGGTGGCTCAGTTCGTTCGCATCACCACCGAACCCGCACCGGATCCCCGAGAGCACGGCGTTCCCGACGACGTCGCTGCCGTCATCGAGCAGGCAATGTCCGCCGTGCCCGAGGACCGGCACCCCTCCGCGCTGGCCTTGCGTGACGCCCTACGTGAGATCCAAGGTCGTCGTGGAGAACCGGCAGACGACGTCGCCCTCCACACGCGACCCCCAGCGGAACAGGAACCGATGTCGCGCGGGCAGTTTCACCCGAGCGCCCTGGACCGCGCGAGGGGAAACCTCCCCCTGGATCTGTCCAGTTTCGTCGGACGCCGGCACGAAATCAACGAGGCGAAGAGCCTGTTGGTGTCGTCCCGACTGCTGACGCTCGTCGGCATCGGCGGAGTCGGGAAAACCCGTCTCGCGCTGCGCGTCGCGTCGAACATCCAACGCGAGTACTCCGACGGCGCATGGCTCATCGAGCTCGACGAGGTCCATACCCCGTCCCGGCTCGTCGATGTGGTGGCCTCGACGCTCGGCGTGCGCGACCAACCCGACCGGTCGTTACGCGAAACGGTGCTGGACTTTCTGTCATCGCGGGAAGTGTTACTGATACTGGACAACTGTGAGCAAGTGCTGGACGCCGTGGCCGACCTCGCCACAATCCTGCTGCGGCAGAACCCGAACGTGCGCATCCTCGCGACCAGCCGCGAGCCGTTGGCAGTCCCCGGGGAGGCAACGCTGCGAGTTCCCCCGCTCACCGCCCCCGACCCTGACCATGAGCCGGCACTGCAGGGTCTCCCCCGGTACGACGCCGTCTCACTGTTCACCGAACGGGCTACCACCGCAGTCTCGACGTTCGCGTTGACCGATGCCAACAAGACCGCGGTTGCTCGCATCTGTCACCGATTGGACGGGTTGCCTCTGCCGATCGAACTCGCGGCGGCGCGGTTGCGCGCGATGTCACCCGAACAGATCCTGCAGAGGCTCTCCGACCGTTATGCGTTGTTGACGCGCGGGAGCCGAGGTGCGCCGTCACGCCAGCAGACCCTCCGGTTGTGTGTCGACTGGAGCTACGACCTGTGTACCCCTGCCGAGCAGCTGATGTGGGCGCGATTGTCGGTGTTCACCGGCGGCTTCGAGCTCGATGCCGCGGAATTCGTGTGTGGGGAGGACGTGGAGCCGGCAGACGTGCTGGACTCGGTGGCATCGCTGGTCGACAAGTCGATCCTGATCCGCGAAGAGCAGAGCGGCATGGTCCGGTTCAGGCTGCTCGAGACCCTGCGCGCCTACGGCCGGGAGAAGGCCCGCGAAGAGGGCGATTACCACGCACTGCGTCGTCGACACCGAGATTGGTTTCGCCGGCTGGCCCGCACCGCCGAAGACGAGTTCATCGGCCCCCGGCAACTCGACTGGATCGCTCGACTCGGCTGCGAGCAGCCGAATCTGCGGGACGCCATGGACTTCAGCCTCACCGAGGGCGATACCGAAGCAGGTTTGCAGATCGCCACCCCCCTGATGCAATTGTGGGGGTCCCGCGGACTGCTCAGCGAGGCCAGAAGCTGGCTCGACGAGTTCCTCGCACGGCATCCACAGCGTCCGACCATCGCGTACATCCGAGCGCTGTACGCCGACTGTCTGATGACCGAGCAGCAGGGAGACCATCACAGAGGTGCCGCGCTCGCCGAGCAGGCGGGCACCCTCGCCGAGCAGTGCGCCGACCCGACAGCGCGTGCGATCGCCGACCATGCGGACGGAATCGTCGGGTTGTTCGCCGGTGACCCCACGCGGGCGGCGTCGAGTCTGCAGCGGGCACTGACCGTATTCCGGCAGCTAGAGGACGATCTCGCGCTCCGGATCGAGTGTCTCACGCTGCTGGGATTGGTGTACCAGCTCGACAAGGATCCCGACCGCGCGATCCACTGTTACGACGAAGTTCTCGCGATCACGGAAGACCACGGTGAGTCCGTCTATCGGTCCTACGCGTTGTGGGCGATGGCCGTCGCCCGATTCGGACTGGGCGCCCACAACCGTGCAGTCGAACTGCTCGAGGAAGGACTGCGGCTTGCTCGGCTCGTCGACGACCCCGTCGCCTGCGCGAACTGCGTCGAAGTTTTCGCGTGGATCGCCGGAAGCGACGACCCGAAACGTGCCGGCACGCTGATGGGTGCAGCGGAGGCGCTCGGTCGCACCGCCGGAAGTGCTGCGGTGTTCGTGCCCGACTTGCTTGCGTACCACGAAGAATGCGAACGCACCGCCCGTCGGATCCTCACCGCGCACGCGTTCGACGCGGCCCGGCAGCGCGGCAGCGCAATGGATCTCGCTGCCGCCGTCAGCTACGCGCTCGGCGAGAGCCCCCCGTCACCGACGGGTTCAACCCTCCTGACCAAACGCGAGCAGCAGGTCGCGGAACTGATCGCCGAAGGCCTGACCAACAAGGCCATCGCGACCCGGCTCGTGATCTCACCTCGCACCGCTCAAGGGCATGTCGAACACATACTGACCAAACTCGGATTCACCTCGAGGGCCCAGGTCGCGGCGTGGATCGTCGAAGGCCGACAGTCGTAGTGCCGGTGCCGGTGCCGGTGCCGGATCGGCTCGATGCTCGGAGCATGAGCGTGTTCCATGGGGAACATCATGTTTCGGGGCGCAGGACGAACCCGATCCCGCGCACGGTATGGATCATGCGCGGTTGCCCCTGGTCCTCGAGTTTGCGTCGGAGCGAGCTGACGCACATGTTGAGCACGTTCGTGCGCGCGTCGGCGGGATACCCCCAGACCGAATGCAGTAATTGTTCGCGGCTGACGACGCGCCCGACGTTGCGGACGAGCACACGCATCAGTTCGTACTCCGTGTGGGTGAGGGTGAGTCGACGCCCGTGGTAGCCGAGTGTCCGGGCGCCGCATGCGGAACCGTACGGCGCGCACCAGGCGTAGGCGATCAGCGCCGCCACCATTATGTACGCACTGGTGATGCTGCCAAGGGACGACGCCTATGAAACTGTGGTCGCCACTTACAATCTGAACGAGATGATGCCGACGGTAATGACGCCGCACGGTGGCGGGATCGGCCCCACGTATTGGCCGTTCCGCTTCTCCCCATATTTCGCACAGGCCCTCGACGAGGCTGCCGGCGCCAACCTCTTCATGACGGGGGAGGTGTTCGCCAACCTCGACGCCGTCGGGAAGTTCTAGCCCTGCGTCACCGCATGCGGATCCACCCAGTCGAATCACGCCGACGGTTCAGCCGTCGGCGGTAAGCAGGTCGGCGAGGTTATCCAGGCTCGCGCGGACTGTTCGTGAGTACGCCTTCGTGACGATGGGGTCCGCCAGCTTGCCGAAGACCCCGCCGAGACCGCTTTCGGTGTCGACTCGGTAGGTGAACAGGGTGCCGCCGTCGACTGCCTCGAGCTTGGTGGTTGCGGTGAACCCGATCTTGCCCTCCACCGATTTGGACGTGGCCACCTTCTCCGGCTGGTACTCCACAAATTCCGTCACCCACTCGACTCGCTTACCCAGGATTCGGGTGACGCCGCGCCATCGGGTACCCACTCCGAGCTCCCCGTCGGTGATCTGCTCGCATTCGACATTCGACGCTTCCCACGACGGCCAGTTCTCCGCCGACACGAGAAAGCTCCACACATCGGGTGTGGGGCGGGCAATGACGACGGAGTGCTCGACAACCGGCATTGTGATCATCCTTTTGTTGGTATTCGAATCGGCCGTGGCCTGCCTCGGCACGCTTTCCTGGATCAACACGTGCACAGAAGAATGGAGACTGGTCCGTTTTCATCGTCCTCCCAGCAGGGATCACTGTCACTGATCGTTAGGGGATCTAAGTGCTCTTTCCCTAGGCGAATCATCGATGACAACGCTGACGACGCGGAGGACAATAGAACCGACCGGTCTCGACACCTGGAGCCCCGCGCGGTCGTCGTGCGCCCAATAGTATCCAATAGTGAAGGGACCCAATTTATTTCCTTCAGTGCCGAGACTGGCACCAACGTGCGTCGCGGAACATGAAGGAGTGGAGATGCCCGATCACAGCCGTACCTCGATCACTGTCGCGCCGCCGAAGGACGTTTCGAACGCTCAACTCGTCCAGTGGGCCTTCGACCGCATCAACGCCCAGGACGTCGACAGTCTGCGAAATTTGTGGACCGTCGATACCACCGTGAACTTCCCGACCGGGACATGTCACGGGTCCGCTGAGATCGCCGCCTACTTCGACCAAGTCTTCGCCGCCGTCGAAGACTTCGCGTTCGACGTCGTCTCGATCGCCGAGTCGGGCAACGACGTCCTCGTCCACTGGCACCTGATGGGACGGCACGTAGGCACCTTCGTCGGCGTCGCCGGCACCGGGCGGCGAATCGAGTTCGAGGGATTCGACCATTTCGTCATCATGGACGGGAAGGTCGTCACCAACACTGTGCGCTACGACCAAATGGAGTTCGCGCGCCAGATAAAGCTGCTACCGCCCGACGGATCGATCGCGGATCGCGCATTGAAGGCCGCCTTCAACACCGCAACGCGCGTCGTGGGCATCGCTCGCCGTCACTAGTCGAACGCGCATGGGATCTTCGTCGTTCGTCGGAATTCCCGGTCGATACGAGTTCCTCAACCGTTACCTCTGCGGAAGGCATGAAACCAATGCGCCAGCTTGCTTCGACCCCGCCCGCGCAGACAAACAGTGATGGCTTCTACTGGGTGCATTGGACGCGCGAAAGGTGACAGCAGCCCCAACTGGATCACGACGGCGTGGCCCCCGGAGAACCTCGACGTCCTCGCCTACCAGTGGGACGACATCGCGATTCCCTGCCGGAAGGAACTTGCGGCGTTCGCCCGCGACCACGGCGTCAAGCTCGCGGTCGAAGCCTGCGGCGGCCAACTGGTCCACAACGTCTCGACGATGCTGCGGCTGATCGACAGCGTGGGCGACACCGTGGTGGGCGCGAACCGTTGCTCCGTCGAGCCACCCGACTGGACTCCCGCGAACGTCTGACAACACGATCTTGCCTTGTCCGAATGTCTTAACATAGTCTGCAACGATGAGCGTGAAGATCGGGATCGTCGGATACGGGTTGGGTGGCCGCTACTTCCATGCGCCGTTCGTCGAGGCTGCAGAGGGAATCACGCTGGGCGGCATCGTGACCCGATCGCCGTCCCGGATCGCCGAGGCCGCCGCCGACTTCCCCGACGTGCCGGTGTTCGCGAGTCTCGGCGAACTGATCGACTCGGGCGTCGACGCCGTCACGATCACCACCCCGCCGCAGACCCGGCGCGACCTCGTGCTCGAGGCCGTCGGGCGGGGTGCCCACGTGGTGGCCGACAAACCGTTCGCACCCGACGTCGAGACGGCCCGCGAGATGATCACCGCCGCCGACGGCGCCGGCGTGCTGCTCGGCGTGTTCCACAACCGCCGGTACGACGCGGACATCCGCACACTGAAGTCGGTGCTGCCGCGGCTCGGCGACATCTGGCGCGTCGAATCGCACTTCGACCTGGACGGCGCCGGCACACTCGAAGCCGGCCCGACCGGCGGGTTGCTGCGCGACATCGGCGCGCACGTCGTCGATCAGGTGCTGTGGCTGTTCGGTCTGGCGGAGCGAGTGGACGCCCACCTCGACTACGTCGATCTCCCCGAGGGGCGTACCGACGCCGGCTTCGTCGTCAACGTCACCCATCGCAGCGGCGTCTACTCGACCGTCTCGTCGACCAAGATCAACCACCTCGACGGGCGCCGGTTGCGCGCGTTCGGGAGCCTGGGCAGCTATGCCGCGGACGGGACGGACGTCCAGGCCCAGGCGCTCTTCGCGGGAACGCGACCGGTCGACGATCCCACCGGATGGGGCTACGAGGGGCGGGAGCGGTGGGGCGTTCTCCGCACCGCGGACGGAGCGGAAACGATCCCGTCGCAACAGGGTTCATACCAGGACTACTACACGCAGTTCGCGGCCGCCGTTGCCGGCACCGGCGAGCAACCGGTACCGGCCCGCGCCGCACTCGGCACCATCGCCGTGCTGGCGGCCGCGCGGGAAGCGGCGGAAACGGGCCGTTCGGTCGCCGTGCCGCCCATCGACTGAACGGACAAGACGGACTGCGCGTCAGCTCACCTGTTCTCCCGCACCGGCGGCGTCTTCGGAGGCCCGGCGGTCGAGGCGCTCGGCGTGGGACACCGCAGCCTCGAGGTGCCGATCGGCGGTGGTCAGGTCGAGGCGTGCGTCGCTGAGACCGTCGATGACCTCGATGAGTGCGGCGTCCTGGGCGACACCCTGCGAGCGCCCGCTTCTCGCGTCGAATTCCTCGGTCAGCTCCTTCATCCGCTGGATGAGATCGTGCAGATCGGATCGCAGCTGTTCCGCCTGCCGGGCCAGATCGGATCCGCTCATGCTTGCCTGCACTTCCTCGCCAGGGGAACACACACCGTCGGTTTCACGGTAGGCCAGGGCCATCCCGGCCGGGGCCGAAACCGCATGCCCGCGGCATGCGGTCGGAGTCACTCCCCGCCCGCGAGCCGGTTCTCGACGCGATCGAACCAGTCGAGAACCGCGCGCTCGTACACGATCCCGAAATCGAGGGTGGCCATGGCATAGCGGTTCGACTCGTGCGTGTCGGCGTCACGCTCGTACTCGGCGAGCTGACGCTCGTGGGCGGAACGGTGCACGTCGAGCATCGCGAACAACCGCTCGGGCGGAAGGTGCGCGCCGAACGCAACGGTGAGCAGCAACGGGTAGCGGATGTTCTCCGGGCCGGGCTCCCGGTCGATCCAGTCCGCGAACGCCCGACGCCCTTCTTCGGTCAGTGAGTAGGGCTTGCGCTCGCGGGCGCCCCGCTCCCCCGCCTCGATCAACCCGGCCCGCTCCATCGCCGTGAGCTCCCGGTACACCTGGCTGGTCGTGATCGACCAGAACTTGCCGATGCGCTCCTGAGCGGTTACCACCAGGTCCCACCCCGTCTTGGATCCCTCGTGCAGAAATCCGAGCAGCGACGCCGCGGTGGCATTGAGTGGGCGTTCGGCCATGGCACGTTCCTTCGCACGGTAGGGGTTGACATTCCACTGTGGCATATCGATCATGGAAACAACGACATTCCACAGTGGAATGTCACCGCCCAGGAGGGTCCGATGGCGTACACGGACAACATCCGGATTTCCGATTCCGAGCGTGAGCAGATCGTCGGTGAACTCGGCCGTCATCTCACCGCGGGGCGGCTGACCATCGGCGAGTTCGACCAGCGGGTCGCGCAGGTGTATCGGTCGATCACCCGGCACGAGGCGCAGCAGGCACTGATGGACCTTCCCGCCCAGGCCACCGCACCCGTGCCGGAACCGAAACCGACGGCACCGGCACGTCCGGCACTCCGGCGGCTGCCGGCGCATCAGCAGATCGAGTGGCTCGCCTGGCTTGCCGCCGGAACCATCAATCTCGCGATCTGGGGAATCATCTCGGTCGCCACCGGCACGATGCTCTACTTCTGGCCGGTGTGGGTGATCGGCCCGTGGGGGCTGGTCCTGCTGAGCCGGACACTGCTGGGCCGCGAGGGCACGTGCGGCGCCTTCGCGAGCGCGGTGCGGGACGACCGACTGCGGGCCACCGCGCGAAGCTGACCCGGCACGGGTCGAGATAACCTCTGCCGCAGCTCAATCTGCACCAGCGACACCCGGGGTGACGATGCCGTGGTCGAAGGCGTACACGATGGCGGCCGCGCGGTCGCGGAGGCCGAGCTTGACGAAGATATGGCCGACGTGACTCTTCACGGTCACCCCCGAGATACCCAGCTCCCGCCCGATCTCACCGTTGCTGTGTCCGCGCCCGATGAGCGCGAGCACATCGAGTTCGCGCGCGGTCAACTCCCCGAGCCTATTCCGACCCCCGCCCGACGGCGGGGCAACGGTCCGGTAGGCGGCGAGAACGCGTCCGGTCACCGACGGGTCCAGGCAGGCGCCACCGTCGGCAACCGTGCGCACCGCCCGGATCAGGTCCTCCGCGGGCGAATCCTTCAGGATGAATCCGGCCGCCCCGGCGCGAATGGATCCGGACAGCAGCTCGTCGTCGTCGAACGTCGTGAGCACCAGCACCGGCGGCGGTGCGGCGGTCGACTGGAGAGCGCGGGTCGCCTCGATCCCGTCGACTCGCTTCATCCGAAGGTCCATCAGCACGACATCCGGGGCGTGTTCCGCTACCGCACCGAGCACGTCCGCACCGTCGGCGCATTCGCCGACGATCACGAACCCGTCCTTGCGCCGCAGGATCCGGCGCAGCCCCGAGCGCACCAGTTCCTGGTCGTCGACCAGCAACACCGCGATCTCCGGCCCCGTCACGACAACCCCGGGAGGTGACGGAGAATCGCCGGCCTGCAGGAGTCGCGAGGCAGCGGGACCGCGGCGTGCACCGACCATCCCGCCACGTCCGGGCCTGCGCGGAGCCTGCCGCCGAGCAGCGCGGCGCGCTCCCGCATGCCCCGCAGACCGGACCCGGTCGACCCGTCCGGTGGGGTGACCGCGTCCGGGGTCGGGTTGCGGATGGTGAGGGTCGCGGAATCCGTCGCGATCGCGAGTCGCACGTCGGTGCTCGCGCCGGGAGCATGCTTGGCGACGTTCGCCAGCGACTCCTGCGTGATCCGGTAGATTCCGAGGCCGACGGCGCCGGTCACGGCGGAGAGGTCGCCGCGCAGGTCGAAGGTCACCGGTAGACCTGCGCGCCGGAAGTCGTCGATCAGGCCGGGTAGGTCGCCGACGCCGGGCTCGGGCCGGGTGCCCGCCGGGCCCACGTCGAGCAGTCCGACGGTGCGGCGGATGTCGGCCATCGCCTGCCGGCCGAGGCGCTCGGCGTCGGAGAGCGCGTCCACGGCGTCGTCGACGTCGCGGTCCTGCTCCAGCGCGCGCCGGGCGGCGGTCAGGTGCAGCAGCGTGATGCTCAGGGAGTGGGCGATGACGTCGTGCACCTCGCGGGCGATCCGCTGGCGCTCACGCGTGGCGGCCTGCTCGGCCTGAATGGTCTGCGACGCCCGCTCCTGATGCAGCAGTCGCAACTGCGTGAGCATCAGGTGGCCCAGCGCCCAGCCCAGCACGACGCCGGCGAGCGCGTACTGCGCACCGTCGAGTCGTCCCGCCAGGGCGAAGCCCGACAACACCGCCAGCGTGCCGAACAGGGTGGCGACGCTGACAGTCAGCGTGGCGGTGGCCGCGACCTCCCCGGTCAGGATCACGAGGATGAGCGGGGCGAAGTCGAAGGCGGTGTCGGGCTGCTGCAGAAGCAGCAGGGATGCCGCTGCGGTGACGACGACCGCGAGGAGCGGGCGCGGAAGCACGACACCCGGTCTGATCATGTCTCCCAGAACGGGAGTCACCGCGGCGACGAGTCCGCACAACAGGATCCACCCCGGCGGCACGAAGCCGTTGCGTTGCGCGACAGCGGCGCCGGCGACGACGACGCCGCCGATGTGCGCGAACAGGGGGACGCCGAGCGGATAGTCGTAGTCACTTTCCGCCACGCGTCGACGAAAGAACGCCGTCACCTGCACACGATCAGCGTAGGCGAAGACCCACCGCACCGCGTCGTCTCCGGAGCGGACGCACTCTCCACCCACGGTAGGAGACGAGAACGCGACCGTGGCACGGCGACACCGCGTGCGCCGCTCCGTAGCGTTGCCGTCATCAACCGAACGAGGAGGTGGCCGAGATGTCGTGGAACGATTTCCGTGCACGCCGGGCGGTGCTGGAAGAGATACTGGCGCGGGCGGACGCCGATCCCGTGGCGGCGCTCCGGTTCGACGAAGTTCCTTGCGCCCTCGAACTTTTCGGGTCGGGTGACAACGTCTTGCTGGCCCTTCAGCACCGGTGGAGCAACCACCTCGCCGCCCGCCTCGATCAGGCCGTCGACGACGGCACCCCTCTGAATGCGGCGTGGCGCGAGCTGGCCTGGGAACAACCGGCGTTGCGAGCACTGCTCGATGCCGCTGCTGCGCGATCCCTGCCGTTGCGCGGCGCACAACGCGACGAACACCGGATGATCGAGGCACACAACACCGGCCGACTGTCCGGCTACGGGAGCGAGCCGCGACCGATCGGCGCGTGAAGCCTCGGGTTGTCGAGTCCGGTTTCCAGTTCCCCCACGTAGGCGGAGTGCAGCAGGTCGGTGTCGCGGCGCGCGGAGTCGACGTGCAGCCCGTCCGGGCCGCAGTGGGTCGTGTCGATACCGAGTCCGATTCCCGCAGTGATTATTCCGCCGGAACCGAATACCTCGGCGCGCGCGTCCGGCCGGATCAGGGTCGGCGGCCGCGGCCGCCACGACCAGGTCGGTATGGCTCCGCGCGGGGGCGGTGATCAGCACGGCATCGACCTCGTCGCACCGATCGTCGCGATGCGGACGTGAAACTCGTGAGATCATTGGTCGAGAGCGGCCGCGAACGGACAGCGCGAGCCCCGGAAGACAAGGAGCCGTGCACGTGGCCGAACCGGTAGTGGCGTCGACCGGTGGCACCCGTCCGACGATGGGCGATGTCGCGCGAGCGGCAGGCGTTTCCACCGCGCTCGTCTCGATCGTGATGCGGGGCGTTCCCGGCGCCAGCGAGGCGACCCGCCGGCGCGTGCTCGAGATCGCCGACGACATGGGCTACGTGCCGGACCGTCGCGCGCAGAAACTGCGGCAGGCCAGTTCCCGGCTCCTCGGAGTGGTGTTCGAACTGCAGCAACCGTTCCACGGCGATCTCGTCGAACAGATCTACGCGGCGGCGGCGCGGCGCGGATACGACGTCATGCTCAGCGCGGTCGCGCCGAGCCGCGCCGAGCAGGTCGCGGTGCAGGCGCTGATGCGGGAGCGCTGTGAGGCCGCGATCCTTCTCGGATCCCGATTCGACGCCGACGCGCTCGGTGAACTGGCCGACCGCGTGCCCGCTCTGGTCGTGGCGCGGTCGAGCGGCCTGCCCGGGGTCGGTGCGGTCCGCGGCGACGACGTCACCGGCATCACCCTCGCCGTCGACCACCTCGCCGAACTCGGGCACCGGCGTATCGCCCACATCGACGGCGCCGACGCACCCGGCGGCTCGGACCGCCGGGCCGGCTTCCTGGCTGCGATGGGCCGGCACGGGCTGTCGGAGACGGCAACGGTCGTCACCGGTGGCCCCACGGAAACCGAAGGCGCACAGGGAATGCAGGAGCTTCTGGAGATGACTGATCCCCCGACCGCCGTCGTCGCCTTCAACGATCGGTGCGCCACCGGTGTGCTGGACCTCCTGGTCCGCCGCGGCCTGGACGTGCCCGCGGACATCTCCGTCGTGGGCTACGACGACTCCCGACTGGCGAGGATTCCGCACGTGCAGATGACGACGATCTCCCAGGACGCCACGCAGATGGCCGACGCCGCCGTCGACGGCGCGCTGGCCCAGATCGCCGGGCACGAGGCCGTCGACCTCGTGCTCGCCCCGCGCCTGATCCGGCGGTCGACCACCGGCCCTGTCTCGGGCTAGCCGGAATCGACAGCTCGTTCGGCGAGAAGCGTGTTCACGAAACCGCGAGTGCTCGCCGTCTGCGGCCGGCCGGCCACCTGGACGAGTGAGATGGTGCGGTCGACTCTCGGGTGCAGGGGTATGTGGACGAGACCGGCGAACGAGATCATCGGAAGCACGAGTTCGGGCACCGCAGTGACCCCGAGACCGGCGGCGGCCAATCCCGCTACCGCACCGATGTTTTGCGCCTGCATGACCGGGCCGAGTTCGATGCGAGCATCCTCGAGGGCCCGGCGGACGGGCGCCGCGATACTGCTCTCGGGTCCGAACGCGATGAACGGCTGCCCGGCGAGGTCCGCCCACCGGAGCGTCGGCCGATCGGCGAACGGATGCGACGGCGGGACAGCGCAATAGAAGGAGTCGCTCGTCAGAACGTCCTGGCGCAGGCCGGGCAGAACCCCCGACGTAGTGACCAGGGCGAGGTCGACGGTGCCCGAGTACACGGCATCGAGCACCTCCTGCCGTAGTCCGTCCCGGATCTGGAGGCGCACGTCGGGGTGCCGCTCGCGGAAGTTCACCACATACGGCGGAAGGAACGTGGCCGCGAGCGACGGCAGGCACGCCACCGTGACTATTCCGCGGTCCCCGGTGACGAAACGCTCGATCTGGGTGAGCCCGTCGTCGAAGTCGTGGAGCATCCGCCGGGCGTGCTCGATGATCTCGTGCCCGTGCGTGGTCAGCTCGACGCGGCGAGTGGTGCGGTCGAACAGCGTGACGTCGAGTCTGCGCTCGGCCTCGGCGACCGAGCGGCTCAGCGAGGACTGCGAGACGTCGAGTGCGTGGGCCGCCGACGTGAAGCTCGCGTAGTCGGCGATGGCGACGATGCTCCTCAGGTGAGAGATCCCGAGATTGATGCTCATGCGCATCATTATGGCCGTTATTCATGCGCTGGCGAGTCGCTCCACCGCCTTCGGCTGCGCTCGTACATTCATGAGTTCAACTCATGAATCGATCGGCCATTGATATTTGACGCGCAATTGTGAGCCGCGCGACACTGAGACTCCGTTTCGAAGGAGGTCACATGGTTGCCGCGCTCGGCTTCGCCACGATCGCTTGTTTCCTGGCGCTCGCGTTCAGCCGACGGGTCTCGGTGCTCGTCGCGCTGATCCTCGTCCCCATCGCGTTCGCGATCGTGGGCGGTTGGGCACCCGACCTCGGGAACATGGTGGGCGACGGTCTGCTGAAGGTCGCGCCCGTCGCGATCATGATCGCCTTCGCGGTCCTGTATTTCAGCCTGATGGTCGACGTGGGACTGTTCGATCCCGCGATCCGCCGCATCGTCGGATGGGCCGGGGGCAATCCCACCAAGATCGCCGTCGGAACCGCGGTGCTGACCCTGCTCGTCGCACTCGACGGCGACGGCACGTCGACCTTCCTCATCACCATCTCGGCACTGCTCCCCATCTACCAGCGGCTCGGGATGCGCCCCGTCGTCCTGACCGGCATCGTCTGTCTCGCCGCGGGTCTCATGAACATGATTCCGTGGGGCGGCCCGACCGTCCGCGCCATGGCGGCGCTCGACGTGACCAGCGCCGACATCTTCACGCCGGTTCTGCCCGCCATGGGGGCCGGCGTGCTGTGGGTCCTGTTCTCCGCCTACATGATCGGCCGCACGGAACGGAAGCGGCTCGGCGTCACCGAACTGACGGCTCCCGGCGGCGGTGGCCCCGGCACGCCGCACATTTCCGACGCGCCGGTCCGCACCGGCCGCCAGCGGGCGGTCATGGCGTTCAACACGGTGCTCACTCTCGCCCTGATCGTGATCCTGCTGTTCCAGCTCGTGCCGCTCGAGGTGGCATTCGCCATTGCATTCGCGCTCGCGCTCGCCGTCAACCGGCCGAAGTGGGCCGACCAGCAGGCTCTGTTCGCGAAACACGGCGGCAACGTCACCATGGTGGTGGTGATGATCCTCGCGGCCGGCGTGCTCACCGGCATCCTCAACGGCACCGGGATGATCACCGCGATGGCCGAAACCTTCGTCTCCTGGATTCCGCAGTCCGCCGGCTCCCTCATCCCCGTCATCACCGCCGTCACATCGATGCCGCTCAGCCTGGTCTTCACCCCGGACGCCTACTACTTCGGCGTCGTACCGGTGCTCGCGGAGACCACCGCATCGTTCGGGGGTGACCCGGCGGAGATCGGCCGCGCCGCAATCCTCGGGCAGATGACCACCGGTTTTCCGCTCAGCCCGCTCACCGCCGCGACGTTCATCCTGATCGGACTGAGCAAGGTCGAGCTCGGCAAGCACCAGCGTTTCATCTTCGGCTGGGCCTTCGGGACCACGATCGTCATGACCGTCGTGGCGCTGTTCACCGGCGCCCTCTCGCTGTAATCAGCCCACAAGCAAAGGACTCCGAGCCCGTGACCCCATCGAGCACCCGCGGTAGCGCCTCGCGGAGCGTGCGACTCGGCGCAGGATCCGGGTTCTCCGGGGATCGCATCGACCCTGCCGAGAAACTCGCCCGCCGCGCCGACCTCGACTACCTGATCTTCGAATGCCTCGGCGAACGCACCGTCGCCGCCGGGAACTCTCGCCGCCTCGAGGATCCGGGCGCAGGATACGATCCGCTGCTCGCCGCACGCATGCGCGCGGTTCTTCCGTACACACTCGCATCCGGGACCACGGTGATCACCAACGCCGGTGCCGCGAACCCGCTCGCCGCTGCAGAGCTGGTCTCCGGCATCGCGTCCCGATCCGCCGACCGAGGCGTGCGCATCGCCGCGGTCACCGGTGACGCGGTCCTCGACCAGGTGTTGCGCCACGACCCCGTCGTGTGGGAAACCGGGAAACGACTGTCGGAGCACGACGAGCTGCTCGTCTCCGCGAACGCGTACATCGGGGCGGAGGCCGTGATTCCCGCGCTCGAGCTGGACGCCGACGTCGTCGTCACCGGCCGCCTGGCCGATCCCTCCCTCTACGTCGCCCCACTCGCCCATCATTTCGGGTGGGACCTGGCCGACCACGCCACCATCGGCGCCGCCACCGCGATCGGGCACCTGCTCGAATGCGCCGGTCAACTCACGGGCGGGTACTACGCGGATCCCGTCACCAAACCGGTGAAGGGCATGGCCGATCTCGGGTTCCCGTTCGCCGACGTCCTCGCGGACGGATCGGCGACATTCGGCAAACTCGATGGATCGGGCGGCATCCTCACCGAACGAACCTGCGCCGAGCAACTCCTCTACGAGGTGGGCGATCCCACCTCGTATCTGACGCCGGACGTCACCGCGGATTTCGGCAACGTGTCGTTCACCGGTGTCGGACCCGACCGGGTCACCATCACCGGTGCAACGGGGCGCCCCCGCCCACAGCAGCTGAAGGTCACCCTCGGCTTCCGCGGCGGCTGGCTCGGTGAGGGGCAGATCAGCTACGCGGGCCCGCGTGCCTACCCCCGCGCCCAGCTCGCGGCGGAGATCGTCACCGAACGACTCGTCGACGTGCACGGCTTTCCCGAGGACGCCGTCTCCGTCGAATATATCGGCGCCGGTGCGGCTTTCCGCGGACTCGACACGGACACCGGCGCCCACGAGGTGCGGGTGCGGGTCGCCGCCCGCGCACGAACCCGGGAGGAAGCCGATCTCGTCGGCTGGGAGGTGGAGAGCCTGTACACCAACGGACCGGCCGGCGGGGGCGGGGCCCGACGCTCGTCGACCGAGGTACTCGCGATCCGCTCGTGCACACTGCCCCGCGATCTCGTGTCCACCCGCGTCCATCTCACGGAGGTTCCGAAATGACGACGCCCGCAACCGTTCAGCGAGTCGACGCACTCGCCGACGTCCGTGCCGGCGACAAGGGCGACACTCTCATCGTCGCCGTGCTGGCCCGCGACCACGCCGCCTACCGTCATCTCACCGAGAGGCTGACCGAAGACGTCGTCGCCGCCCACTACGGTGAACTGGTCACCGGGACGGCCCGGCGCACCGTGCAGCCGAACCTGCTGGCGATGGTGGTCGAGTTGCCCGGCGTCCTCGGCGGCGGCGTCACCGGTTCACCCGCACTCGACGGGCACGGCAAGACGCTGGGTTACCACCTGCTCAGTCTCGAAATCTGATGGGCTATGCGGGATTACGATCCCGAGACGCGGCCAGGGTGGCCGCCAGCGCCGGACGGTCGAGCTTGCCGCGCGGGGTCCGCGGCAGACTGTCGACCACGAGAACCTGCACCGGCATGCTCGGGCTCGGCAGCGTGGCCCGCAAGTGCCGCCAGATGTCGCTGGACCTCGGCTCGGCGCCGTCCACGACGATCGCGGCGGCCGGCGCCTCGCCCATCCGACTGTCGGGCACGCCGATGCACGCCGCCTCCACGACACCGGGGAGCGCGATCAGTGCGGCTTCGACGGCGGCAGGTTCGACGTTGAGGCCCGCCCGGATCACCGTGTCGGTGGCGCGGCCGAACAGGTGCAGGCCGGTGCCCACCACCCGGCCGCGGTCTCCTACCGTCATCCACCCGTCGGAAGGTCCGTCCACCACACCGTCTTCGGTGAGGTACCCGTCGAACAGCATGTCGCTGCGCACGTAGACCAGACCGTCGCGGATCTCCACGTCGACACCGTCGAACAATTCGCCTACCGAATGCTCGTCGTCCGCGCCGAGTCCCCTGTCGAACGACACGAAGCTCAATTCGGATGCTCCGTAGAAGTGCACGAGCGACGCATTCGGCAGGACGTCCTGCAACGCCTCACGCCCCGTGCGCGGCCAGCGGGCCGCCGAGGACAGCACCTCCCGGATACTTCCGACCGTCCCGATCCCCGACCGCACCACGTCCCAGGCGATGGTCGGTACCGAATACAGATGCGTCGGCGCGTCGAGCAACGACTGCGTGACCGGCCGCAGATCCACCGTCGCGCCGCGGGTGAGGGCGTGCAGCGCGCCGTACAGGAAATGCGTGTGGTCGAGGACTCCGGGCACCGACACGCGGTCTCCACTGCCGATGTCGAACGTCGTGTCGGATCGATCGAGAGTCGTGGCCCACGACCGCTGGTTGCGCACGAACAGGTTCGGCTCACCGGTGGTGCCGGAGGTGATGCCGACCAGCAGTTCGGCGCCGGGGTGCGCCCGGCGTGCGATTCCGTCGGATTCCAGGCTGCCGGCGGTCTCGATGGTGCCGTCGAATCCCAATCTCCGAAGCCGGGTGTGCTGGTTGGGTGCGGCCACCACGGCGCCCGGCTTCGCGAGTTCGAGTACCCGAGTCAACTGCCCGGGCAGCAGGTGCCGGTGCAGCAGCACAACACTGACACCCGCGTGCATCGCCGCCGCGACGGCGACCAGTGACCCGACGTCGGATGTCGGCAGCACGGCGAGCCGGTCCATGCCGTCGAGCCCGGCCGCGGTCCGTGCGACCCTCGTCCAGAATCGGCCGTAGTCCACGGTTTCCCGAGCGGACACCACCGCGACGGTGTCCCCGTTCTCGGTCGCGCGCGCCGCGATCCGCTCGGCGAGCAACTCAGTCATCGTCCACTCCCCGGGCGACGAGGGCGTCACCCATCGCGTCTGCGGTCCGCAGTGCGCGGACCAGAACGGGTGTGGCGAGCGCCGTCATCGACCACTGCAGCCCGCGGGCCTTGCGGGCCTGCGCCACCTCCTGCACGATCCCGGTGAGCAGCGGGATGCACCGGATCGTCAGTGCGAGCAGGAGTCCGATCCGGTCGGGATCGACCCCGAAGCGCCGCAGCGGCCCGAGTGCACGCGACACGGTGTCGAGCATGTCCGTCACCCGGGTGGTGAGCGTGACCAGGGCCGCGAGCGCGACCGAGATCAGCAGCACCCCGCACACGACGACGGCACGCGCGGGCGAGGTGATCCATACCTGGAACACGGCGATGATCAGCAACATCCACACCACCGGCCGCAACTGCGCGACCGCGACGGTCCACGGAATGCGGGCCACGGCGAACAGCAGGCCCACCACCACGACGACGACACCGACCTCGAGGGGGGTGCGCACGAACACGGTGGCCGCCAGGATCGACGCAATCAACAGCACCAGTTTCAGCCCGGCCGGCATGCGGTGCACCAGCGAGTCGCCCGGTCGGTACAGGCCGATCATTCGACCAGCTGGCGGTAGGCGGGGACGGCGTCTTCGGGGCTGCCGTCGAACGCGACGAGGCCGTCGTCGATGACGATGACCCGCTCGAAACTCTCCAGCAACGCCAGTTGGTGCGTCACGACGATCACCTGCTGATCCATCGAATCGAGCGCGTCGGCCACCACGCGGGCGTTGCGCAGATCCAGCAGCGTGGTCGGCTCGTCGGCGATGATCACCTCGGGCCTGCGGATGAGGACGGCACCGATCGCGAGCAACTGCTTCTGCCCGCCGGACAGCAGGTGCGCGGGATGCTCGGCATGCTTGTCGAGCCGGAACCGGACCAGGATCTCCTCGACGCGGGCCGCGATCTCCTGTTTGCTCAGACCGGAGCGGCGCAGCGAGAACGCCAGGTCCTCGGACACCGTGGGCATGACGATCTGGGTGTCGGGGTCGGTGAACACGAACCCCACCTTGCGCCGCACGTACGCACCTTTTTTGGCGGCGTCGACGCCGTCGACCGTGACAGTGCCGGAGGTGGGTTTCAGCAACCCGTTGATCATCCGTGCCAGCGTCGACTTGCCGGAACCGTTGGATCCGATGATGCCGACGCGGCGCTCCGAGAACCGCAGGTCGACGCCGCGCAGCACCTGGCGGTCACCGAAGGCGTGGCTCACCGAGTCGAAGACGATCTCGCTCACGACACGCGCTCCACCAACATCGCGATGCCCTGGCCGCCGCCGATGGCGCACGCCGCCAGCCCCAGTGCGGGACCGTTCTCCCGCAGCATCTGACTTGCCAAGCGCACCAACAGAATCGCCCCCGACGCACCCCACGGGTGTCCCATCGCGATGGCGCCGCCCTGCGGGCAGATCACGGATTCGTCCAGCCCGAGTTCGTCCGACACGGCCAGCACCACCGACGCGAACGCCTCGGTGATCTCCACGACGCCGAGATCGGCCACGTCGTGTCCGGTTCTCTTCAGGAGTTTGCGGATCGCGGGCACCGGGCCGAGGCCGGGCAGCGCCGGATCCGATCCCGCGACGGCCGAGCCGAGTACCCGCAGCGCCGGCAGTCCGGCCGCCAGTGCTTCGGTGGTCACCGCCAGCACCGCGGCGCCGTCCGAGATGCCGCACGAATTGCCCGCCGTGGCCGTCCCGCCGGCACCGAAGCTGGGGCGCAACCGTGCGAGCCGGGCCTCGGTCATGCCGGCGCGGATACGTTGATCCCGCGCGAGGCCACCGATCGGCACGATTTCCGACGAGAAGTCGGCCGCGGCCGCGAGGGTGTGCGACCGCGCCGCGTACGCATCCTGCCGTTCCCGGCTGATGCCGCGGGCCCGCGCCAGATCGTCCGCGGCCACGCCCATGTCGGGGTCGGAAAATTCCTGCGGCGCAAAGGGAGCACGGGTGTACCGCACCGGATCGGCGCCCGCGACCGGCGGCCAGAACCGCCACGGCGCGGTGCTCGCCGACTCGACGCCACCCGCCAGGATGAGGTCGTCGGCGCCGCTGCGCACGCGCAGCGCGGCCTGCATCACCGCGTCGAGTCCGGAACCGCACTGCCGATCGACGGTGACCCCCGGAACGTCCACGCCCAGCCCCGCCCGCAGGGCCGCGACCCGCGCCGGGTCACCACCCGGTCCGAGGCAGTTGCCGAGCACGACGTCGTCGACCTCCGCCTCGATCCCCACCCCTCGCAATGACGACAGGACGTCGCGCAGGACGGGGGCAGCCAGATCGGTGGTGGTCAGGTCGGCGAACCCGTGCCCGGCATTGCCGATCGGCGTCCGACGCGGCGCCACCAGTACAGGGACAGAGCTCATGCCAGCAAGTCTCTCACCCGACCCCGCGCGACCTTGCCACTGGCGGTGCGGGGCAGCGACTCGATCCGCACCCAGCGGCGGGGCAGCGCTTCCTTCGTCAGTACCCGGCGCGCTCGCGAGCGGACTTCCTCGATTTCTGCGGTGCCGTCCAGCTCGACCACGGCGGTGACCGTCTCCCCGAGCACCGAGTGCGGCGATCCGACCACGGCGGCCGCGCCGACACCGTCGACGGTTTCGAGGATGCGCTCGACGTCCTCGGCGACCACCGTGGTGCCGCCGACGTTGATCGCGGACTCGCCCCGGCCGCGGACCGTCAGCTCACCGTTCGCACCGAGTTCCGCCAGGTCGCCGACACCGAACCAGTCCGGCGCCCCGATCACGCTGTACGGGGAGCGGACGTAGAGCAGACCGTCGCGGATGTCGGCGTCGACGCCGTCCAGCAGCCGCAGCGGTTCGGGAACCCGCCGCGCGGCGACGAGGGAGAGTTCCGCGGCGCCGTAGTACTCGACGATCTCGATGCCGTCCGCCACCGCGCGGGCGCCGTCGTCCAGGGCGGTGCCGGCGACGACGGCCGTGCGCAGCTTCGGAGCCTTCCCCACCACCTCACGGAGGACGGCGGGGACGGCGTGCACCGCCGTCGCCTCCGACGGATCGTCGGTGACGCACGCGCCGCGCCACAGTGCGTGCACCGCGCCGAACAGGTGCATCGTGGCGTGCAGCGGACCGGTGATCAGCACGCGGTCCGCGGCGGAGATCCCGGTGATCGCGGTGAAGGCCGGGAAGCTGTCGAACCAGGACGCCGCGGTGCGGGCGAGGGGACGGGGCCTGCCCGTCGAGCCGGACGTGGCCACCAGTAGAAAGGCCGACGGCGGGATGTCCGCGCGGTCGGGGCGGGCCTCGGGGTTCTCGACGATCACCGTGGTTCCCCGCCGCGCGGCGGCGCAGACGCGGATCAACGCGTCCGGAACCGGCAACTCGGACGCGTCCGTGACGGATGAGCCTGCGCCGTGTTCGTCGATCCACTGCTCGATCGCACGGTCGAGTTGGGCGTACGTGTACGTGCGACCGCCGACGTCGAGGGCGGGCTGATCGCCGGCGCCGCCGAGTTCGGAACTCACGTACGAATCAGGCCCGGGTACGCGCGGTGCACACTCTTGGCGACGACGGTCGCGACGACGACCTTCAGCAGGTCGCCCGGGATGAAGGCGAAGTTGGTGGTGATGGCGGCGCCGACCCCCAGATCGGTGCGGAGCAGCAGTCCGACGGTGCCGAAGGCGTAGATGACGACGATCCCACCCAGTGCATTGATCAGCAGACCGGGGACCAGCGGGTACTTCGGCAGGATGCGGGCGGTGAGGAATCCGATGACCAGCGTCGCGGGAATCCAGCCGACGAGGTATCCGGCACTGGGCCCGGCGAGCGCGGTCAGTCCGGTGCGGCCACCGGACAGCAATGGGAGACCGATCAGGGTCAGCGCGAGGAAGACCGCGACGGCGGCGGTGCCCTTGCGGGCCCCGAGGACCGCGCCGGCGAGGATGACGCCGAGGGTCTGCAGCGTGATCGGCACGCCGCTGAATCCGACCGTGATCGCACCGGGCAACCCCAGGGCGGCGATCAGCGCGGCGAATACGGCGATCTGCGCCATGTCCCGGGCCGAAATTCCGAGCCTCGACACCCGAGCACTCCCCACATCTGTCACGACGACTCCTCTTGCTGCACACTTGAACGACGTTCAAGATAGCAGGTCGACGGTGCCTGCGGTGGGCCGGACTCCGCGGCCCCGCCCTCGTCGGGAGGTGTGCGTGCCCCGGACCGCGCCGCGCCGATGCCCGCCGCGACCACGAAGCCGATCCCGGCCACGGCCCACTGATCCGGAACCTGGTGCAACACGACGAGCCCGATGATCAGAGCGAACGCCGGTTCGAGGCTCATCAGGGTCCCGAACGCCGCCGTGGTGAGGCGGCGCAGGGCGAGCATCTCCAGGGTGAACGGCACGACCGGCAGCAGTATCGCCAGACCCAGCCCGAGGAGCAACAGTTCCGGTGTCATCTTCGCGAGCATCGACGGTCCGCCGACGACGGTCGCCACCACACCGGCGACCGGCATCGACACCGCCAGCCCGCTGACACCGGCAACTTCGTCGCCCACCCGCTGGGTCAGCACGATGTAGAGCGCCCAGCACCCGGCCGCACCGAGGGCGAACAGGATTCCGACGGGATCGACTCCCCCGGCCCACGGTTGCGTCAGGAGCACGACACCGACCGCCGCCAGCGCCGGCCACTTCAGGCTGCCCCGCCCGTGCAGGACGGCGACGCCGAGTGGACCGAGAAATTCCAGCGCACTCGCGGTGCCGAGTGGTATCCGCTGCACCGCGGCCATGAACAGCAAGGTCACCGCCGCCGTGACCACTCCGAGCAGCACACAGGCCACGAGGGACGACCGCGTGAACGCCTTCGGGCGGGGACGCACGATCACGACCAGCAGTACCCCGGCCCACGCCAGACGCAGCCAGGCGGCGCCGTCGGCACCGACGCGGTCGGACACGCCCACGGAGATCGCGAGCCCGATCTGCACGCACAGCATCGACGTGAGCGCCATCATCGCGCCGACATGAGGGGTGTTCCTGGTCATGCGAACATTGAAAACCCCGTCAACCGTTCACGTCCACGTGACTTTCATGGACACACCGTTCAGATATCACGGACAATGACACGATGGACACCCGACGCCTGCATCTCCTGCTCGAACTGTCACGACTCGGCTCCATGCGGGAAGTCGCGGAAACCCACCGGCTGACCACCTCCACGGTGTCCCAGCAGATCGCCGCCCTGGCGAAGGAAACGGGTGCGCAACTCGTCGAACCGGTGGGCCGACGGGTGCGGCTGACCCCGGCCGGACGCCGGTTGGCCGACCACGCCGTCACGATCCTGGCGGCCGTCGACGCCGCAAGACTGGACCTCGATCCCCACGCGGAACCCGCGGGCACCCTGCGCGTCGGGGGTTTCGCGACCGGCATCCGCGTGTCGCTGCTGCCGGTCGTGGCCGAACTGGCCCGCACGCACGCACGGGTGGACGTGGTGATCAGCGAATACGAACCCGTCGAGGCCTTCGCCTTGCTCGCCGACGACGAACTCGACCTCGCCCTGACCTACGACTACAACCTGGCGCCGGCGTCACCCGGCGCCGCGCTCGAGGCCGTCCCGCTGTGGTCGACGCCGTGGGGGCTCGGCGTCCCCGCGCCCGCCGCCGACGACACCCCGGCCGACGTCGCGGCTTATGCGAACTCGACGTGGATCGTGAACTCCCGCAACACCGCCGACGAGGACGCCGTCCGCACCCTGGCCTCCCTCGCCGGTTTCACTCCGCGGATCGCCCACCAGATCGACAGCCTCGATCTCGTCGAGGACCTCATCACCGCCGGCTACGGGGTGGGCCTGCTCCCCGCCGACCGTCCCACCCGGAGCGAAGTCACGGTCCTCCCGCTCGCCGACCCGAAGGTCGTGCTGACGGCATACGCCGTGACCCGCCGCGGGAGGTCGACCTGGGCTCCGCTGCGGCTGGTCCTGGACCGATTGACCGCAGGGCGCCGGGACATCCCTCCCGCGACGTGATCACTATCGCGCTGCTACCGCGGACACGGCGTCCCGCAGTGTCTTCGCCGCGACCTGCAGCCCCTCCAGCTGACCCAGTTCGACGTCCTCGTGCTCGATGTTGACGGCCATGGCGGGGTCGACCTTTCGCAGGGCCGCGAGGAAGCGGGACCAGAAGTCGACGTCGTGTCCGCGTCCGACGGCGACGAAGTCCCACGCCGAGTCCTCGGGCCACTTGTTGACCACGTGCCTGCCGCCGAGCCCGGTGGGATTCTGGTCGGCGGGGATGCGGGTGAACCGGTCGTCGAGAACTCCGTAGATCGAGCAGTTGTCGTTGATCCGGGTGTCTTTCGCGGCGGCATGGAAGACGAGGTCGCCGAGCCACTCGATCGCGGCAACCGGGTCGATGCCCTGCCAGAACAGGTGCGACGGGTCCATCTCCGCGCCGACGTTCGTCGCGCCGGTCTTCTCCACCAGACGCTTCAGGGTCGGCGGGTTGAAGACGAGGTTCTGCGGGTGCATCTCGATCGCGACCTTCACGCCGTTCTCGCGGGCGAGCGCGTCGATCTCCTTCCAGAACGGCACCGCGACCTCATCCCACTGGTAGTCGAGTGAATCGAGATAGCCACTGTCCCAGGTGTTCACATGCCACGCCGGCCACTGACCGCCGGGATGCGCGGCGGGCAGCCCGGACATGGCGACCACCCGGTCGACGCCGAGCAGTCCGGCGACCCGGATCGCGTTGCGCAGATCCTCGGCGTCCTCGGGGCCGACCTCGGGGTCGGCGTGCAGCGGGTTGCCGTTGCAGTTGAGACCGGCGATCGACACACCGGTCTCGTCGAACACCTTCAGGTACTCCTGCGGCGAGACCTCGCCGGAGAGAAGTTCCTTCACGGGAAGGTGCGGGGTGCCGATGAAGCCGCCGGCGTTGATTTCCGCGCCGTCGAGTCCGAGCGAGGCGATGGTCTCCAGCGCCTCCCGGAGGGAGCGGTCGTGCAGGATGGCGGTGTACACACCGAGTTTCATGAGCGGTCCTTGAGATGTGAGGGGTCGGGCGAGGTGAGGTGGGTCAGCCGATCTTGACGGCTGCACCGTTCGAGCGAGCGGACTCCGCGACGGCGGTGACGATCTGCATGCCGCGCAGGGCGTGCGCGAAGGTCGGCAGGGGGCCCAGGTTGTCGATGCCGGCGATCTGGTCGAGGAAGGCGCGGGCCTGGTAGGCGAAGAACTCGGCCTTGCCGTGACCGACGCCGCCTGCGTCCATCGGCAACCCACCCTGGATGTACGGGTGCTGCGGTCCGATGATCACCCGCCGCTGCCCGTTGACGGTGGAGTCGAGGCCGTCGCTGGACACCGAGAACTCCGCGGCGCGAGCCAGGTCGAATGCGGCCGAACCGGCCGTCCCGAACAGCTCGAATCCGAGCCCGTCCGGAAGCTGGTGCGCGACACGGGAAGCGGAGAAGGTGCCGACCGCGCCGTTCTGGAAGCGTGCGGTGAACGTGGCGAGGTCCTCGTTCTCCACGGGTGCCATCTCACCGGTGGTCTCGGCCTTGGTGTGACCGTACGTGACGCCGGCCGGGACGGGACGCTCCGCGATCACCGTGGCGAAGGTCGCGCCGCTGATCTCGACGATGGGGCCGCACACGAACTCGGCCATGTCGAGCAGGTGGCTGCCGACGTCCGCGAGAGCGCCGGTGCCGGGACCGCCGCGGTACCGCCACGTGATCGGCGACGACGGATCGAGGCCGTAGTCGCACCAGTAGTGCCCGTTGAAGTGGACGATGTCGCCGAGGCGGCCCGTCGCGAGTTCGTCGCGGATGGCCTGGATCGCGGGTGACCGGCGGTAGGTGTACCCGACCGTCGCGATGGTGTCGGCGTCTGCGGCGGCCGCGACCATGGATTCGGCGTCCGCGATCGAGCCGGCCAGGGGCTTCTCGCACAGCACGTGCTTACCGGCGGCGAGCAGTCCTTCGACGATCTCCCGGTGCAACTGGTTGGCGACGACGACGCTGACCGCGTCGATGTCGGGCGATTCCGCGATCGCCTGCCAGCTGTATTCGGCCCGCTCGTAGCCGTACCGCTTGGCGGTGTCGTCGGCAACGGCCTCGTTGGTGTCGGCGATGGCAACCAACCGCACGTCGGGACGGTCGGTGCCGAACAGGGTCGGCGCCATGCGATATCCGGCGGCGTGCGCTCGTCCGGCCATGCCGCCGCCGATGACGGCGACACCGATCGAGTTGGAGGTCATGAGTGAAGCCTTTCGATGTGGGGATCCTGCGGGTCGGACGAGTCGGAGATGCTGCCGTAGGGCTCCGGCTAGTTCGGTCTATTTGACCGGTCTAGTACGACTACTATGAGCTGAGTCACGCAGCGGTGTCAAGCCCTCGACAGCGGGCGGGCGCGGAAGACCGGACCAGTGCCGGGCGCGGCGAACCAACGCCCCTGCGGGCGTTGCGAATTCAGGTGACGTCGGCGATCAGGACACGCCGGACCGGGGGCCCTCCACCGACGCGGAGACGGGACCGGTGGTGCGGCGCACCACGAGCCGGGGCCTCAGGACGATCGCCGCAGGCACGGTCCGCCCCTGATCGAGGCGCTCGATGACCGCGTCGACCGCCTTCGCGGCCTGTTCCCGGGGTTGCTGATTGACCGAGGTCAGATCGAGGTGCGCGAGTTGTGCCAAGGTGCTGTCGTCGTATCCGGCGACCGAGACGTCCTCGGGAATCCGCAGTCCCACCCGCCGCAATTCGCTGATGAGCCCGATCGCACTGCGGTCGTTGGCGGCGATCACCGCCGTCGGCAGCTGCGGCCGCGCCAGGAGGGCCTGCGCCGCATCGGTTCCCGCACTGTCGGTGAAATCGCCGTCCACGACGTCGGCGTCGAGACCGTGCCGCCGCATCGCCCGCGTGTACCCGGATCGCCGGTCGGCCGCGATCGTGCCCTCGCCACCGCTGAGGTGGACGATCCGGCGATGCCCGAGTTCCACGACATGATCGACGACGGTGCCGATGCCCTTGCCGTCGGCGGTCCGCACGGTATCGACTTTGCCGCCGACACGCCGGCCCACCACGACCACCGGAACCCGCTCGGCGAGCGCGTCCAGCACCACGGTCCCGAGTTCGGCGCCGAGGAGGATCAGCGCCTCGCACCGGAAGTCGAGCAGCGTCTCGACGACCTTCTGCTCCCCGTGCGTCGGCGTGACTGCACCCAGCACCACCTCGTACCCGTGCTCGTCGGCGGCGGCGACCAGGTACTCGACCATTTCGGCGTGGAAGCTGTTGCGGATGTCGGCCATCACGCCGACGAGGTGCGTGCGCCGCAGCGACATCAGCGCGGCCGTGCGGTTCGGTCGGTAACCCAGCTCGTCCGCGACTTCGAGAACGCGTTTCCGCGTCTCCGCGCTCGGGCCGGTCACACGCCGAAATACCATGGACACCAAGGCCTTCGAGACTCCGACCCGGTCGGCGATGTCCTGCATGGTGACGGTCTGCTTCGGGGTCGGCGCGGGACCGCCACTCCGGGCATCGTCGTCGCTTCGCATCTGCAGACCCTTCCGCTCGCCGAGCACGAGGCACATCCACAGTATCCGACGGAGACCGAGAAACTAGACCGGGCTACCTCGTCGACGGTGCCGCGATCGCGGTCCCGACTACGCGGTGACCAGGTCGATGGCGAGGGCCGATCCCTGCGGGTTGATGACGGCGTCGAGGATCGTCTTCTGCGTCTGGGCCAGGTGTTCGGTGCAGGCCTCGGCGGCTGCGGCCCCGTCGCCGGCGAGGATTGCACGGCAGATCGACAGGTGCTCGGACAACGAGACGTCCATGCGGTCGGGCCGGGAGTGGGCGATGTTGCGCAGCCGCTCGGTGTGGGGGCGCAGGTCCGCGATGGAGCGGGCGAGTTGTGCGTTCCGGGTGTGCGTGATGACGGCCTGGTCGTAGCGTTCCGCGAGTGCGTAGAACCGGTCGCGGCGCGCTTCGGACGGTTCTTCCTCGGCGATCGTCTCGAATCCGGCGGTGACGTCCTCGAACTGCCCCCTGACCGCAGCGTCCTGCGCGACAGCCTCGGCGACCATCCGCGTCGCCGCCGACTCGAGCAGGATACGTAGTTCGAACAGATCGCGAACACTCTTGATCGAGATGGGCGAGACCCGGGCGCCCTGCCGATCGATGAGCGTGACCAGCCCCTCCCCCTCGAGTCGCAGGAAGGCCTGCCGGACCGGGGTGCGCGACGCGGAGAACCGCGTGCCCACGTCGATCGCACTCAACGACTGCCCCGGCGACAGCACCCCGTTCAGGATGTCCTGCCTGAGCTGTTCGTATACCTGGTCACCCTTGTTCCCCGCCGCCATGCATACATCGTAACGTCCGAGTTGGTATCTGTTACGGTATACCTTCAAGTACACCATTCGGCCGGCCCCGGGAAGGCGTCCACTCGTGAATGATCTGCGCTCCCCCGACCAGTCCACGCAGACGCGCGCCTTCGGGTTTCGGCGGCGCGGACTGCGCTGGATGGCACTGATCCTGCTCTCCCTCGGAGGATGGGCCGTCGGCGAGAGCATCGGCCTCACGGCGGCGGGACTCTTCTCGGCTCTGATCGTCGCGGCGACGCTCGCCGTCACCGGATGGGGACCGTCCCGCGTGCCCCGTCCGCTGGGAAAGCTCGCGCAGGGAGTGCTGGCCAGCGCCGTGGGACTGATGGTGCACCGCGAGACGATCGCCGCACTGGGCTCGCTGTGGGTGCCGGTGGTCTCGATCGCGGCCGCGACACTGGCGATCAGCGTGGCGGCCGGCGCCCTCCTCGCACTGCACCGAGACGTGGACGCCGTCACCGGATCCCTCTCCATGACGGCGGGCGGTGCCACCGGACTCGTCGCGATGGCGCGCGAACTCGGCGGCGACGACCGGGTCGTCGCGGTGGTGCAGTATCTCCGGGTGGCGCTCGTCGTGCTGACGATGCCGATGATCGTGACGTTCGGCTTCCGCGCGGACACCGGCGCCGACACTGTTCCCGACGCCGGCGGCGGATCCGAATGGTATGTCGCGGCGGCGTTCCTGGCCCTGTTCATCGTCGGCGGGACGGCGGTGGCGTCACTCGTGCGACTGCCCGCACCCGCCACCCTGGGACCGCTGGCCGTGAGCGCGGGGTTCGAACTCGGCGGATGGAGCGACGCGGTCACGATCCCGCCGATGCTGATGACCGCCGCACTGATACTCATCGGCTGGCAGGCCGGACTCGCCTTCGACCGGGCGAGCCTGCGCGCGATCGGGAGAATCCTCCCATATGCGGCCGCGCTCACCCTGCTGGTCGGGGCGGCCTGCGCGGGTCTGGGCATCCTGCTCGCCCACCTCACCGGCGCGAGTCTCCTCGAGGCCTACCTCGCCACGACCCCCGGCGGCCTCGCGGCAGTACTGGCCGTGTCGGCCTCCACGTCGTCGAACGTCACGTTCGTCGCGGCCGCCCAGGTGCTGCGCCTGGTGATCATGCTCGTCACCACACCGATCATGGCGAAGGTCTTCGCGCACTTCAGTTCTCGCCGTCGGCGCCAGGCCTACGAGACGCCGACCGTCCGATCGGGCGACACCGCCGAGCCCGGCTCGTCCCACTCACCCCGATCGCGCTGACCCCAGCCGAGACCCGCCGCCCACGAGGCGTAGACCACGGATCCGGCGAGAACCGCGGTGCCGCCGAGCACGACCCCGCCGACGACGTCCGTGAGCCAGTGCTCGCCGAGATAGAGGCGCGTTGCGGCCACCAGCACGGTCAGACCACCGGCGAGGAGGAACAACGCCCACCGCCGCGGCGCCGGCAGGCCGAATCCGAGCATGACCGCGGTCATGCCGAAGAGCGCCATCGCACCCGTGACGTGCCCGGACGGAAAGGAGTGATCAGTCTCGAGCAGAACCTGCGTCGCCACGGGCGGACGCTGCCGCCCGACCAGCGACTTGGTGACGGTGGACGCCGCGGCCGCCGCACCGACTGTCCCGATCAGGATGATCGCGGGCATCAGCGAGTGCGCGCGCCGGGACAGGACCGCGCCGGCGACAACCGCGAGGACGAGGGTGCCGACCGGGCCGCCGGCGTCGGTGACCGCGATCGCCGGTCCGGTCAGCCACGCCGAACGGTGGTCGGCCAGCCAGCTCAGCACCGGGTCGTCGGCTGCGGTGACCCGGCCCGAAATCCTCACCTGGTAGGCGAGCGCGCCGAAGGCGCCTGCCGACGCCGCGACGCGCAGTCCCCGCAGCACCCCCGCCGATCGGCCGTCCCGAGCGGCTCCGAGCCACAGTGACGCGACGAAGAACAGCGCGACGCACGAGACGAGAAGAATCAGCGCGACGGTGGCGCCGTCTCCCTCCCGCACCTCCGCCACGGCATCGCGGCCGACGGCGATCAACCGGGCATGCACGGACGTGGCCGCCCCGCCGGCCTGGACTAGCTGTGTTGCTACTTCTCTCACACCTGGCAGTGTCGGCGCCCGTCGCTGTGGCGACGCTGAGAAGACCGTCGGCCTTGCGCGGCAGCGTGTGCGGACCGCCGAATCCCCGACTGTGGCGACAACCGGGACGAACGGTCGGAATCGGTGAGAGGATAGGACCGTGAGCGCACAGGCAGAGTACGAGGAGAGACGCCGCCCCACCCCGGGGACCCCGTTGGGCTACCTCGAGCAGCTACCTGCCCTCGTCCTGCTCGAACGCCTGCCGGTTCCCGTTCTGGCGGTGGAGGACGACGGCACCGTCGTCCACGCGAACGGCGCGTTCGAGGAGATGCTGGGCCATCCGCTGGCGTCCCTGCGCGGACGCCCGGTGTCGGAGCTGCTGGATCTGGACGAGACGACGACGGGTGCCGACGCCGTGGAACACCTCCGCGAGAGCGCGACCACACCCGTGGACCTCGCCCACCAGGACGGATCCCGGGTGCGCGCCCTCATCAGCCGCCCGATCCTGCGCCGGCAGGACGATCCGGTGACCCTCGTCTGCTTCCACGACGTCACCGAACAGTTGTGGAACGGTGGCCGCGCGCCGGGCTTCTGACCGGCCGCCGCAGACGCACGGACAGTGGCGAGATTTCCGGCGCGATTGCGCGGGAATCGGGCGAAACCGCGGGCAAACAGCGCGGCCCGGATCGACGGCGGGTTAGGTTGGCTGCATGGCGACCGGCAAGAGCAAGGCTCCCGCTGTCGAACTGGAGGTCGGCGACCGGACCGTGCGGATCTCGCACCCGGAACGCGTGTACTTCCCGGCCACCGGCGCCACGAAACTCGACCTCGCGAACTATTACCTGAGCGTCGGGGACGGGATCGTCCGCGCGTTGCGCGAGCGCCCCTGCATGATGCACCGGTTCCCGGACGGGTTGAGCGGCGAGAAGGTCCATCAGAAGCGGCTGCCGCACGGCGCCCCCGACTGGGTGCAGACGGTGCGGGTGACGTTCCCCCGATACAACCGCCACGCCGACGAATTGTGCGTGACGCACCCGGCGGACGTGATCTGGGCGGTGCAGATGTCCACGGTCGAGTTCCACCCGTGGAACTCGCGCCGCGCCGACGTCGAGCGCCCCGACGAGTGGCGGATCGATCTCGACCCGATGCCCGACTGCGGATTCGACACGGTGCGGCGCGTCGCCGGGGTGGTGCACGAGGTGCTCGACGAACTGGGTGCCACGGGGTGGCCGAAGACCTCGGGCGGAAGCGGCCTGCACGTGTACGTCCGGATCCGGCCGGACTGGGGATTCGGCGACGTCCGGCGGGCCGCGCTGGCCTTCGCCCGCGAGGTCGAGCGCAGGTCGCCGCAAGACGTGACCACCACGTGGTGGCGCAAGGACCGGGATCCGCGCAAACTGTTCGTCGACTACAACCAGAACGCCCGCGACCACACCATCGCCAGCGCGTACTCGGTGCGGGGCGTGCCCGACGCCACGGTGTCGACACCGGTGACCTGGGACGAGATCGACGACGTCGATCCGCGCGAGTTCACCATCGCCACCGTCCCGGCTCGGTTCGCGGCGCTCGGCGACCTGCACGCCGGAATCGACGACGCCGTCTTCTCGCTCGAGCCGCTGCTGGAATGGGCCGACCGCGACGAGGCGGCCGGCACGTCGGATCCCGGTGGCGCGGACGAGTAGGCGACTCGCTACAGGTCCAGGACGACGGCGTCCGCCGGGCGCGAGCAGCAGAGGAGGGTGTTTCCTTCCGCGGGTCGTTCGACGGGTTCCGGGTCGTAGTCGACGGATCCGGACAGCAGGACCGTTTCGCAGCTGTGGCAGACGCCGGTGCGGCACGACCAGCGCGTCGGAACGTCGCAGGCCTCGGCGAATTCGAGCAGCGTCCCGCGCCCCGGATCCCACGGCACGGTGAGCCCGCTGCGCGCGAACGAGACCACCGGTCCGCTTCCCGGACGTCCGGGCGGCGGGTGCGGCACCGGCGCAGCGGAATCGGACGGAACCACACCGGGATTCAGAGAACCCTCCGCACCGAACGTTTCGACGTGGATCCGCGCCGGGTCGAGTCCGTGCTCGGCCAGCGCGGAGCCGAGGTCGGCCATGAACGATGCGGGCCCGCAGAGATACGCCTCCGCGTCGTGAGGCAGACCGAGGCCGCCGATCAGTTCCGCGGACAGCCGCCCGGCGGTGGCGTAGTCGACGCCCCGCCGGTCGGTGTCGTCGGGTCGGCTGTACGCGATGTGCGCGCCGCTGCCCGGCAGCCGACCCAGAAGGTCCCTGGTCTCGTCGGCGAAGGCGTGCTCGGATCCGTTGCGGGCACCGTGGACCCACCACACGGGCCGGGCCGAATCCTGTTCTGCCAGTGCGTACAACATGGAGAGGACGGGTGTGACGCCGACGCCCGCGGAGACGAGCACCACCGGACTCGTACCGCCGTCGAGGAAGAACGTTCCGCGGGGTGCTGATACCTCGAGGGTGTCGCCCTCGTGGACGCGGGAATGGAGGAATCGGCCTGCCGCGCCGTGTGGTTCCCGTTTCACACTGATCCGGTATTCGGCGGCGCCGGGACGATTGGACAGCGAGTAGCTCCGGACCAGCGCGGTGCCGTCCGCGGGGTGCACGCGGAGCGTCACCGACTGACCCGCGCACCAGGACGGCAGGTCCGTCCCGTCCGTGGCCGCCAGGGTGAACGAGAGCACGTCGCGGCTCTCCGGGTGCCTCCCGGTGACGGTCAGCGGCCGGAATCCGGGCCATGCCGGTGGCGGGCTGCCTGCCGTTCTCGACAGTCCGGTGTTTCCGCCTGTGCCCGTGTCGGCCTGGTCCAGCAAGCTCTGCAACGACCCCCGCCACCCGGGGCTCAGCGCCGGGATGCGCAGGGCACGTTCGAGCGCGTCGCGGGGATGGCCGGGCAGATACAGCAGCGCATCGATGTCGGCGACGGTCACCGCTTCCGGACCGGACGCGATCTTGACGACGTCCTGCCCGGCCTCGACCTGTCCCTCCTCGATCACCCGGAGGTAGAAGCCGGGCCGCCGGTGGGACACGAGCAGCGCCGCCATCTGCGGTTCGTTCATCCGCATACCCACCCGGTAGCACGTCACCCGCGGCTGGGTGACCTCGAAGACCGCGGTTCCGATGCGGTAGCGATCGCCGATGCAGACCTCGTCGTCGGGCAGGCCGTCGACGGTGAAGTTCTCGCCGAAGTGTCCGGGGGCGAGATCGCTGCGGCGCAGGTGCTCACTCCAGTGGCGGTAGGACTCGGTCTGGTAAACCAGCACGGCACGGTTCTCCCCACCGTGGCCGCCCAGGTCGCCCTGGCCGTCGCCGTCGATGTTGAGCCTCCGGACCGTGCGCGGGCCGTCGACGGGCCACTTCCAGACACCCGTGTGTACCGTCCGCCCGCGCCAGGACACATCCCGGGGCATCCCGACATTCAGTGAACTGAGCGTAGCCACGGTTCTCGCCTCGCTTGGTTGGCAGCATTCCCGATCGACCCTGGTCGATCATCTGTCATCTCGCGCCGCGGGGCAACGACGGCTCGCCCACGACGAGACACGCGCCCGGGCCGTGCGGCCGGGGCGCGTGTCTCATGCCGGGATGCTCCCTACCGGGACGGCGGCGGGGGTGGCGGAGGCGGGGGCGGGGGAGGGTTGGGGTTGCAGAGCTGGCAGCCGTCGACCGTCGGTTTGGGAACGGGCGCGTGACAGTCGTTCTGACACGGCCTGGCGCCGGCGATCTCGGCCGTGCCCACCAGCGAGATCGAGAGCGCTGCCAGCAGCGCTCCGATCGCCGCGGCGACTCTGGCCGGCTTTCTGGTACTCGACATAAGGCTTCCTCCTGTGAGCTGAACTGCGGTGTGCTGCACCGCCTTCTCGAGTGTGCGGGAGGGGCGACGCCGCGGGCAGGTACCCTCGGGGTGGATTTGCATCACCCCGCGGGCTCACCCCATCCGGCCGATCACGTCGAGCACGTCGCGCAGCGCCGACAGCGAATGTGCGGGGAGGAACGCATCGCAGAAGGGCAGTGCGGCCGCCATCGATCCGGCGAGCGGCCGGAAGCCGGGATCACCGGCGCGGGGGTTGAGCCACACCACGCGGTGGGCGCGGCGCCGTACCCGGCTGAGGGCATGTGTGAGTTGTGCCGGACCGTCGCTGTCCCAGCCGTCGGAGGCGACGAGGACGAGGGCGCCGCGCAGTGCGTTGCCGTGCGGGGACGCGAGCAGTTCACTCAGGCTGCCCGCGATGTGGGTGCCGCCGAATCTGTCGACCACCTTCTCGTTCGCCTTACGGATCGCGGTCTCGGCGCTGCGGTGGGCCAGCACGGGAGTAAGTCTCGTCAGCGACGTGGAGAAGGCGAAAACCTCCGGCCTGCCCGCGGTCTGCCGTTGCACCGCCGCGCGCATGAGGTGGAGGTAGATCGCGGCGTACGGCTGCATCGACCGGCTCACGTCGCACAGCATCACGATGCGCCGGGGGCGGTGACGGGCGCGGGTCCTGGCCAGGACCACCGACTCCCAGCCCGTGGCCCGCGACCGGTTCATCGTGGCCCGCAGATCGATACGACGGCCGCGGCGATGCACTTCGCGGCGCCGGGTGCGGCGGGACGGCCAGTTCGCGGTGGCCTGCTCCAGCCAGGATCCGAGAAGCCGGAGGTCGGCGGCATCGAACCGGGCGAAGGGTTCGTCGGCGCGGGCCACGAGCCGGCTGGGCAGGGTGTCCGGCACGGCCGTCAGGGCGTCCCGGAGGTCGTCCTCGCCGCTGTCGTCACCGCCCGTCATCATCGGACGTGTCATCCACGGCACCCCGTCGGCGTCCTCCGCCGCACCGGGTCGGTCGCGTCCGTCGCGGACGCCGGCCAGCGCGGGCTCCCGTCCCTGGGTGGCGTGGCGCCGCGCGACCGGGTCCAGCGACAGGAGGGCATCGTCGAAGACGGCGGCGAACACCGCATCGAACGGCGCAAGATCGTCGACGCGGTTGACGAGGGTCAGCCGCGCCGACCAGTACAACCGCGACCGGGAATTCGGCGGCGACAGGTGCAGCGCCTGCACGAACACCGCGGGGCCACTTGCCGAGACCACGACACCGCGAGCGCGCAGCCTGGCGACGAGGGCCACCGCGAACGACGCGAGGTCGACGCCCCGCAGGAGGCCCGTCGCGCTCATCTCCTGCGGCGGCCCAGCACCAGGACGACCACGATTCCGGCGAGGACGGCGGCGAGAATCGGGGCGTACCGTTTCCAGGCCCCGGCGCCGGAGAGAGCCAGGAGGTCCAGCGCAGCCGGTTCCGCTGCCGGCGGGGCCACGGACAGCGTCGCGGTGCCGGCGGAGTCGGCCGCGGCGGGCGTCGAGGCCGGCTCGTCGGCGGGTCCCCCGGCGAGTTTGGCTTCCAGCGACTCCGCGAACTGCCCCATGAGTTTCTCCGACACCTGCTGAATCATCCCGCTGCCGAACTGCGCGAGTTTGCCGACGATCTTCATGTCGGTGTCGACGGTGACACGGGTGCCGTCGCCGACCTCGTGCAACTGGGCGGTGATCGTCGCGGACGCGTTGCCGGATCCGCGCGAGTCCCGTCCGCGGGCGTCGATCACGGCGCGATGTTCCTCCGGGTCCCGCACCACGAAGGTGGCCTTGCCCTTGAATTCACTCGTCACCGGGCCGACCTTCACCTTCACCTTTCCCAGATAGTCGTCACCCTCCCGTCCGGTCATCTGCGCCCCGGGGAGCAGCGGAGCCACCTGGTCGAGATCGCTGAGTACCTCCCATGCCTGTTCGATCGGTGCGCTGACGGTGAACTCGTTGGCAATCTTCATGACAGGAGCCTCTCATCCGGTGGCCAGGCCGTGGGCGTACTCGGCGAATGCGTCCTGAACGATCGTGCGGTCGTCCGGGGTCTTGGCGAGCGCACTCAGGCTCGAGATCGCGTTGTCGCGAACCAGGTCCGCCACGCCGAGCGCCGCGAGTGCCGATACCCAGTCGATCGTCTCCGCGATGCCGGGCGGCTTGTCGAGATCGAGTTCGCGTGCACGGCCGACGAATCGAGTGGCGTGCTCGATCAGCGGCGCCGCGGCGGCGGGCACCGTGCGGCGCACGATGGCGGCCGCCCGCGCGGGTTCGGGATAGTCGATCCAGTGGTACAGGCAACGCCTCCGCAGGGCGTCGTGGAGGTCGCGGCTGCGGTTGGACGTCAGCACCACGACGGGGTGGTGTTCGGCCGTGAACGTCCCCAACTCGGGAACGGTGACCGAGGCCTCCCCGAGGAATTCGAGGAGCAGCGCCTCGAATTCGTCGTCGGCCCTGTCTATTTCGTCGATCAGCAGCACGGGCGGCGTCGGTCCCCGATATCGCACACAGTGGAGGATCGGGCGCTGGAGCAGGAATTCCTCGGCGAATAGGTCGTCCTCCGTCAGGCCGTCGCCCCGCGATTCGGCCAGCCGGATGGTGAGCAGCTGGCGCTGGTAGTTCCAGTCGTAGAGGGCCTCGTTCGCGCTGAGCCCCTCGTAGCACTGCAAGCGGATCAGAGGTGCGCCGAGAACGGACGCGAGCGCCTTGGCCGCGGTGGTCTTGCCCACGCCGGGTTCTCCTTCGAGCAGCAGCGGACGCCGCAGCACCGCCGCCAGGTACAGCGCCGACGCCGTACCGAGATCGAGGAGGTAGTCCTCGGCATCGAAGCGCCGGACCACGTCCGCCACATCCTCGAACGCTGCCGTCATTGCGCTCCCGTCCCCCGCGCTCCCGTCTCCCGCGCGAACGACGCCCGGCAACCCGGACCGCAGAACCAGAAGTCGTCGCCGCCCCGCCGCAGGTGCGCGGTGTCCGGGCCGACGACGACGCTCATCCCGCACACCGGGTCGATCGCCTCGCGCACCGTGTCCCGGACAGCCGAATCATGCTCGGGCGCCCGGAGTCCCGCGGTCCGCAGTTCGTGCACCAGCTCCGCGGCGATCGACACCGCGATCTCCGCGGAGGTCCTCGCCCCGATGTCGAGGCCGACGGGGGTGTGCACCCGGGCCCGCTCGGGTTCGGTGAGCTCGAGGGCGTCGAGGATGGCCCCACCCCGGCTGCGGCTGGCGACGAGCCCGACGTAGCCGACCCCGGCGTGGAGCGCCGCGCGGATGACCTCCGCCTCGGGCCCGCCGTGTCCGGCCAGCACCACCGCGGTCGTGCCGGAGAACCGTTCGAGCCCGGCGTCGTCGTGCTCGACGGAGAACTCCAGCAATTCCGCGATGCGGGCCAGCGCCTGCGCGATCGGTGTGGTGCCGTAGATCCGCACCAGCGGCGGCGGCAGTTGCGGCTCGAGGAAGATCTCCATGGCGCCGCCGGACAGGCACGGATTGACCACGACGGACGCGCCCGGCGCCTCGGGGAACTGCACGGCCCCGTCGGGAAGGATCCGGAGCAGCACACTCTTGTTGGAATCGAGCACGCCGAGAGCGGCGGTGCGCACCGAGTTCTGTGCGCATTGACCGCCGACGAACCCCTCGATGGTCCCGTCCTGGAGGAGGATCGCCTCGTCGCCGGTGTGACTGGACGTGGGCGGCTGCGCGCGCACCACCGTCGCGTGGACGAACGGCCTGCGGTCGCGCACCAGTTGCGCCGCACGCTCTTTCAGATCCATCGGACCTCCTGTCTCGACGGGGCGACAGTCAGATCGGCGGTGTCGCGCGGCCCTGCATGGCTTCCCACACCCGGGACGGGGTGAGCGGCATGTCGGCGTGCCGCACACCGAACGGGGCGAGCGCGTCCACGACGGCGTTCACCACGGCCGGAGGCGATCCGACCGTCGCGGACTCGCCGATGCCCTTGGCGCCGATCGGGTGATGCGGCGACGGCGTGACGGTGAAGCCCGTCTCGAGTTTCGGCACCTCCAGCGCGGTGGGGATCAGGTAGTCCATCAGCGATCCGCCGAGGCAGTTGCCGTCCTCGTCGAATTCGATGATCTCCATCAGCGCCATCCCGATTCCGTCGACGATGCCGCCGTGCACCTGTCCCTCGATGATCATCGGGTTGATGCGGGTGCCGCAGTCGTCGACGGCGAGGAACCTCCGCACCTTCACCACGGCGGTGCCGGGATCGACGTCGACGACACAGAAGTACGCGCCGTACGGGTACGTCAGATTCTCGGGGTTGTAACAGATCTGCGCGTCGAGTCCGCCCTCGATGCCCTCCGGCAGATCACCGGCGCCGTGTGCCCGCATCGCGATGTCCTGGATGGTCGCCTTCGCCGCCGGATCACCCTTCACATGGAATTCGCCCTTCTCCCATTCGAGATCCGCGACCGAGGCCTCGAGCATCCCGGACGCGATGATCTTCGCCTTGTCGCGCACCTTGCGCGCCACCAGCGCCGCGGCCGCCCCCGAGACCGGCGTCGACCGGCTGCCGTACGTGCCGAGCCCGAACGGCGTGTTGTCGGTGTCGCCGTGCACGACGTCGATGTCGTCCGGCGGAATTCCGAGTTCCTCCGCCACGATCTGCGCAAACGTCGTCTCGTGCCCCTGCCCCTGGGTCTGCACCGACAACCGCAGGACGGCCTTCCCCGTCGGGTGCACCCGCAGTTCGCATCCGTCGGCCATGCCCAGTCCCAGGATGTCCATGTCCTTCCGAGGCCCGGCACCGACGGCCTCGGTGAAGAACGACATGCCGATGCCCATCAGCTCACCGCGTTCGCGGCGTTCCTTCTGTTCCTCCCGCAACTTCTCGTAGCCGATCATGTCCATGGCCTTGCGCAGCGTGGTCTCGTAGTCGCCCGAGTCATACACCCACCCCGTCTTGCTGGTGTACGGGAACTGGTCGGGGCGCAGCAGATTCTTCAGCCGAAGCTCCGCCGGATCCATCTTCAGGTCGAACGCGAGGCAGTCGACGAGGCGTTCGACCAGATACACGGCCTCGGTGATGCGGAACGAGCAGGCGTACGCCACGCCACCGGGCGCCTTGTTCGTGTAGACCGCCGTCATCGCGCAGTGCGCGGCCTCGATGTCGTAACTGCCGGTGAAGACCCCGAAGAAGCCCGCCGGATATTTCACGGGCGCCGCGGTCCCGTTGAACGCGCCGTGATCGGCCAGCACCTTCGTGCGGATCGCGAGCATCTTCCCCTCGGCGGTCGCGGCGATCTCCCCGACCATGATGTAGTCGCGGGCGAACCCGGTGCTCATCAGGTTCTCGCTGCGATCCTCCATCCACTTCACCGGTTTGCCCGTCACCAGCGACGCGACGATCGCGCACACGTATCCCGGGTAGATCGGGACCTTGTTGCCGAACCCCCCGCCGATGTCCGGCGACACCACCCGGATCTTGTGCTCCGGGATCCCCGACACAAGGGCGTAGACCGTCCGGTGTGCGTGCGGGGCCTGGGAGGTGGAGTACAACGTCAGCTTGCCCGACACCCGGTCGACGTCCGCGATCGCGCCGCACGTCTCCATCGGCGCCGGATGCACCCTGGGGTAGACGATCTCCTGCTTCACCACCACGTCCGCCTTCGCGAACACGGCGTCGGTCGCGGCGGCATCGCCCGTCTCCCAGTCGAAGCAGTGATTGTCCGTCTTGCCGTCGAGGTCGTCCCGGATCACCGGTGCGTCGGGCGAGAGCGCCGCGCGCGCGTCGACGACGGGATCGAGCATGTCGTACTCGACGTCGATCAGTTCCAGCGCGTCCCGCGCCGAGTACCGGTCCTCGGCGATGACGAACGCGACCTCCTGGCCCTGGAAGCGCACCTTGTCGGTGGCCAGCACGGCCTGCACGTCGTTGGACAGGGTCGGCATCCACGCGAGGTTCTTGGCGGCGAGATCGGCGCCCGTCACCACCGCCGTCACCTTCGGGAGTTCCTGCGCCGCACTGGTGTCGATGCTCACGATCCGGGCGTGCGCGACCGGCGACCGCAGGATCGCCAGGTGCAGCATGCCGGGGAGGGTGATGTCGTCGACGTAATTTCCGAGGCCCCGGATGAAGCGGGGATCCTCCTTGCGGAGCATGCGACCGTGGCCGCACGGCTTCTTGTCGTTGTCTACGACGTCGGCGTCGCGCGAGGGCGGACGCGATTCGACGGTGGTCATGACGGGCTTCCTGTAGTCGCGTGTTCCTCGACGTTCATCGGGGCACCCTCGGCGCCCCGCGTCGTGTCTTCCTGGACCTCCGCGTCGAAGTCGCCGGCCGGTTCGGGTTCGGCGGCTACGCCGTGCCGGTGGTCCGCCGCCCACTGGACCGACCGGACGATCGTGGTGTACCCGGTGCACCGGCAGATCTGCCCGGAGATCGCTTCTCGGATGGTGGCCTCGTCCGGGCTGTCGACGCGGTCGAGCAGGGCCCGGGCCGTCATCATCATTCCCGGGGTGCAGAACCCGCACTGCAGTCCGTGGCACTGCATGAAGCCCTGCTGGACGGGGTCGAGTTCGCCGTCGTGTTCGAGCCCCTCGACGGTGCGGACGTCGTGCCCCCCGGCCATCGCCGCGAGCATCGTGCACGACTTCACCGGGTCGCCGTCGACGGTGACGACGCACGTGCCGCAGTTGCTGGTGTCGCAGCCCCAGTGGGTGCCGGTCAGGCCCAGCTGATCGCGCAGAAAGTGGACCAGCAGCATGCGCGGCTCCACCTCGGCGCTCACCGCTTCACCGTTGACGGTCATGTTCACCTGCATGGCTATGCCTCTTCTCCGGTCGGTTCGTGCTCCACATCGCTGCGCAGCACCCGGTCGACCGCGGTGCGGAGTGTGCGGATGGTGAGTTCGGACGCGAGATGGCGTTTGTAGTCGGCGGTGCCGCGGGCGTCTCCCACGGGTTCGCAGGCCTGCGCGGCCATCCGACCGGCCTGCGTGAAGGCCTCCTCCGAGGGCGGCCGCCCGGTCAGGTAGTCGGCGACGTCCGCGAGTCCGGACGGGTCCGGGTTGACGGCGGTCAGACCGACCGCGGCGCGGGCGAGTTCCCCGCCCTCCACCGTGACGGCGGCGCCGGCCGCGGCGACGGCCCAATCCCCGGTCCGCCGTTCGACCTTGGCGTACGCACTGGAGCTGTGGCCGTGGACCGGGACGACGATCTCGATGAGCATCTCGTTGTGCGCGAGCGCCGTCTCGTACGGGCCGACGAGGAACTCGGCCAACGGGATCTCGCGGCGTCCCCCGGGTCCGCGCACCACGCACGTGGCGGCGAGGACGCCGCAGACGGTGGTGAGGTCCTCGGCCGGGTCGGCCTGGCACAGCGACCCGCCGATCGTCCCGCGGTTGCGCACCACCGGGTCGGCGATCACCTTCTCCGCGTCACGAAACAGCGGGAACACCGCGGCTAGTTCGTCCGATTCGAGGAGCCGGCGGTGCCGCGTCATCGCACCGATCCGCATCGTCCCCGGCCCGGTGGTGATGTATCCGAGTTCGCCCTCGAGGTCGTTGATGTCGATGAGGTATTCGGGGTTCGCGAGTCGAAGCTTCATCATGGGGAGCAGACTGTGGCCGCCTGCGACGAGTCGGGCTTCGTCTCCCAGCCGGTCCAGCAGGGCGATGGCGTCCTCGACGCCGGTTGCGCGCTCGTATTCGAAGGATCCTGGTACTTGCATTGTGACCTACCTCACAAATGTGGATTCTTTCAGCCTGCGCAAGAACCGGTGGTCCGTCAACCCCGGTGTACCGCCCTATTCGACGCCGGATTCGACCGGTTCCTCATGGTGGATCCGGCCCCTGGCCTCCACCAGCGGGCGTCCGGTGCCGCCCCATCGGCGGGCGATGATCTCGGCGGCGATGGACACCGCCGTCTCCTCCGGAGTCCGTGCACCGATGTCCAACCCGATGGGACTCGACAACCGGGCGAGTTCGGCGTCGGTCAGGCCGACCTCGCGCAGCCGCTCCCTCCGGTCCAGGTCGGTTCTGCGCGACCCCATCGCGCCGATGAACGCGACGTCGGGAATGCGCAGTGCCGTCTCGAGGAGGGGGACGTCGAACTTGGGGTCGTGGGTGAGAACACAGATCACGGTCCGGCCGTCGATCGCCCGGGCCTCGGCCTGTGCCGCGAGATACCGGTGCGGCCAATCCACCACCACCTCGTCGGCCGTCGGAAATCGCGCGTGCGTCGCGAACACCGGACGGGCGTCGCAGACCGTGACCCGATATCCCATGAACGCACCCTGCCGCGCCACGGCGGCCGCGAAGTCGATGGCCCCGAACACGAGCATGCGGGGCCGCGGAGCGTAACTGGCGACGAATACCTCCATGCCCTCGCCGCGGCGCTGACCGTCGGCGCCGTAGGTCAGCACCATGCTCCCGCCCGCCGCCAGCAACCCCCGGGCGTCGTCGGTGATCGCGGAATCGGCGCGCTCCGAACCGAGCGAGCCCGTCACCGCCTCGGGCCGGACCACCAGCCGGCGCCCCACCCACGAGTCGTCGGGATGCGCGACCACCGTGGCCACCGCGACTGGTAGATGATTCTCGATGTCGTCGACGATCCCGGCCAGTTCCGGAAAGCTGTGCCGCGCCACCGGCTCGACGAAGATGTCGATGATTCCGCCACACGTGAGGCCCACCTCGAACGCGTTCTCGTCGCTGATGCCGTAGCGCTGAAGCACCGGGACCCCCGACTCCGCGACCTCGGTCGCGAGTTCGTACACCGCGCCTTCGACGCAGCCACCCGACACCGAACCCGACGCCGTCCCGTCGGGTGCCACGACCATCGACGCGCCGGCCGGACGCGGCGCGGACCGGAACGTGCGCACCACCGTTCCGACGCCCGCCGTTCCACCCGCGGTCCACACGGCCATCAGGTCTGCCAGGACATCCCGCATCAGCAGCCTCCCAGTCGGGTCCGGCGTGGGATACACGCTCAGCTACAAGACTATCGCCGCGTCGGGTCCTGGTCGGGAGACCGGAACACCGACGTCCGCCCGGGGATTACATTCCTTGCCGCGTATATACGCGAAGAGGCATACTCGGTTTTCATGGCACCTGACGTGTTCACCGTGGTCGCCGAACCGCAGAGGCGCAGGATCCTCGAACGGCTGCGAACCGGCCACGCCAGCGTCGGCGAACTCGTCGACCACCTCGCACTGCCGCAGCCGACCGTGTCGAAACATCTACGGGTACTGCGGCAGGCGGGGTTCGTCACCTGCCGCACCGCCGCGCAGCAGCGCATCTACAGCCTGCACCGCGAACCGTTCGACGAGTTCGACGAGTGGCTGCAGCCGTACCGCCAGCTGTGGACCCACCACTTCGACGCCCTGGGGCGGCACCTCGATTCGAAGGAGAACTGACATGACCGAGTCGGACGCACGACGCGACTTTCGTCCCGGCCCACTACGGCACGTCGAGGTGAGCCGGGGCGGCACCCGGTGGGCCCTGACATTCGTCCGCGACTTCACCCACTCCGCCTCGGCGCTGTGGACGGCACTCACCGATCCGGGGGAACTCCCCCAGTGGGCGCCCTACACCGCCGACCGCGACCTCGGATCGGTCGGACCCGCCACCCTGATCATGATCGACGGGGACGAGCGCACCGAACTCGACGGCACCGTCACCCGCGCCGACGCACCCTGCGTCCTCGAACATGCCTGGGGCGAAGACGTACTGCTGTGGAGGATCGAGGGAACCGACTCGGGCACCCGGTTGACGTTGCGCCACACGCTCGACGACCAGCGCACCGCGGCGATGACGGCGGCCGGGTGGCACCTGTGCCTCGACGTCGCGGAGGCCCTCCTCGACGGCAACCCGGTCGGGCCGATCGTCGGCGCCGAGGCGATGACCCACGGCTGGCGCGAACTCAACGAGCAGTACTCCGCACGCCTCGGCCTCGAACCGATCGATCCGACGCTGCCCTGAATTCGCCGACGGCGGCCGCCCGGCCCCCGGTACCGTCGATCCATGGGACTGCAGTGGGAAGCCGTGGTGGTCAACGCCGTCGATCCGACCGCCCTGGGGCGATGGTGGGCCGACGCGCTGGGCTGGGGCGCCGTGATCGACTCCGACGGCGACGTCCATATCCGGCCCGAGGCCGACAGCCACCCGGAAATTCTGTTCGTGGCCGTGCCGGATCCGAAACAGATCCAGAACCGCCTCCATCTCGACTTCCGCCCCGAGAATCAGGACGCCGAAGTCGAGCGGCTTGTCGCCCTCGGCGCCCGGCGCGCGGACGTCGGTCAGGGCGAGCAGAGTTGGGTGGTACTCGCCGATCCCGAGGGCAACGAGTTCTGTGTGCTCTCCGGTCGACGCTGACGTCCGCTCAGGCCGCCGTCGCCCGTAGCGACCGCAGGGCCTCGTGCTGCACGACGAGTACTCGGCTCACCGGCAATCCGAGCACGCCCGCGGTGTCGTGGGCGGAAAGTCCGTCGATGACGCGCAGCAGGACGATCTCCCGGGCAGTGGGGTCGAGATCGTGCAGCAAGCGCGCCACTTCGGGCGGGACGTCGGAATTTCCGGAACCGGGATGTCCGTGTGCGACCGTCCCGCTCACGATGCGGTACACCTCGCGGACGGGATGGTCGCTGCGGGCGAGGGACGGAAGTTCCCGCGCCACCGCGAGCAGTGCCTCCTGCGCGACCTCGTCGGCCGGCCGGACGGACTGCGGGGAAATCCCCACGCGCGTCCGACAATAACGTACTATCTGCGGCCACAGCGTCGTCATCACTCGCCGGACTGCCTCGCGGTCCCCCGCCGCGGCGGCCGCGGCCGCCGAATGCAGTTCCTCGTCAAGCACACTCATGTCACCCTCGTTCCCCCGACCTCGCCGCACCCGGTGACCCGTCACGGCCCTTCCGTTCTCATCTTCCGACACACGAGGAGTCGACACATCAGGGAAGTTCCCCATTTCCCTGCGCGTAAACCCCTACATGTCCGGCTTCTTCCGCAGGTTCTTGGTCTGGCCTCGTCGCTTCTTGGCCTCGAGTCTTCGCCGCTGCGACCCCTTGGTGGCCGTGGTCGGACGCCGGGTGCGGGGTTCGGCCAGGACGGCCGCCCGCAGCAGGGCTGCCATCCGGGCCCGTGCCGCGCGCCGATTACGCAGTTGCGAACGGGTTTCGGACGCGACCACGCTGACCACACCGTCAACGAGCCTGTGTCCCAGCCGAATCTGCATGCGCTCGAGCTGGGCGGGCGTCAGCGTCGACAACGTCCACAGGTTCACCCGCAACTCCACCCGCGAGTCGGTGGTGTTGACTCCCTGACCGCCGGGACCGCCGGCGCGGGAGAACCGCCACTGCAACTCGGCGGCGGGAACGACCAGCGATCGCGTGATCTCGAGGTCGTCGGTGACGTCGCCACCGGGAAACACCGGAGAAACGTCGCTCACACTCCCAGCGCCCTAGCGAGCACCGGCCAGGAATCGTGAAGGTCGTCCTGCCAGTACCCCCACGAGTGTGTACCCGAGTTACGGAAACTTTCGGTTGCAGGTATTCCCAATTCGCCCAGGCGATCCGTGAATCGATGCGTGCAGTAGTTGGTCACCGCTTCGATGGGTCCACCCGCGTAGATCTGACGGGCGAGCGTGGCGACGTTGCCGTCGATCCCGGGACCGGCCAGGGTCTCGTGGCGTCCCGGCAGCCCGTTGCCGTTGGAGAGGAACAGTTCGGTTCCCCGCAACTTGTCGGCATGGACGTAGGGATCGTTGGCCGCCCACGCCGGATCGTCCGGCTCGCCATACATGTTGACGGGACTGCCGTAACCGTAGTTGTCCATGGTGATCTTGATGAAGAGCTGACCGAGCGGATCACTGGTCAGGGCGCAACCGCTGTAGGCGGCCACGCCGCGGAACAGTCCGGGAGCGGCGATCGCCAGCTGCAGAGCCGCGGTGCCCACCCGCGACATCCCGGCCAGCGCGTTGACCCCGTTGGTGCCGAGGGCGGCGTCGACCACCGGTGGAAGTTCCTGGGTCATAAAGGTCTTCCACTTGTTCACCCCCATCACCGGATCGGGGCTCTTCCAGTCCGTCCAATACGCGTTCTCGCCGCCGGAAGGGCTGACGACGTTGACGTTCTGATCCGAGAGGAACTCTTCGACATCGGTCTTCTCCCGTCGAACCTCACCGTCGAGGAAGTACAGCGTGGGCCTCGGCGCACTCGTATCGGCGGGGCGCTGGACGTGCACCGGCACGACCCTCTGCATCGACGCCGAGAAGACGTGCAGCGTCAGATGTCTCGGATCGATCACGGTGACGTCGTCGAGCGTCGACCCGTTGGGCGCCGTCGCGGAACCGAGCGCGTGGCCGGTGTCGACGATAGGATCGGCGGTCGCGACGGCGCCGCCGAGGCCGAGGGACACCACGGTGACGGCCGCGACTGCCGCTGTGCGCAATTTCCCCCGAAACATGTGTCGTCTCACGACCGCATACCGCCCTCCACCCGCACGAATCCCGGTCCCGGGGCATGCTAACAGTTCCCACCTTGCCGAGTAACGGAAGAGCCTTTCCGTGCGATGAACATCCGACCCCCCAAAGTTCATTGAAGGACCGGCATGACCTTCCCCCCGCCCTCGTCGCCCGTCACTCGCAGGAAGTGGCCCTGGATCACCGGCGGCATCGTCGTAGCCGTGGCTGTGTTCTCGTTCCTCAGCCCCGCACAGGACGACCAATCGGCCCAGGCCACAGCAGCATCCGCGGCCGCGACACCCGCGGTCGCCACGTCGACGACTGCGAGTGTGGCGTCGAGTTCCTCGACACCGGTGCCGGTTTCGTCTGCGCTCGCCCTCTCTCCGATCGAGCCCGCCGTGGCCGACGGCGCCGACGCGACCGCCGCGCTGCAGCAACTCGCCGGTCTCGACATCAAGGGACGCGCACCGAAGACCGGCTACGACCGCGACCTCTTCGGACAGGCGTGGACCGACGACGTCACGGTCGAGGGCGGTCACAACGGCTGCGACACGCGCAACGACATCCTCGGGCGCGATCTCGAGCAGATCGTGTTCAAGCCGGGCACCCACGACTGCGCGGTGCAGACCGGAACGCTGCACGACCCGTACACCGGCACCACCATCGCGTTCGTCCGCGGCGAGGGCACGTCGAACGCCGTGCAGATCGATCACGTCGTCGCGCTGTCCGATGCCTGGCAGAAGGGTGCACAGCAGCTCGACACCGCGACCCGGGTCAACTTCGCGAACGATCCGCGGAACCTCGAGGCCGTCGACGGACCCGCCAACCAGCAGAAATCGGACGGCGACGCCGCCACCTGGCTACCCCCGAACAAGAGTTACCGGTGCACCTATGTGGCCGATCAGGTGGCGGTGAAAGCCGCGTACGGGCTGTGGGTGACCCAGGCCGAGCACGACGCGATCGCCCGGGTCCTGCAGGACTGCGGGGCCGCGACACCGGCCGCGGCGCCCGTCCCGACGACGAGCACGGTGCCCGAACCCGCACCGGCGCCTGTTCCCGCTCCGGCGCCCGCGCCGGTCCCGTTCGTCGACACGGCATCCCCGAGCGACGTCTACTACAAGAACTGCGCTGCAGCCAGGGCTGCCGGTGCGGCACCGGTCCACATCGGCGAGCCGGGCTACGGCACACATCTCGATCGCGACGGCGACGGTGTCGGCTGTGAGTGAACCAGGCCTGCCGAGACACGCACCGCGACCGCAGGTTAACCTGAACTGCCTGCAGGGACGTCGGGTACCTGTAGCTCTCTGTACATGTCAGAAAGATGAGATCGGCATGACCACTGCACCCGACGCACTCGGGCACCCCCCTCACACCGGCGAACCGCCCCTCACCCGCACCTACGTGAAGCCGGCCTTGTCGGCCCGCGAGGTCGAAGTGCTCCGGCACTGGTTGCGCGGCGACTCCAAACTCGCCGTCGCCGCCGACCTCCACATCGCCCTCGGAACGGTCAATACCCACCTGACCCGGATCCGCGAGAAGTATGCGCTGGTCGGGCGTGACGCGTCGACCAAGACGGCATTGCTCGTGCGGGCGCTTCAGGACGGGATCATTACCATCGCCGAACTCTGACGGCTACGCCCGGCGCAGCGCGTCGCGGTCGATCTCGGCCACCGACGTCAGCCCGCTGAGCCCCATCGTGAGGTCGAATTCGGCGATCACGTTGGCCGTCGCGTCCCGCGCGCCGGCCTGACCCGCGAGGGCCAGACCGTACAGGTGGGGCCGGCCGAGCGTCACCGCGTCCGCACCGAGCGCGAGGGCCTTGAAGACGTCTGCTCCCGTGCGGATTCCGCTGTCGAGGAGCAGCGTCAAGCGGCCGTCGACGACGGGCGCGATGTCGACGAGTGCGTCCAGCGACGACACGCTGCCGTCCACCTGTCGCCCACCGTGATTCGACACGACGAGGCCGTCGACTCCCGCGTCGAGTGCACGCCGGGCGTCGTCGGGGTGGAGCACGCCCTTCAGGAGGATCGGGAGCGACGTCCGGCTGCGCAGGGTCTCGATGTCTGCCCAGCTCAACGACGGACGGGAATAGATGTCGAGGAACGTCTCCACGGCGGCCCTGGGTTCCGGCGAGCGGAGGTTGTCGAGGAAGCGGCCCGGGAAGCGCCGGGTCATCGACACCAGCGACCGGATCGCGCCGAGCGTCACCTCGACGTCCGGCTTCTTGGCCGCAGCCTTGATCCGGTCGTGCACGATTCTGCGGAACACCGGGTCGGACGTGTACTGCGCGATCCCCTGCCCCTGAGCGAACGGCAGCGAGCCGAGGTTGAGGTCTTCCGGTCGCCAGCCGAGCATCGTCGTGTCGAGGGTCACGACGACCGCGTCCGCGCGAATGTTCTCCGCGCGCTGGAGCAGGCTGTCCACGAGCTCGTCGTCCGTGCTCCAGTACAGCTGGAACCACCGGGGCGCATCCCCCATCGCCGCCGCGCTCTCCTCCATCGGGGCGCAGCCCTGGTTGGAGAAGATGTACGGCACACCCAGTTCCGCGGCGGCCGCGGCGATGGCCACGTCGGCCTCCGGCCTCGCCAGTTCGGCCGCGCCGACGGGAGCGAGCAGCACCGGCGCCGGAATCCGGCGCCCGAACAGTTCCACGCCGATGTCGCGCCGCGAGACGTCGCGCAGCACCCGGGGAACGATCTGCCACTTGTCGAACGCGTCCCGGTTGGCCTGCATCGTGCGACCCAGTCCGGCGCCGCCGTGCACGTAGGCCCAGCCCTTCGCGCTCATCTTCTTTCGCGCGCGCCGCTCGAGCGTGTCGAAGTCGGCGGGAACGGTGGGCGTGCGCCCGAGAACGCCGTCGCGGTAGATCAGATTCTGACGGGCCCGGCCCGGGCTGTCCTGGTTCTCGCTCGCAGACATGGGCAGAGTCTTGCACAACGCAACACGGACCGGCGCCGGGTCGGCGGGACGCGTAGGTTTGTGACCGGCCCCACATGGTGCGCCACTTCGCTCACAGACGTCCTAGGAGACCGCGATGCCCGACCGTCCGTCCCTCACCGGGGCTCCCTGCTGGATCGATCTCACCAGTTCCGACCCACAACAGGTCATTCCGTTCTACACGGGGCTGTTCGGGTGGAACTCCGACACCAACGAGGATCCGCAGTACGGCGGTTACTCCATCTTCAGCAGCAAAGGCAAACCCATTGCGGGGCTGGGCCCCCAGCAGCAGGGGAACCCGTACGGGAACGTCTGGACCACGTACATCGCGTCCGAGGACGCCGAGGCCACCGCAGCGAAGGCCGCCGCGGCCGGCGGCCAGGTGATGATGCCCGCGATGACCGTCGGCGACCAGGGCACGATGGCCATTCTCGGCGATCCCGCCGGCGCCGTCATCGGCGTGTGGCAGGCCGATCAGCACAGCGGCTTCGGACTGGTCGACGAACCCGGCGCACCCGTCTGGCACGAAACGCTGTCCCGCGACTACGCGGCGGCACTCCCCTTCTACGCGGACGTCTTCGGCTGGACTTACCAGACCCTCGGCGACACAGACGAATTCCGCTACTCCCAGGCCAACCTCGGCGACCGCACCGTCGCCGGCATCATGGACGCCGGCTCGTTCCTGCCCGAGGGTTCCCCCTCGTTCTGGCAGTTCTACATCGGCGTCGAGGACACCGATGCAGCGGTCGCGAAGGTGACCGAACTGGGGGGCAGCGTCCGGCGTGAACCGGAGGACACCCCGTTCGGACGGCTCGCGTCCGTCGCCGATCCCCTCGGCGCCGCATTCCAGATCACCACGTTGCAGTCCTGAACCGGTGCCGGCGGCGCGGCCCGTCCGCGCCGCCGTTTCACACCGGACCGAACGACGCCTGCGCCTCCTTGGCGTCCCAGATGTCCAGGAGTGAGCGGAGGATCTCCTCCGACATGCCCAGACCGCCGAGATGGCTCTCTCCGTGCATCGTGTGGAACTCGGCGTCCGGGAGCAGCGCAACCATGTGCTGCCCGTGCCGGAGGGGGATGATGTGGTCGCAGTCGCCGTGCCACCAGCGCACGGGGGTCTTGACCGCATTGACCCGGAATCCCCAGTCCCGTGCGAACAGTACGAGGTCCGCGAACGGGGCACTGAGCTGTTTGCTGCCGCCGTTGAGCAGATCGTCCAGGAACATCGCCTTGAACTCCGGCCGCGCGAGCAGGCGGCGGTCGCCTTCCGGGGACAGCCGCCCGTACAGGTCGATGATCGGCGACGCGAACGGCCTCGCCAGCCTGATGACGGAACTCGCCGCCAGCCCGACCGGGACGCCGCCCGCCGCCAGCACCGGTGCCGCCAGCACCGCGAGATCCATCAAACCGCTGCGGATGGCGTCGGGTCCCTGCGTCGGCGCGACACCGCCGAGGATGCCGGCCGCGATCACCCGATCGGGCATCGCGTGCGCCGCCGCCAGCGTGTAAGGGCCGCCGCCGGACAGTCCGACGAGCGCCATCTGATCGATGCCCAGGGTGTCGGCGACCGTGCGCAGGTCCTCCGCGAAGTCGACCACGGCGCCGTACCGGTGCGGCGTCGACGACCCCACCCCCGGCCGGTCGATCCCGATCAGCCGCACGTGCTCACGTTCGGCGAACGCACGCGCCTCCATCGGCACCTGCCTGCGCGCACCGGGTGTGCCGTGCAGCCAGAACACTGCCCTGCCCTGAGCCGAACCGAATTCCGCGAAGCCGAGCCGACGCCCCTCGCCTACGGCGACTGTGCCCTCCAACTGCGGGCGTGCGATATCCACCATTCCCACAGCTTCGCACGTGACCGTCGTCACGTTTTCGTTCGGGACCCGATCAGCGGTGCGCGGTGGACGTGAACTGGTAGGTCGCGGCGTCGACGATCTGATCGGGCGACACCTCGATCTCGCCGTTCAGCCACGCAGTCATGAGTTCCGCGAGCCCGCCCACGAACAGCAGTGCGGTGATCTCGTCCTGCGGCGACGACCACGCCCGGTCGCCGTACAGCGCCTTCGATTCCTCGGCGACCAGCAGCGCGAACGCTCGCAACAATTCGCGTCTGCGCGTCCGCAGCGGCTCGGCGCCCGCCGACTCGATGATCGACACCCTGCCCTTCCGCGGGTCGGTCGTCAGGATGTCGACGAACGTCGCGATGGCGGCTCGCGCCCGCACCTCCGGGTCACCGGTCACGGTCTGCAGGGTGACCCGCGCGGCCTCCCCGATCTCCGCGGCGATGCCCTCGATCACCTGCACCAGCAGGTCGTCCCGACTGCGGAAGCTCTCGTAGAAGTAGCGTTCCGTCAGTTTCGCCTCGGCGCAGATGGCGGTCATGGTCGCCTTCTCGCCGCCGACGGTGCCGAACACCTTCAGTCCCGCCTCGAGCAGCCGCGCGCGACGGTCCGAGGCCCGCTCCTCCGAACTTCGTCCGCGGTACTGCCGCGCCGGCCGACTCATCACTCGATGTTGACAGACCTGCAGGGGTGACGCACACTACACACATCTGACAGGACGCCCTGTCACATACGCCGACGAGGAGGGCCGATGCCCAAAGTTCTCGCTGCTCCCCCACCGGAAAGTGCCCTGCTACCCATCTCGGGCAATGCCGGATTCCCTGTCATCGGACACTCGCTCGACTACTTCCGCGACCCGATGGGACTGCTGCAGAGCCGCTGGGATCGTTACGGTCCCGTGTCCTGGCTGAGCATGGCCGGCAAGAGGTGGGTCACCGTGCTCGGGCCGGACGGCTGCCAGGAGATCCTGCAGAACAAGGAACGGGCATTCGTCAACAGCGACGGGTGGAGCGTGCTGATCGGGCCGTTCTTCCACCGCGGCCTCATGCTCCTCGACGGCGACGAACACCTCGCGCATCGGCGGATCATGCAGCAGGCGTTCACCCGCGACCGGTTGTCGCGCTACACCGAGGCACTCCATCCCGCGGTCGAGAGGGGACTCGACGCCTGGCAGCCCGCCCTCGGGTTCACCGCGTACCCCGCACTGAAGGAACTGACGCTGGATCTCGCCACGAGCATCTTCATGGGCGGTGCCGAGGGGTCGACGCACCGGGAGATGGCCGAGATCAACAAAGCCTTCGTCGACTGCGTGCAGGCCGCCACCTCTGTGGTGCGGTACCCACTGCCCGGAACCCGGTGGAAACGCGGCATCGACGGACGCGCGCGCCTCGAGGACTTCTTCCGTCGCTACCTGCCCGCCCGGCGCGCGGATGCAGGCGACGATCTGTTCTCCGCGCTCTGCCACATCGAGTCCGACGAGGGCAGGCGGTTCGGCGACGACGACGTCGTCAACCACATGATCTTCCTGCTGATGGCCGCCCACGACACGTCCACGATCACCCTGTCGACGATGATGCAGTACCTCGGCCAGCATCCCGAATGGCAGGAGCGTTGCAGGCGGCAGTCGGCGGCGCTCGGCACGACCACCCCGACCTACGACCAACTCGACGAACTCACCGACCTGGACCTCGTGATGAAGGAGTGCCTGCGCCTCGTCCCACCGGTGCCGGTGGTCGCCCGCCGGGCAGTGAAGGACACCGAGGTGCTCGGCTGCTACATCCCACGGGGAACGTACATGTCCGTGGTCGTGCACTTCACGCACCACATGCCCGAGTACTGGCCCGACCCGGAGAGGTTCGACCCCGAGCGGTTCGCACCCGAACGCCGCGAGGACAAGGTGCACCGGTTCGCATGGGAACCGTTCGGCGGCGGCGTGCACAAATGCCTGGGAATGCATTTTGCCGGCGCCGAGATCAAGACGGTCATGCATCACCTGCTGCAGCGATTCGACTGGCAGGTGAGCCCCGATTACATCGCCCCGCTGAACTACACCTCGCTGCCGTTCCCCTCCGACGGCCAACCCGTGGACCTGTATCACCGCATCCACTGAGAAGTTCGACCATAGTGGGGGTCATGACCGTTTCGGCGCCGCCGCTCGACGTGTACTCGCAAGCCACGCTGTCGGCCCTCATGCCGTCCGTTCTCGCCTCGCTGGGGGTCGCCGGCGAACCCAACCGGCTGCACCTGCCCGACAGCCGGCACACCGTCGTGCTCCTGATCGACGGGCTGGGCTGGACGCTGCTGCGGCGTCACCGCGAACACGCGCCGTTCCTGGACGGCCTCGCGGGGCGGCCGATCCGGGCCGGGTTCCCCACCACGACGGCCACCAGCATCGCGTCGTTCGGCACCGGACTGCCGTCGGGCAGCCACGGCATCACCGGCTACCAGTCATACGTTCGTGCGGTTCACGGCACGCTCAACTGGCTGTCGTGGCGCGCCGGGCACAAGGGCGACGAACTCACCCGGCTGGTTCCCGAGGTGGTCCAGCCCGCACCCACGGTGTTCGAACGTGCCGCGGCGGACGGCATCACGTGCACGACCGTGGTGCCCGCGAAGTTCGACGGGTCCGGCCTCACCCGCGCCGTCCTCCGCGGCGGCACGTTCCGGGGCATACACGCGTACGGTGACCTCATCGCACACGTCGTCGCCGCCTCCCGGTCCGGCGAACGGACCCTCACGTACTGCTATCTCAGCGAAATCGACACGCTCGGGCACATTTACGGTCCGGGAGCCGAATCCTGGCTGCAGCAGCTCGCCGTCGTCGACCGGCTCGTCGAGAAACTCGTCGCCGGTCTCGCGGCCGCGGGTCCGGGCATCACCCTCCACGTCACCGCCGACCACGGCATGATCACCGTCGACGACGCGGACAAGATCGACTTCGACAGCACGCCGGCGTTGTCGGACGGCGTGTCGGCCCTCGCCGGCGAACCCCGCTGCAGGCACGTCCACGCAAGGGCCGGAGCCGCGCACGACGTCGCCTCCCGGTGGAGGAGCGAACTGGGACACCGCATGTGGATCGGAACGCGGGACGAGGCCGTCACCGCCGGGCTGTTCGGCCCCGCTGTGCGGTCCGAGGTGCAGGACCGCATCGGGGACGTCGTCGCCATCGCGCAGGGCGGTGCCGCCGTGGTGCGGAGGAAGGCGGAATCGAGGCTGTCCGCACTGCCCGGCCAGCACGGCGCCCTCAGCGACGACGAGTTGCTGATCCCCCTGCTCCACACCGTCACCCCGTAATCCCGGGCCGCTCAACGGCCCCCGGCACCACTCCTGATAGAAATGACGAACAGCGTTGATTTCAGGAGAGATTCATGCCCCGCTCTGCGGTACCGAACACCGGCTCCATCATCACGACCGTCCGGAACAAGTGGCCCTGGATCCTCGCCGGCCTCGTGATCGTGGTTCTCGTCGCGATGCTGTCCCCCGCCCCCGACGACACCCTCGCCGCCGGCACCGAACCGATCGCGCCATCGGAAGTCACTGACGCACAACAGATACAGTCGGCCTTCGTCGCGCTCACCACCCTCGACGTGAAGGGGCGGGCACCCAAGACCGGATACGACCGGGAACTGTTCGGCGCCAGCTGGACCGACAACGTGTCGGTGGCGCTCGGACACAACGGCTGCGACACCCGCAACGACATCCTCCGACGCGACCTCGTCGACATCACCTCACGCGACCGCACCCGCGACTGCGTGGTGCAGTCGGGGACGTTGCGGGATCTGTACACGGGCAACATCATTGCGTTCACCCGGGGCACCAGGACGTCGGACGCGGTGCAGATCGATCACGTGGTGGCGTTGTCGGACGCGTGGCAGAAGGGTGCGCAACTCCTCGACGCCCAGACGCGGGCCGACCTCGCGAACGACCCCCGCAACCTGCAGGCGGTGGACGGCCCGACCAATCAGCGCAAGAGCGACGCCGACGCATCGACGTGGCTGCCCCCGCTGGCGGCGTACCGCTGCACCTACGTGGCACGTCAGGTCGAAGTGAAAGTGGCGTACCGGCTCTGGGTGACACCCGCCGAGCACGACGCGATGGCCGCGGTGCTCACCGGCTGCGGCGCCCGATGATCACGCGCCGGGCGGGGTGAGCCGGTTCGCCGAGCCCGTGTCGGCCGCCGCGGCCGTCGCACCGGAATCCCAGTCGACCGTGTTGTTGGAACCGGAGACGTCGAGGGAGTCGAGCGACACGGCGCGCACGACGTTGTCGTTACCGCTCACCGTCATCGCCCCGGAGTCGTCGACGTTCACGGAGTTCCCACTTCCGCCGACCGAGATCCGCTCCGCCTGCGTGCCGAGCACGGTCACGGCGTTGCCCTGCAGGTCGATCGACTCGACGACGTCGATGGTGGCACTGTTGCTGCGCCCCGCTATGGTGAGAGTTCCGGTCTGCCCGCCGACGAGCCCGGTGTCCTGACCGCGCACGATCACCGCGTTCGACCTGGCCACGTTCGCCGAGACGCCGTTGGCCTCGATCGTGACGGTGCCGCATTCACCGTCGAGCACGACCCCGGCGCCGTCCTTGTTCACGATCACGTCGCGGCCCGCGCAATCGCCGCCCGAGTTCAGTTCCACCGCGGAGCCGTCGCCTCGGGCCGGTTCGCTGTCGTGCGCGGCGTCCCGTCCGCACCCGCCGGACGCCGCGGCCACCACCACCAGACAGGCGATCGTGGCCGCGGCGCGGAAACCGCTCCGCCGGAGGTTGTGCATAGAACGCAGATCAGCTCTGCGCGAGCACCGGCATCGTGACAACCTGGCCCGCGTAGGACAGACCGGCACCGAACGCGAGGAGCAGCGCGGTGTCGCCGGGCTTGACGTCTCCGTTCGCCAGCATCGCTTCCATCGCGAGCGGCACGGACGCGGCCGAGGTGTTGCCGGACTCGGCGATGTCGTCGGAGACCGGCACGTTCTCGGGAAGCTTCATGCTGCGGGCGATCACCTCGGTGATCCGGGAGTTCGCCTGATGCGGAACGAAGGCGTCCAGATCCTCGACGGTCAGTCCGGCCTTCTCGACGGCGGCGAGCGCGACCTTGCCCATCTCGAAGGCTGCCCAGCGGAACACCGCGGTGCCGGCCATCTTGATGTACGGACGCTTGGCGCCCGGCGTCGTGATGTATTCGTACCAGTCCAGGTCCTGCACGATGGCGTCGGACTGGGAGCCGTCCGAACCCCACTCCACCGGCCCGATGCCCGCGACGTCGCTCTTGCCGACCACGACGGCACCGGCACCGTCACCGAAGATGAAGCGCGTGGAGCGGTCCGTCGGTTCGGTGGTGACGCTCATCTTCTCGACACCCACCACGAGGGCGTAGTCGACCGATCCGCCGCGCACCAGATCCGACGCCACGGTCAGCGCCGTGCAGAAGCCGGCGCAACCGCCACCGAGGTCGAACGCACCGGGACCGCTGGTACCCAGCGCGTCGGCTACCAGAGCCGCGGCGGGCGGCGTCAGGAGGAGATACGTCGACGTGGCGACGATGACGCAGCCGATCTGCTCGGGGTCGATACCGCTCGCCTCGATGGCCTTGCGTCCGGCCTCGATGGACATCGTGACGACGTCCTCGTTCTCCGCCGCGAACCGCCGGTTCCGGATGCCCGAGCGAGACTGGATCCACTCGTCCGTCGAGTCGATCAGTTCACAGATCTCGTCGTTGGTGACAACCCGCTCGGGCCGATACGCGCCGAGCCCGAGAAGGGCGGACTGCCGACCTCCAGCCACGGTGGCAATCTGCTTTCCCATCGATCGATCTCCTCATCAGGTCCCGCGTGGTTACGCGCAGTGTGGACTTGTCGCCAGCACACGTTACGTCGAGCGCCGCCCACGGGGTAGCACCGGTTCCTGTTACTCGCCGGTAACAAGAGGTCGGAGGAGAAATGCGACGACACGAAAAGGGCGGTCAAACCCACACTTCGGCACGAACGTACTTGTTAGACTTTCCCCGGTTTCCAGCAGTTGATCACCGGTAGGGGGAGTGGTCGTTCCAGGCCACGCAGTGCCGCCTGCTGCCAGAGATGGAGAGTCCCTCGTGAAGCGAACCAGAGCTCTTGCAGCAGCGTCACTCGTCGGCGCGGCGGTGACGTTGATCACCTTCGGCTTCGCCGGTCCGGCGGCAGCGAATCCCAACGCCATCAACCCGATTCCCGGCCTCAACGGCACCAACGGGATACCGCGCCTCACCGGGCGCACCCAGGCGGTCGCGCAACAGACCGGCATGCTCAGCCCGAACCGCACCCAGGACGCCAACGTCCTCGGCACCGACCTCGGCATCATGTGGGACAACGGCCAGGGCCAGGTCCTCACGGCGTTCGGCGACTCCGCCGGGCTCGGGCTGCCCAACCTGCTGTCGGGCAGCCTGTGGGCCTGGCGCAGCAGCACACTCTTCCGCAGCTCGGACGGCATCCTGTCGGACGGGATGAACTTCGACAGCTCGCCGCGCGACATCTTCGGCCAGTCCAAGGAACTCGTCCCGAGCCCCAAGATCCCGTTCGTCGAGATCAGCCGCATCCCCACCGCCGGCGTCGCCGCCGGCAACACCCAGGTGCTGAGCATGATGTCGGTGAAGAACTGGGGTCCGGCCGGAACGTGGGACACCAACTACTCCGGCCTCGTGTACTCCCAGGACAACGGCGAGAACTGGACCGTCGCCCCCGAGACGCAGCGGCCGAATGTCGGCGGTAACGCCAACTTCCAGATGAGCGCGTTCGTCAAGGCCGACGGTTTCATCTATCAGTACGGCACCCCCGCCGGCCGCGGCGGTCTCGTCCACATCGCGCGGGTCCCGGAAGCTCAGATCATGGATCTCGGCGCGTACGAATATTTCGACGGCGCCAAGTGGATCAAGGGCAACCCCGACGTCGCGAAGCCGATAATGCCGGGCGGAGTCGGCGAATTGTCCGTCGCGTACAACCAGTACCTCGGCCAGTACCTGATGCTGACCACCGACCAGTACAACTCGGTGGTCATGCGACGCTCACCGTCGGTCACCGGGCCGTGGGGCCCGCCGGAGGTGCTCGTCGACACCCGGGAACTCCCCTCCGCGTACGGCGCCTACATCCATCCGTGGTCGTCGGGACCCGACCTCTACTTCCTCACGACCGTGCACAACAACTACAACGTGCTCCTCATGCACACCACCCTGACTCCGTAGCCGTCGTACTAGCGTCAGGGCATGGATGCAGCGGCCTGGGACGAACGGTATTCACAGAGCGAACTGGTGTGGGGCGCCCCACCCAACGCCGTCGTGGTCGAGCAGGTCACTGCTCTACCCCGCGGTCGCGCACTCGACCTGGCGTGCGGGAGGGTCGCAACGCACTGTGGCTCGCCACCCGCGGCTGGGAGGTGACGGGCCTCGACTACTCGGCCGTGGCCGTCGACAAGGCCCGCCGGGTGGCCGCCGACGCGCCCCGATCGGTCCGCGAGCGACTCGACTACCGCGTCGCCGACGTCACCGATTCGGACCTCGGCGGCGAGTACGACCTCGTGCTCGTGATCTACCTCCACCTCGCTCCTGCGGAGCGGTTGCGGGTTGTGAACCGCGCCATATCTGCACTGAAACCTGATGGAATCCTCATGATTTTGGGGCATGACGCCGTTAACTTGTCACAGGGAGTCGGAGGCCCTCAGGACCTCGAAATCCTTTACACCCCAGAAGATTTGTTGAATTCGATCGCAGGCCGACTCGTCGTCGACGTCGCAGAACGGCGCTTCCGGGAGACCGATGCCGGAACGGCGATCGACGCGCTCGTCGTCGCACACCGCCCGAGTCTTGGCAGTCAGGTAAATCGGGCGTAATATCGGCGATGTTACCGACGAGTAATAACTTGGGCGGTACTTACTGATAGACCGCACCATCTCACTGGGAGAGACAGAAGACATGGGCCATTACAAGAGCAACGTCCGCGACCTGGAGTTCAACCTCTTCGAGGTACTCGGTCTCGAGCAGCCGCTGAGTGACGGCGTGTGGGGCGATCTCGACGCCGACACCGTCCGCAACATGCTCAGCGAGGTTGCCCGTCTCGCCGAAGGACCGCTCGGCGAGTCCTTCGCCGATGCCGACCGCAACCCGCCGGTCTTCGACCCCGAGAACCACACCGTCACCCTGCCGGAATCCTTCAAGAAGTCGTTCCGCGCACTGTGGGACGCCGAGTGGTACCGCATGGGACTCTCCGAGGAGATCGGCGGCGTTCCCGTGCCGCGATCCGTCGTGTGGGCCATCGGTGAGCTGATCCTCGGCGCCCAGCCGGCCGCGCACATGTACCAGGCCGGACCCGCATTCGCGGACGTGCTGTTCAACAACGGCACCGACGAGCAGAAGCAGTGGGCCGCCACCATCGTCGAACGCGGCTGGGGCGCCACCATGGTCCTCACCGAACCCGACGCCGGTTCCGACGTCGGCGCGGGCCGCACCAAGGCCATCAAGCAGGACGACGGCTCCTGGCACATCGAGGGCGTCAAGCGGTTCATCACGTCCGCCGACTCCGACGACCTGTTCGAGAACATCTTCCACCTGGTCCTGGCCCGCCCCGAAGGCGCAGGCCCCGGCACCAAGGGACTGTCGCTGTTCTTCGTCCCCAAGACGCACTTCAACTTCGAGACCAACGAGTTCGGCGAACGCAACGGCGCCTTCGTCACCAACGTCGAGCACAAGATGGGCCTGAAGGTTTCCGCCACGTGTGAGGTCACCTTCGGCGGCCACGGAATTCCCGCCCAGGGCTGGCTCGTCGGCGAGGTCCACAACGGCATCGCGCAGATGTTCGACGTCATCGAGCACGCCCGCATGATGGTCGGCACCAAGGCCATCGCCACCCTCTCCACCGGCTACCTCAACGCCCTCGAGTACGCGAAGGAACGCGTCCAGGGCGCCGACCTCACGCAGATGACGGACAAGGCCGCGCCGCGCGTCACCATCACGCACCACCCCGACGTCCGTCGCGCCCTCGCCATGCAGAAGGCGTACGCCGAGGGCCTGCGCGCCGTGTACCTGTACACGGCGGCGCACCAGGACGAGGCCACCGCCAAGCTGGTGTCCGGCGCCGACAAGGACCTCGCGTTCCGCGTCAACGACCTGCTGCTCCCGATCGTCAAGGGTGTCGGCTCCGAACGGGCGTACCAGTACCTCACCGACAGCCTCCAGACGTTCGGCGGCTCCGGCTTCCTGCAGGACTACCCGATCGAGCAGTACATCCGCGACGCCAAGATCGACTCGCTGTACGAGGGCACCACCGCCATCCAGGCGCAGGACTTCTTCTTCCGCAAGATCGCCCGCGACCGCGGGGTGGCCCTCGCGCACATCGCCGGCGAGGTCAAGAAGTTCATCGACAGCGAGGCAGGCAACGGTCGTCTCAAGGCCGAGCGTGCCCTGCTCGCCACCGCCCTCGAGGACGTCCAGACCATGGCCGCCACCCTCACCGGATACCTCATGGGTGCGCAGGAGCAGCCGTCCGAGCTGTACAAGGTCGGGCTCGGTTCCGTCCGATTCCTGATGTCCGTCGGCGACCTGCTCATCGGCTGGCAGCTGCTGCGTCAGTCCGAGATCGCGATCAAGGCCCTCGACGAAGGTGCCAACGCCAAGGACAAGGCGTTCTACGAGGGCAAGGTAGCCATCGCGTCCTTCTTCGCGAAGAACGTCCTGCCCGAGCTGACCGCCACCCGCGGCATCGTCGCCAACCTCGACAACGACATCATGGAGCTCGACGAAGCAGCGTTCTGATCGGCTTCACACCTTCTGATCTCCGCAGACGCACCCCTTCTCCGCACACGCACCCCATTTCGGACACGATTCCGGGTGCGTCTGCCCAGGAGGGGTGCGTTTGTCATTGGCTACAGAGTTCGCAGCGTCAGTCGCCGCGCCACTGGCAGTGCCGATTGCTCAACCCTCCCCATCGGAGGCAGCGATGTTTTTCCCCGTGTGAGCACCGGACGGATGCGAGCAGCGAGCCGAAGCGGGTCACTCAGCTCGTCCCACGTCCATCGCACCATCTGAAAGCCGAGTTCCCGCATGGCATCTTCGCGTCGCTTCTCGGCGAACACCGCGTCACCCGCTTCCTGACCAGGTTTCAGCATCCGCTCGTATTTCACGCGACCGTCGAATTCGCCCAGAAAACCCGAACTCTCGATGTAGAAGTCAACGCGGCCAAGGATTCTGCCGTCGTATCCGCGAACCACACCCTGCTGGGATGGCGACGGTAACCCCGTGGTCGAGAACATCACCCGACTGCGAGATTCCCCGACACTTTCGCTGTATCCGGTGAGAAATTGCACGACACGGCGTGCAGCACCCACACCCTTCCGGCCCTGCGCCGATGCGAGCTCGCATTCCAGGTCCCCGGGGCTGATTCCGAACGTCCGGACGGCCGCGTCTCCTGTCACCACGGCCTGCTCGAACGGGAGCGTACGGCCGAGATCCACGACCATCCGCGACGGTGTCGTCACGAGGTACCCGTCTGCCTCCGCAACGTGGCCGTCCAGCGAGGAGCAATGCACCGTCACGCGGGTCTTGATGCGCCCGCCGCTCCGGCGGTTCCGGGTGACCTGCACCCGATCGAGTGGCGTCTTCCACACCGGCAATCCATACACGACGGCGGCCGACTGGTGACTCAGGACCGCGTCCCCCGACATTCGCGGAACCGTCGCGTCGATCAAGAGCCGGTGTCGCGCTTCGGGCGTCGCATGCTCGAATGCCGATTCGCCGACGTAGGCGCCATGACCGACCCGTCGCCAACCTCCCCTCGTGTAAAGGCGGCGTATTTCGTCGTCGGTGAAGCCGGCAGCCAGCGCGTCCCGCCGCAGGATCAACTCCCCGGGCTCATGTTCCATGGCGTCGATACTCGCGGCCGCGCACTCCCACCGCACTACCCGATTTGCGATCTGTGGACAACTCCCCGACGAACGCACCCGTTCTCGACACCCGCACACGAATTGGGACCCCAGAAGGGGTGCGGCTACCGGGAAGAAGTGCGGCTACTCGCCTTCGCCCGGCTTCGGCTTCGCGGTGGGCTTCGGGCTCTCCGGTGGCGTGGTCGGAGCCGGCGAGGCGGCGGGGGTGCGCTCGTCGGGCTTGGGCGCGCCGGGCGTCTCACATTTGACGATCGGGACCGGGTCGTAGCGGACGGTCCTGGTGTTCCGGGAAATCTCCTGTCCGGTGGCATGATCGGAGATCACCCGGGTGTCGCTGGCGGTGAAACCCGGGGCCCCACTGGAGGCGATGCAGTGATCGCCGGCGGGCAGGGTGACCGTGTCGGGCTGCGTCGGCTTGGTGCGGTTACCGGTGATCGACTCGACGTCGACCGACTTCGTTCCCCAGAACCGGATGGTCAGATCGGACGCGCCGCCGATGGCCTGGATCATCACGCCCGTCTTGGCGTTGTTGCGGAACTGCAGGTCGATGGCGCCTTCGAAGACGGTCGCCTCGCGCGCCTCGGGGTACCGCGAGATGTAGTACGAGTGCTCGGTGTGCGCGACGTCTTCCATGCCGGCGAAGTACGCGGCGTTGTACAGCGTCGTCGCCACCTGGCTCACACCGCCGCCCACCGCGGTGTCCGGGCGGCCGTTGTTGATGATGCCGGACTCCACGTAACCCTGAGCCGTGCCGCGCGGACCGGTGTACCCGTTGAGGGAGAAGGTGTCGCCGGGCTTGATCAGCGCGCCGTTGATCTCACTGGCGGCGAGCCGGATGTTCGTGCCGGACGCCGCGGAGAACCCGCTGGTGGTGAACTCGCCGATCACCTCCTTCACCCCGAGACCCTGCGCGGCCTCCGTGGTGAGGGCGGGCGGGACTGGGCCGTACACCGCGGCGGTCGTGTGAGAACCGTTGCCGCGCAACACCTCGGGCAACGTCTCCAAAGTCTTGGGCCACTGCACCAGGTCACCGACCACTGCCGGGACGACCGTGGGCGATCCCCCGTCGAGCGTGATCGCGGCATCCTTCGGTGCGATCTCGGTCGAGACGAGCTGAGGAGCGAGGATTCCGGTGGCGGCCTCGAGGTTGTACGTCGGCTTCAGCCCGCCTGCGCCGTCCGGCTCGAAACCGACGATGGCACCGATCTGCTGACGCGGCGCCGTCGCGACCTTGCCGTCACGACCGGTGACCACCAGATCCGCCGACGCCGCGGGCGCGGCCACGTCGTCGAGCGCCTTCTGGACGCCTTCCTCGGTCACCGTGACGGGCACGACGTCGACGGGCAGTTCCACCGTCCGGCCGAAGGCCCACTGCTCGGTCAACGCCGCCTCGGCACCCTCACCGTTCAGATTCTGTCCGGTGGACGGATCCACCGGCACCGGGGTCGCGCCCTCGAACACGACGGTTCCCTCGCGTGACGCGCGATCTGTGTCACCTCGCAGCTCGTCGACGGCGGACGCCAGCGCGGCCTCGTCGCGGGTCGACACCACCCCGATCTCGTCGGTGGTGAAGAACGACGTGAGGCGGGTGAACGGATTCAGCGGCTGCGAATCGGCTCGATCGAGGGTTGCCTCCCAATCGACCCCGAGCCCGGCGTCGGCGGGAACGAGCTCCGTGGACACGTCGCCGGCCTGCACCGTCAGCGGCTGATCAACCCGGGGGCCGACCTGCGCCTGCAACGTGGCCTCCGCCTCCTCGCGGGATGAACCGCCCACATCGACGCCGGCCACCGTCACGCCGCGCGGCAGCTTTCCGGACGACACCGCGAGGTCCGCGGCGTACGCGAGGCCGAGCACAGCGATCACACCACCGATGACGGCGGCGATCTTCATCCACGGGGCACGGGCCGGAGTCTCCTCGGCCGTCGTCGCGGCCGGCTCGGCTTCGGGTCGCGGCGGCGCAGCGGGCGGTGCCACCACCGTCGGATTCTCCGCCGCCGCGGTATGCGCCGCAGTCGGTCCGGGAACGGGGCCCGCCGGAATCACGGGAATCACCTGCGTGACGTCCTCGTTCGCCGGCGGCTCCACCCACACCGGCGGTTGCGGATCCTGCTGATCCGAAGATTCCCCCAGGTCACCGAGGTTCAACTGTGTTGTCGGGGCCTCGTCGGCACTCCGCTGTTCCGCGGAAGCCTCGGGAGCCGGAGCCTCGTCGGCACTCGGGACTGTGCTCCCGTTCTCGACCTTCCCGGGCTCGACGCTCCCGGGTTCGATGCCGTCGGGCGTCGTGGAAGGGTCCGGCGTCGACCGTTCGGGTGCAGTGCGCCCCTTGTCGCCGTCTTCGTCGTTCACCGTGGCCCTCTCACCGAGTTGTCCTTCGTGCGGGCCTCAGCTTGCCGTCGGTGCTCATTGCATTTCAAGCGCGATCCGATCCGGGCGAGGCCCGGTCGAGACCCCCACGTCAGCGTACCGGCCGCCGGAAATGCAAGAGCCCCGCGCTGCTGCCAGGTCGGGGGTCAGGCAGCAACACGGGGCTGACAGGGATATCGCCAGCTAATCTCCAGCGTTACACCTGTCGGAAAAGATTTCGGGGATCCGGCCACCCCTCGTTGCCGGATCCCCGCTCGTACTGCGTGCGCGCTGGCCTTTCCGGTCTCCCAGCTACCGGAACGGCCAGTCGGTTCACGCCTCTATGATTGCCGTCACACCCTGGCCGCCGGCGGCGCAGATCGAGATCAGGCCCCGGCCCGAACCCTTCTCCGCCAGCATCTTGGCGAGCGACGCGACGATGCGGCCGCCGGTGGCGGCGAACGGGTGCCCCGCCGCCAGCGACGACCCGTTGACGTTGAGCTTGCTGCGGTCGATGGAACCGAGGGCGCCGTCGAGTCCGAGCCGTTCCTTGCAGTATTCGTCCGATTCGAACGCCTGCAGCGTCGCCAGCACGACGGACGCGAACGCTTCGTGGATCTCGTAGAAGTCGAAGTCCTGCAGCGTGAGGCCGTTGCGGGCCAGCAGGCGCGGGATGGCGTACGTCGGCGCCATCAGGAGGCCGTCCTTGCCGTGGATGTAGTCGACGGCGGCGGTCTCGGAATCGACGAGATGCGCGAGCACGGGGAGCTTGCGTTCGGCGGCCCATTCGTCGGTGGACAGCAGGACCGCGGACGCGCCGTCGGTGAGCGGGGTGGAGTTGCCCGCTGTCATCGTCGCGTCGCCCGCCTTCACTCCGAAGACCGGCTTCAGTTTGGCCAGCTTCTCGGCGCTGGAGTCGGGTCGGAGGTTGTCGTCGCGGGTGAGGCCGAGGAACGGGGTCACCAGGTCGTCGAAGAAGCCGCGGTCGTAGGCGGCGGCCATGTTCTGGTGGCTGGCGGCGGCCAGCGCGTCCTGGTCCTCGCGGCGGATGCCGAATTCCTTGGCCGTGATGGCGGCGTGCTCGCCCATGGACAGCCCGGTGCGGGGTTCGCCGTTGCGCGGGATCTCGATGCCGAGCATCGACGGGCGGACGTTGCCGAGGAGCTTGATGCGGTCGCCGGTGCTCTTCGCGCGGTTCAGCGACAGCAGGAATTCGCGGAGTTCGTCGTTGACGCCGATCGGGGCGTCGGAGGTGGTGTCGACGCCGCCGCCGACACCGGCGTCGATCCGGCCGGCCGCGATGGCGTCGCCGACTGCGACGATCGACTGCAGTCCGGTGCCACAGGCCTGCTGCAGGTCGAAGGCCGGGGTGTACGGGCTGAGGGGGCTGCCGAGAACGCATTCGCGCATCAGGTTGAAGTCGCGGCTGTGCTTGAGGACTGCGCCGCCGGCGACGAGGCCCAGCTTCTCGCCCTGAAGGTTGAAGCGGCTCACCAGTCCGTCGAGGGTGGCGGTGAACATGTCCTGGTTGGACGCCTGCGCGTACTTGCGGTCGGAGCGGGCGAACGGAATACGGTTACCGCCGACGATCGCGACGGGACGCTGCTGCTTTCCGCCCGGCTTCGGCGCCGATGCGGTGGTCGGGTTGGTGCGAGCTTTGCTGGTCACTGACGTCTCCAAGGATCTGGTGCGATTACCTGTTGGCTACTATTCTTACTCAGGAGTAAGTTACTTGTCGACACCGCACTTCACTCGGTGCTCGGTGACTGACCGCCTAACGACGACAGAAGGTAGGACCGTGGCAGCCAGCAAGGGAGCTCCCGACCTCTATTCCCAGTTCCTCTCATCCGCACCCGGCGCGTTCATCGCCGCGAAGGCGGGACTGCCGCGGCCCGAGAACCTGCGGCGATACAAGCACGGCGAACCGGCGCTCGCCGGGCCGGCCCTGATCGGCGGAAAGGGCCGCCTCGTCGAACCGCTGCGCGAACTCCTGTCCGACTACCCCGCCGCGGGAGCGGGCGACGACAGCTACGGCGCCCTCGTGTTCGACGCCACCGGCATCGGTTCGGTCACCGAACTCGAGCAGCTGTTCGAGTTCTTCCAGCCAGTCATCCGTAACCTCGCGCCGTCCGCGCGCGTCGTCGTCCTCGGAACCACCCCAGAGGAGACGTCGGGCGTCGACGAACACGTCGCCCAGCGCGCGCTCGAGGGTTTCACCCGCAGCGTCGGCAAGGAGGTCAGGCGCGGCGCCACGGCCCAGCTCGTCTACGTCTCGCCGAAGGCCGCCGCCGGACTGTCGGGTCTCGAATCGACACTCCGCTTCCTGCTGTCGGCCAAGTCCGCGTTCGTCAGCGGCCAGGTGATCCGCGTGGGCGACGAGGGCTCCGTCGCACCCGCCGACTGGGACAAGCCGCTCGACGGGAAGGTCGCCGTCGTCACCGGCGCCGCCCGCGGCATCGGCGCGACCATCGCCGAGGTCCTCTCCCGCGACGGCGCGCACGTCATCTGCGCCGACATCCCGGCTGCCGGCGAGGCGCTGTCCGAGACGGCCAACAAGGTGGGCGGCACGTCCCTCGCGTTGGACGTGACGGCTCCGGACGCGGCCGACAAGCTCGCCGAGTTCGTGCTCGAGCGGCACGGCGGCGCAGACATCATCGTCCACAACGCCGGCATCACCCGTGACAAGACGCTCGCCAACATGGACGAGGGCCGCTGGAACATGGTGATCGGCGTCAACCTTCTTGCACCGCAACGCATCACTGACGTCCTCGTCGACAAGGGCGCGCTGAAGGAGGGCGGCCGCGTCATCGACGTCTCGTCCATCGCCGGCATCGCGGGCAACCGTGGCCAGACCAACTACGGCACCTCCAAAGCGGGCGTGATCGGACTCGTGCAGGCCTCCGCGCCGGTGCTGGCGAAGAAGAAGATCACGATCAACGCTGTGGCACCGGGCTTCATCGAGACCGCGATGACGGCGGCGATCCCCTTCGCCACCCGTGAGGCCGGACGTCGCATGAGTTCCCTGCTGCAGGGCGGCGAGACCGTCGACGTCGCGGAGACCGTCGCCTACTTCGCGAGTCCCGCGTCGAACGCCGTCACCGGGCAGATCGTCCGTGTCTGCGGCCAGAGTCTGCTGGGCGCCTGATGTCCGGCAAGGTCGTGCAACTCACCGAGAAGCCGGGCACGCTCGACATCTACGCCCGCGCCGTGCGAAGCGCACTGCCGGTCGTCGGTGCGAGCGGGGACAGCGCCCCGGACACGACGCTGGTTCTGAGCGGCGTGCGCGTCGACCCCGACAACCTGGCGGCGTACGACAGGGTGACCGGACTGCGGTTCGGCGACACCCTGCCGCTCACGTACCCGTTCACGCTGGTGTTCCCCGTCGTGATGAAACTGATGGTGTCCGAGGGGTTTCCCTTCCCCGCCATCGGTTCCGTACACGCGGAGAACGTCATCGAACAGTTCCGGCCCATCTCGGTGATCGAGCCCCTCGACGTGTCGGTGCACGCGGAGAATCTGCGCGAACACCGCAAGGGACTGCTGATCGACGTGGTCAGCGAGATCAAGGTCGGGCGGGAACTGGTGTGGAGGCAGACGTCGACGTTCCTGCGTCAGCAGAAGACGTCGCTGTCCGGTCAGCCCGGCCCGGAGCCCAAGGCCGAGGAGGAGCCGGCGCGTCCGCTGCGGACGATGCGGGTCGATCAGAAGACGATCAGTAGGTACGCGGCGGTGTCCGGTGACCGCAACCCGATTCATGTGTCGTCGTTGGGCGCCAAGGCCTTCGGGTTCCCGAAGACCATCGCGCACGGCATGTGGAGTGCGGCCGCCGTCCTCGGGACGGTGGAGGGCCGGATTCCGGACGCCGTCACGTACAGCGTGCGTTTCGGCAAGCCGATCCTGCTGCCGTCCACGCTGAACGTGTATGCCGATCAGACCGCCGACGGCTGGGATCTGTCGATCAAGCACCCGAAGAAGGGGTATCCGCACCTCACCGCGACGCTGCGGTAGCTGATGCCGGGGCGAATGTACCTTTCGACGCTACCGAGGCGTCGAAAGGTACATTCACTCCGACTTCTTCTTGCCCGCGAGGCCGCGCCACGCCAGGGATTCCAGCAGGTCGGCGGCGGCGTCCACCTCGATCTCCCCACCGGCGACGCGGTCGGCGACGGCCTCCCCCGCCCCGACCAGGGCGATGGCGATCAGTTCGAAATCCTGGCCCGGTTCCGGATCTTTGGTGCTGGACTCGAGCAGGTGCGCGGTCAGTTCGATCAGCCGGTCTCGGCTGGACTGCACCGAACCGACGAACGCCTGCTGCCCCAACGCCTGGCGATACAGCACCATCCACGACTTACGATGCTTGCCGACGAACCCGAGAAAACCCTCGAGCGCCCGGCGCAGCTGTTCACGGGGGCTCAGCCCCGGATCTCCCGCCGGAGCGAGCGCCTCGACGAAGCGCAGCCCCTCCCGTTGGATGCACGCCGCGAACAGTTCGTCCTTGGAACCGTAGTAGAGGTACAGCATCGGCTTCGAGATCTCCGCCTTGGCCGCGATCGCGTCCATCGACGTCTCGTGAAAACCTCTGTCGGAGAAGACGTCGACGGCAGCGTCGAGCATCTGCTGCTCGCGCACTGCGCGCGGCAGTCGCTTGGTGCCGCCGGCCATTCGTCCTCCAATATTCGTCGAACGCGCTATCTTACTCTACGGTAATAAAGCGGGCCCGACCGGCGGACGAGAAGAATACCAATACCCGTCTTCCGACCGCGCACTAGCAGGCAATGGCGCCCTTCGCCCGCGCGACCGTCAGGACGGCCTCGTCGACGCGCTGCTGCGGCAGTGCGCCCGACGCGACGGCGCCCTCGAGGTGATCGAGCACCCGCGGGACATCGTCGGTGGTGAGCCACAGCGCGACGTCGACACCGGACTCCAGCGCCGTCTCGACGGCCTCGGTGATGTCGTAGCGGTCGGTGATCGCCTGCATGCCGCTGAGGTCGTCGGTGAAGATGGGGCCGGCGAACGGGGGTGCCCCGTACCCGGTGCCGCCGCGCAGCAGTGCGACCGCGTCGGGGCTGATGCTGGCGGGGATTCCGGGTGCCGTCAGACCCGGCACCTCGAGGTGTCCGAGCATGACGCCGACACCCGTGGACACGAGGTTCCGGAACGGGACGAGATCCTTGTTCTGCAACTGGTCGAGCGGCGGGGTGGTGACGGCCCCGGTGTGGGAGTCGCCGGACGCCGATCCGTGGCCCGGGAAGTGCTTGATCACGGGCAGGATTCCGGCGTCCCGCATTCCGCGTGCATAGGCGTCGGCGTAGCGGGTGACGACGGCCGGATCGTTCGAGTAGGACCGGTCGCCGATGACGCTGTCGTCGGGTTGGCTGCTCACGTCGACGTCGGGGGCGAAGTTGACGGTGACACCGAGATCCTTCAGACCGCGGCCGCGCTCGAGCGCCATCTGATACGTCTGTTCCTCCGTCATCGTGGCGGCGGTCTGCCGGGCGGACGGATCGGCCCCGAGCAGGTTCTCGACGCGCGACACGCGTCCGCCCTCTTCGTCGATCGTCACCATCAGCGGCAGCGACGACGCCGAGGCGACCTGGGGAACCTCGTGGTTCGCGAGCATCGTCTCGTCGGTCCAGCTGCCGATGAAGATGCCACCGACCTGCTCGGCACGGACCACCTGCGCCGCGTCCGCGGTGCCGGTGACACCCACGTTCAGCAGCTGAGCGAGCTTGCGCCGCAACGGCAACGACTGCAGGAACTGCGTCTCGCACGACGCCGGTGCGGCCGCGGGCGCCGCGGTGCCCGTGTGCGACGCCGGATCCGCGGAGGACGGTTCTGCGGACGACGGGGCCGACGTGGCCGAGGACGACTCCGCGACCGTCCCGCCACCACCCGACGAGCATCCGGCGACGAGGCCGGTACAGGCAGCGAGCGCGAGGGCATACTTGATCCGCATGGGTTCGACGGTAGCCCAGTTCGCCACCAACGATCCCGTGACGGGCCCCGAATCAGGGACCGCTGCCGTCCTCCTTGGTAATCTGGACACAGAGGAAACCCGTACTCAGGAGGTCGTGGTGCCCGGTGGTTTGATGTTGATCGCCTACGACGGATCCGACAACGCCAAGCGTGCGGTCGAGTGCGCGGGTCGCTTCCTCGCCTCCAATCGCGCTGTGCTGGTGACGGTATGGGAGCCGATGGTCCGTCAGGCCGCGCGCATGTCCGGGCTGTCGGGTGTGATGCAGCCGGAGTGGGTCCCCGACGAGGAAACCGAGGACGTCGCGTTCTCCGACGCCCGGGTGACCAACGCGGAGGGCGTCGAACTCGCGGAGGCGGCCGGGCTCGCCACCGAGGGTCGCTGCATCGAATGCACCAGCACGATCTGGACGGCCATCGTCGAGACGTCCGACGAACTCGCGGTCGACATCATCGTCACCGGAACCCGCGGCACCACCGGTCTGCGGTCGCTGCTGCAGAGCAGCGTCGCCGACCACGTGCTGCGTCACAGCCACCGTCCCGTGCTGATCGTGCCTCCCGGGAAGTAGCCACGGCGCCCGACTACTGTCGGGTGCACCATGGACGGCTTCCTTCTCTCCCGCGCCGACCGGACGCTCCGCGCGTCCGGCGTGCGGCACGGGTACGACACTGCGGCGGCCGCTGTCGCCGCACTCGCGCACGGTGACACCGAACTCGTCGTCGGGGCGCTTCCATTCGACCCCGAGCGCCCCGCCGCGCTGAGCGCGCCGGATTCCTGGGAATTCACGGACGGCCCCTGGCGGCCCGGCGTCGTTCCCGACCTCCCGCCCGTACGCCTCACAGCGGAGGTCCCCGAACCCGCCGAGCACGTGGCGCGGGTGCGATCCCTCGTCGACCGCCTGCGCGGCGGAGTTCTCGGCAAGGTCGTCGCCGCGCGCAGCGTCACCCTCCGCGCGGACGCCCCCATCTCCCCAGAAGCGTTGGCCGCACGGATGATTCAGCAGAACCCCACCGCCAACGGGTTCGCGGTCGACCTGTCCGCGGCCGGCGACGCCTTCCGCGGGCACAGTCTGGTCGGTGCCAGCCCCGAGGTGCTGCTCAGCCGCCGGGGACGGCGCGTCACCTGCAGGCCCCTCGCCGGCACCGCCCCTCGTCGCGCCGATCCGGAGGCCGACGAGAAGGAAGGCCGCGGCCTGTTGGAGTCCACGAAGAATCTGGCCGAGCACGCCTTCGTCACGGCGTGGATCGAGGACGTCCTGACCCCGCTCTGCACCGAACTGACCGTCCCGGAGACTCCGGTCCTGACGAGCACGCACGAGGTGTGGCACCTCGCGACCCCCATCGACGGGGTGCTGCGCGATCCGTCGACCAGCGCGTTGAGCCTCGCGACCCGGCTGCATCCGACCCCCGCGGTGTGCGGCACGCCCACCGACCTCGCCCTGGCGACCATCCGCGACATCGAGGGCGACCGACGGTTCTACGGCGGCGCGGTCGGGTGGTGCGACGGTGCCGGTGACGGCGACTGGGTGGTGGCCATCCGGTGCGCCGAGATCACGGCGGACGGCCGCGAGGCGCTGGCGACGGCAGGCGGCGGGATCGTCGCCGAATCCGACCCGGAATCCGAACTCGACGAGACGACCACGAAACTGCGCACCCTTCTCCGGGCACTCGGTGTGCAGCAGGGTCCGTGAACTGCAGAAACAGCGGCGCCCGAGCACCAATCAGCAGTTCGGCGGCCTCTGGGTGATACCTTGACCCGAGCAATTCGTACGCGGGAGTAGCCGTGTGCGTCGATGGCACGACAATGGGAGATGTCTGATGGGGAAGTTCCTTGTGCCCGGTGTGGTCAGCGCCGTGGTCGGTGTCGCTCTCGGCACCGTGGCGACGCTCGGCATCACCGCAGCCGCACAGGACAACACGCGTCCCGAGATCGACCGGAGCGGCAACGCGGATTCCTCACTCCTGAACCAGGTTGAGTACGGCAGCCGCTGAGAGCGCCGGTTCGACACGTTCCCGCACCTTCCCCGAGTCGGCGGCCATGTCGCCCTCGGCGGAACCTCTCTCACGGCGGTGGCTGTTCGGCGCCTCTGTCGTAGCGTTTCTTCTCGCGTTCCTGCAAACCCCCGGCCGGCTCGCCGCTGACACCAAATACGACCTGTCCCAGAACCCGATCGGGTTCCTGCAGCGGGCCGCGCATCAGTGGAGCAGCCAGGCCCCCATGGGCCAGGTGCAGAACCAGGCCTACGGATACTTCTTCCCGCACGGCGCGTTCTTCGCACTCGGCGACGTCCTGAACGTCCCGGCGTGGATCACCCAGCGCGTGTGGTGGGCCCTGCTGCTCGTCGCCGGATTCTGGGGCATCGTCCGGCTCGCCGAGGCGATCGGCGTCGGTAGCCGCTCGTCCCGCATCATCGCCGGTGTCGCGTTCGCCTTCTCTCCCCGTGTCCTCACCACCCTGGGGTCGATCTCGTCGGAGACGCTCCCGATGATGCTGGCGCCGTGGGTTCTCCTGCCCGTGGTCGTCGCCCTCGCCCACGTGAGTGGCAATGCGTCCCGGGACACACGATGGCACTCACCTGCCCGGTTGGCCGCCCAGTCGGCGCTGGCCGTCGCATTGATGGGTGCCGTCAACGCCGTCGCGACCGCGGCCGCGTGCCTCGTCGCCGGGTTGTGGTGGATCTCGCACCGGCCCAACCGGCGGTGGTGGGTGTTCACCGCGTGGTGGTTTGCGTTCCTGGCGCTGGCCACGCTGTGGTGGATCGTGCCGCTGCTACTGCTCGGCAAGGTCAGCCCGCCGTTCCTCGACTACATCGAGTCGTCCGGGGTGACCACCCAGTGGACGTCGCTCGCGGAGATCCTCCGCGGGACCGACAGCTGGACCCCGTTCGTCTCCCCCGAACGCATTGCCGGCGCCGTCCTGGTGACCCAGCCCGCCGCGGTCGCCGCGACCGGGCTGATCGCGGCCGCCGGACTCGCCGGGCTGTGCATGCGCTCGATGCCGGCCCGGGGCCGCCTCACCCTGATCCTGTTCGTCGGCGTCGCCGGACTGGCCGCCGGATACATCGGTGAACTGGGTTCCCCGTTCGCCGAGCAGGTCCGACTGTTCCTGGACTCCGGCGGGGCTCCCCTCCGGAACGTCCACAAGCTCGAGCCACTCGTCCGGCTGCCGCTCGTGCTCGGGCTCGCGCACCTGCTCGCGAAGGTGCCGCTGCCCGGTTCCGTCCCGCTCGCCCGGTGGCGCAGCGCGTTCGCCCACCCCGAACGCGAACCGATGGTTGCGGTGACGAGCCTCGTGCTGGTCGCCCTCACCCTCGCGACGTCGCTGGCCTGGACGGGCAAGCTGGCGCCGCGGGGCACGTATTCCGAGGTCCCGGACTACTGGCAGCAGGCCGCGTCGTGGCTCGAGGACAACGCCGGCGGCACGAGTCCCGACGGGTCCGACGCCGAGCGGGCGCTCGTGGTGCCCGGCGCACCGTTCGGAAGTCAGCTGTGGGGCCTCACCCGCGACGAGCCCCTGCAGGCGCTGGCGTCCACACCGTGGGCGTCCCGCGACGCCGTCCCACTCACCCCGCCCGGCACCATCCGGGCGATGGACTCGATCCAGCGGTTGATCGCGGACGGCCGCCCGTCGGACGGCATGGCGCGGACCCTGCTCGGGCAGGGCATCCACTACCTCGTCCTGCGTAACGACCTCGACCCCGAGACGTCACGGTCGACGCGACCGCTGCTCGCGCACCAGGCCGTCACCGGCTCACCCGGATTCACGCAGGTGGCGGAGTTCGGTGAGGACATCGGTCCCGGCGACGTCGAGGGACTGGTGATCGACAGCGACCTGCGGCCCCGGTATCCGGCGATCGAGATCTACGCGGTGTCGATGCCGGACGGCTCGCCGACGACGAGCGGGCCGTACACGGCGAACCTCGACGGCGTCCCCCGCGTGCAGGGCGGCCCGGAATCGCTGCAACGCCTTCGCGAGAACGGTGCCCTGCCCGGAGCCGGGCCCGTCCTGCTGGCCGCGGATGCGAAGCGCGCCGGACTTCCGGTCGACGACGTCACGGTCACGGACACCCCCCGGGACCGCGAAACCGACTACGGCCAGGTGGACAACCACAGTTCGGCGCTGCGCACCCCGGACGACGCGCGCCGCACCTTCAACCTCGTCCCCGACTATCCGGTAGCGGACACCCCGCTGGTGGAGGGGCAGTGGGAGGGCGCGACGCTGAGCGTGTCGAGTGCGGCGTCCGACGCCACCCAACTCGGCGGCGCCTCCCCCGCCAGCAGTCCCGCCGCGACCGTCGACGGGGATCCGGCGACGGGCTGGTTCAGCAACGGCATCGAGCGGGCGCTGGGTCAGTGGCTCCAGATCGATTTCGACACCCCGCTCACCAGTTCGCTGCTGCACATCACGACGAGCCCGGCCGCGATCGGCGCGCCCGTCCGCTGGATGGAGGTGTCGACGCCCAACGGCAGCACCGCCGTGAAGGTCGACGCACCGGGCAAGCCGATCGCCGTGTCCGTCCCGGGCGGCGTCACCCCGTGGGTGCGGATCACTGCCACCCGCACCGAGAACGGTTCCGCGGGAACGCAGTTCGGGATCAGCGAGGTGTCCGTCGAGGACTTCTCGCAGCGCGACGCCCCCGTCACCGTGCCGATCCGGTACCGGACCGTGCTGCCGCCCACGCCCGAGGGCGCAACCGTCTCGGGCTGGGATCTCAGCCAGGAACTGCCCGGCCGCAATGCCTGCGCGGAGGCGCCCGACCGGGTGCGGTGCAGCAACGCCTTCGTCCTGCCGCCCGAGGAGGTCGGGGCGTTCGAGCGAACGCTGTCGGTGCCCGAGCCCACCGCCGTCACACCACAGCTCATGCTCCGCGCGCGTCATGGCGCACCGCTGGAAGAGCTTCTCACCCAACGGGACCGGCCGTCCGCGCACGGCACCAGTAACATCGCCGACCTGCGCGGGTCGGCGTTCGCCGCCACCGACAACGATCCGCGCACCAGCTGGTTCGCGATGCAGGACACCACCACCGGCAAGGGTGCGAAACCCACCCTGACGATCGACCTACCCGAACCCACGCTCGTCACCGGCCTGCACCTGACCCCCAGCCTCGGCGCCGTGCCCGCCGCTCCCGACCGGGTCGCCGTCGACCTCGGAAACGGACCGCAGGTGCGCGACGTGGACGACGACGGCACCGTCGCGCTCGAACCCCGGGTGACCGACCGGATCGTGCTCAGCCTCGTGTCCTGGAAGAGCACCCTCGACCAGAACGCGCTGGGATTCGCCCAGTTACAACCCGCCGGACTCGCCGAGGTCGGTGTGCTGGGCGCGGACGGCGACCTGCTGCCCGGTTCGGGTCCCGTCGACGACGCGGGCGCGCGCACCGTCACCGTGCCCTGCGAGGAGGGCCCGGTCGTGACGATCGGCGGACAGCCCGTTCGGACGAGTGTGACGGCAACGGTCGGGCAATTGCTTTCCGGCGAACCGGTTCCCGCGACCGTGTGCGACACCCCCGGCCCGGTTCCGCTGGGAGCCGGAGCCCAGGACGTGGCCGTCGCCCCCGGGTCGGCGTTCTTCGTCGACAGCCTCCGCCTGAACGCCGGCGCCCCGTCGCCGCCGGTTCCGACCGCGCAGGTGTCGACCACTGCATGGACGGAGAACCACCGCGAACTCACGGTGCCGCATTCTGACGCGGACCGGATCGTCGTCGTCCCCGAGAGCACGAACGTCGGCTGGGTCGCGACCGCACCGGACGGCAGTGAGCTGACTCCGATCGTCGTCGACGGCTGGCAGCAGGGCTGGATCGTGCCCGCAGGAATTGAGGGGACGGTGACGCTCGACTTCCCCACCGACCACTGGTATCGACTGGGCATCTTCGGGGGCCTGCTCCTGCTGATCCCCCTCGCCGCCGCCGCATTGTGGCCCCGCCGCGGGCGCGAGCGCGATCCCGGCCCGGCCCCCCGGACCTGGGGCAGCGCGACGGTCGGGTGGCTGGGAGTCCTCGCTGCCGCCACCGTGATCGGCGGTCCCGTCGGTGCCGCGACGACGGCCGTGGTGACGCTTCTGGCGGTCGGTCTCGTCCGTCTGCGCGGAACCGCGACCACCGCGCGGGTATTGGTCGGGGTCGCCGGGGCGTCGGCGATGTTCGGCATGGCGATGCTCTCCACCGGGCCGTGGCGTGCGCCCGGCGGATACGTGGGTCACTCGTTCCTGGTTCAGTTCCCGTTGCTGCTGGCACTTGTCGCGACCGGGCTAGCCGTGCTGCCGTTCGGACGGTCGGCGCTCCTGGCGCGCGCCTCCCAGCGCTTGACGGCGCGGCGGGCCGGTTCCTCCACCAGCGCGTAGCTGGCCGACGCGACCGCGACGCTCATCACGGTGGTGAGGAACAGGATGTAGACGAAGTGGCCGGAGAACGGGATCAGGCCGAACACCGGGAAGACGATCGACAGCACCGCGAGGTGCCAGATGAAGATGCCGTACGACCAGCGCCCCACGGCGAGCGCCGGCGGGCTCGCCAGGAACCGGTGACTCGACGAGTCGGACAGCACCAGCGGGGCCATCAGCGCGAAGCTGATCACCGCGCCGAGTGCCATCTTGACGGCGTACTGCCACGGTTCGGGACGAACCAGCCCCTCCGGGCCGGCCAGGTCGGTGGCCGTGAGCGCGAACGCCACTGCCGCGACGAGAAACATCCGGACGCGGTGACGCGCCCAGCGATGCATCCGCCCCGGCGGGCTCACCGCCAGTTCGGCCAGCACCATCCCGGCTCCGAACCAGGGCAGGTAGCCGGGCAGCCAGTTGTCGTGATGGATGCCACCCGGTGTCGGGATCGGCACGAACGCCCACGCCAGACTTGCCGTGATCAGGGCCAGGATCACCGGAAGACGCAGCCGCGCAGCCGGACCCCGCAACCGGACCAGCGCGAAGGCCAGCAACGGCAGCACCAGGTAGAACGCCACCTCCACCGACAAACTCCACATCTGCGTCAGACCGTCGGTGAGAGTGAGGGGCACGAAGACTTGGACGAGACCGAGATTCGCCCACCAGGTGCGGTAACTCGCGTGCGCGGTGGGCAGGAACGTCAGCACCACGGCGACCGCGACCCAGTACGCCGGCAGGATGCGCGTCGCCCGCGAGATCCAGTACCGGATCACCCCCTGCGCGGGACCCATTCCCCGCGCCGCCCCGGCGTGGCTGCGCCACAACAGGAATCCCGACAGCGCGAAGAAGACCGCCACCGCCAGATCGAATCGTCCCCAGATGCGGCCGAGGACGGGCACGTGCGTCGCACCCGTCTGGAACGCCACGTGCGTCACGAGCACGCCCAGCGCCGCGAGACCGCGCATCCCCTCGAGTGCGGGAATGAAACCCCGAGGGGTGCTGGGCGCCGCAGGCGCCGGCGAGGTGCTGACCGAAGTGCTCATCACGAACAGTGTGCCTGGTGACGGCCCTGTGACGGAAAACTCCGCCCCGGTCACTTCGCCGCTGAACGGCCGGTGCGTTTACTATCCGATGGGGCAAATGCGCATTCGAGACTGTTAGTGTTTTGCCTCACGTGGTGTCGATGTGGGCTCCATGCGATCCGTGCAGCCGTGCTGCCGGTGGGGGAATCTCAATCGACAGATTTGGGTTAGGAGAGAAAGCATGGCGGAGCGCTCAGGGCCGAGCCGGATACTTGCTTGCATTCTGGTGGGCCTCGGTGCCTTCCTCTTGGCCGTCGCCATTCTCATTCCCACCTACACGGTGGGCAAGCTGGAGAAGACGCCCTTGGACCTCGAAGTGACCACGATCGCCGAAGGTTCCGGCAGCGTGCTCAACTCGCAGGCTCTCCTCGCAGGCAAGGCCGAAGTCAACACGAACGTTCCACTGGTGTCACAGCGTTACGTCACCACCGAGGACCCCGCGAACGCGGACGTCGTCACTCTCCAAGCGGGGCAGACCCTGCGGCGCACCGACAAGCAGGGCGACACCGGACTGCTGTCCGCGATCGTCGACCGCAACACCGTCGACCGCAAGACGTCGATGCCGACCAACGACCCGGTGGGCACCATCCAGACGCAGCCCAACCAGCCTGCCGAGGAAGTTCCGCGCGACGGACTGCAGTACAAGTTCCCGTTCAACTCGGAGAAGAAGAGCTACCCCTACTTCGACCTGAACGCGCGCGCCACCCAGGACATCGACTTCGTCGAGGAGACGGAGATCAACGGCCTGAAGGTGTACCACTACAACCAGACGATCGCGCCCGTCGACCTGTCGAAGGTCGTCAACTCGCCCACCAACAAGCTGACGCTGCCCGCAGACACCTGGGGCGTCCCCGGTGGCACCCTCCCCGTCACGATGACCCGTTGGTACACCAACGTGCGCGACGTGTGGGTCGAGCCCGAGACCGGTGTCGTCGTCAAGGGCCAGGAGCAGCTGCACCAGTACTACGCCCGCAACAAGGACAAGCCGGAGGTCGACGTCCTGAAGGTGGAACTGCCGTTCAACGAGCAGACCATCGAGTACCAGGTCCAGCAGGCGAAGGACGGCATGGACAAGATCAGCACGTTCGGTCGCACCGTCCCGATCATCGCCGGCATCCTCGGTGTCATCGCACTGATCGCCGGACTCTTCCTGGCTCTGCGCGGCGGCAAGGGCAAGCAGCCCGCCCCTGCCGACGGCGGTGACTACCCGCAGAGCGGTGGTGGGCGCCACGGCGTCGACCTCGACAAGTCGGAGGCTCCCACGGAGCAGCACGACTGGACCACGGACAAGACGGAAGAGATTCCCGTCGCAGATCCGCGGCGGTACGACGAGCGGTAGAGCAGTACAGCCGGACGCCACGTAGTCCGGTCGCGAAGGGGACCTCGGTACGTCACCGAGGTCCCCTTCGTCGTACCCGGGGTGGGCTGTGCGTGGCGGCGCCCGATGTCACCGACGGCTCGTGGAAGGGAACGAGTGTCACACCGGGCGCGGCGCATCACGTCGCGCGCTGCGGACCGCGAGGACGCTGACGATCAGTGCGGTGCTCGACGCCACGGTGACGGCGACCGTGATGAGCTGCCCGATCGTGGACGCGAGGCCGAGCATGGCGGCCATCTCGACGGCGAAGCCGATCCAGGCGATCACGGCGAGGTGCGTCCGCTCCCCCGCGATGGCGGAGAGCAGGGCACCCTGCAGGACGGCGAGGCACGCACCGTGCAGCGCGAACAGCCACAGCAGCGACTGGACCGGCCGGTACGCGTCGCCGACGAGGAGCGGGACGAGGGGGGCGGCCACCGCGACTCCCGCCACCAGGACCGCGCCGAGTCCGACGAGGACGGCGAGCGCGGAGCGGATGGCCTGCGCGGAGTGCGCCGGGTTCGCCATTCGCGGATACAGCACGACTCCGACGGCCTGTGGCAACCAGAACGCGACCTTCGTCGCGACGGCGCCCAGCGCGTAGAGACCGGCGTCGTCGTTGCCGAGCACGATGCGGGCGATCACCACGTCCATCGACGACATCGCGATCAGCGCCAACTGCACCTGCGACGCCTTCAGGACGGCCGGGACACCGATCCGGGTACTCGACTCTCCGGCGATCCCCGAATCGGCGAACAGTCGCGCGCACAGGGCCACCAGCCCGGTGCCGACCGCACTGGCGGCGAGCGCGAGGCCCGGTCCGCCACCGACGGCGAGCACCACGACCGCGGGAACGACCTTCGCGATCCCGGCTCCCGCGAGGACGACGCTGAGCGGGCCGAACCGGGCGGCGCCCTGTAGCAGTCCCTGTTCGGTGGCGAGCAGGACCAGGACGGGCGCCGTGATCAACGCCGAGAACGTGGCGAGCATGCCGGTGTCGAGGGCCCACGACACGACGGGGGCGAGCACCAGTGCCGCGACCGCGACGATCACCGCGCACCGGTACCCCAGCAGCCGGACGGCGCGGGCGCCCTTGCCCCGGACCACCTCGCGGGCGACGACGGTCTGCAGCGCGAGAGCGGGGACGGCCAGGACGAGTTGAGCCGCCAGCAGACTCGCGAACTCCCCGTACCCGGCCGGGCCGAGCCAGCGACTCGCCGCCCAGGCAAGCAGGTAGGACGCGATATTCGCGACCATCGAGCCCGCCGTCACCAACGTCACCCCGGCGACCGCCGAGCTGCTGAGGGTCTGGCGTGGCATGGGCCCCATGATGCACTACGTGCCGTGCGAGCCGGGTCGATGCACCACGTATCGTGACGGCCCATGACCGCCCGGCGCCGAGCATCGTTCGTCGCAGCGGTCTACAGTCTCGTGCCGGCGTTGCTGATCCTCGGACCGCTGCTCGGTCCCGGCTATCTGCTGCTGCGGGACGCGGTCAGCACCCCCCGCTCCTTCCTGACGGATTCCGCGCTCGGACTCACGGACGCCGCCGCACGGGCCGTGCCACAGGACGCTCTACTCGCGACGCTGAGCGACGTCGTGGACGGCGGCCTGGTGGTGAAGGCGATCCTGGTGCTCGCGCTGTGGGCGGCGGGATGGGGTGCGGCCCGGATGGTCCGCACCGTCCTGCCGACCGCCGGGCTCGGACCGCAGCTCGTGGCCGCGACCGTGACGCTGTGGAACCCGTATGTCGCGGAGCGGCTGCTGCAGGGTCACTGGAGTCTGCTGACGGGGTACGCGGCGCTGCCGTGGGCGGTGTGTGCCGCGGTCGCGATTCGACGGGGTCACCGGCAGGGCTGGTTCGCCCTCGCGGCCTGCCTCGCCGCTGCCGGGCTGACACCCACCGGCGTGTTGCTCGCGACGGTGACGGCGCTGGCCGTCCTCGCGCTCCCCGGCGGACGACCCGCGGTGTTGCTCCGCGTCGCCGCCGCGCTGGGCCTGTTCGTCGTCGCGAGCGCGCCGTGGCTGGTCGCCACGGCCCTGTCGGGCGGCGGTGGGGACGGCTCCGATCCCGCGGGGGTCGCGGCGTTCGCGGCGCGGGCGGAGCCGGGGCTGGCGACACTCGGCAGCCTCGCCGGACTCGGCGGGGTGTGGAACGAGACCGCGGTCCCACAAACCCGCACGTCGCTGTTCGCGCTCGTCGGCACGGCCCTGCTGCTGGGGGTCGTCGTCCTCGGTCTGCCCGCGCTCTGGCGGCGACGCCGGCATCCCGTGGTGGCCGCGCTGTCGGCTCTCGCGCTGGTCGCGGTGCTGCTGCCCACCCTCGGGGCCACAGCGTGGGGTCTCGACGGCGGCCGTTGGCTGGTCCAGAACGTCCCCGGCGCGGGGCTGCTCCGGGACGCGCAGAAGTGGGTGGCACTGGCGGCGCCGCTGTACGCGCTCGCCGCCGCGGCCGCGGTGCTGCGACGGCCCGCCACCTGGTCCGTCTCGGCGGTCCTGATCGTGCTGCTGGCCCTGCCCGACCTGGCGTGGGGAGTGGGGGGCGCGCTGCGCCCGGTCCACTATCCGCAGTCGTGGCAGCAGGTTGCCGCCGAGGTGGAGCACGACCCGAACAGCGGGGACGTCGCCGTGCTGCCCAGCGGCATGTTCCGGAAATTCCCCTACAGCAGTTCCGCGCCCGTCCTGGACCCCGCCCCGCGGTGGCTGCCCGCGGACGTCCTGCAGACCGGCGAACTGGTGGTGGCCGGCGGCACGGTGAAGGGCGAGGGGTCCCGCGCGCAGCAGGTCGAACGGGTGCTGCTCACCGGCGGTTCCGCCGCGGATCTCGCGTCGCTCGGTGTCCGGTGGGTGCTGGTCGAGCGCGACACGCCCGGACCGCGGGGCGAATCCGCGAGCACCCTGACCGGACTGGAACGACGGTTCTCGGACGAGCATCTGGAGTTGTACCGCGTCGACGGCGACGTCGCACCGCACGAGGCGTCCGACCGGGCGCGGGACGCGGTGATCGCGGCCCACGTGCTGTGGGCGCTGCTGCTGGCAGGCGGGCTACTCGGCGCGGGCGTGTTCGAGGCCCGGGCGCGCCAGCGCCGGCGACACCAGCCCTGACGTACGCAGACCCGCGGCGGTACCCGCCAGCACCTCGTGGACGCCGTTCCCGGTGTGCCGCCAGGAGAACTCGCCGGCCCGGACGCGGGCCTTCTCGCCGAGCACCAGACGGGTCTCGGGGTCGAGCAGGAGGGTGTGGACGGCCGCGGTCAGTTCACCGACGTCCGCTGTAGCCGCCTCCGCGCTGCCGACCAGAATCCCGGTCACACCGTCGACGATCGAATCGGTCAGACCCTTGGAGCTGCGGTAGCCGACGGTCGGGACCCCGTGCTGCGCGGCCTCGATGACGGCGAGACCCCAGCCTTCCTTGCGGGACGGCATCACGTGCACCCACGATTGCGACAGCAACCGGTGCTTGCGCGCCTCGTCGACGTGCCCGTGGAACGTGACGGCGTCGCCGATGCCCAGTTCGTGCGCGCGGTCGCGGAGATTCTGCTCCCACCAGCCGCCGCCGATGACGTCGAGGTGCACGTCGGCGACGGTGGGGCGCAGGGCGGCGACCGCCTGGAGGGCGTCCTCGATCTGCTTGTGTGGCACCAGCCGGGACAGGACGCACACGCTCGGGTGCGCGGTCCGGGTGCCGGTGCCGCCGACCGCGACACCGGGAGGGATGTCGTCGGCTCCGTTGCGCACCACCGCAATCCGTTCGCGTTCCACGCCGAGCTCGACGAGTTCGTCGGCGGACGGCAGCGACACGGTGAGGTACTGGTCGTCCCGGTGCGTGCGCGGCGACAGCCGGGATTCCACCCACCAGCCGATCTTGCCCATCAGGCGGCCGGCCACGGGCCACTGCTCGCGGTGGCAGTGGTGGACGAGCAGCGTCACCGGTGCGCCGGCGACGACGCGGGAGAAGAACGGGATGCCGTTCTGGGTGTCGATGACGGCGTCGGGCCGGATGCCGCGCAGTGGGCCGAACCCGAGCCGGCCCGCGGCGATCGCGGCGAGGGCGCGGGGATACACGCTGTACCGTCCGCCTGCCCGGCTGATCTCGATGCCGTGAACGGTCTCCCGCTTGGCGGCGCCGCGGTAACCGGCCGTGCGGAGGGTGACCTTGATTCCCCGCGCCGCGAGCTGGGCGCCGACCTCCTCGAGGTACCGCTCACTGCCGCCACCCTGCGGGTGACCGGTGTCGCGCCAGCAGAGCAGCAGAACCTCTCGCACGTTCATATACTCCTGTGGTCGGTGCGGTACATGTGGTCTCGGGGCGGGACGTTCCGTGCGGTAGTCCCCGAACACCCTATCGGTCGCATTCAATCGGATGTTGCAGCCACCGCGAACGGATTGCGGCCCCGGCGGCCGCACTCGCTAAGGTTCAGTCTCGTGACGACGCCTCCCGTGACCCGGCGATTCGGTCGACGGGCAACCCTGAAGCGGTCGTTCGGCCTGCTCAGCGACTTCCGGCACGAACAGACCGCGCCCGACCTGTTCTACGGCGCCCTCGCCCGCGACTCCGTCGAACTGATCGGCGACCTGTACGGCGGTCTCACCGACTCGGACCTCACCGGAACGACGGTGCTGGACGTCGGCGGCGGACCCGGCTATTTCGCGGACGTGTTCCAGCAGGCCGGCGCCCGGTACGTCCCCGTGGAACCGGATCCGTCCGAGATGCATGCCGCGGGCCTGGCCGTGGGCGGCGCGGTCCGCGGGTCGGGGCTGGCACTGCCGTTCCGGACGTCGTCCGTGGACATCTGCTTCTCCTCCAATGTCGCCGAGCACGTCAGCGAACCGTGGGCAATGGCGGACGAGATGGTCCGGGTGACGAAACCCGGCGGCCTGATCGTGCTGTCCTACACGCTGTGGTGGGGACCGTTCGGCGGGCACGAGACCGGACCGTGGCATGCACTGGGCGGCGAGTACGCCGCACGCCGGTACCTGCGGAAGAACGGCCGCGAGCCCAAGAACCGATTCGGGGTCTCCCTGTTCAAAGTGGGTGCGACCGACGGGCTTCGGTGGGCGCGGCACACCCGGGGCGCGGAGTTCCTGGCGGCCTTCCCCCGCTACCACCCGCGGTGGGCATGGTGGTTGGTGCGCGTCCCCGGACTGCGGGAGTTCCTGGTGAGCAACCTCGTCCTCGTGATGCGGAAGAACTGACCGTGGTCGCGCTGGCTCTCGATATCGGCGGCACGAAGATGGCCGCCGGGATCGTCGACGCGGACGGTACGGTGCCGCACCCGGCCACCACGCCGACGCCGGCGGCCGGCGTCGCCGACGCATGCGCCGCCCTGCTGCGCGAGGTCGCGGGTTCGGCGCAGATCACGGCGGTGGGCATCGCCTGCGCGGGACCGGTCGACACGATCGCCGGCACCGTGTCCCCCATCAACATCGAGGAGTGGTCGGGCGGATTCGGCCTGGTCGACGCCGTGCGGCAACTCTTCCCCGGCGCGAGAACCCGGCTCGCCATGGACGGCGCCGCCGCCGCACTCGGCGAACACCACCACGGCGCCGGGCGGCGCGTCCCCGACCTGTTGAGTCTCGTCGTGTCCACCGGTATCGGCGGCGGGGTGGTTCTCGGCGGCCGCATCGCCGCCGGCCGGACCGGCAATGCGGGACACATCGGTCACATGGTGGTGCCCGGCGCGACCGAAACCTGCGCGTGCGGCGGGGCCGGATGCCTCGAAACGGTGGCCAGCGGGCCGTCGTCCGTCCGCTGGGCCCGATCCCACGGGTGGCGCGGAACGACGGGTGTCGAACTGGCGAGGGCGGCCGCCGACGGTGACGACGTCGCCGTGGCCGCACTCGACCGCGCGGGGACCGCGCTGGGGCAGGCGATCGCGTCCGCCGCCGCGCTGCTCGACGTCGATCTCGCGGTGATCGGTGGCGGGTTCGCCCAGGCCGGACCCCCGCTGTGGGAGCCGATGCGCCGGGCCGCGGAGCGTCACGCCCGGCTGTCGTTCGTCGCGAATCTGCGGGTGGTTCCCGCCGAACTCGGCGCCTCGGGAACCCTCGTCGGGGCGGGAGTCCTGGCCGTCGGCGAGGGCTGACGCAGCAGGATCTCCTCACCTGTTCCGAAATTCTGTAACGTGTTCTAGTGTTCAGGGTCACACCACGTTCAGGAGAGGAGGTGACCGTGAGCACGAGCACTGCCCGATCCGCCGACGACTCCGATCACTCGTCCGAAGTCGCCAGGCCCAGTGACTCCCGCCGCGATCCGGAGGTGTTACGAGACGCGCTGCAACGCTGGCTCGCCGATCGACTGCCCGCCGACGCCGCACCCGAGGTCACCCACGTCCATCTTCCCGACGCCAACGGCATGTCGAGCGAGACCATCCTGTTCGACGCCACCTGGTCGGGCCAGATCCACCCGCTGGTCGCCCGGGTCGCACCGGCCGACACGACGATGCCCGTCTTCCCCAGTTACGACCTCGACGGACAGTTCCAGGTGATGGCACAGGTGCGGGAGCACTCCGCCGTCCCGGTCCCGGTCGTCTACTGGTCCGAGTCCGATCCCGGTCCGCTCGGCGCTCCGTTCTTCGTCATGGCCCGCGTGTCGGGGCAGGTCCCGCCGGACGTGATGCCCTACAACTTCGGGTCGTGGGTGACGGAGGCGACCGAGGAGCAGCGCGCACTGCTGCAGCACAGTGCGGTGAATGTGCTTGCGCAACTGCACGACATCGATCGGCCGTGGGAGCGGTTCGCGTTCCTGCGGCTGCCCGGCGCCGGCCCCACCGTCACCGAGGCGCTCGCCGCGCACATCCGGCAGCAACGCGAATACTACGAATGGACGACGCGGTCCGGTCCGCGGTCGCCGCTGATCGAACGCGGTTTCGCGTGGATCGAGGAGAACCTCCCCGACGACTCCTCCCCCGCCGTCTTCTGCTGGGGTGACGCCCGCATCGGCAACATGATATTCGAGGACTTCCGGCCCGTGGCCGTACTCGACTGGGAGATGGCGGCACTCGGGCCCCGCGAACTCGACCTGGGCTGGATGACGTACCTGCACCGGTTCTTCGAGGACATCGCGGCGGCCGCCGGACTCGACGGGATGCCCGACTTCCTGCGACTCGACGACCTGGCCGCCCGCTACGAGGAACTGACGGGCCACACGCCCCGCGATCTCGAGTACTACACCGCCTACGCGGCACTCCGGCAGGCCACCATCATGCTGCGGATCCAGGAGCGCGCCATCCACTTCGGGCAAGCCGTCGCGCCGGAGGACCCGGACGACATGATCATGCACCGCGCCTCGCTGGAGGCGATGCTCGACGGCACCTACTGGGCGAAGATCCGATGACCGCCGACTACAGCGGAAACCCGCTCTCCCCGATGGACGACTACCCCGTTCATCAGGTGGCCGAACCCATTCGGCGCGTCGCGACATCCGACCGGAACTTCTACGACCGCTACTACTTCAATTGCTATCCGTCGGCGGAGTCCGACCTCTTCCTCATCATCGGTCTCGGGCAGTACCCGAACCTCGGCGTGACGGACGCGTTCGCGGTGCTCCGCCGGGGCGACGATCACATCGTCGTCCGCGGGTCGGCGGCGCTGGGCCACGACCGCTCCGACACTTCGATCGGGCCGTTCCGCGTGGAGGTCCTCGAGGGTCTGCAACGGCTGCGCGTGGTGCTCGAGCCCGGTGACTACGACCTCTCCTTCGACCTCACCTTCGACGGCACGATCCCCGCGACGCTGGAGCCCCGGCACTTCCGCAGGCAACTCGAACGGGTCACGTTCGACACGAGCCGCTTCGTCCAGACCGGCACCTGGGCAGGCGAACTCACGATCGACGGGCAGAGCGTCCCGGTCACCCCCGACACCTGGCGCGGCAACCGCGACCGGTCGTGGGGCGTTCGCCCGGTCGGTGAGTCCGAACCACCCGGCCGGCGGGCGGTCGACGGCATCCAGAACTTCTTCTGGATCTACTCGGTGATGCAGTTCGAGGACTACACCGTCTCCGTCGTCCTGCAAGAGGACGAACTCGGCCGGCGGATCGTGGAGGACGCCGTCCGGATCTGGCCGGACGCCGACCGCGAACCCGAATGGCTGGGCCGGCCCGAGCACGAGTTGAAGTTCGAGCCGGGGACTCGGGACGTGACGGCGGCGTCGTTGAGTTTCCACCGCCCGACCGGCGAAGTCGTCACCGTCACCTGCGAACTGCTGGTGCCCAATTACATCGGCATCGGCACGGGGTACGGCCTCGAAGCCGACTGGCGCCACGGCATGTGGCAGGGCGAACTCGAGGTGCAGGGACTGCGCAAGCGCGCCTCCGAGATCGACCCGGGGCTCCGGATGTTCTGTCCTGTCGACAATCTCACCCGCTTCCGACTCGAGGACGGCGGCGGCACCGTCGTCGGGACGGGGTTGTTCGAAGTGGCCGCGATCGGCCCGCACGCACGATACGGATTCGACAGTTTCACCGACACCGCCTCCTGACCGGGGTAACGACACGAGGAATGGACAAATGACCGAATACGACAAGCTCTACATCGGCGGCAAGTGGGTGGCCCCGGCCACCGATCAGGTGCTCGACGTGTTCTCCCCGGCCACCGAGGAACGCGTCGGCCGCTGTCCCGTCGCGTCACCGGCCGACATCGACGACGCCGTCGCCGCGGCCAGGCAGGCATTCGACGAGGGTCCGTGGCCGCGGACCACACCCGCCGAGCGCGGTGAGATCCTGGCGAAGGCCGCGAAACTCATCGAGGAGCGCGGCGACACCCTCAACGCGCTGATCTCGTCCGAGATGGGTCAGCCGCCCGCGATGGTCGGGATGATGCAGCAGACGCCGTCGCTCGCGACCCTGAATTTCTACGCCGGTCTCGCGAACGAGTTCGAGTGGGAGCAGACCCGTACCGGCGCGTTCGGCCAGACGAAGGTGCTGCGCGAGCCGGTCGGTGTAGTGGCCGCGGTCCTCGCCTGGAACGTGCCGCTGTTCCTCGCCGTCAACAAGCTTTCCCCGGCACTGCTCGCCGGCTGCACCGTGCTGCTGAAGCCGGCACCCGAATCTCCGCTCTCCACACACCTTCTCGCCGAGATCTTCGCCGAGGCGGGGGTCCCCGAGGGCGTCATCTCCGTCCTGCCCGGCGGCGCCGAGACCGGCGAGTACCTGGTGTCGCATCCCGGGATCGACAAGATCACGTTCACCGGCAGCAGTCCCGTCGGCCGCAAGATCGGGGCCATCGCCGCACAGAACCTCAAGCGCTGCTCCCTCGAACTGGGCGGCAAGTCGGCGGCCATCATCCTCGAGGACGCCGACCTCCCGTCCACCATGCCGATGCTCGTGATGTCCGGGCTGATGAACACCGGCCAGGCCTGCGTCGCGCAGACCCGGATCCTCGCCCCGCGGTCCCGGTACGACGAGGTCCTGGACGCGCTGGTGGCGGGTGCCGGATTCATGACCGTCGGCGATCCGTCCGACCAGGCCGCGCAACTCGGACCGCTGATCTCGGAGAAGCAGCGCGACCGCGTCGAGGGCTACATCGCCAAGGGCAAGGAGGAGGGCGCCCGCGTGGTGCTCGGCGGCGGCCGACCAGACGGTTTCGACAAGGGCTGGTACGTGGAGCCGACGATCTTTGCCGACGTCGACAACTCGATGACCATCGCCCGCGAGGAGATCTTCGGACCCGTCCTGTCCGTGATCCCTTACGACTCCGAGGACGAGGCGATCAAGATCGCCAACGACTCCGACTACGGACTCGCCGGCTCGGTGTACACCACCGACATCGAGCACGGACTCGCCGTCGCCAAGCAGATCCGCACCGGCACCTACGCCATCAACTGGTACGCATTCGATCCGGGATCGCCGTTCGGCGGCTACAAGGCCTCCGGCATCGGCCGCGAGAACGGACCGGAAGGGCTCGAGGCCTTCTGCGAGACCAAATCCGTCCTCATGCCGCCCGGCTACACGGCATAGGCGGCTTCGCCGCCTGTGCGCCTTTCTGGTTGCTGCAGCAACCAGAAAGGCGCACAGGGGTTAGCGTGATCGGGTGACCGCATCGACTCCGGACACCGCCCACGACTCCGAAAGCGAGAGTGCGCTCACGGTCGTTCTCGCGTTCGGCGCGAACATCCTGATCGCACTGGCCAAGACCGTTGCCGCCGTGGTCACCGGCTCGGCGTCGATGGTGGCGGAGGCTGCCCACTCGTGGGCCGATTCGGGCAACGAGATCCTGCTCTTGATCGCCAATTCCCGGGCCAAGCGCGCGCCGGACCGCATCCATCCGCTCGGGTACGGGCGGGAGGCGTACGTCTGGTCGATGTTTGCGGCACTCGGGCTGTTCGCCCTGGGCGCGGGAGTGTCCGTCACGCACGGCATCCAGGAACTCGTGCACGCCGAGCCGGCCACGAACTTCGCGGTCGCGTATGTGGTGCTCGGCGTCTCGTTCGTCCTCGAATCCATCTCGTTCCAGCAGGCGTACCGGCAGCTGCGCGCCGAGGCGATCGCCATCGACCGCGACGTCCTGGCCCACGCTCTCCGCACGTCGGACCCGACCACCCGGGCCGTGTTCGCGGAGGACGCCGCGGCGCTCATCGGTTTGGGCATCGCCTTCCTGGGCGTACTCCTGCACCAGATCACCGGGTCGGCGATCCCGGACGCCGTCGGCTCCATCCTGGTCGGAATCCTGCTCGGCGTCATCGCGTTGATCCTGATCGACCGCAACCGGCGGTTCCTGCTCGGCGAGGAGGCATCTCCCGCTCTGCGCCAGGCCGGCATCGAGGCGCTCGTGGCGCTGCCCGAGGTCGACCGGGTGACGTTCCTGCGGATGGAGTATCTCGGACCGCGGCAGGCGTATCTGGTGGCAAGCGTCGACCTGGTCGGCGACTACTCGGAGTCCCGTGTCGCCCGCACCCTCCGCGACCTCGAGGCCCGGCTGGAGCGGAGCTCCCGTGTGGTCCGCGCGATTCTCACCCTGTCCACAGAGGACGAGCCGACGATCACGGTGTGATCGCCGGCCCCTTCCGATCCGAGGTCTAGCTGCCGAACTGCATTCCACCCAGCGGGCCGCCGACGAGAACGATCTGCGGCAGCGTGGTCTGGGGGTTCGCGACCGTCGTCAGCGACAGGCATTCGCCGATGACCGCGTAGGCGCCGTCCGGGAGTTCCGGTGTGGTGAACGTCTTGACCGCGTTACCGGCCTGGTTGGCGACGACCCGCTCGAGCGGGTTGGTGGCCCACGCGACGAATCCCGGCTCGAGCACCACGGTGGGATCGGCGAGCACGGCGGGCAACTTGGTGGCGTCGAAAGCCACTGCACCGCAGGACTGGGCGTCCAGCAGATTCAGGACGTTGGGGTTGGTGACGGTGATGTCGAGGGTGTTTCCGTCGGCCGCGGTCACCACGGTGGGAGGCTGGACTTCCGTCGCTGCGGACGCCGTCGCCGGCATGGTCATGGCTACGGTGGCGGCGGCTGCGGCAGCGAGTGCGGCACCTCCGGCGAGTCGTTTCATGCCCCTGCTGGTCCCTGTCTGCATCTGCAATCCTTTCGTCGCGCGAGCTTCGAGAATCGAGGCCTTTACAAACCGAATGGTATGCGTTTACTTCGGGAACGTCCCCTGGAACGACGAATGTCACAGTGGTTCAGTCGAACTGAACCACTGTGACATTCGGTCACCGGGGTGGGACTAGCTCAGGCGCTGCTTCAGGGCCTCGAACTCGTCACGGATGCCGGAGGGAACCTTCTCGCCGAGGAACTCGAACCACTCCTCGATGAGCGGCAGCTCCTTCCTCCACTCGTCGACGTCGACCTTCAGCGCCTCGTCGACGTCGTTTGCGTCGACGTCCAGGCCACCGAGCTCGAGATCGGCTGCGGTCGGAACGAATCCGATCGGGGTGGACTCGGCGCCGGCCCTGTGCTCGATGCGGTCGACGATCCACTTCAGCACGCGGGAGTTCTCGCCGAAACCGGGCCACAGGAAGCGGCCGTCGTCACCGCGACGGAACCAGTTGACGTAGAAAATCTTCGGCAGCTTCTCGGAATCCGCGTGCTTGCCGAGGTTGATCCAATGGTTCAGGTAGTCGCCGGCGTTGTAGCCGATGAACGGGATCATGGCCATCGGGTCGCGGCGGACGGTGCCGACGGCACCCTCGGCGGCCGCGGTCTGCTCGGACGACAGCGTGGCACCGAGGAACGTGCCGTGCTGCCAGTCGAAGGACTCGCTGACCAGCGGGACCGTCGTCTTACGGCGTCCGCCGAACAGGATCGCGGAGATCGGCACACCCTGCGGGTCGTCCCACTCGGGGGCGAGGATCGGGCACTGCGACATCGGGGTGCAGTAGCGCGAGTTGGGGTGCGCGGCCTTCTGGTCGGAGTCGGGCGTCCACTCGTTGCCCCTCCAGTCGACGAGGTGCTGCGGGTCCCCTTCGAGACCCTCCCACCACACATCGCCGTCGTCGGTCTGCGCGACGTTCGTGTACAGCGAGTTGCCCGCCTCGAGCGTCTTCATCGCGTTCGGGTTCGAGCCGTAGTTGGTGCCCGGCGCGACGCCGAAGAATCCGTACTCCGGGTTGACGGCGTACAGGCGACCGTCCTCACCGAACCGCATCCACGCGATGTCGTCGCCGAGGGTCTCGGCACGCCATCCGGGGATGGTCGGCTGGATCATCGCGAGGTTGGTCTTGCCGCAGGCGCTCGGGAACGCGGCCGCGATGTAGTACGGCTTGTCCTCCGGGGAGATCAGCTTGAGGATCAGCATGTGCTCGGCGAGCCAGCCCTCGTCGTGGGCCATCGCCGACGCGATGCGCAGCGAGTAGCACTTCTTACCGAGCAGAGCGTTTCCGCCGTAGCCGGAACCGTAGCTCCAGATCTCGCGGTCCTCGGGGAAGTGGGTGATGTACTTGGTGTCGTTGCACGGCCACGGGACGTCGGCCTGACCCTCTTCGAGCGGTGCGCCGACCGAGTGCAGCGCCTTCACGAACGGCTTGTCGGTGCCGAGTTTCTCCATGGCGGCCGTACCCATGCGCGTCATGATGCGCATCGACACGACGACGTACTCGGAGTCGGTGATCTCGACACCCAGCTTCGGGTCGTCGGCGCCGAGCGGTCCCATGCAGAACGGCACCACGTACATGGTGCGTCCGCGCATGCTGCCGCGGTAGAGGTCGGTCATGAGCGACCGCATCTCGGTCGGGTCCATCCAGTTGTTGGTGGGCCCGGCGTCGATCTCCTCACGCGAGCAGATGTAGGTGCGCGACTCGACGCGGGCGACATCCGACGGGTCGGAGTTGCCGACGAACGAATTCGGCTTCTTCTCGTCGTTGAGGCGGGTGAACGTGCCCGCCTCGACGAGCTGCTCGGTCAGTCGATCCCATTCGGCGTCCGAGCCGTCTGCGAAGACGACCCGTTCCGGCTGAGTGAGTTCGGCAACCTCTCGAACCCAGGCGAGCAGCTCACTGTGCTCCGTGGGGGGCGTGCCGTCAGTTCCGTTCAGACCGGGAATGGTCGCTGAGGTCATCAAACTCTCCTGGGGTGAGCCGGAACCGGACCATCTGCCGTCCGCTGAGAGAACCTCACAGCGAGTGCCAGACGGTCCGATTTCCCCTCTCGGCGGGGTCCAGCCAGGCCGTCCATGCCACATGGAAGACGCGGGCGCCGGGTGTCCTATCCCTAGAGGTTAACGCCGCGAGTCCCATCACGGGGAATCGGGTGCGGTTGGAATGGTCACAAGAACGATTCAGTAGCGTTGCCAGGGGCCTTTCCGGGTCTGGAGTGCGAATTTCGGAGGCGTTCAGCCGTTACCGAGAGTCCCGCCATCGGTCTGCTGCCAGTGCACGACGCCGTCGCCGTCGCGGTGAAACTCCCACGACGCATAGGCGCCGTCGTCGTGGATCAGCGTCAGATGGTCTGCGTCGCCGTCCGAGTCGAGGTCAGAGGCGATGACGACCGCGTCGCCGGCCTCGAAGGTCTGGGTGTCCAGGACCCCGTCTCCGTCGATGTCATGGGTCGGGTCGGTGAGGGTGACCGCCCCGGAATCGTGGCCGAAAGTGCTCGGATCGACGTCCGGCACGTCCGGGATGAGAAAACTCTCCGTCGTCGCCACCGCGGTCCCCCTTCACATTTCGAGCGATTTTCACGCACGAATCAAGACATATCAAGATGATTCAACACGATCCCACAGGAAATCGGGCGAACATCGGTCGGTACCTATGTATTCAGACGTTCGACGGTTCGTTTCGGTTCCCCCACACGGCGGCGGACCTCCTGCAGTCCGCGGTCGACCGCCGCGAGGTCGCGTTCACAGGAGGACAGCTGCCCGGAGCGTCGCGCGACGACCCGACGGAGTTCGGCGTCGATCTGCGCGACCCGCTCGTCCACCTTCCCGACGCAGACCCGGCTCTCGGCGATGATCGCCTCACTCACCCGGGTCTCCGCTGCGAGCAGTCGGCCGAGGGCGAACTGCTCCCACTGCGACCGCACGTGGACCAGCGCGTCGGTGGCCCACTGCCGCACGTGGGCACGCTCGGCGACCTGCCCGCGTGCCCGCGTCAGCCACCACGCCGCGACCGCGCCCAGCGCCAGGGTGAGCGGGATGGTCGCGATGTCGAGGACGGGCACCATCGACAATGGCGAGACCACCAGCCTGCCGAGACCCAGCCCCGCGGACGCGCCGATCAGCACCGTCATCCGGTCCTCGAGTCCGCGGTGCCGCGGTTCGGGCCCGTCCGGCGCGGCGGGGTCCGGCAGCGGAACGTCGGTCGCGGGTGTCGATCCGGTGACCCCCAGGCGGGATGTCAGGGTGTCGAGGCGCGCGGTCACCGCGGCGTCGACCGCGCCGCTCCGCTCGCGCACGATGTCGGTCAGCCGGTCCGGATACCCGGCGAGGGTTCCACGCCCGGCGCGATCGATCTCGGCGCGCACGGTCGTTCCCACCGTACGAACCTGCGACGCCACCTCGTGCATCAACTCGACCTTCGCGAGCTGGACCTGCCCGCGCAACTGCGCGACCCGTTCGGTGCGCCCGCCGTCACGCTGCGCGAGCGAGCGCACCCGCTCGGCGCGCAGTTCCGCGCCGGGCTCGGAGTCCCGCACGGACCGCGCGGTGGTGACGATCATGCGCCGGGTCTGCTCGAGCGCGGTCTCGACGGGGGAACGGCTGTCACGCGTGTCGTCGCGAGCGGCGGACAGGAGTGCCGCGAACACGGCCTCGACCCCGGACCCGCCGACCGCCACGGGGTGGATGGTCGAGTCGGCGAATCGCGGCGAGTGAGCGGCGAGCAGCGTCCGGTTGCGTTCGCTCACCCGCGCCCAGTCCCGGTGGACGTCGGTCTTGGTGAGTGCGAACACCACGGGACCGGCGGGGCGCGCGACGACATCGAGGGCAGACAGCTCCTCGCGGCCGAGCGGCGCCGCGGCGTCGAGCACCATCAGGACGACGAGGGCGTCGACCGGATCGTCCACGAACGCGAGGGCCGACCGATCGAGCGCGCGGAGCCCACGCACGAGCGTCGACTTCCCGGCCCGGCGCGGTCCGGCCACGAAGACACCGCGCCCCGGTGCAGCACCGGACCGCAGCCGAGCGGCGGCGTCCGGATTCCACCGCGTGACGACGTCGACCGTCTCGGCAGGCAGATCCGACAACTGGTGCGCGGTCACGCGCCGCGACTGCCGCTCAGCTGTTGCCACACGCGCACGTAGTGCCGCCGCACGTCGACGGCGGCCCGGCGCCCGCGGGCCGTCGGCTGCAGGGCCTGTTGTGCGCGCCACCAGTCCGCGCATCTCCCGGCGTCCTCGGCATTTCGCGGCGGCTCCGGCGCCTCCGCGGCGCAGTCGTCCAGGTGGAGCCGGGCCGCGACGGCCGCGAGTGCGACGGCGTCGTCGTCGGCGAGATACGCCTCCAGCACGTCCCGAGCCGCCGCGCTGCGTGCCGCCAGCGACCGCAGCGACGTCAGCAGTGTGTCCGCCCGGCGCGCCCGGGTTCGTGCGGCCCGGTCGGCGACGGCGGCCGACACCGCGTCGATTCCGCTGTTCGGATCGCCCGCGGTCGCGAGCGTCCCGATCAGGGGCAGAGCAGGAAGGCCGCTCTCGGTCGCACACTCGGCGGCACGGGCGGTCGCGGCCGCCCACGCGTCGGCCGGGGCCCGCGACTCGCCCACCGTGTCCGATTTGTTGAGAACGAAGAAGGTCTGCGCCGGATCCAGCGGCCGCACCGCGTCCCGATCGGCGTCGCGCACCGTTTCGACGACGACGTACACCACCACATCCGCGTCGAGAACGGGGTCGGGCGCACCGGGCACGTCGACGGGATCCGTCTCCTCCACGACGACTCCCGGGATCGTGCCCGCGGTCAGCGCCGCGGCCACCGTGGACCGGCCCACACCCGCTCGACCGGCGGTCTGGACGCGAATCGGCGCTCGGAACGCGGCCACGGCCTCGCGCACGCGATCACCGGCCGTCCGGTCTCGCGACGCGACGTCCCCGGCCAGTTCCGCCAGTTTCCCGCCCCCGGCATCCGCTGTGCCCATGACGCAGTCACCCCCCTTCGTACCGCGCCGATTCTGTCAGACCCCGACCGAATCGGCGTGGGCAACCGTGCAGGCTGAGCACCGGATTACGGAAAAAGTCTCAACGTGAACTTCAGACCCGTATGCCGGAAACGCCCCTCATGCGTGACAATGGTCCGGTGAACCACGCTGATCAGGATGCACCCGCCGTCCCCGAGGAGGGGCAGACGAAGGACTCGAAGGGGTCGCGTCTCCACCCGAGGGTGACAAGTTTTCGCTCGCGCAGGGGCGCTCTGACCGCCGCCCAGCAGGAGTCCTGGGACCGGCAGTGGCCGAAGATCGGCGCGGACGTCTCCGACGATCGCCTGGATGCGGCGTCCTGGTTCGGCCGCGACGCGCCCCTGATCCTCGAGATCGGCTCGGGAACTGGCACCGCGACCGCGGCGATGGCGAAGGCCGAACCGCACGTGAATCTCATGGCCGTCGAGGTCTACCGGCCGGGGCTCGCGCAGTTGCTTCAGCAGATCGAGCGGGACGAGATCCCGAACATCCGGGTCCTGCGCGGCGACGCCATGGACGTCCTCGAGAACATGATCGAACCGGAATCGCTCACCGGTGTCCGTGTCTTCTTCCCGGACCCGTGGCCGAAGGCCCGCCACCACAAGCGGCGCCTGCTGCAGGCCCCTACCTTCGCCCTGATCGCGAGCAGGCTCAAGGCAGGCGGTGTGTTGCATGTCGCAACAGACCACGCCGAGTACGCCGAGGCCATCGCCGAGGCGGGCAACGCAGAACCCCTCCTGACCTCCCTCGACTGGGAATCGCCGATGACGCACGAACGTCCGGTGACGAAGTTCGAGGACAAGGCCCACCAGGTCGGCAGTGCGATCACCGAGTTGATTTGGGGGAAGATCAGGCCATGAGTGTCAGCGAGCAGTACTCCGACATGGCCGGCGCCGCCCCGGCAGGCGCCGCGGTGTCGTCAGGATCTCCCGCGGCGGGCGCACGTGACGGACGTCACCAGAAGCGAGTTCTTCTCGTCTGGGACGCACCCAACCTCGACATGGGACTCGGTGCCATCCTCGGCGGCCGGCCCACGGCCGCCTACCGGCCACGATTCGACGCACTCGGCCGCTGGCTGCTCTCCCGGACCGCGGAACTGTCCGCATCCGGCACCGACACACTCGAACCCGAGGCGACGGTCTTCACCAACATCGCGGCTGGCAGCGCCGATGTCGTGAGACCGTGGGTCGAAGCCTTGCGTAATGTGGGCTTCGCGGTGTTCGCCAAGCCGAAGGTCGATGAGGACAGCGACGTCGATTCCGACATGCTGGACCACATCGCGCTTCGCCATGGTGAGGGGCTGGCCGGTGTCATGGTCGCCTCCGCCGACGGTCAAGCGTTTCGCGAACCGTTGGAGGACATCGCCGCGACCGGCATTCCGGTCCAGATACTCGGGTTCCGCGAGCACGCCAGCTGGGCGGTTGCGTCCGATCTTCTGGACTTCGTCGATCTCGAGGACATCCCCGGCGTGTTCCGGGAGCCGCTCCCTCGGGTCAGCCTCGACACACTGCCCGACGAGGGTGCCTGGTTGCAGCCGTTCCGACCGCTTTCCGCCCTGCTCGTCGGGCGGAAGAGTGCTGCCGAGTAGGAGTTGATCAGTGTTCGCGAGCTGGGGAAGCGTCGTCTACCGGGCCCGATTCACCGTCATCGGCATCATGGTTGCCTTGTTGCTGGGTTCGGCCGCGTACGGCCTCGGCCTCGAGAAGCATCTCAGCCAGAGCGGCTGGGACGATCCGGGCTCGGAGTCGGTCGCCGCGGCCAAGCTGGCTGACGGCACCTTCGGTCGCGACACCAACAGCGACGTCGTCGCGCTCTACACGGCGCCCGAGGGCAAGACGATCGAGGACCCCGCGTTCCAGGCGAAGGTCGTCGAGAACCTCGAGCGCGTGGCCGCGGAGCACCCGGACAAGATCCTCAAGATCAACGGCGGGTATTTCAAGGTCGGCACCGCTCCGCAGCTGGCGTCCGCGGCGGACGCCGACAAGCAGCACGCGATCGAGAGCATCGCGATCGTCGGTGACAACGACACCGAGGTCACCGCTAATTTCCGGGACGTCAAGGACGAGTTCTTCATCGACGGCGTCGACGTGCAACTTGCCGGACTCCAGCCCGTGTCGGGTGCGCTGAACGACACGATGGCCAAGGACATCCGACGGATGGAGATGCTGGCGATCCCTGCCGTCGGCGTCCTTCTGTTCTTCGTGTTCGGCGGTGTCGTCGCGGCGGCGCTGCCGCTGATCATCGGCGGTCTGACCGTGGTCGGCGCCAACGGGATCGTCCGGCTCATCACCAATTTCACCGAGGTCAACTCGTTCGTCGCGCCCGTGGTCTCCCTCGTGGGTCTCGGCCTGGCCATCGACTACGGGTTGTTCATCGTCAGCCGGTTCCGGGAAGAGATGGCGGAGGGGTACGACACCCGCTCCGCCGTTCGCAGAACGGTGATGACCGCGGGCCGCACCGTGGTGTTCTCGGCGACGATGATCGTGGCCAGCCTCGGCGGTCTGCTGCTGTTCCCGCAGGGCTTCCTGAAGTCCGTCGCGTACGGCGCCATCGCGACGGTCGGGCTCGCGGCATTGACGTCGATCACGATCCTGCCCGCCATCCTCGGCATCCTCGGCAAGCGCATCGACGCCCTCAGCACCGAGCGCTTCCGCCAGACGAGGAACACCGAGGAGATCGAGGCGAGCATCTGGGGCCGGCTGACCCGCTGGGTGATGCGCAACCCGCTCAAGGTCACGATCCCCATCGTCGTCGGCCTGCTGCTGCTGATCGTGCCGTTGACCGGCATCAAGTTCGGCGGCATCAACGAGACCTACCTCCCCCCGGGCAGCTCGACCCGAGCGGCGCAGGAACAGTTCGACGAGATCTTCCCGAATCTTCGCACCGAACCGGTGAAACTCGTCGTCTCCGACGCGGACAACAAGGCGCTCGGCCAGATCATCAAGGAGGCCAGCGGCGCGCCGGGACTGATCGAACGGTTCTCCCCGGAGGGCGCGGCCAAGGACGGTGTGGTCGTCCTCAAGGCGGGTCTCGTCGACCGCAACGAGTCGAAACCGACCATCGACTATCTCCGTGCCATGGACAAACCGGACGGGGTGCAGGTGCTGGTGGGCGGCACCCCGGCCATCGAGCAGGACAGTATCTCCGCGCTGCTCGACCACCTGCCGACGATGGTGATCTCCGTCCTCGTGCTGACGACTCTGCTGATGTTCCTGACGTTCGGCTCGCTGGTGCTGCCGATCAAGGCGGCGTTGATGAGCGCGCTGGGACTCGGATCCACGCTCGGCATCCTGACGTGGATCTTCATCGACGGTCACGGTTCGGGGTGGTTGAACTTCACCCCCGGCCCGATCATGTCGCCGGTGCTGGTGCTGATCATCGCGATCGTCTACGGCCTGTCCACCGACTACGAGGTGTTCCTGCTCTCCCGCATGGTCGAGGCGCGGGCGCAGGGGGCGAGTACCACCGAGTCGATCCGCATCGGTACCGCACACACCGGGCGCATCATCACGGCCGCGGCCCTGATCCTCATCGTCGTCACCGGCGCGTTCGGGTTCTCCGAACTGGTGATGATGAAGTACATCTCCTACGGCATGATCGCCGCGCTCGTCATCGACGCGACCCTCATCCGCATGTTCCTCGTGCCCGCCACGATGAAACTGCTCGGCGACGACTGCTGGTGGGCGCCCGCATGGATGAAACGCATCCAGGAGAAGACCGGTCTCGGTGAGCCCATCCTGGACAGCGAATTGATGCCCGACGACGTCCCGGAACTGACCCCGATCGGTGCCGTCCCGCAGCAGCGGAAGGTCACGGCGCCACCGGCACCGCGGAAACCGGAACCGCTCACGGAACCGATCCCGCTGGTCGCGGCGCGGGCGCTGGCGGCAAAGCTGTCGAAGGACGACGCGAAAACGCGCCGGGCGCAGAACGAGGCTCGGCGCTCGGCCACCGGCAGGCCTGCCCGTCCGCCGGAGGACGTCGCGGACACGCCGCCGGAGGAACCGCGGACCACGGTGCTGCCGCAGCCCGCCCCGCCGCGGCCGGCTCCGACGCAATCCCAGCCGGCACCGACCCAGTCGCGTCCCGCACCGCCGCCACGGCCCGCACCGCAGCGGCCGGCACCGCGGCCCCGTCCGGCGGCTCCGGCGCCGGGTCCGGCCACCGAGTCGCGTCCCATCGAGAGTTGGCTCGCGGACCTGCGGTCCACGTCGGCCGCCGAACCCCGGCCGATCTCCTCGCCGGCGGAACCGCGGCCGAGCGCGCCGGCGCCGTCCCTGCCCACCCGCTCGCCCCGTTCGGTGCCCGCACCGTACGAGCAGGAGACCCTCCAGTCGTCTCCTGTCCGCCCCGTGCCCCCGATCCCGTCGAGGCGACGTGCGGCCGAGCCGTCGGAGCCCGTCAACAGCGGCAGGCGCACCAACGGCACCAACGGCACACCCGCCAACGGGGCTCCGGCCAACGGCTCCCGTCGTCGCAGCGTCGAGGAGCCGCCCGTCGATCCGGACGACGCTTCGAGCGGACGGCATCGCGCGGACGACGGCAACGCGGTGAGTGTCAGCGAACTCATCGCTCGGCAGAACCGGCGCTGACGGAGCCGTTCGGCGTTTCCCGTCCGGAATCCCGTTCCGCGAACTCACGCGCGTAGCGGGTGCCGGCGAGGAGCAGCAGCAGGCCGACGACGAGGAACGCGAGGACGCGGAACAGTCCGTCGAGGGTGGCGAGGTCGAACAGGAACAGCTTGGCCAGCGCCGCTCCGGTCAGTCCCAGCCCGACGCCGAGCGCGGTGTGCGCATAGTCGCGTCGAGCCAGTCCGAACACCAGGGCCGCCGTCGCCGCCGCCATCCACACGATGGTCGCGGCGCAGTGCCCCGCGATGAATCCGGCGGACGTGCCGGTGAGCGTCGTGCCCGCCGACACCGTTGCCGTGGTGACCGCATACAGGATCACCAGCCCCGCTAGCACCCAGCACGGCTGGGCATTGTCGTCGTTCAACAGTGTCAGCGAGTGCGCGTACCAGGCGAACAGAAAGACCGTTCCCGCCAGCACCAGGGCAGACAGCACCGTCGTCACCCCGAGCGCATCCAGCGCACTGTCCTCGTCGACGAGGACGAACGGCGGAGCGGTGACCAGGAACGCGATCCCGCCCACGACGGTGAAGACCGCGCCGACGGCGTACGCGATCCGGGAGTCCGCCTGCCCGCCGACGGTCAGGAACAGCGCCGCCACCCCGAGCAGGACGAGGGGCGCTAGGTCGTCGCTCGACCCGATCAGGCAGGCCTCGAGCAGCGCCAGGGTTCCCACACCTGCGAGAGCGATCCGCGCGTGACGCGGCAACGACCGCACGGCGGCGAACGCCCCGAACATCACGGCGGCCAGTGCCAGCGCGATCGACGTGGACACGAGGCGGTCGAACAAGTGACCCAGCACCAGCGTCGGGACCGCCGTGGCGACGATCATCGCGGTCGCGGTGACGTCACGAGAGTTGCTGCGCAACAGAATGATCGACGTCACCAGACCGAAGACGGCAACCAGGGCGGCGGAGGCGAGCACCCAGTAACTCTCCGGCCGCTCGGACAGTCCGGAACTCCCGGTCGCGATCAGCAGCGCGATCACCACCGGACCCGTCCGCGCGATCGACAGGTACGGCCAGTCGCGGCCGACCTGCGCGGGGAAGCTGGCGACCTGGATGACGAACAGGAACCCGACGAGCGTCAGCGTCACCCCGTCGGTGAGAACGGGCGCGAGCACGGCGGCACCGGTCACCACGAGCAGCGCGAGGGGTTGCGCATCCCACCGGACGGCCAGTGCGACACCGGCGCCCGCGATCCCGAGCGCCGCGACCATCGCGAGCACCGGCAGCAACCAGTGATAGACGACGGCCACGGCCACGACGTCGAGATAGGCGCCTGCGATACCCGTTGCCGCGAGCGCGATCCCGCCCACCCGGCCGCCCGGGCGTCCGAAGACGCGAATGCCGGTGTAGACCAGACCGGCCGAGAACAGCCCGCCTGCCGCGACGCGCAGTTCGGGGCCGAAGAATCCGGCCTGCGCCGCCAGCACGAGCAACATCACCACCCCGATGAGGGTGACGGCGACACCCGCGACGGCCAGCACGCGACTGATCATCCCGTCGCGCTGCCACCAGGGTTCGCGCACCACCCGCGGCGGCGCCGGCGGGGCGGGGCGGTACGGGAGGGGCTGCGGGGGTGGCGGTACCGGGACAGTCTGCGCCACCGGGGGCCGGTACATCGACTGGGGAGCCGGCTGAGGCTGGGGAGCCGGCTGAGGTTGCGGTTGCTGTTGGGGCCGCGGGACGCTCGCGAGTTGCGCCTGCAGGACGGCGAGGTTCTCACCCACGTGACGCATCTGCTGACCGAGTGCCGAGAAGTCGCCGGAGAGCTGCGCGACGAGCCGGGGGTCGACTGAAGGAATACCAGGTGTGGACATGGATCCATCGTCCGGCGACGACGGCGTCCACACATGAGTAGGCCTACTCGAGCGGACCGGGTCGTGCTACCCGAACATCCGGCGGATCGAGGTGCCGAAAGGGTGTTTCGCGGTCACGTTCCCGAACCGGACCCGGCCCCGGACCACGACGTGCAGCGGGCCGATCGGAGGTCCGGTCCGCACCTTGTTGTTCGCGGAACCGCCGACCGTCTCCACCCCGTTGAGGTCGACCGTCGCCTCCTCCGGCACGACCAGCGAGATCGTGCTCGCGTAGTCGTCGATCGTCACGTGCACCACCTGTGTGGACATGACGGCCCGCGTGAAGTCGAGCGTCACCGTCGACAGCCGGGTGTTCACCACGAGGGCGGGGGGAACGTTCCAGGATCCGGTCCGGCTGACCGACGACATCCGGCCCCGGATGACGTCCCCCGGCGGCGGCACCGGCGACCGGTGCGCGACCGGCGGCGCAGGTCGCGACACGTACCGCTGGTCGGGGTACGGGGGCGGCGTGAACTCGGAGATCAGCTGGATTCCCGGGAGATCCACCAGGACGACGTTCAGCTCCGCCCGCGTCTTCGCGGCGAGTGCCGTGTCCATTCGCTCGGTGAACTCGCCGAGGGAGAGCATCCCCTGACCCACCGCACGCTGCAGCAGTTCACCGACGTGTTCCCGCTCCGCATCCGATACGCGTAGGTCCCGTGCCTCCATGTCCACCAGGCTAGCGCCCGTGAGTACTCGTCAACCGCCGGGACGTTGACAAGCACTCACGGCTATTCGAGGCCCTGCTCGATGGCGTACCGGGTCAGCTCGACGCGGTTGGCCAGTTGCAGCTTGCGGAGTGTGGCCTGGACGTGGTTCTCGACGGTCCGGTGACTCAGCGACAGTTTGGTCGCGATCTGCTTGGCGCTCAGGCCCTTCGCGACGAACCGCAGCACCTCCGTCTCGCGTTCCGTCAGTTTCGGGACCGCGGGTCCCTGCTCGGCGGCGGGCGCGCTCGACATGCGGCGGTACTCCCCCAGCACGAGCCCGGCGAGGCCCGGGGTGAACACTGCCTGCCCGGCCGCGGTGGCCCGGACCGCGTCGAGCAGTTCCTCCACGGACGCGCTCTTCACGAGGTACCCGGACGCGCCTGCCTTGACGGCGTCGAGGACGTCGTCGCGCTCGGACGACGCCGACAGCACCAGCACCCGGCTGTCGGGCGACACTGCGAGGACTGCGGCGGTGGCGTCGGCGCCGTTTCCGTCGGGTAGCTGCATGTCCATGAGCACGACATCGGGCCGTGTCGCGGCCGCGCGGCGTCCCGCGGAGGCGACGCCGTCCGCGGTGGCGACGACGCTGAATCCGGCGCCTTCGAGGTCGCGGGCGACGGCGTCCCGCCACATCGGGTGGTCGTCGACGACCATCACGGTGATCTGTTCACCGGTGTCCGTGTCACCCATGTGTGTCATCTCCCTTCGGCACGCGGATCTCCCATTCCGTGCCTTGGCCGGGTTCGGTGTCGAGTTCGGCGGTGCCGCCGAGCGCACCGACGCGGCCGAGAATGGATTTCGATACTCCCATGCGTCCTTCAGCCTCCGCTTCGGCGAGCCGGCCCGGCGCGATTCCGCTGCCGTCGTCGCGGACGCTGACGATCACCTCGTCGCCGAGATCCTCCAGCAGCACGTACGCCTTGGCGCCCGCGCCGGCGTGCAACGCGACGTTCGACAGCGCCGTGTCGACGACCGCGGCGAGTTCCGTTGCCCTGTGCCGCTCGATCGTCACGGGCGCAGCGGGGGTCGACACCGACACCGTGGTGCTGGCCCGGGTGCCCAGCAACAGTCGCAGGTCGAGTGCGCTCCCACCCAGATCCGACGCCACGCCCGCGCCCTGCTCGGAGATCAGCATGCGCAGCGCCACCTCCTGCTCCCCGGCGAGGTCCGCGAGTTCGGCTGCCGGTCCGCCGATCTCGTTGCCGCGACGACGGACGAGCGCGAGCACCTGCAGGACGCCGTCGTGCACCTCACGGGCGAGCCGTTCCCGTTCCTCGGTCGCGGCGGCCAACCGCACGGCCTGCTCCAACTGAGCCTGTGCGCGCCGCGCGGTGGTGGTGGCGAGTCCGAGCGCGAGCCCCACCGACACGAGGACGGGCGCCGTCGCGTCCCGCCACAGGTCGAGGTTGACCTGGTCGCGCACCACGGCGCTCACCGTCGCCATCAGCACCCCCGACGCCATGCCGAGCCAGGGTCCGCCGTAGACGGCGGCGGAGATGACGGCGTTGGTGACCCACAGCGTGGTGGGCAGGGTCTGATGGTTGTTGTACCAATCATGATCGGCGACAAGGCGAGTCGACGCCATCAGCGCGATGACCACCAGCTGGTCGGCGATCACGATCCGGTACCGCGGGACCTTCCCGTGGGACAACAGGACTGCGGACAGCCCGGACCACACCGCCATCAGGGCGACAAAGAACCAGCTGAGCCGTGGATGGGTGTAGTACTGCACCGACACGAACTGGTAGCTGACCGCGTAGATCAGCGTGACGAGGCGGAACGCCTGCGCGGCCCGCCACAGTGGTGCGTCCGGCTGGGTGTCGGGCTCGGCCGGGGTGCCCGGCCGATAGTGCAGTCGAGTGCGGCGCTCACTCTCGTCGGTCATGGGTGTGCGCCGTGTCGTCTGCCGCCGTCGGGTCGGTGTGTGGTGTTCCGTCGGCCTCGGCCGGGTAGAGCGGGACCGCCGGGTCGTCGATCTCGAGCGCCTCGTAGGTGGCGTCGGGGTCCTCGGAGAGCAGCGACCGCACCGCCGTGTTCAGCAGCGCGACGATCGGCACGGCGAGGAGACCGCCGACGATTCCGGCGAGCACGATGCCGGTGGTGATGGCCAGCACCACGGCGAGCGGGTGCAGCCGGACCGCGCGGCCCAGCAGCAGGGGCTGGAGCACGTGGGCCTCGAGTTGCATCACCCCGATGATGATGCCGAGCACGATCAGCGCGGTCAGGAACCCCTGGGTGACCAGCGCGACGAGCACCGCGAGGAACCCGGTGAGGAACGCACCGACGATCGGGATGAACGCACCGATGAACACGAGCGACGCCAGGGGCAGGGCGAGCGGGACCCCGAGGATCGCGAGTCCCGCGCCGATCCCGACGGCGTCCGCCGCGGCCACCGCCACCGTCGCCCGGACGTACCCGACGAGCGAGCCGAATCCCTGACTTCCCGCCAACCGGACCCGCCGCCGCGACGCGGTGGGCACGAGGCGGGTGACGAATTCCCAGATCTGCGTTCCGCCGTAGAGGAAGAAGATGAGAGTGAACAGTGTCAGCAGGGCGCCGGTGAAGATCTCGCCGACCACCGTGGCCGTGGTGAGCGCGCCGCTCGTCAGCTGCTGCCGGTTGTCCTGGATGGATTTCACCACCGAGTCGCCGGCCTGCCGGATCTGATCCTCGCTGAAGTGGAACGGTCCGTCGGTGAGCCACCCCTGGATCTGGGTGACGGAAGCCTCGAATTGTTCGGTGAGGCCGGGAAGTCCTTCGATGAACTGCTCGACGACGAACGTCATGATCCCGGCGACGATGCCGATCGAGCCGATGAGGACGACCAGGACCGCCGCCGACCGCGGCACCCCTTTGAGCTGCAACCAGTCGACGAGCGGCACCAGCAGCGCCGACGCGAGGAGCGCCAGACCCACCGGGATGAGGACGGTGTCGAGCCTGGTCACGATGTAGCCCAGCGTCAGCAGACCCGCGAAGATGACGAGAAGACGCCACGTCCATTCGGCTGCCACCCGCACCACCGGATGCACGGCCGCCGACGCACGGCCCGCACCCGGTATTGGCGCGGCTGTTTCCGAGCGCTGCTCGTTCGCGTTCACCTGCGGAGCGTATCGAGGTTCGGGGGACGTCGGGTGATTCGCGTGGGAAACATGCGCAGAGCGCGCGATATGCGCCGTTTAGGGGACGTGTCCTACGCCACCCGGTACACCCACCGCTAAATTGAACGTCGTGCGCAAATCCTATAGAGCGATCGCGGCGACGGTTCGCAGCAGATGGCCGCTCTATATGGTTTCGATGCTTCTCGCCAATTTCATCGGCGCCATCCTCGTGTTCGCCTTCGTGCGCTACGGCGTGCCGATCCCCGAATCGCAGGCCATCATGGCCGACCGGGTGCGTAACGTCGCGATCTTCGGCGGCTATCTCGCGTTCGCCGCCGTGGTGAGTCTCACCGCCGCCGCGATGATGCTGCGGTCCGTCGTCCGCTGGCAGTTGCGTGGAGGTCCGCCGACGCGCAGCGAGCAGATGTCGGCGCTGCACGCGCCCCTGCGACAAGCGATCGTGCACCTCGTGCTGTGGATCCTGGGCGGCATCATCTTCGTGCTGCTCACCATCACCGAGATGCCGGAACTCGCGGTCGCCGTGATCGTCACCGTCTGCATGGCCGCGACCACGACGTTCGGTTTCACATACATGCTCGGCGAACGGATCCTGCGTCCCGTCGCCGCCCGCGCGCTCAGCGAAGGCGAATTCGACCGGACCATGGCGCCCGGCGTCGGCACCCGGATGGCCATGACGTGGGGACTCGGAACACTGATGCCCGTCATCGGCATCATTCTGCTGTGCGTGACACAGATCACCACCGATCTCGTGTTCTCCCCCGACGCGCTCGCGTGGGCGATCATGCTGCTGTCGATCATCGCCATCGCGCAGGCCTTCGCGCTGTCGATGCTGACGGCCAGTCAGATCTCCGATCCCATCAAGCAGCTGCGACGAGCGATCGAACGCGTCCAGCGCGGCGCCACCGACGTCCGGGTCGAGGTCTTCGACGGCAGCGAGATCGGGCGACTGCAGGTCGGGTTCAACCGGATGATGCGCGAGTCGGACGAGCGGCGCCTCCTGCGCGAGCTGTTCGGTCAGCACGTCGGCGAGGACGTCGCGCGGCGGGCACTGCAGTTCGGTACCGAACTCGGCGGTGAGACCAGATTCGTGGCCGTGCTGTTCGTCGACATGGTCGGCTCCACCGGCGCCGCGGCGGAGCGTCCCCCCGGCGAGGTCGTGAACCTGCTCAACGAGTTCTTCCGCGTCGTCGTCGACGTGATCGACCGGCATCACGGCTTCGTCAACAAGTTCATGGGCGACGCAGCGCTCGCGATCTTCGGGGCCCCGCTCGACCGCCCCGACGCACCGACGGCGGCGCTCGCCGCGGCCCGGGAACTGAGGTTCGCGTTGAACGAGATCACCGGCCTCGACGTCGGTATCGGCGTCTCCGCCGGGCTCGCCGTCGCCGGCAACATCGGCGCCGCCGAACGTTTCGAGTACACGGTGATCGGCGACCCGGTCAACGAGGCGTCGCGGCTCACCGAGCTGGCCAAGCTCCACCCCAGCCGGGTGCTGGCATCGACGAGCGCGTTGTACTTCGCCGACGACGACGAACAGGCCCACTGGGAACTCGGCGAACAGGTCCAGCTGCGCGGCCGGCGCCGCAACACCCACCTGGCTTGGCCGGAGGACTATCCGGAGTAATCCGCTATCCGTTGGTTACGCTGGCCAGGTGGCCCAGCCTCGATCCGACCCGCCCACTGCCGAGCCTCCTCGGCAGCGAAGCCGATACTGGTGGATCAAATGGCTACTCGGCGCCGGCCTCCTGGCCCTGCTGACCGTCGAGGGCATCTACCTGTGGCCCACACTCAGCGACTCGTGGAAAGCACTCACCGAGATCCACTGGGGGTGGGTCGCCGCGTGTATCGCCGCCCAGGCCGTCTCCCTCAGCGGATACGGCGCCGTCCAGCAGCGACTGCTGCAGGCCGGCGGTGTCGTGGTCAGCCAGTTGAAATCGGTGTCGGTGATCTACGCGAGCACCGCGATGGCCGTGAGCCTGCCGGCCGGTCAGGTGTTCTCGACGGCCTTCACGTACAAGCAGACCCGCAAGTGGGGCGCGACCCCCATCGTGGCGTCGTGGCAGCTCGCGATCTCCGGCGTCATCGCCGCGGGCAGCCTCGCGCTCCTCGGCGCCGCCGGCGCATTCGCGGTGGGCACCAAGGTGAGCCCGGTCACGCTCGTGCTGTCGCTGGTGGGCGCGTTCGCACTGTTCTACGGATTGCGATACATCTCACGCAATCCCGACTCGATCGAATCGATCGGCAACTCGGTACTCGCGCGGTACAACAGGTTCCGCAAAAACCCTCCACGTACCGGCGTCGCGCGGTGGAAGGAGATCCTCGGCCAGCTCGACTCGGTCGAGCTCAGCCGCAAGGACACCGTCATCACCTTCGGCTGGTCGGCCGTGCACCGGCTCGCCGACGTCGCGTGCCTCGGTTTCGCGTGCTGGGCGGTGGGGGCGGCACCGTCGCTGGCCGGCCTGCTGATCGCGTTCGCCACCGCCAAGGCCGTGGCCAGTATTCCGCTCGCCCCCGGCGGACTGGGATTCGTCGACGGCACGCTGATCGCCACCCTGACTGCAGCGGGAGCCACCGCGTCGCAGGCCCTCGCCGCCGTGTTCGTCTATCGCGTCGTCAGCTACATCCTCGTCGCGCTCGTCGGCTGGGTCGTCTTCCTCATCCTGTTCCGGCACAACCAGCACGAGGACCTGGAGATGGACCTCGAATTCGAGCGCCGCGAGCAGTCCGCACCCACCACCAACCACACCCAGCGCAACGCGGAACCCGAGCCCGACTCCTAGCTCACAGGGGGCGGAGCCGCCGAATCGCGTCCGCCACGACGTCCGGCCGGTCCTCGGGCATCAATGTGTAACTGTCGTCGACCTCCAAAAGTTCGCCGCGTGGGTACAACTCGGCGAGGCGCCAACCGTGGTCGCGGGGCATCACCTTGTCCTCGACGGCCCACAGCACGAGGACCGGCCGGTCGAAGCGGCGGTTCGCGTCCGCCCATTGCCGCAGCGTCGCCTTCGGCGGCAGGGACGTCCCGTATTTGCGCAGATCCCGTCGCACCCGACGGTCGGTGGTCGCGGGCCGGAACCACGCGTCCATCACAGGTTTCGGCACCGGCCGCTTGCTCATCCAGCCCCACGACGCGGGTGCCCGCCGCATCGCGGTGAATCGCAGCGCCTGCATGGTCAGGGCCAGACCCCCGGGCACCGCGGCGGCGAGACCTATTGCGCGACCGGGAATTCCGGGCGGATAGTTGTCGAACGCCTCGCACGGAGTGAGCACGAGAGCGGCGAGGCGGCGGGTGTCGCCGAGGGCGATGAGCACCTGGGCGCCACCCCAGTCGTTCTGGACGAGCGTGACGTCGGCCAGGTCGAGTCGGTCGAGGAATTCGCCGACGAGCAGTCCGAGCCCCCGCAACGAGAGGTCGGCGTCGTCGCGCATCGGGATCCGGTGCGCGCCGAGCGGGAGGGTCGGGAGGATGCAGCGGTAGTCGGGAGCGAGACGGTTGACGACGTGCCGCCAGACGGTGCCGTCGATCGTCAGTCCGGAGATGAACACGAGCACAGGACCGTCGCCCCCGGTGTCGCGATACTCGACGGTGCCTGCGGAGAGTTCGATCTGCTTCATGGCGCCCACTATTTGATAGATCGTTCTACTGAATCTCACGGTACGATGAGGTACGCACCGAGCGCAACGGCCGGAGGCAGAAAATGAACGACACCAAGGCCCGGATCCTCGGCACGAGCGGCGAACTCTTCCGCCGCAACGGCTATACCGGGACGGGTCTCAAGCAGGTCGCCGCCGAGGCGCGGGCGCCGTTCGGTTCGATCTACCACTTCTTCCCTGGCGGTAAGCAGCAACTCGGGGAAGAGGTCATCCGGACGTCCGGCGAGGAGTACGCCCGGTTGGTGTTCGCCATCCTGGACGCGCACCCCGACATCCTGGAGGGAATCGAGGCAGGGTTCCGCCTGGCGGGCGAGACCCTGGTGGCCACCGATTACGCGGACGCCTGCCCTATCGCCACGGTCGCACTCGAGGTCGCGAGCACCAACGAGGTGCTTCGCGCGGCCACGGCGGACGTGTTCACGAGTTGGATCGAGGCGGGCAGCGCGCTCCTGCGCGACCGTGGCTTCGGGGAAGCCGCGGCGCGGCGCCTGATTCTGGGATTCATCACCGGCCTGGAGGGCGCGTTCGTCCTCGCCCGCGCGCTGCGCAGCACCGAACCGCTCGATGCGGCCGGCGCCGCAGTCGTCGCCGCCGCGCGTGCCTGCCTCCCCGCACGTGAATGAGAAAGCGTGCCCGCGCACACAACGGAACTCACGTTGGAAGGTGACAGGCGTCACACTACGGTTGCGGAAGAAATCCCCGGCGTCCATAGTTGAAGATACAAGAACTTGAACCTTCAACTAATCGCATCGTCGACTACCCGAGGAGTTTTCATGACCACCGCCACCACCACCCTGCCCAACCTCACCGCCGGAACCTGGGCCATCGACTCGGTCCACTCCACCGTCGGCTTCTCCGTCCGCCACCTCATGGTCAGCAAGGTCCGCGGCACGTTCAACGACTTCACCGGCGCCATCACCGTCGCCGAGGACGGCACCCCCACCGTCACCGCCGAGATCCAGGTCGCGTCCATCGACACCAAGAACACCGACCGCGACGCCCACATCAAGTCCGCCGACTTCTTCGACGCCGAGCAGTACCCCACCGCCACCTTCACCTCCACCGCCGTCCGCGCCAAGGGCGACGACTACGTGGTCGAAGGCGAATTCACCCTCCACGGCGTCACCCGCCCCGTCGAACTCGCCCTCGAATTCGGCGGCGTCAACCCCGGCATGGGCAACGGACCGGTCGCCGGCTTCGAAGCCACCACCGTCCTCAACCGCAAGGACTTCGGCATCACCATCGACATGCCCCTCGAAGGCGGCGGAGCCGTCGTCGGCGACAAGATCACCATCACCCTCGAGATCGAGGCCGGCCTGCAGGCCTGACCCATCCCGCACCACCCGCGCCCCGTCCTCCACCCGGAGAACGGGGCGCGGTCGTTTCGTGCCACCGGCAGATCTGGCGGCGAACAGCACTGCCCACCCAATTGCGCCGATCAAAGCGAAACTGATCAGCCGGTACAGCATCACGGCCGCGGTCGCCTCGTCCGTGCCCAGTCCACCGGCGACGAACGCCACGATCAGGGCGCCGTCGACGACACCGATGCCGCCGGGGATCAGGGGGATGCTCGACGCGGCCATGCCGGCGACGTAGGCCGTCATCGCGAGCCCGATGCCGACGTCGGCGACGCCCACCGCCCGGCACGCCGCGACCAGGCACAGTAGGTCGCCGATCCAGTTCAGTCCCGCGAACATGCCCCCGAGAACCCAGTCCCGGGGGCGTGGCCGGACGAGCGCGAGTTGCTCGACGACGGTGCGGACGCGTTCGGCGCCCGTCGTCACGGGCCGCCGCAACACTGCATTGACCCAGCCGAGAACCCGCTCCCCCGCACGCACGAGCAGCGCGGGTCGGCGAATCAGTTCCCGAAACGCGAGGGCCAGCCCGAGAACGCCGGCGATCTCACCGACGAGGGTGATCGGATCGGCATGCGCCCGCACTCCGATCGTCGCCCCGAGAATGCCGAGCGCACCGAGCGCCACGGAACTGATGACCCCCGAGGCGAGCATCGTCCAGGCGACCAGTGGCGTGCTGGCCCCCCACTTGCGCAACCGGCGAAATGTGAATCCCGCGGACACGAGATGCCCGGCGGGAAGGGTGACGGACAACGCGTTGGATGCGAAAGTCAGTGCAATCGAACTACGGAGCGCCACCCGGAGCCCACCGGCCGCGAGCAGTTGCCGCTGCAGTCGCGCGAACGTCGTCATCGACGCGATCTCCGCGACGACCGCCAGCGCGAGCCACCGCCACCGCGGATGCAGCAACGCGCCCGACGCCCGCGCGATGTACGGACTGAGCACCAGCACCTCGATCACGAGTGCCGCGGTGGCGGCGACCCCCAGGGCCGTCCGGAATGCCGACCGCCCGCGCCCCGTGTCAGCGACGGTCATCGGACGCGCTTCCGGTGCGCGGCCGGGGAAGGTCGAGGACGCCGGCCTCGATCTCACCGAATGCCGCATCCAGCAACCGGAGGAAGTGCTCCGCGTCGTCGCCGGGCTGCCACTGCAGATAGGCGGTGCGCAATACGGCGAAGGCCGTGTTGACGAGCAGGGCGCGGCAGAGCGGGTCGACCGGGTTCGACTGCGTCCTCGCGTCGACCCAGTCCTGGACGAATTGCTGGAATCGCTCGCCGGCCGCCTTGGTCGACTGCGCGAGGTGGGGAGCCGCACCCAGGATCCGCCGCTGGATCACGAGGGTCGGTGCATTCTGAGCGATGCGTCCGCGGATGATCTCCCGGACCGACACCCACAGCGGCTCGTCGGCCGGACGCTCGTCCGCCAGCGTCTGCCACCGCCCACACTCACCCGGCCCGGGGTCGAAGAGCAGCGCTTCCTTGGACGCGAAGTAATTGAACAGAGTGCTCTTGGACACGCGGGCCGCTGCCGCGATCTCTTCGACGCTGACGTCGTCGTAGCCGCGCTCATCGACCAGTTCGAGCGCGCAGGCGTGCAAGGTCCGCCACGTCTCGTGCTTCTTCGACTCGCGCAGCCCCGCTCCGCTGTCCTTGGCCATGTACTGAACCCTAGCCTCAACTTGGACCCGGTACAATTTTATTCTCGGTCTACTATTGGCATGAGTCCAAAAGTCCGGTGCGACGAGGCCACCTCTAGGCTGACGGTGTGAAGAAGTACCTCCCCGCGCTCGCCGTCGACGTCGTTCTCGTGATCGTGTTCTGCGCGATCGGCCGCCGCAGCCACGACGAAGCCAACGCTCTGACGGGTCTCGCCACCACCGCGTGGCCGTTCCTGACCGGACTGGCGGTCGGCTGGATCGCGACCCTCGCGCTCTACCGCGACAAGTTCGACGCGTTCCTTCTCATCCCCACCGGCATCGTCGTGTGGCTGTCGACGCTCGTCGTGGGGATGCTGTTGCGCGTCGTCAGCGGCCAGGGAACGGCGTTCAGCTTCATCATCGTGGCGGGCACCGTTCTCGCCGTGTTCCTCCTCGGCTGGCGCGCCGTCGCGAAGGTCGTCACGAGGACCCGCGCAACCACCTGATCACGGCGAATCCGCCCCGACGGCACACGAACTTCCGCGCGAGGTGAGACAGTTTCCCCATGAGCGACACTATCGATCCGGCCCGGGACGAGAAGAGGTCCGACCGCGGCTTCTTCGGCCAGCCGTTCGCCCTCGCGAACCTGTTCGGCGTCGAGATGTGGGAGAGATTCTCCTTCTACGGGATGCAGGGCATCCTGATCTATTACCTCTACTATTCGGCGGCCGACGGGGGCCTCGGCATCGCCGAATCGTCCGCCACCAGCATCGTCGGAGCCTACGGCGGCACGGTCTATCTCTCCACCATCCTGGGCGCCTGGATCGCCGACCGGCTCCTCGGCTCCGAACGCACCCTGTTCTACAGCGCAATCGTCGTCATGCTGGGCCACATCGCACTAGCGGTGTTCCCCGGCCTCTGGGGGGTCGGGATCGGCCTCGTCTGTGTCGCGTTCGGCAGTGGCGGGCTCAAGGCCAACGCCACCTCACTCGTCGGTGACCTCTACGACGCGGACGACGAGCGCCGCGACGCCGGGTTCTCCATCTTCTACATGGGCATCAACCTCGGCGCACTCGTCGGACCGCTGCTGACCGGGTGGGCCCAGGACTCCATCGGCTTCCACGCCGGGTTCGCGCTGGCCGCGATCGGCATGGCGCTCGGACTCATCCAGTACACGATCGGACGCACACGCCTGCGCGGCATCGGCGCCGAACCGCCCAACCCTCTCCCCCGCAGCCAGCGTCCCAAGTGGATCGCCATCGCCGCCGCGGCGGTCGTGGTGATCGCGGCCCTGTCCCTCACCGGGGTGATCACCGCGGCCAACATGTCGGACATCGTGGTCGGACTCACCATCGTCGCCGCGATCGGCTACTTCGCGATCATGTTGTCGAGCAAGCGCATCACCGCCGTCGAGCGCAGCCGCGTCTATGCGTTCATCCCGATGTTCGTCGCGAGCGCGGTGTTCTGGTCGCTGTTCCAGCAGCAGTTCACCACCGTCGCGGTGTATTCGGACAAACGACTCGACCGCAACCTGTTCGGCTGGGACTTCCCGCCGTCCTGGGTGCAGTCGATCAATCCGGTGTTCATCATCATCTTCGCGGGTGTCTTCGCCGCCGCATGGACCAAGCTCGGCTCCCGTCAGCCGTCGTCGCCGATCAAGTTCGCGGCCGGCACGATCATCATGGGTATCGCGTTCCTCGCGTTCATCCCGATGTCGGGCGGCGGCGCGAACAGCGCACCGCTGCTGGGTCTGGCCGGCATCCTGCTGCTGTTCACGTTCGCCGAACTGCTGCTGTCGCCGGTCGGTCTGTCGCTGTCGACCAAGCTGGCGCCCGAGGCCTTCCACACCCAGATGGTGGCGTTGTTCTTCCTGTCGGTCGCCCTCGGTACCGCGATGGCGGGCACGCTGGCCGGCTACTACGACGAGAACAACGAGATCCCGTACTTCACCGCGGTCGGGTTGGGGTCGATCGCCGTCGGCGTGCTCCTCGCCATCGGGTCGCCGTGGATCCGGCGCCTGATGAAGGGCGTGCACTGACGCCGAGCGTCACATGCGCACTGACGCCGAGCGTCACATCTGCACTGACGCCGAGCGTCAGCTGCGTTCTGACTGCGTCGTCTAGCGGAACCACAGCCATACGGCCAGACCGAATCCCGCGATCGCGATGACGACGCGGAGGACGGACGGCGGTATCCGCTTGACGACGGGCGGGCCGCACCAGCCACCGGCCAGGGCGCCGACCGCCATCGCGGCGGCGGCGCCCCAGTGGACGGGGCCGAAGAGCGCGAATCCGATCGCCGCGACCAGGTTCGCGACACCGAGGAGGAAGCTCTTGAGAATGGTCGCGCGCCAGATCCGCTCCGACGTGAGGATCAGCGCGATCGCCAGGAAGATCACGCCCGCGCCCGCGCCGAAGTATCCGCCGTAGATGGCGACGACGAACAGCGACACGGAGTAGGCGCGGGGCATGTCCCGCTCGCCGGCCAGCGCGCGCAGGCGCGGTTGCAGTAGCAGCGCCAGCGCGGCGAATGCGACCATGAACGGAACGATCGCCTCGAACGACCCGGCCGGGGCCACCAACAGGATCCCCGCCCCGACGAGGCCACCGAAGGCGGAGTACAGGGCCCAGCGCCACAGTTTGGGACCGGTGTCGGCGACCTCCCGCGTCGAGTTGGACAGGGCTCCGACGCCGACCGCCACCATCGCGACCGTGTTGGTGACGTTCGCGGTGACGGGCGGCAGACCGACCGCGAGCAGTGCGGGATACGACACGATCGACGCCAGGCCGGTGACGAACCCGACCAGTCCTGCGAAGAACCCCGCTACGACGAGTAAACCGATATCAAGCAGGGACACAAGGTAGAAACTTACCCTTGCGTACTTACTCCCTCAGCGCGTAGCCCATCCGGTCAATTCGCCGGCTTCGCCATCTCACGGAACAGCATGTCGGTCATCTTCACTGCCCGGTCACCACCGTCGGCGTCGGCGACGAAGACGGCGAACGCCAGATCGCCGCGTGAGCCGTAGAACCAGCGGTCGTCGCCGCTCGCACCGTTCATGCCCATGAGGTCCGGGTAGCCGTTCAGGTACGACGCTCCGCCGCGCACCACGTTGTCGCGCATCATTCCCCGGAGTTGGTCGTTGACGTTGGCAGGAAGCGGCTGAGCGGCCACGTCGGTGGTGCCCGGTTGCCCCTGGACGATCATCGGCGCCGGCGCGCTGCCCCGCGCGATCGACGCGGCCAGCATGGCCATCCCGAACGGTGTGACGGCGGGCAGGTCGCTGTCCTTGCGGTTCATGACCTGATTCATGCCCGACTGGTCGGCGGTGAAGACGGCGGTCTGCTGGTCGAGGCCGGGGATCTTGTAGTTCATCCCGAGCCCGAGTTGGTTGCCCGCCTTCTCGATGTCTTCGATCGACAGCGAGGACGGGTCGACGCCCTTCTGCAGTCCGGCGGCCTTCTTCACCAGGTCGAGGTTCGATCCGGCGGGGTAGAGGCCCTGGAACGCGATCGGCCCCTGTTCCATGGCCTGGTTGTTCTGCGCCGCGGCGAGCACGGCGCCGGTGGACGGCTGGATCGCGACGATCGTCGCGGGCGTGCCGACGCTGACCACGGCTTCCTCGGCCGCCAGTTGCAGGTGGGAGTCGAGGGTCGCGGCGATGTCCGGTCCGGGCGGGCCCTGGAATCCGGCCTGGGGAATCAGGGTGCCGTCGGGGTCCACGAGGTGGACGGCCCAGCCGGCCGTGGCGTCCCGGTTTGCCTGCCACACCTTCCGCAGCGGATCCAGCAGCGGTGTCGTGATGCGGCGATCCGACGTGATGAGCTTCGGCGTCTTGATGGTGACGACGCCGGGGATCGCGAGATCCTGTTCGAGGAACTGGTAGTCCTGGTCGCGCAGCAGCACGGCGGTCACCTGCTCGCCGGGCTTCGCCGCCATGTCGACCATCATCGTGTCGGCCGTCACGAGGGGAGCCACCGGTTCGAGCACCTCGGCGAGACGCCGGGTGGTGGCGACGGGATCGGGCATGGTGGCGGGGTCGAGGGTGACCGAGTTGATGGTCTGCTCGTTCATGAGCAGGCCACCGAAGGCGTCGAAGATCCGCGGCGGAGCGGCGTCCGTCCGGTCGTAGCGGACGACGCGCCCGTTGCCCAGATCGGGCGCGAGGATCGACGGATCCCAGGAGATACGCCAGCCGACGGACAGATTCCGCACGCCGCCCTGAACCTGGTAACTCCAGTCCTTGCCCTCACCGAAATGCCAAGCGGCACCAACGGTGAAGAAGCCGGAGTCCGAGCCGAGATCCATGAACTGGGTCAGGTCGAAGTTGGCGTCCTGCGGATGTAATCCGTCGAACATCTGTTGAATCGCCGTCTCCGCGGCGTTGGGATAGGAGGTCTGCGCTGCGGCGGCAGCGGCATCGCCCTCGTTCAGTGCGTTGACGAATTTGTCGACGACCGAATGAGCGGTTTCCTCCTCTTTCGAGAGCACACACGACGCCAGGATCACTGCCAAGACGACAGCCGACGTCAGGGCGATCACATATTTATTGCGGCGTCCAAGCGATCGTCCATTCCCCATGTCCACCATCTTGCTTTCAGTCACATGCGTAACAAGCACGAGTTGCCTACGAAGGAGTTACGGTTGAGCCACAACTTATCCCCGAACAGCAACGCGTGAACGGGTTTATCGAAGAAAACGCCCCGCAGCCTGCACCGCAGGGGCCGAACTGTCACCTGTTGCTATAAAAACGGCAAATGCTAGGTCGTTCTTGATTCCGACGAACCAGCCGTGAGCCGGACCACTTCCCGACTCGGCCGTGCCCGTTTTGCCAAGCAGACCCGGAATGTCCTGCAGCGCAGTAGCGGTACCCCCCGTCACAGTTTCTCGCATCATAGTCCGGAGGTCCGCGGTGACGTTCGCCGGCACCGGGGTCACCGTCTTGTCGGCGGTACCCGGCTGCCCCTGCACGATCATCGGCGACGGCGTCGATCCGTTCGCGATGGATGCGGCCACCATTGCCATCCCGAACGGGGATGCAGTCACCTGCCCCTGCCCGATCGCGGACTCGACGCGGGCCGCCGAACTGTCGGCGATCGGCACGTTGCCGGTGACCGTCGTCAGGCCGGGCGTCACGTAGTCGACGCCGAGCCCGAACTGCTGCGCGGCCTTCTGCAGGGCGTCGGGCGGCAACCCGACCGCCAGCCGTCCCATGGTGGTGTTGCACGAGCGGGCGAACGCGGTGTGCAGCGGAACCGCACCTAGGTCGAACTCGTCGTCGTTGGGGATCTGCCTGCCCTCGATGTTCTCGGTGCCGGGGCAGGGCAGGACCGTGTCGGGGGTCGCGGCACCGGCCTGCAGCGCGGCCGACGTCGTCACCGTCTTGAACGTCGACCCGGGTGGGTAGAGGCCGGTGAGCGCGATCGGGCCGAGCGCGTCGGCCGGGGCGTTCTGCGCGACCGCCAGCACCGCGCCCGTGGAGGGACGCAAGGCGACGATCGCGGCCTGTTGCGGCACGTCGGCGAGCGCCCGCTCGGCGGCCGTCTGCATCGGGAGATCGAGGGTGGTCGCGATGTCGGGCGCGTCGGGGCCCGCCTCGCCGGCGACGGTCTTCGCCGAGCCGTCCTGGCCGACCACCTGCACCGCCCAGCCGGCGGACGCGTCCTGCCCCTCCTGCCACAGGTCACCGAGGCCGGCCAGGGTGGGCGAGGCCAGCGCCTTGTCGGCGCTGAGCAGCCTGGTCTGCGGGGCCAGCGTGACACCCGGTAGTTGCCGCAGTTGCGCTTCGATCGGCGCCAGGTCCTCGGCGCGCAGCGAGATGGCGGTGACCGGCTTGCCCTGGGCACCCGCCAGATCCTGCTGGAGCGAGGCCGCGGTGATCGTGGGTGCGATCGGCGCCAGCAGCGCGGCGACCGCGGCGGTGTCGGCGCCCTGTTCGACGTCGACCAGCGTGACGACCTGCTGCTCGAGGAGCGGTGCGCCGCCCGCGGCGAGGACCTTCGGCGGCGTCCCGGTCGTGGTGGTGTACCGGACGGTGGTGTCGTTCGTGAGTCCGGGCGCGAGCACGGCCGGATCCCAGGCGATCTTCCAGTCGTCGCCGTCCTTGGTGGCGTTACCGGTGGTGCTGTACTTCCATTCCTGCCCCGGGGCGAACGGCCACGACACGTCCATCGTGAACGATCCGGCGTTGTCACCGGACTCCTGCACTTCGGTGCGGGTGAACGTGCCGTCCTTGTTGCCGAGGCCGTCGTACATCGCGGTGATCGCGGCGGCGGCCGCGGCCGGATCGGTGGTGAGGTCGGCGGCGGCCTGCACGTCGTCGCTGTTCAGCGCGTCGGCGAACTGCTGCGACACGGTGTCGGGCTGATCGGGGCCGAACAGCCCGCAGGCGGAGAGCACGGACGCGAGTACCGCGATTCCGGCCACTGCCTTGCGGGTGGAGGTGGGACGGGTGGGGCTGTGACGAACGGTTGAGGTGCGCACGGACTCGATCATGCCTGACGTGGTGGCGCGCTTCGAACAATGGGTGTAATCATGTAATCAGTGCTTCATCACCGTGATCGGGGCACCCGGCTCCCAGGAGGACGCCATGAAGAACGCACACGGTCCGGGTGGTCGCCGCTTCGGCCGGCCCGGTGGATGGCAACAGGCGGACGTCCCCGACGCGAGCGATGCCGCCGACTGGTTCGCCGGCCGCCTTCCCGGCGACTGGTTCACCGGTCCCGCCACCGTCGAGGTCGACCGCGAGGAAATCGTCGTCGTCGGCGAATTGCCCCCCGTCGAGTCCGCCGACTCCGGCTCCGAGGCGGCGATCGACGGACGCATCTCGCGGTTCCGGGAAACGACGAGGGCCGATCGGATGCGCATCGCGGACGAGGCAGAGGCGCGGTACGGCCGCAAGGTCGCGTGGGGCGTCAGCCTCGACGGCCACAGGACACTGTTCACCCACCTCGCCGTCCCGGTGATGACCCGGCTCCGCCAACCCGAACGCAAGGTTCTCGACACACTCGTCGACGCCGGCGTGGCGAGGTCACGGTCGGACGCGCTGATGTGGACGGTCCGCCTCGCCGGCCAGCACAGCGAGCAGTGGCTGACCGAGCTTCGCGAAGCCATGGCCAAGGTGGACGAACTCCGGGCCGACGGGCCCCAGATCTAATTCGATTGCACGGGCGTCGGTGGCGTCCTATCGTGAACGTCACCGATGCGCACCGGGCGCGTCAGACAGAGGGGAACGGTCCATTGCTCCTGCCGAGGTAGTCACGCGAGTCGTCATCCGCACACACCTCGGGAGTACTCATGGCCCAGTCATATCTGTCCCTGTCCGACCTCACGTTCACCTGGCCCGACGGCGAGCCCGTCTTCGACGGCCTCGACGCCGTATTCGGGCCCGGCCGCACCGGCCTGGTCGGTCTCAACGGCGCCGGCAAATCCACACTGCTCCGGCTGATCGCCGGGCGCCTGCATCCCGACCGCGGGTCGGTGACGGCGCACGGCGAGGTGGCCTACCTGCCGCAGGACATCACGCTCGACCCCAGTCTGCGGGTCGACCGGATCCTGGGTGTCGCCGAACTGCGGGCATCGTTGCACCGCATCGAATCCGGTGAGGGCACGCCCGAGGATTTCGATGCCGCCACCGGCCGATGGGACATCGAGGAACTCGCGGTGTCGACACTGCACCGGCTCGGTCTCGAGCGCGTGCTGGGAAGCACGTCCGACCTCGACCGCACCGTCGGCACCCTGTCGGGCGGTGAGACCGTGCTGCTCGGCCTCACCGCGGAACTGCTGCGGGAACCGGAGGTGCTGCTCCTCGACGAGCCCACCAACAACCTCGACAGCGATTCCCGCAGCAGGCTCTACGACGTGGTGCGACAGTTCTCGGGAACCCTGCTGGTGGTCAGCCACGACCGCGACCTGCTCGACCTGATGGATTCCACCGCGGAACTGCGCGCAGGCGAGATCCGCATGTTCGGGGGAAATTTCAGTACCTACCGGGAGATCGTCGAGTCGGAGCAGGAGACCGCCCGCGCTGCGGTGCGCGATGCCCGCAGCGACGTGCAGAAGCAGAAGCGCGAACTCGTCGAGGCCCGCGTCAAGATCGACCGTCGTCAGCGGTACGGGCAGAAGATGTTCGAGAACAAGCGGGAACCGAAGATCGTGATGGGGTTGCGGAAGCGCCAGGCGCAGGAATCCGCGGGAAAACTGCGGAACAACCACATCGCGAAGGTCGACGAAGCGCGAGAATCGTTGACGGAAGCGGAGAATGCGCTGCGGGACGACCGCGAGGTGCGGATCGATCTGCCGGCCACCGAGGTGCATGCGGGCCAGTCGGTGGTCTCCGTCCCGGACGTGCGACTGCGCAGCGGACAGCAGGTGTCGCTGGACGTCGTCGGTCCCGAGCGGATCGCGCTCGTCGGACGCAACGGCATCGGGAAGACGACTCTGCTCGACGCCGTCGTGGCCGCGGGACCGCGGGTTCCGTTCAGGGCGCTGCCCCAGCGACTCGACGTGTTCGACGAGTCGCTGACGGTCGCCGAGAACGTGGCCGCCGCGGCGCCGCATGCGTCGCAGGAACAGATTCGCGCCCAGCTGGCCCGGTTCCTGTTCCGGGGCAACGATTCCGACGTGCTCGCGTCGGCACTCTCGGGTGGGGAACGGTTGCGGGCGGCGCTCGCGACGATCCTGCTGGCCGAACCCGCGCCCCGGCTGCTGCTGATGGACGAGCCGACGAACAACCTCGACCTGCCGAGCCTCGCGCACCTGACGCAGGCGCTCCGCAGCTATCGCGGTGCCCTGATCGTGGTCAGCCACGACCGGCAGTTCCTCCACGACATCGGCGTCACCCGGTGGCTGGAACTCACCGACGAGGCCCTTCGGGCTCGTGCGCCTTTCGGGTAGCCTCAGCTACCCGAAAGGCGCACGAGCGCCGGAGGCGCCTCAGTCGGCCACCCCGATGTCCTCGTTCCAGAGTTCGGGCCGGGCCTCGATGAACTCGGTCATCAGGTCGATGCAGTGCTGATCACGCAGGACGGTCACGTCGACGCCGTTCTCGCGGAGCCAGTCGTGCGCGCCGGTGAACGTGACGCTCTCCCCCACGACGATCGCGCCGATGTTGAACTGCCGCACGAGGCCGCTGCAGTACCAGCACGGCGACAGGGTCGTCACCATGATCGTCGAGCGGTAGTCGCGCTGACGCCCGGCCGCCCGGAACGCGTCGGTCTCACCGTGGACGGACGGGTCTCCGTGCTGGACCCGGCGATTGCGGCCGCTGCCGAGCAGGGTTCCGTCGCCCGCGAAGAGCGCTGCCCCGATCGGTATTCCACCCTCGCGTCTGCCGAGTTCGGCTTCGGCGATCGCCACGGCCAGTAGTTCCTCGGGATCCAGCGTCGTCAGCGGGGACTCGAAGGGAATCGTCATGCCTCTACCTTCCATCCGGGACGCAGCCCCCACAACGTACACACCGCGCTCGCCCCGACGCTTGCGCTGGAGTGCACTCCAGGTCGTACGGTTTCAGGCATGACCACCCAGCTGGAGCAGTCGACCGGAACGTTCGCGAGCATCTCGGAGGTCGCGGCGATCACCGGCCTCACGCAGGACACCCTGCGCTGGTACGAGCGCGAGGGGATGATCCCCGCAATCGCGCGGGGTTCGGACCGTCGCCGCCGGTACAGCGAGCGCGACGTGCGGCTGATCGAACTGCTGGTGAAACTGCGAACGACGGGCATGCCGACCAGTGACATGCAGCGATTCGCGGTGCTGCTGGCCGGGGGCGCCGAGACCCACGAGCGGCGATTGTCGTTGCTCCTGGACCACCGCGAGCGCATCCTCGCCCATCGGGCGAGGCTCGACGACGCCCTGGCGGCCCTCGACACCAAGGTCGATCACTACCGGGCCCTCATCGCCGGCCCCGACAAGTTTCCCGCCCGACAGGACCGCTCTCGACAACGACGAGGAGAAGCATGACCGACATCGGCACGACCACCCTGGGCAACTCGCTGACCGTCTCCGGAATGGGTTTCGGAGGAATGGCTCTCACCCCCGTCTACGGCGGGGTGGAACCGGAAAGCGCACTCGCCACACTCCGTCACGCGGTGGATCTCGGAGTCAGTTTCATCGATACCGCCGACGTGTACGGCGCCGGCGACAACGAGCGGTTGATCGGGCAGTTGCTGAAGGATCGGCGCGAGGACGTCACGCTGGCAACCAAGTTCGGAATTCTGGGCGATCCGAGGAAACGGAGCGAGGGCGGCGCCTCCACCCGCGGCGACCGCGGGTACGTCCACGAGGCGGTGGACGCCAGCTTGCGCCGGCTCGGAATCGACACGATCGACCTCTATTACCTGCACCGCCCCGACCCGTCGGTTCCGATCGAGGACACCGTCGGTGCGATGGCTGAACTGGTGGCGGCGGGCAAGGTGCGGCATCTCGGGCTGTCGGAGGTGACGGCCGGGGAATTGACGGCCGCGCACGCCGTACATCCCATCGCGGCAATCCAGTCGGAATGGAGCGTGTGGAGCCGCGACGTCGAGGCGCGGATCGTGCCTGCGGCGGCCGAACTGGGTGTCGGGTTCGTCCCCTACTCGCCACTCGGCCGGGGGTTCCTCACCGGGACCGTCACAGACGTCGATGCCCTGGCGCCCAACGATTTCCGCCGGACCCTTCCCCGGTTCGCGGAGGGCGCGCTGCAACGGAATCTCGGTGTGGTGGAGGCGGTGAATTCGGTTGCCCGGGAACTGGGCGCCACGCCCGCCCAGGTGGCGCTGGCGTGGCTCTACGCCCAGGGCCGCGAGTTCGGACTGCCGGTCGTGCCCATTCCCGGCACCCGCAGCGCGGACCGGGTGACGGAGAACGCGGGCGCACTCGATATCGCACTCGATGCGGCGCAGCTGGCTGTGCTGAATTCGGCCCGGGACCACGTGGAGGGTGCGCGTTCGGAGGATCTGCAGTGGGTGTCGGAGGGCCGCGACGTCTGAGTGATGCAGACTGGGCGGGTGCAGCACGCTACCAATCCCGTCGACGGCGTCCGGATCGCGTATCAGACCGTCGGCGAGGGGGAACCTCTCGTTCTCCTTCACGGCACGGCCCTGTCGCACGCCATCTGGCGTGGATTCGGTTACGTCGCCGCGCTGCGTGATCGGTACCGGCTGATCCTGGTCGATCTGCGGGGTCACGGACGCAGCGACGCACCGCACGACGAGGACGCATATGCGATGGATCTGGTCAGCGGTGACGCCCTGGCCGTCCTCGACCACCTGGAGCTTCCCAGCGCGCACGTGCTGGGGTATTCACTCGGCGGCCGGGTAGCGCTGGCGTTGGCGGTCGGGGCGCCCGAACGGCTGGAGAGCCTGATCATCGGCGGCGGCAGCAGCCGACCGCAGGCCGGGGCGTTCGACCGCTTGTTCTTCCCCGGCTGCATCGACGTCCTCGCGCGGGACGGCATGGATGCGTTCCTCGACGGGTGGAATGCCCGGCGCTCGTGGCCGATCGACGCCGGCACCCGGGCCGCGTTCCTGGCGAACGACGCGAGGGCCCTCGCCGCGTACATGCGGCGCTCCGGTGCCGAGCCGGGGGTGGACGACGACGTCCTGCGTGGGATCGCCGTTCCCACCCTGCTGTTCGTCGGTTCGGACGACGCCGAACGGCTCGGCGACACCCAGCGGGTGGCGGCACTGATTCCCGGTGCGTCGCTGACGATCCTGCCCGGTTTCGACCATTCGACGGCGGTGGCCGCGAGCACCGAGGTACTCGCGGCCGTCGAGCCGTTTCTCGCCGCGGTGTGAGGCGCTACATCCACTCGACCAGCTGGATGATCACCCCGTTGGGGTCGCTCATCTGGAAGTAGCGTTCGCCCCACGGCTCGGTGTCGATGGGCGTCACGATCGGAACGCCTTCCGCCCGCAGTCGCTCGTATTCGCCGTCGATGCCTTCGACGACGAGTGCGATCAGCAACCCCTGGCCGGCGTCGCCCGCGATCCGCGCGGGCTTGAACGTCTCCAGCCCCGTCTTCAGGAAGATCAGGTTGAAGGCCACGTCCGGACGCTTCAGCGACACGAAGCCTTCCGCTGCCATCTCCTCGACGAAGCCCAGGTGGGTCTTGGCGAATTCGGCCGATGCGGTGGGGTCTGCGACGTTCAGCGACAGTGCGCTCGCGGTGACCTTCACGATGGTGTCCTTTCGTTGACGACACCCCACTAACGTACGCCGTACGACACTTTGTTCCCGGGACCGCGCATCACATCGCCAGCAGGCCCTTCGCGATGTGCGTCACCTGAATCTCGTTGCTGCCGGCATAGATCATCAGCGACTTCGCGTCGCGCGCGAGTTGCTCGACCCGGTACTCGGCCATGTACCCGTTGCCGCCGAACAACTGCACCGCCTCCATCGCCACCTCGGTGGCCGCCCGCGAGGAGTAGAGCTTCATCGCCGACGCCTCCGCAAGACTCACCCGATCCCCCGCCGCGGTGCGCTCGATCGCGTTGAACACCATGTTCTGCACATTGATGCGCGCGATCTCCATCTCGGCGAGCTTGAGCTGGATGAGCTGGAACTGGGCGATCTCCTTGCCCCACAGCGTGCGGGACTTGGCGTAGTCGACGCAGAGCCGGTGACATTCGTTGATGATGCCGAGCGACAGCGACGCGATGCCGATGCGCTCGGCCGCGAAGCTCTCCTTGGCGCTGGACTTGCCGTCGGATTGTCCGCCGTCCTCGGTCTCGCCGAGCAGACGGTCGCGGGTGAGGCGCACGTTGTCGAAGAACAGCTCGCCGGTCGGTGAGGAGTTCATGCCCATCTTCTTGAACGGCGCCCCCTGGGTCAGGCCTTCCATGCCCGCGTCGAGCACGAACGCGAGCACCTTCCGGTCGCGGCGGTCGACGGACGACTCCCCCTCGTCGAGCTTCGCGTAAACGATGATGACGTCGGCGTACGGGCCGTTGGTGATGAACGTCTTCTGCCCGTTCAGGATGTAGTCGCCGCCGTCGCGGCGCACGTACGACTTCATGCCGCCGAACGCATCCGACCCGGAGTCGGGCTCGGTGATGGCCCAGGCGCCCACCTTCTCGAACGTGACCAGACCGGGGAGCCACCGCTCCTTCTGCGCCAGCGTGCCGCGACTGCGGATGGTTCCCGCAGCCAGCCCGAGGCTGACCCCGAGCGACGCGACGAGCCCGAGACTCACCCCGGCCAGCTCGGCGTTCATGATGACGCCCATGCTGCCCGCACCGCCGAGGCCGCCGGATTTCTCCCCCGTCGCGTCGGACGCGGCGTCACCGCTGCGCTCGCGCTCGAGCGACTTCGTCAGCGCGTCACGCGCCATCTCGTCCAGGCCGAACGTGGCGAAGAGTTTGCGGATGATGTCGAACGGAGGTAGTTCGCCGGTCTCCAGCTTGTCGACGTGCGGTCGAATCTCTTTGTCGATGAAACCGCGGATCGCGTCACGGAACATCAGGTCGGTATCTGACCACTCATACATGCCGGGCACTCCAGTCGCCGAGAGACAAACGGTTGCCGCAAATATAGAACACGTTCCTATTCTTGGACAGGTGTCCCGGACGGTCCGCGATCGCGCACGGCGAATCAGGCCGAGTCGCCTGTCGTTTCACCGACCCCCAGCCATGTCGACCGCAACCGGTCGAGGGTGCCGTCCTCGCCCAGCGTGCGCTGCGCGCACTCGAGGCGTTCCCGCAGCGCGTGATCGCCGGTGCGGACGGCGACCGCGATCTCCTCACGGGAGATGCCGCGCTCGACCACCTCCACGTGCGGGCGGTCCCGGACGAGCCAGGTGAGGACCGGGGCGAGTTTCATGACGGCGTCGCAGCCGCCCGAGGACAGGTCGTCGAGGGCCTGTCCGATCCGGTCGTACGCGTATACCCGGATCGCCCCCACGCGGCCGTCCGCGACGAGCCTCTCCACGATCGGCTGGCTGGTGTTGCCGTGCTGAACCCCGACCGTCAGCCCCGCGAGGTCGCCCACCCCCCGCACCCCCGGATGCCGGGACGTGTCCACGGCGAGGGACTGACCGGACACGAGATACGGTGCGCAGAAATCCGCGCGGGCCCTGCGGTCCGGGGTCACGGTGGTTCCCGACGCGATGCAGTCGAACTCGCCGTCGGCGAGAGCATCGAAGATCCCGTTGAAGTCGGTGCCCCGGTACGGGACGAGCGACCATTCGACGCCGAGAACCCGGGCGATCGCCTGGGTGTATTCGACGTCGAAACCCGCGGGGGCGCCGCCGTCCCGGAACTCGAACGGCGGGTCGGGCAGTGCCGAACCCACCCGCAGGACCCGCGCGGACGCTGTCATGTCGCCCCTCTCCACCCTGATGTGCGCCTACGAACCGATCAGCCCCAACCGCTGTGCCAGCCAGGGCATTTCCTTCTCCAGTCCCGCCGACCACACGGCGAAGCTGTGCCCGCCCGGAACCTCCACGTACTGCACGTCCATGCCCGCGGCCTTCGCCGCCTGATAGACCTTCTGCGCGCCCGGCTTGTACGCGTCGTCGCCGGAGCCGATCACGAAGACCCCGGCCGAGTCCGGGTACTGCTTCGATCCCATCAGATCGAGGGGGTTGACCTTCGTGAACGCGGCCTGGTCACCGCCGAATCCGTCGTCGACGGTCCGCTGGTGGTCGCCGAGTGTGGGTTCTTCCTGACCCGAGATGTCGAGGAACGTCGGGTATACGTCGGGGTAGTTGGTGGCCATCTGCAGCGAACAGGTGCCGCCGTAGGACAGGCCGCCGATGGCCCACGCCTTCGGGTCCGGGTTCACCTGCAAATTCGACTTCACCCAGGCCGGAACGTCCTTCGCGAGATACGTGGCCACGTTGCCCATCTTCGAATCGATGCACAGTGGATTCGCGATCTGCGAACCGGTGCCGTCGGCGACCACGACGATCGGGGCCAGTCCGTCGTGTTTCGAAGCGAACTCGTTCATCGTGGTCGCGAGCTTGCCGCCGGCGAACCAGTCCTCCGGCGCACCGGGTTGACCGGCCAGCATCACCAGCACGGGCAGCAGCGGGCGGGGGTTGGTGAAGTAGGCGGGTGGGAGGTAGATCTCGGCGTCGCGGGCACCGAAGCCCGACACCGTTCCCGGTATCGCCGCCGTCAGGACCCGTCCCTCACTGGGCATTCCGGGCGGGGCCGTCCACGACGCGTCGAGAGGTGTTCCCGTCACCACCTTCTCGGTGGTGCCGCCCAGATCGTTCATCTGCACCCGGTCGAACGGTTCCGCCCCGAAGGCCGTGCCCACCGTGGGATAGGCGTCGAACACGAGGTTGATCTGCGTCGCCGACGCCAGCACCACCGCGAGGACCGCGAGCACCGAGACGGCGGCCGATCCCACCGTCCGGCCGGCGCGGATCCTCGGCACCAGCAGCACGATCGCGAAGAGTCCCAGACCGATCCACACGTAAATGGATATCTCGATCGGATCGGGAAACGGCCGGAGAACCTTCTCGACCATCACGTACAGGACGACGGTGACGACGACCGACACCGCCAGGCAGATCGGGATCGCCCTCCTGCGGTACCAGGGGGCGCGGGCGGCGAGCAGCCACACGCCGCCGAGCACGCCGAGCGCCGTGAGGATCCAGGGCAGAGGCCCTGAGATCACGCTGAGGTCGCTGAGCCATTCCACGCCACGAAGCCTAGAGCGCGAACCCGCACCACGTCGGCGACTCGCAGCACCGGTAAAATTGCCGGGGTGACATTCATCAAGGTCTGCGGCCTGCGAGACGAGGCCTCCGTCGATCTGGCGGTGCGCCTCGGCGTCGACGCCGTGGGTTTCGTCTTCGCCGACAGCGTCCGCCGGATCTCCCCCGAGGATGCCGCCCCGCTGGTCCGCCGCGTCACCGCACCGACGGTCGCGGTGGGTGTGTTCAAGGGCAGTTCGGTCGCGGAGGTGATCGACGTCGCCGCGACCGCCGGCCTCGGGACCGTCCAGGTGCACGACCTGACGTCCGCCGCGGACGTGTCCCGGTTGCGGGCGGCGGGGCTACGCGTGATCCGTGCGGTGATCGCCGGTGACGCGTCGGACGATCTCGGCGCGGACCGGGTGCTCGTCGACGGGGCGACCGCCGGGGCGGGGGTGCCCTGGGACTGGGCGAGCCAGAGCAGGCCCGATGGCGAGTGGATTCTCGCGGGCGGACTTCACCCGGGCAACGTGCGGACCGCCGTCGACGCGACCGGCGCCTGGGGGGTCGACGTGTCCAGCGGGGTCGAATCCTCGCGGGGTGTGAAGGACGCGGCTCTGATCGAGCAGTTCGTCGCCGCGGTCCGATCCGGAACCTGAGTCAGCCCGGCATTCCGGCGACGGTGTCTTCCACATCCCACGACGCCAGGACGGTCCGGATGCCCACGACCAGCGCGAGCGGCTGATCGATCATCACGTGGTGTCCGGCGTCGGGGATCTCGACCACCAGCGCGCTGGGGCCGAACCGGCGCCGCATGTCCGCCATCATCGTGTCGGTGACGATGCCGTTCTCGGCGCGGAAGTAGGCGAGACGGCAACGCGGGTCGGACGCACCCAGATGGCCACTCCCCTCTCGGGAGAAGAACGCGGAATCGAACTTCCACGACCACCCGCCGTCCACCTCCTCCATCGAGTTCTCCGCCACGTGCCGAAGCACCGCGGGCACCGCCGTGTCCTGCGGCGGGACGAAACGGAACCGCTCGAGCGCCTCCGCCCGGGAGGGGTAGATCTTCTTCGGGCCGAAGGCACGCTGCTTGCGCGCTTCCTCTTCTTCCGGGGTCCGGGCGAGGACTGGCGAATCGATCAGCTGGACTCCGCCCAGATCCTCGCCGAACAGCTGCGCGGCCACATACGACACCATTCCGCCCATGCTGTGGCCGACGAACACCGGCGTCCCCGAGACGCCCGCGGGCTTGGCCACGGCCAGGGCCTCCTCCGCCCAGCGCTCGAGGCCGTATTCGTCACGCCGGTCGCTGTCACCGTGCCCGGTGAGATCGAGTGCGACGACACGACGGTCGGTGGCCAGCATGGGGCCCACATGGTCCCACCACCGGCTGTGGGCGGCGCCGCCGTGCACGAGCACTATTCCCGCTGTGCCCGCCGGGCCCCACGCCCGGTAGTGGACCTGCGCACCGGCGACGTCGACCCGGCCGACGTCGACCGGGGCCGCCAACGCCGTCGTGAACCAGTGGGGCGCGTCCGTCTGCACGTTGCTCATTCACCGAACATACCGACCCTCCGCAGACGTTATCGGCCGCCCTACAGAAGGTCGAGCATGGCCGCGACCACGCGTTCGACCACCGGAAACTTGTCCGGGGCCAGATCGTGGCGGGCACCCTCGAACTCGACGAGCGTCGTCGGAGCGGGTATCAGTGCGAGTGCCGACTGCAGTTCGCCGGTGGTGGCGAACGGGTCCTTCGAACCGTGCACCACCACGGCCGGGGTGCGCAGACCCGGCAGGTGCTCGGTGCGGAGCTTGTCCGGCTTGGCCGGCGGATGCAGCGGGTACGACAGCAACAACATTGCGTCGACGAGACCCGGCCGTTCCGACGCGAGCATGGACGCCTGACGTCCGCCGTACGAGTGCCCGCCGGCCCACACCGGAACCGTCACCAGGTCGCGCATCACGGCCACCGCGGCCGCGACGCCGTCCCGGTCCTCCGCCGCGGTCGACGGGTGCGGCGGACCCGACGCGCGGCGCTGACGGAACGGAAGATCGAACCGCAGGACGACGACCCCCCGCTCCACGAACCCCTCGGTGACGGCACGCAACAGCTTTGTGTCGCAATCACTTCCCGCCCCGTGCGTCAGTGCCAGCGCCGCCACCGCCTCCCCCGCGGGGCGATGCAGATGTCCGCGCACACCGTCACGTTCCAGCAACTCGGTCATGCGGTTCACGGTAGTGGAAGGTCGCGCTGTTCCGGCGCGAGCAGCTCCGGAATGGTCAACAGCTGCAGAATGTTCGCGACGACGCCCGCCCACAGTTCCACGACGGGTATCGCCACCAGCTCGTTGCCGAGTTCGGCCTCCCGGAACACCGGCGCGTCCCCCATCGTCCGGCGGACGAACAATGCGACGATCGTCAGGCCCTGCATCAGACCTTTCGGACCGGAGTGAAATGGGAACCTGCGGCGGATCACACCATCGCTGCCCCGACGACTCTGCCCAAGCGTCTTCATCACGGTCCAAGATCAGATCGGCATACATTCGATAAGAGTTACTTGTCGAACTCGATCGTCGGCATGAGTTCCTCCGCGCGCGCCGAGACCGTCTCGAGCAGGGGCGACCGGGGCCTGTCGGCCCACGCCAGCGCACCGCGAATACGGTGACATCCGCCGTCCGTGGGCACGACGACGGAGTTCGACGGCCCCGGTGCGATGGGAGCTGGGATCAGCGACACCCCCCCCCGACGGACGGTGCGGGCGAACTGCGGCAGCTTCGACTGTCCGTACGCACCGCTGAATCGACCCGCACGCGGCCCTCCTCCGCCGGATTGCCCACCGACGCCGACTGCTCGGCCCAGGCAACGGCTTTCAGCGCGGCCCGGCACGGCACGAGAAACTGCTCGCCCGGCGGTCAGCCGAATCGGTTGCGTTCCGCGGTCGAACAGCGTCACTCCGAGATGCCTCTCCAACTGCTCGATCTGCTGACTGACGGCGGCTGGGCCATGCGCAACGACGCGGCGGCCCGGCCGTAGTTCGACATTTCGGCTACGGCGACGAACACGCGCATCCAGCGGATCTCCATGCCCGCACCCCTATGTGGTGCGCAATCCGACGTTTGATTGCGATTGGCTCTCGGTCTGTTTGCCGGGTTCGAGGGCTGGGTACATGAACAACACGACTGCTGGGAGTAGCCAATGGACACCATGACCATCATCTGGATCATCGTCGCGATCGTCGTCGTACTCGCTGTGATCGCACTGCTCGTTGCGGCATCACGCAAGCGCAACGAGCGCCGCCATCAGGAGGCCGACAGCATCCGCGCGAAGGCGCAGGAGCAGACGTCCGTCGTCGAGAAGCGCGAAGCGCTGGCGGAGGAAACCGCGGCCAATGCACGGAAGGTGCAGGCAGAAGCCGAGGCCAAGGCCGCGGAAGCGAAGCGGCTGCAGGTCGATGCGCAGACGCATCGGAACACGGCGACCACGTCCCGTGACGACCTGAAGCACGAGTGAAGCGGGCCGACGAACTCGATCCGCACGTGAAGACGACGGATACCCCGTCGACCGACGCCCGGACCACCGATGCCCGCACCGCCGACACCGGGTCCGCCACCCCTCGGACCAATGGCACAACCTCCACGAATACCCATGGAGCGCACACGAAGCCGACGGACACCACGTCGACGTAACTTTTCAGTACGACACGTGCACCGGCCCGGCGCCGGCGCCCACACGGGAGGTCGGTAATGCGGATCGGACGGCTCGTGACGCTCATCGTGATCATCTGGCTGATCATCGGTGCGGTTGCCGTGTGGCAGCGAGGCTATTTCAAGGACACGACGGCCGACTGCGCCAGCGCCGGAACGATTGCCGTCACCGTCCTCGCCGGCCCACTCAACTACGCGGGTGTGAATCCGAAGATCAATTGTGAAGTGCCGCAACCGAGTCAGTAGCTCCAGCCCGCCCAACCGAAAAGAGGGAACACTGTGATCGTTCTCGGAATCATCCTGCTGGTCATCGGCCTCGTCGCGGGGATCTCGATCCTCACGACGATCGGGATCATCCTTCTCGTGATCGGCCTCGTCCTACTCCTGCTGGGCACGACCGGCCGCGCGGTGGGTGGGCGGAAGTACTGGTATTGACGTCGACGTACCCTTCGCCGGCGCAGTAGCCTACATCCATCAATCATTGACATTGTCAACGATTGATGGATAGGTTTCTTTCGAGCAGGTATGCGTGCGCCGTACGCATGCCGACGAAAGGAGCCTTGCATGACCTCGGTTGCACTGCAGCGGAACATCTTCGACGACGATCACGATGCGTTCCGGGAGACGGTCCGCCGATTCGCCGAACGTGACGTCGCGCCTCGACTGCGTGAGTGGGCAGATGCGGGGCAGGTCGACCGCGACATCTACCGCCAGGCCGGCAAACTCGGACTACTCGGGATCAACGTCGAGGAACGATTCGCCGGAGGCGGTACCGACGACTTCCGGTTCAACGCCATCGTCATCGAGGAGTTGTGCCGTGTCGGCGCACCGGCCGTGGTGATGGGCCTGGCGGGAATCAACGATCTCGTCACGCCGTACCTCGTGTCGCTGGCGAGCGACGAGCAGAAGCATCGATTCCTGACCCCGCTGTGCACCGGCGAGAAGATCGGCGCCATCGCCATGACGGAGCCGGGTGCGGGCAGCGACCTGGCCGCGATCTCCACGACCGCCCTGCGCGACGGCGACGAACTGGTCCTGAACGGCACCAAGATCTTCATCAGCAACGGAATGCTCGCCGATTTCGTGATCGTAGCGGCCAAGACAGATCCCGCCGCGGGCAAGAAGGGCGTGAGCCTGCTGGTGGTCGAAGACGGAGTGGCGGGATTCACCCGGAACGGACCACTCCACAAGGTGGGCCTGGCAGCGCAGGACACCGCGGAACTCGTGTTCGACGATGTTCGCGTCCCCCTCGGGAACGTCCTCGGCGAAGTGAACGACGGCTTCGGCTACCTGCGCCACAATCTGCCCCAGGAACGCCTGAGCGTGGCGGTGACGTCGATGGCGTCGATGCGGCGCACCTTCGACCAGGCGCTGGCGTACAGCTGCGACCGCACGGCGTTCGGCAGGCGGGTGGCCGACTTCCAGGCCAACCGCTTCTACCTCGCGGAACTCGCCACCGAGATCGAGATCGCGCAGTGTTTCACCGACCGCTGCATCCTCGACGCCGCGCACGGCACGCTCGACGAGGTGACCGCGGCGATGGCCAAGTGGTGGATCACCGAATTGCAGCAGCGCGTCGTCCAGCGCGCGGTGCAGCTGCACGGCGGCTACGGCTACATGCGGGAATACGACGTCGCACAGGACTACCTCGACTGCCGCGGCGGGCCGATCTACGCCGGAACCACCGAGATCATGAAGGAAATCATCGGGCGCAAGCTCACACGGGCCTAGCTGCCCGAGCGCGGAAGCGTTGTCGATCTCTTCCATTGACATCTTCAATGATTAATGTTTAATTGTGATCCGCGCTACATGCGCGATCCACTCTGATGTCCCGCTCGGCCAAGGAGTATCGATGACGGTCACCGCCACCGCCGGCACCATGTCGGCCACCCGCCGCAAGAAGGAAGTTCGCAGGGTGATCCTGTCGAGCTACCTGGGCAGCACCATCGAGTTCTACGACTTCCTGCTCTACGCCACCGCAGCATCCCTCGTCTTCGGCCCCGTGTTCTTCGCCGGCCTGGACCCCCTGGCCGCGAGCATCGCCTCGATGGGAACGTTCGCCGCCGGCTACGTCGCGCGCCCCCTGGGCGGAATCGTCTTCGGGCACTTCGGCGACACGGTCGGCCGCAAGGCGATGCTGCTGATCTCCATGACGGTCATGGGCATCGCGTCCTTCGCGATCGGGCTCATTCCCCCGCCGGAGATGATCGGGTCCTGGGCCGCGGTGATCCTCGTCCTCCTCCGGGTCTGCCAGGGTCTCGCCGTCGGCGGCGAATGGGGTGGCGCAGCGCTCATGTCGCTCGAACACGCCGAATCCGGCAAGCGCGGTTTCGCTGCGGCGTTCACCAACGCGGGGGCCCCGACCGGGGCGCTGCTCGGCACCCTCGCGCTGGCAGCCGTGTCGCTCCTCCCTGACGAGCAGTTCCTGACGTGGGGCTGGCGCATCCCCTTTCTGATCTCCGCATTCATGCTGGCCCTCGGCCTGTTCATCCGCGCCAGAGTGTCGGAGAGCCCGCTGTTCACGGCGGCGCTGAAGGAGACCGCGAAGAAGGAGACCGCCCCGCCGATCGTCACGATCCTCAGGCGTCCCCGCGCGGTGGTCGTGGCCGCGATGAGCTGCATCGCGAGCTTCGGAATGCAGACCGCGTTCACCACGTTCGCCATCACCTTCGGCGTGTCGAGTGGCGCCCAGCGATCCGACGTACTGCTCGCGTTCTCCATCTGCCAGTTCTGCGCGATCTTCCTGGTACTCGGTTCGGCGCGACTGTCCGACCGGATCGGGCGGCGACCGGTCATGCTCGCGGGCCTCGGCGCGATGATCGTCAGCGTCTACCCGCTGTTCCTGCTGCTGAGCACGGGACGGTTCCTGTTCATCGCGCTCGCCTTCGTCGGCTACACCGTCTGCCACTCGGCCACCTACGGGCCGATGGCGGCGTTCATTTCCGAGCAGTTCGGCACCCGGGCGCGCTACACGGGAGCGTCACTCGGATATCAGCTGGCCACGCTCATCGGCGCGGGATTCACCCCGGTCATTCTGGCGTCGCTGTTCGCGTCGTCGGGCAAATCGATCCTCCCCGTCGGGTTGTTCATCATCGCACTGTGCGTGGTGAGCGCCGTCTTCCTCGTCGCGACGAAGGAGAGCAAGGACAACGACCTGAGCGCCGACACCCCGTCGGCCTGAGAAATTCATCGACCACGCTCGAGAGTAGTTTCGAAGAGAACGAGGAGTCACCATGAACAACGAAGGCATCGGCTCGTGGCTCGAGCGCCGCATCGCGATGACGCCGAAGAGCGAGGCGCTCGTCTTCGACGGACAGGCCGTCACCTACGAGGAGATGGCCCTGCGGACACGTCGTCTCGCCCACGGTCTGCGCGCCCTCGGAGTCGACAAGGGCGACTGCGTAGGCTTCTTCGGATTCAACGATCCCGCGGCACTGGAAGTGATGTTCGCGGCCGGCTTGCTCGGTGCCACCTATCTTCCGCTCAACGCCCGCCTCACCGCCGAAGAGGCGCGCTACGTCCTCCGCGATTCACGATGCAGCACAGTCATCTTCGGAGATCAGCAATCCGACGTCGCGCGGGAGCTGGCGCAGTCGGAGACGCCCGTGACCACCTGGATCGGTCTGGACGACTCGTGGCCGGGTCTCACGTACGAGGAGGTGCGGGCCGGCCGACCCGACACGCGCATCGACGAGCGGGTTGGCCTCGACGACCTCTCGGTGCTGATGTACTCGTCGGGCACCACCGGCGCACCGAAGGGCGTCATGCTCAGCCACGGCAACATGCTGTGGAACGCGTTGAACCAGCTTCTCGCCCAAGACATGACGTCGAAGGACCGCACCCTGTCGGTGGCGCCGCTGTTCCACATCGGCGGTATCGGCGGTGCCGTCACACCCACGCTTCTCACCGGCGGCACCGTGGTGCTGCTGCGCAAGTTCGATGCCGGCGTCGTCCTCGACACGATCGAGAAGGAACGCATCACCACGTTCTTCGCAGTTCCCACGATGATTCAGGAACTGTGGCACCACCCCCGGTTCGCGGGCGCCGATCTGTCCAGCCTGCGGGCCATCTGCGTCGCCGGCGCACCCGTGCCCGAAGCGTTGATCTCACCGTGGCAGGAACGTGGCGTCGCGATCGCGCAGGCGTACGGGCTGACCGAGACCGCGCCGTCGGTGACGATGCTGTCGGGTGACGACGTGCGCGCGAAGGTCGGATCGGCGGGCAAGCGGACGTTCTTCACCGACGTCGACGTCGTCCGCCCGGACGGGTCGAGCGCCGAACCGAACGAGGTCGGCGAGATCGTCGCCCAGGGACCGAACGTGATGCTCGGCTACCTGAATCAGCCCGACGCGACCGCCCGCACCGTCGTGGACGGCTGGCTGCACACCGGCGACGCCGGTTACTTCGACGACGATGGCTTCCTCTTCATCTGCGACCGCTACAAGGACATGTACATCTCGGGCGGCGAGAACGTCTACCCCGCCGAGATCGAGGCGGCGCTGCTGAAACTGGACGGAATCCGGGAGGCGGCGGTGATCGGCGTCCCCCACGAGAAGTGGGGCGAGACCGGCATGGCGTTCGTCGTGGCCGCCGACGGCACGTCGCTCGACGCGGAGACCGTCCGCACCCGGCTGCGAGAAAGGCTCGCGGGGTTCAAGATTCCCACGTTCGTCCAGATCGCGGAGGAGCTTCCCCGCACTGCGACCGGGAAGATCCGCAAACCCGATCTGCGCTCCCGCGCCGGTGCGTACTTGTCAACGTCCCGCGGTTGACACGTACTCACGAGCTACTGCGGCTCGTACTGGATGTAGCGACGCACCTCCCGCGCCCGCTCCGCTCCGGCGAAGCGGGCGACGAGGTGCAGCGCCATGTCGATACCCGCGGACACGCCGGCCGAGGTGATCACGTCACCGTCGTCGACGAACCGATCGTCCGGCCGCACGTCGATGCTGGGATCGATCTCCGCCAGCAGTGCCAGTGACGCCCAATGCGTCGTAGCCGGCCTGTCTTTCAACAGGCCGGCTTTCGCGTAGACCAGGGAACCCGTGCAGACGCCGGCCATCAACGGGACGTCGGTGCGCTGCCGACGCACCCAGTCGAGGTGTTCGTGGTCGAGAAGTTGTGGCCGCGTGCCCCGACCGCCGGGATGGATCAGCACCTCCAGCGACGGAGCGTCGGCGTAGGAATGATGAGCGCCCAGGACGAGCCCCTTGGCGCACCGCACACTTCCGCCCGTCGCGGACAGGCAGGACACGGCGTATCCGTCGTCCGGGTACGTGCGCGTCCACGCGGACAGCACCTCCCACGGGCCGACGACATCCAGTTCTTCGACGTCGTCGAACAACACGATCCCGATGTGCTTCATTCCACCATGCAAGCACACCCGTGAGTACTTGTTAACCGGCCGCGGTTAACAAGTACTCACGGGTGCGGCAGCGCAGATGAGGGAAAGGCGATGCTCTGCAACGTGTCTCGCATCTGCGTGACGACGGCTTCGGGGATGCCCTCGAAATAGCGCCCGTGCGCGGCGTCGACACGTGCCTTCGCGTCGTCGCGGAGCCGACGCCCTTCGTCGGTGGCGGCGATCAGCTTGTTGCGGCGATCCGAGGGGTCCAGGGTGCGGACGACGAGTCCGCGTTCCTCGAGTTCGTCGACGAGTCCCACGATCTGGCTGGGGTCGAGCCCCATCGTGGCGGCCACCCCGCGCTGGTTGACGCCCTCAGCCTGTTCGCACGCGAGGACCAGGACCGAATAGGAGCGCACCCGCAGACCAGTGGGGACGAGGGCCTTGTTGACCGACCCCAGCACCATCCCGCCGACGCGCGAGAGCAGGAACCCGATGTCGTCCGATAACGCCTGCGAGTCGGCCATGCGACGACCCCCTTTCCGATGATTGCCGGTAGCGTAGCAGACCTTAATCATTGACATTCTCAATCATCAATGATTACGTGTGATTCACCGAACACGACCTTAGGAGAATCGCGACATGGACCTCAGCCACAAAGTCGCCGTCGTCACCGGCAGCGGGCAGGGCCTCGGGCTCGCCTACGCCCAGGACCTGGCCCGACACGGCGCAGCGGTCGTGATCAACGACGTCAACCAGGCCACCGCCGACGCCGCCGTCGCAGAGATCACCGCCGCGGGCGGGCGCGCCGTCGCCGTCGTCGCCGCGGTCGGCAGCACCGACACCGCCCAGAAGTTGGTCGCCGGCGCGGTCGAGGCATTCGGCCACCTCGACATCATGGTCACCAACGCCGGCATCCTCCGCGACAAGGTGCTGTGGAAGATGACCGACGACGACTTCGACGCGGTCGTCGGCGTGCACCTGCGCGGCACGTTCACCTGCGTGCGCGAAGCGGTCCTGCGCTTCCGCGAGCAGGGCGGCGGCGGTCGAATCATCTGCATCGGCTCCCCCGCCGGGCAGCGCGGCAACTTCGGCCAGACCAACTACTCCGGTGCCAAATCGGGCATCGTCGGCATGGTCCGCACCTGGGCGCTCGAACTGCAGCGCGCCGGGATCACCGCCAACGCCGTCTGCCCTGTCGCCGCCACCGCGATGACCGAGACCGTCCCGTTCCTGGCCCCCTACATCGAGGGCATGAAGAGCGGCGAACCGCTACCCGGCATCATCCGCCGCGAGGTGGGCATGGGCACCCCCGACGACGCCGCCGGAATCATCTCGTTCCTCGCGTCCGATGACGCGGCCGACATCACCGGGCAGGCCTTCGCCGTCGGCGGCGACCGCCTCGCGCTGTGGACGCACCCCGAACTGACCGCGGTCGAGTACCACGACGGCGGCTGGTCGGCCGACGACATCGCCGACCGGTGGGCTCGCACGTTCGGCGACTCCGTGCAGTCCGTCGGCGAGGAGTTCCCCGAGGAGCTGATGGCGAAATGAGCCGATACGAGTACGGCATCGACTTCGACAAGATCGCCGCCATCGACATCCACACCCACGTCGAGATCGACGGCTGCGGGCACCGGTCCCTCGACGACGAACTGATGGCCGCGTCGGAGAAATACTTCAAATCCGGCGAAGAACGCACGCCGACCATCGACACCATCGCCGACCACTACCGGGCCCGGAACATGGCCGCTGTCGTGTTCACCGTCGACGCAGGCGCCGCCACCGGCCACGCCGCGAACTCCGTCGAGGAGATCGCCGAGGGTGCCGCCCGCCACAACGACGTCCTCATCCCGTTCGGGTCCGTCGACCCCTGGCAGGGCAAGGCCGCCGTGCGGCGCGTGCACCGCCTCGTCGACGAGTACGGCGTCAAGGGGTTCAAGTTCCACCCCAGCATGCAGGGCTTCGAACCGAACGACCGCCGCTTCTACCCGCTCTACGAAGCCATCACCGAGGCCGGTGTCCCCGCCCTGTTCCACACCGGACAGACCGGGATCGGCGCCGGACTGCCCGGCGGGCACGGCATCAAACTGCGCTACTCCGACCCGATGCTTCTCGACGACGTCGCCGCCGACTTCCCCGACCTCACCGTGATCATGGCCCACCCCGCGGTGCCGTGGGTCGACGCGCAGATCTCCATCGCCACCCACAAGGCCAACGTCTTCATCGACCTGTCCGGGTGGTCGCCCAAGTACTTCCCGCCGCAACTGGTCAAGGCCGCCAACAGCATGCTCCGCGGCAAGGTGCTCTTCGGCTCCGACTTCCCCGTCATCCAGGTCGACCGCTGGATGACCGACTTCGCGAACCTCGACATCAAACCGGAGGTCGCGCCCCTGATCTTCAAGCGGAACGCGTTGCGCGTTCTCGGCATCAAGCACTGACCGGGCTCACCGAACCACCAGGAGACATCGTGACCACCGCAACCACCACCCGGGTCGCCACCCTCGCCGACCTCACCGCCCTCGAAGGGCAACCGCTCGGCACCAGTTCGTGGATCGACATCCCCCAGCAGCGGATCGACACGTTCGCCGACGCCACCGACGACCACCAGTGGATTCACGTCGACCCCGAACGAGCGAAGGCGGAGAGCCCGTTCGGCGGGCCCATCGCGCACGGCTACCTCACGTTGTCGCTGATCATCCCCATGTGGGACGAGATCCTGACCGTCGACAGTGTGACCATGGCCGTCAACTACGGGCTGAACAAGGTCCGGTTCACCAACCCGGTGCCCGCCGAGGGACGCGTCCGGCTCAACGCGACGCTGCAGTCCGTCGAACAGCTGCCCAAGGGCGGCGTCCAGGTGACCGTCGCCGGGCAGATCGAACTCGAGGGCAGCGAACGACCCGCGGTAGTCGTCGAGGCCGTCTACCGCTTCTTCGAGTAACCCACCTGTGAGTACTTGTCGATCGCCCCCGCGGTTGACAAGTACTCACAGGTGCCGGAGGCGCACTACTCGGGAGCCTGATCCTCGGGCTCGACCTGTTCCACCTGCTCACGCTCGGACGCGTTGCCCGCGATCCCCTTCGCCTCGCGTTCGGCCGCCAGACGGTCTTCCATGTCGTCGACGAGATCTGCGATCCGCTGGTGCTCGGGGAGGTGCTGATCGTGTCGATCCGAATTCGCCTTCATCACGCTCCTTCCGCTCTGTGTGACGTGCCGGAATCCTGCGACTTCCGTAACGCACAATTCGAACTGTACGCCGCGGGTTCGGTCGAAGCGGGCATTCGGGGCGGGCCGAACTGGACGCTCGTCTCCAGGCAATTTTCGGCGCCGCCGAAACCCCGTGCCGAACAGAGTCTTACAGCCATTCGGCGCGCCAATGCCACACTGCGCAACCTCTTTTCACCGTCGAGGCGGATCCTCCACCGCATCGGGCAGGCGATGATTTCGATGCACAATCGACACCGTCTTGCGAGTACATGCAGCCGTCACCTCGTACTCTGGACCGGTACCACCCGAAGGAGGACCGATATGCCAGCAGTCACCACACCTCACGTTTATGTTCACCGCGCCGGCGATCGGCTGAAAACGAAGATTTCCTGGTTGGATTCGAAGCACTCGTTCTCCTTCGGCCAGCACTACGACCCCGACAACACGCACCACGGACTGCTCCTCGTGAACAACGACGACACCGTGCTCCCGGGTCAGGGGTTCGAGACGCACCCGCACAAGGACATGGAGATCGTCACCTGGGTGCTGCGGGGCTCGCTCGTCCACCAGGACTCGATCGGCCACTCCGGCATCATCTATCCCGGCCTTGCGCAACGCATGAGCGCAGGCAAGGGCATCATGCATTCCGAGAAGAACGACAGTTGGCGCCTGAGCGGTGAGCAGCACCACGAGCCGGTGCACTTCGTCCAGATGTGGGTGGTACCCGACGAAGCCGGTCTCACACCGAGTTACGAACAACTCGAGATCGAGGACGAGATCCTCAAGGGCGGCCTGGTTCCCGTCGCGTCCGGAATGCCCGAATACAAGGACAATTCGGCGATTCGGATCAACAACAAGCACGCGGCCCTGCACGTCGCGCGCGTCTTCCCCGGCTCGCCGGTCACGCTTCCCGAGGCTCCTTACCTCCACGTCTTCGTCGCCCAGGGCACCGCGGAGATGGAAGGTGTCGGCACCGTGTACGAGGGCGACGCTGTGCGGCTGAGCGCCTCCGGTGGCCAGCAGATCTCGTCCCACTCCGGCGCGGAGGTCCTCGTCTGGGAGATGCACGCCCGCATCGGCGGGTAAGTTCCCAGCGACTTCACAGCCTGACGGCACTGTGCGACCAGGCCCCGCGGTGCGTCACGGCCGTCGAGGAGACGCAGGGGCCGTATTGGTTCGACGTCGACTCCATCCGCAGCCACATCCGCGAGGACCGGCCGGGGAAGAAAACGGTGCTCACCACCCAGCACGTGACCAATGCCACCGACAGCATCTACGACGACGCAGGCCTGCTGACCGTCGTCAAGCAGTCGGACCGCTACCTCGCGGCGATCAATCTCGGCATCGACGTCTGATCGATCCCCGATCCCCTTTTCGGCCCGAACGCGGTTTCGCCCTGAGCGCAGTGGTGGACCGCTCCCCGAGGAACGGTGTAAGGATGGAACGCATGACCACGGCTCAGCGCTCCGGCATCGACCTCACCCACCTCGACAGCGACACCCGCGCCCAGGACGACCTGTTCGTTCACGTGAACGGCAAGTGGATCGACGACTACGAGATTCCCGCGGACCGGGCGATCGACGGCGCGTTCCGCACGCTGTACGACAAGGCCGAGGTCGACGTCCGGACCATCATCGAGGAGGCGGCGGGCTCCGGCGCGGCGCCGGGCACCGACGCGCAGCGCATCGGCGACCTGTACGGCAGCTTCATGGACGCGGACGTCGTCGAAGCCGCGGGGCTCGCCCCGATCGCCGGCGAACTCTCCGACGTGGCGTCGGCCACCGACCTCTCCGCGCTCGCCGCCGTACTCGGCCGGCTGCAGCGCACCGGGGTCGGCGGGGCCGTCGGCGGCTACGTCGACACCGATGCGAAGAACTCGGAGCGGTACCTCGTCCACTTCAGTCAGTCGGGGATCGGCCTGCCCGACGAGTCGTACTACCGCCAGGACGATCATGCGGAGATCCGCACGGCGTACGTGGCGCACATCGCGAAGATGTTCGCCCTTGCCGGCGTCGACTACGACGCGCAGCGGGTGTTCGACCTGGAAACGAAGATCGCAGCGGGTCACTGGGACGTCGTCAAGCGTCGCGACGCGGAGCTGAGCTACAACCTGCTCACCCTCGACCAGTTGCCCGCCGGATTCGACTGGTCCGCGTGGATCGCCGCGCTCGGCGGCACGCCGGAGCAGTTCGCCGAACTCGTGGTCCGTCAGCCCGACTTCCTCACCACCCTCGCCGGGCTGTGGACGTCCGAAGCGTTCGACGACTGGAAGGCGTGGGCCACCTGGAACATCATCCGGTCCCGGGCCCCGTACCTCACGCAGGCCCTGGTCGACGAGAACTTCGCCTTCTACGGGAAGACGCTGACCGGCGCCGAAGAGATCCGTGATCGCTGGAAGCGCGGCGTGTCCCTGGTGCAGGACCTGCTGGGCGAGGCTGTCGGCAAGCTGTACGTCGAGCGGCACTTCCCGGCGGACGCGAAGGCCCGCATGCAGGAACTCGTCGCGAACCTGCAGGAGGCATACCGGCGCAACATCTCCGACCTCGACTGGATGAGCCCCGAGACCCGGCAGGCCGCGCTGCGCAAGCTCGAGAAGTTCACGCCGAAGATCGGGTACCCCGACAAGTGGCGCGACTACTCGGCCGTCACCATCTCCCGCGACGACCTGGTCGGCAACTACCGCAGCGGGTACGCCGCCGAGTACGACCGCGACCTCGCGAAGCTCGGTGGGCCCGTGGACCGCGACGAGTGGTTCATGACACCGCAGACGGTCAACGCCTACTACAACCCGGGCATGAACGAAATCGTCTTTCCCGCAGCCATTCTGCAGCCGCCGTTCTTCGACGCCGCGGCCGACGACGCCGCCAACTACGGGGGCATCGGTGCCGTCATCGGCCACGAGATCGGGCACGGATTCGACGATCAGGGCGCGAAGTACGACGGCGACGGCAACATGATCGACTGGTGGACCGACGACGACCGCACCGAGTTCGGCAAGCGCACGAAGGCACTGATCGAGCAGTACAACGCGTTCGAGCCGAAAGCACTGCCCGGTCACACCGTGAACGGCGAATTCACCATCGGCGAGAACATCGGCGACCTCGGCGGCCTGTCCATCGCCATCGCGGCGTACCGGATCGCCACGGACGGGTCCGAACCGGAAATCCTCGACGGTCTCACCGGTCTCCAGCGGGTGTTCTTCGGTTGGGCTCAGGTGTGGCGCACCAAGGCCCGGGACGCGGAGGCGCTCCGCCGCCTCGCCGTAGACCCGCACTCGCCGCCCGAGTTCCGGTGCAACGGCGTGGTCCGCAACCTCGACACGTTCCACGAGGCGTTCGACGTCCGGCCCGGTGACGCGCTGTACCTCGACCCGGAGGAGCGCGTGAAGATCTGGTAGTCCTGCTACCGCAGGCGGTTTCCCGCCGCCGCGGAGAAGAAGTACACCTCACCCGGCTTCGGCTGCAGGTGCACCCTCTCCCCCGCGGCGACGGTGCGGGCGCGGTCCACCCGCACCACCACCTTCCCCGACGTCCCGGACGCGTACACGAACGACTCCGCGCCGAGTTCCTCGAGCAGGTCGGTCTCCACCGTGTAGGAGTCCTTCCGCCACGACCCCACCAGCGTCCACGACTCCGGACGCACGCCGACGATCACCGACTCGTCCCCGATCGCGGAGCGCGGCACGGGAATACGCAGATCACCCAATTCCGCGGCGCCGTCCCGGATCGGGGTGTCCATGAGGTTCATGCCGGGTGAGCCGATGAACCCGGCGACGAACGTGTTGACGGGGTTGTCGTACAGCTCACGCGGGCGGGCGACCTGCTGGAGTCGCCCACCCTGCATGACCGCCACCCGGTCGCCCATCGTCATGGCCTCCACCTGGTCGTGCGTGACGTACACGGTGGTCGTACCGAGCCTGCGCTGCAGCCCCGCGATCTGCGAACGGGTGCTCACCCGCAGCCTGGCGTCGAGGTTGCTCAGCGGTTCGTCCATGCAGAACACCTTGGGATGGCGCACGATTGCCCGGCCCATCGCCACCCGCTGGCGCTGCCCGCCGGACAGTTTGGCCGGTTTACGATCGAGCAGGGGTTCGAGCTCGAGCATCCGCGCCGCCGCCAGCACCCGCTCGGTGCGTTCGACCTTTCCGACGCCGGCGTTGCGGAGCGCGAACCCCATGTTGTCGGCCACGGTCATGTTCGGATACAGCGCGTAACTCTGGAACACCATGGCCACGTCGCGGGCCCGGGGCGGCAACGCGGTGACGTCGCTGCCGCCGATCTCGATCCGCCCTGCCTCGACGGCCTCGAGGCCGGCCAGCATCCGCAGGCTGGTCGACTTGCCGCACCCCGACGGACCGACGAGGACGAGGAACTCGCCGTCCGCGATGTCGAGGTCCAGCCGATCGACCGCTGGTCGATCGGCTCCCGGATAGCGGTGGGTGACACCCGCGAACTGCACGTTGGCCATGAAAGTTCCTTCTCCTCCTACTGGGGCAGCTTGGGTGTGATCTGGCGGTCGATGATCTGCTGCAGTTGCGTCCCGACGCCGGCGAACGTCGCCGCCACGTCTGCGTTCCGAAGGGCGATCTGTTCGAGTCCGGTGCCGATGATCTGGTCGCCGCCGGGCACGAACACCCGGGCGTAGTCCTGCGACCGGGTCTTCACGAGCTGGTCGACGGCGGTGCGCGCGTTGGGATTCGCGTCGAGGTACGCCTTCATACCGGGATCCTCGACGGCGGATTTGCGGACCGGCATGTACCCGACGTTCTGCGAGAAATACGCGGTGTTCTCGCCGTTCGTCACGAAGTCGATGAACTTCAGGGCGTTCGTCTTCCGTTCGTCGGAGATCCGCGACGGAATCGCGAGGCCGGCGCCGCCGGTCGGACAGCCCGGCGCGCCCGAAGCCGGCAGGAAGGCGGTGCCGAAGTCGAAGGTGGCGGACTTGGTGATCCCGGACAGGTCCCCGGTGGAAGCGATGGTCGACGCGAGGATGCCGGCACCGAACTCGTTGGCGATGTCGCTGGACACGGCCGCGTACTTCTTCGTATGGATCATGTCCTTCAGGAACGTCCCCGCGGCGAGCGTCTTCTCGTCGCCGAACTTCAGATCCCACTGGTCGGAGTAGGCACCGCCGAACGTCCACACCGGTCCCTCGAACGTCCAGCCAAGATAGTTCTTGGCGTCGCCCCAGCCGTGGGCCAGCTTGCCATTGCCCATCACCCGCTGCAGTTCGGGACCCCACTCGTCGAATTCCTGCCAGGTGGCGGGACCGCGGTCGGGCAGGCCCGCCTGCGACCACACCTGCTTGTTGTAGTAGAACAGCGGCGTCGACCGGGCGTACGGGAGCGCGTAGTGCTTGCCCTCGAACAGGTAGTCGGCGAGCAGCGAGTCGACGTAGTCGGCGGAGTCGACACCGACCTCCCCGAACAGTCCGTCGAGCGGCTCGATGGCACCGGTCAGGGCGTAGTTGAACCACCAGACGTCCGACAGGACGACGACGTCGGGGAGTTCGCCGCCCGACAGTGCCGCGTTGAACTTCTGCGACACCTCCTCGTAGTTCTTGCCGCCGTCGACGAGATTCACCGTGAGGTCGGGGTACTTTGCCTGGAACCGGTCGATCAGCTCGCGCTCGACGTCCTGGGACTTACCGGGGTGGTTGGACCAGAACGTGATGGTGTTCGCGTCGCCGGCCGCACCGGAGGCCGCCGACGAACCCGACCCGGATCCCGCACATGCCGTCAGCGCGGCGCCGGCCGCGACCACGCCGGCCAGCCCGAGGAATCCCCGACGATTCATCCGATTCATGTCTCTCCTCGTGTCCGCTATCCCTTGACCGCACCCGATGTGAGGCCTTTGATCATGTGCCGTTGCAGCACAAGGAAAACCACGAGGATCGGCAGCATCGTGAGCACCGTCCCCGCCATCACCGGACCCCAGTTGGTGAGCCCGTCGTTGTTCTGGAGCTGGGTCAGCCCGATCGGCAACGGCGCCACGGACGCGTCGTCGGCCATCAGGAACGGCCACAGGTATTCGTTCCACTCGGTGACGACGGTGATGATCGCGAACGCCACCATCGTGGGTCCGGACACCGGCAGGACCACCCGCCACAGCAACCGGACGTGGCCGGCGCCGTCCATCCGGGCGGCCTCGATGATCTCGGTGGGTATCGACAGGAAGTGGTTGCGCATCAGGAACGTTCCGAACGCGACCCCCGCCAGTGGAACGATGATGCCGTGAAATGTGTTCCGCCAACCCCATTCGGCGACGAGGGCGTAGTTGGAGATGACCGTGATCTGGTTCGGCACCATCAACGCCGCGATGATGCCGAGGAACACGAGGTTCTTACCCGGGAACCGCAGGAACACCAGTCCGTACGCGCTGAGGACGCCGAGCGCGAACTTCACGACGGCGAGCACCCCGGTGATGATCACCGAGTTGCGCAGGAACGTCCAGAACGGCACCGACGTGGTGGCCTCCGAGTAGTTCTCGGGATGAAAGGTCGCGGGCCACCACGTGACCGGGAGCGTGTACACGTCGGGGCGATCCTTGAACGACGTCATCACGATCCAGTACAGCGGCAGGGCCACCATCACCAGCACCGCCACCATCGCGGCGTACCCGAGGGTCGTGACGAGCACTTCCCGCCGCCGGTGGTCGCGAGCGGGGTCTGCCGTCACCGGCGCAACCTCGTCGCGCTGATCGCGCACGGTGTCCACAGTCACCGGCCGTCACCCCGATCCATGATCCGCACCTGATAGACGGTGATTCCGAACAGGACGAGAAACATGATCGTGGCGACCGTGGCGCCGTAACCGGCGCGGAAGTTGCGGAACGACTCGTTGTAGACCTGGTAGACCATGGTGGTGGTGCCGGTGCCCAGCGGACCACCGCGGGTCATCACGTTGATGATGTCGAACACCTGGAGGGAGCCCAGCATCACCGTGATCGAGAGGAAGTAGGTGGTGGGACGCAACTGCGGGAGCACGACCCGGCGGAACATCGTCCACGTGCTCGCTCCGTCGATCTCCGCGGCCTCCGTCAGCTCACGTCGCGTACCCTGCAGTGCCGCAAGGTAGATCACGAACGTGTAGCCGAGATTCTTCCACATGTAGGTGACCGTCACCATGAACAGCGCCCAGCGCGGATCCTGATAGAAGTCGGGAACGGAGTCGATCCCCACACGGCGCAGCAGGTCCTGGATCAGCCCGAACCGGGGATCGAACACGAATTGGAAAGCCACCCCGATCGCGGCGCCCGAGATGACGAACGGCGCGAAGATCGCCGAGCGAACAAGGTTGCGGCCGTGCAGCTTACGATCCAGAAGCAGGGCGAGCGCGAGACCTGCGACCATCGACCCCGCCACCGTGGCGACGGTGAACACGACGGTGTTCCCGACGATCTGCCAGGTGTCGGGACGACTCCACCACTCGCGGTAGTTGCCCCAGCCGATGAACGTGGCGACGGGGTCGGCGATGTTCCAGTCGAAGAACGACAGCCGGATGTTGTCGACCAGCGGGCGGTAGGTGAACAGAACGAGCAGAACCAGATTGGGGCCCACCAGCGCCACGAACAGCGCGTGGTCCCGCCACGGACGCCCGAGGAATCCCTGCTTACCCGGCGACGGCAGGGTTCGTTCCGGACTCGATCTCACTGCGGCAGTCTGACGAGTGATAACGAATAGCCGGTAAATTGCCGTAGCCCGCACATTGAACTGTGCGGGCTACGGGAAAACGCGGTCGGATCGGGGTCAGCGGTTCCAGTCGCCGAGACCGTCGGAGCCGCTCAGCGTGCCGCCCGCGGTGTTCTGCACGACCACGGCGTCGCCCTTCTTCGAGTTCTCGTAGAACCACTTGGCGTCCTCGGTGCTCACGTTGAGGCAGCCGTGACTGGTGTCCGTGTTGCCCTGCGCGTTCACCGACCAGGGTGCCGCGTGGACGAAGATGCCGCTGTACGACATGCGGGTGGCGTACTCGACGTACGTGCGGTAGCCCTCCGCGGAGTCGACCGGCACCCCGTACGTGGAGGAATCCATGTACATGTCCCGGAACTTGTCGCCGATGATGTACGTGCCGTTGGGGGTCTCGTGATCGGTCTTGCCCATCGACGTCGGCATCGTCTTGACCACCTCGCCGTTGCGGGTGACAGTGATCTGCTTGGTGTTGTCGTCCGCGGTCGCCACGAAGGCGTCACCGATGGTGAACGTGGAGTGCGAATCGCCGGCATCCACCGTGACCTCGGTGTTCGCGGGCCAGAACTCGGTGGGCTTCCACCGCACCTGGCTGTCGTTGATCCAGTAGAAGCCACCCTCGACCGGCTGGCTGGTGGTGACCTTGATGGCGCGCTCGGCGGCGGCGCGGTCGCCGATCGCCTCGTTGAACCGGATGATCACCGGCTGCGCGACACCCACGACCTCGCCCGCACCCGGGTTGAGGGACGGAGCCGAGAAGTTGGCCGGCGCGGGAGCCGGTTCCGGAAGCGGCAGTTGCGGCGCGCCGGGGAGACCGGGCAGCGCGGGAATGGCCGGGATCTCGGGTCCACCGGGAAACAGCGGTGCGGCCTGTGCGGCCCCTACCAGCGCCGTTCCCGACACGACAGCGCCGGTCAGTGCGACAGCGACGCGCGAAGACCAGTGCTTGTTCCTGGAAAAACCGATTCCTGACTTGCCCATATGACCACTCTCGTTCGACGACGTGTACAACGCGCGTCCCCGACGGACCTATCACTCGCGCACTGCCATTAACACACATCATCCGGCCACGAGCAATTTGCCCGCAATCGTTGCCGCTCCGCGGCCTGCGCGACCTGGGTGTCACCGCGTGGTCAAGAAGTGCTCACGATCAGGTCTCGGCCCGGGCGGCCGCCAGCATGCTCTCGATGGTGATCAATTTGGCGCGGGTGCGGCCGGCGGCCCTGCCCCCGGCCCGCTCGGTCTTGTCGATCCGCTGCCAGCCCTGGTAGTCGACGGCGTCCGGGGCGCGCTCGGCGATCAGCCGGTCCAGCCCCTCACGGTCGGCGGGCGCGTCGAGCCGACCGGCGGAGAAGTCGTCGATCAGCATCCTGACCGTTTCCGCGGAGCAGTACTTGTTGGTGCCGATCACGCCCGTGGGCCCGCGCTTGATCCAGCCGGCCACGTACACGCCGGGCACCGGCGTGCCGGTCTCCGGGTCGGTGACCCGCCCGTTCTCGTTGGGGATCACGCCCCGCCGGTCGTCGAACGGGAGACCAGCCACCGGCTGACCGCGATAGCCGATCGACCGCAGCACCAGGCCGGTGTCGAGAGTCGTGGTGTCGTCGGAGGGTTTGGCGCTGAGTGTGCCGGACGCGTCCGCGACCATCTCGTTCCGTGCGATGCGCACCGATTCGACGGTGTCGGTGCCGAGGATCTCGACCGGCGACGTCAGGAAGCGCAGCACGATCCGCTTCTTCGTCGGATCGGCGGTGCGCCGGGCGAAGTCCTCGACCTGGCGTACCTTGTGGCGCTGCCACGGCTCCGACTCGTCGCCGTCGATGAACGCGCGACTCGCGGGGTCGAGGACCGCTTCGTCCGGGTCGACGACGATGTCCACGTTCGGCATGCGCCCGAGCGCCAGGAGTTCGGGGTTGGTGTAGGCGGCCTGGGCCGGTCCCCGACGGCCCAGGATCACGACTTCGCGGATGTTGCTGGCCCGCAGGGCCTCGAGGGCGTGGTCCGCGAGATCCGTCGTGGCCAGGACGTCCGGGTCGGTGACGAGGATGCGGGCCACGTCGAGGGCCACGTTGCCGTTGCCGACGATGACGGCCCGCTCCCCCGACAGGTCGAACGTGCGGTCTGCGTAGTCGGGATGGCCGTTGTACCAGGCGACGAACTCGGTGGCAGCGTGGCTGCCGACGAGATCCTCGCCGGGTATGCCCAGCGCACGGTCGCCGGCCGCACCGACCGCGTAGATCACGGCGTGGTGGTGCGCGAGCAGGTCCTCGTGGCTCACGTCCCGGCCCACTTCCACGTTGAAGTGGCAGTGCACCGTGCGTTTACCGACGACCGAGCGGAATTGGTCGGTGACCCCCTTGGTCCCCGGGTGGTCCGGCGCGACACCGGCACGCACCAGCCCGTACGGGGTGGGCAGGCGGTCGAAGATGTCGACCTCCACCCGCGGTTTCGCGGTCAGTTCCATCGCGGCGTAACAGGCGGCCGGACCGGACCCCACCACCGCGACGTGCAGGGTGCCGAGCGCCGCATCGATCTGCGGGAGCTTGAGCGGCTCCGGCCAGTCGGGGCCGATGGGGTGTTTGGTGTAGTACTGCGCGTTGATGTCGAGATACGGCTCGTCGACCTCGTCGAGGTCGTTCTCCGCGTAGATCGCCTCCACCGGGCATTCCTCGACACAGGCACCGCAGTCGATGCAGGTGTCCGGGTCGATGTACAGCATTTCCGTGGTCGCGAACGGTTTCTCGTCCGGTGTGGGATGGATGCAGTTGACCGGACACACATCGACGCACGACGCGTCGTTGCAGCACGGCTGCGTGATCACATAAGCCACAGTTCTCCCCTACCCGAGTACGCGCAGTCAAACGTCGAAATGTGACACCAGACTATAACGTGTTCCACTCTTGCGCGAGAACCCGCGGACGGTCAGACGGCGTCGCCCGGCTCCACCCGGAATCCGACCTTCAGCGTGACCTGGTAGTGCGCGACGGCGCCGTTCTCGACGTGGCCCCGCGTCTCGACCACCTCGAACCATTCGACGTTGCGCACGGTCTCGTTGGTCCGCGCGATGGCGTTCTTGATGGCCGCGTCGGTGCTGTCGCTCGACGAACCGACGACCTCGACGACCCGGTACACGTGATCACTCATCAGGGATTCCTTTCGTGGTTACTTGTCGTTCCGGACGATCGACTGCGCCTCGACACCGAGCCGGGCCAGACGAAGATCACCGAGCGCCGTGAACGAACTGCCGAGCCGGTTGGTGACGAAACCCAGCGCCAGTCCGCTCTCGAGGTCGGCATAGGCGCCGGACCCGCCGACGCCGTAGTGCCCGATCGCGTTCGCAGGTTGTTCCCGCGTCATGAAGATCGGCCGGTGGTAGCCGAGCGACCACCGCGGCCGGATACCGAGAACGTAATCGCGGTCGTGGGTCTGCACCTGCGACATCTGCGCGATGGTGGACGTGCGCAGGAACCGGCGGCCGTCGAGTCTGCCACCGTTGGCGATGGCCCCGTACATGCGGGCGAGGGCCCGTGCGCTGAACACGCCGTTCCAGCCGGGCATCACCGCGTCGTGCACCGCGGGGTTGCGGACCAGTACGTCGAAACCCTGCGGCATCGCCGCCTCGGCGAGTCCGCGGGTGGGCCCGACGAGCGACAGCACGTTCGACGTGAGTTCCCAGTTGAGTCCGGCCGGGTTGATGTGCGGGAACAGTTTCGCGATCCGCGGACGGTGCCGGCCGGGTACCTGGTACCAGAAGTCGTCGACGCCGAGCGGTCCGGCGATTTCGTCCTGTACCACCTGGACGAACGGCTTCCCGGTGACGCGGGCGATCAGTTCGGCCACCAGCCACCCATAGGTGACGGCGTGATAGCCGGGACCGCGCAGGCGGCGCGGATCCGCCGGGGTGGCCGCGAGCGCCTGCACGACGGCGTCGTAGTCGAGGAGGTCGAGCGGGCTCCGCATCAGCCCCCGCACCTTGTGCAGCCCGGCGCGGTGCGTGAGGAGTTCGCGGACGGTGATGTCGTCCTTGCCCGCCGCGCCGAACTCGGGCCAATAGCGCGCAATCGGTGCGTCGTAGTCGATCAGGCGGCGCTCCGCGAGCCGGTGTACGACAGTACTGGCCACGCCTTTTCCCGTCGAGAACGACAGGGCCATCGTGTCGCGGTCCCACCGGCGGTCGCGGTCGGCCCAGCCCGCCCAGATGTCGAGGACCTTCTCGCCCCGGAGGTAGACGGTGAGGGCCCCGCCGCCGTGCTGAGGCTGCCGGTACATCGCGAAGAACTGGTCGGCGAGCGGCAGGAACCGGGGATCGACGTGCAGCTCCGTCCGTGGCACGGACGGAGGCCGGGGAACTCGAACGCTGGTCGACATCGACCACCTCCGATCTCGCTGCCGTATGTCCTACGGCAGTTGCGTCAACCCATTGTGACTACCGTCACCATACGACGCGGACCGGGGTGGTGTTCAGGGAAGCCGCCACACAGTTGTGCCGTCGCTGATACATGCTTGACCTGCAAGGAAATTGATGGCCAGAGACGGCCCCGCGGCGCACACGACGCCCTTGGCCGGATCGGCGACGAGCGCCTGCCCTCCCGGACCGCTCAGGACCAGGGCGGGACCGGCAGTGTCGACCGTCCCGATCGCCACGCTGTCGGGCCCGACCGCGATCGCGGCCACGACACCTCGGCGCGACTCGGCCGCTCCGACACCACCGCCCAGTCCGGCGCCGAGCGCCGTTCCCGCATACGCCGCGTCGGCGAAACCGACACCGTCGGTGCCGAACGCCGCCGAATTGCTGCTCGGGTCGGCGTTGGCCCCGCACGCGGTGCGATCGACGACCGTGGTGTGGCCCCGGCCCGGCGGGGACACGCAGGAGAGGGAGGCGGCCGACGCGGTGGCCGGCGCGAGCATCAGGGTCCCGAGAGCCGTCGCGACGACCCCGAGGACGAGTCCGGTAGTACCGACCGTCGTGTGTTCCATGGCGACCTCACATTGTTCCCGACCCGACCGTCCCGAGCCTACGTGAGCGCCGGCTATTTGCGGTCTCGGTCCCGACTCGGTTGTACCCGCTTGGGTTCCCCCGGCATTTTCGGGTAATTGGGCGGGTACGGGAGATCGCCCAGGCCGTTCGCGGTGTCGCGTTCGGCCATCTCCAGCAGCACGTCCAGAGATTGCGCCACGTCACCCATGGTCGCCATGGGGTCGCCGCGCTTCTCGAGCAGGGCGGGCACGGTCGCGATGGTGAAGTCGTCGGGCTCGACGTCGACGAGTTCGTCCCAGGTGACGGGCGTCGACACGGTCGCGATCGGGGTCTTGCGGGCCGAATAGGCGGACGCGATGGTCTTGTCGCGCGCGTTCTGGTTGAAATCGAGGAAGATGCGTTCGCCGCGTTCCTCCTTCCACCACGACGTGGTGGCCCGGTCGCCGCTGCGCCGCTCGATCTCCCGGGCCAGCGCGATGCCGGCGCGCCGCACCTCGATGAAGTCCCAGCGCGGCTCGATGTGGAGGTACACGTGCAGACCGCGGCCGCCCGACGTCTTGGGGTAGCCGACGAGGCCCAGTTCGTCCAGCAGCGGCCGGAGCACGTCCAACGCGACCGCGCGGGCGTCGTCGAATCCGGTGCCGGGCTGCGGGTCCAGGTCGATGCGCAGTTCGTCCGGGTGATCGACGTCGGGACACCGGACGGCCCACGGGTGGAACGTGATGCTGCCGAGGTTCGCCGCCCACACGATGTTCGCGGCGCTGCGCACGCGGAGCACGTCGGCCGTGCGGCCGGACGGGAACGTGACCTCACACGACTCGACGTGGTCGGGACGCTTCGCGGGCACCCGTTTCTGGTAGATCTCCTCCCCCTCGACGCCGTCCGGGAACCGTTGCAGGTGCGTCGGCCGGTCGACCAGGGCGCCGAGCAGCGCACCGTTCAGTGCCACCGTGCGGTAGTACTCCACCAGGTGCCGTTTCGTGCCGCCCTCGGCGCCGAGTTTCGGGTAGTAGATCTTGTCGGGACTCGACAGCCGCACGGCGACGCCGTCGACGTCGAGTTCTTCGGCGGGACTCGCCATCTAGGAACCTCCGGCCAGAACGTCGGCAAGGTCGTATCGCACCGGGACCTCCAATTGCTGATACGTGCATTCTTCGGGCGTCCGGTCCGGACGCCAGCGCAGAAACCGCGCGGCGTGCCGGAATCGCGCGCCCTCCATCTGGTCGTACGCCACCTCGACCACCCGTTCGGGGCGCAGCGGCACCCAGGTGCGGTCGTTGCCCGACTGCCACCGCGTCGGCGCGCCGTCGGCGACGACGTCCTCGCCGACGCGCAGTTCGTCGAGTTCGGCGAGCAGTTCGATCCGCCGCGCCGCCGTGAACGCCGACGCGCCACCGACCATCGCCATCTGGTCGCCGTCGTACAGTCCGAGCAGCATCGACCCGATCCCCGGCTGGCTCTTGTGCGGTCGGTATCCGATGACGACGCAGTCGGCGGTGCGGGCGTGCTTCACCTTCACCATCTCCCGCTTGTTCGGCAGGTACGGACCCACCAGCTTCTTGGCCACCACCCCGTCGAGGCCGGCTCCCTCGAACGCCTCGAACCATTGCGTGGCGACCTCGCTGGACTCGGTGGCCGCGGTGACGTGGCAGCTCGGTCCGCCACCGACGGTCTCGACGAGTTGCGCGCGCCGGACGGAGAAGTCCTCCCGGCTGAAGTCGCGGTCGCCGAGGGCGAGCAGGTCGAACGCGACGAACTGGGCCGGCGTCTTCTCCGAGAGCATGGTGACGCGGCTCTCCGCCGGATGGATGCGCTCCGACAACGACTCCCAGTCGAGTCGGGTGCGGCCGTCGATGTCGCGGGGGACGACGAGTTCGCCGTCGACCACGCACCGTTCCGGCAGCTCCTCTCGCACCGCCCGCACGAGTTCGGGAAAGTACCTGGCCAGATCTTTTCCGCCCCGCGAGCCGAGCACCACCTCGTCGCCGTCACGGAACACGAGGGTGCGGAAACCGTCCCATTTCGGTTCGTACGACCAAGCGAGCCCGGAGTCCGGTTGCACCGGAAGGGACGACGCAGCCTTCGCGAGCATCGGCTGCAACGGAGGCATCACGGGGAGATCCACCCGTCCATACTGTCACCACGATTGGCAAATCGGACAGCGATGTAATCAAATTATGCGCGACACGGCAATTGCGGTGGACACGGTCGAGGTGGCAACGGTCATCTCAGAGGAACGGGTGGCGGGACGTCACCCGACGGAGGGGTCAGACATGACAGGGTTAGTTCGGCGGGTGTGTACCGCAGTCGTCGCGGTGTCGGCGACGGTAGTTCTGATCGCGGGGTGCGGTTCGGACACCACGCCCACCGCGGTGCCGGAGTCGGGTGCCTCCGCGGCCACCTCGTCCAGCCATTCGACCACCGTGATCGACGGCCAGGAGGGCGAGGACGCCGGCGGCGACGTCGACTTCGAGGTCGAGATCGGTGAGTGCGTGAAGCTCGGCGGCACCGTCACCGACGCCGAGATCGACAAGGCGGTGTGCGGCAGCGCCGACTCGAACTACAAGGTGATCGCCAAGGCCCCGAAGAACAGCCAGTGCATCAGCGACGCCGACTCGTACTACTACGAGACCCTCGGCGGTGTCGAGCAGGGCGCGATCTGCCTCGACGTGGACTGGATCATCGGCGGATGCATGGATGTCGGCGGCGAGGATCCCGCGCGCATCGAGTGCACCGACACCAAGGCGGTCGACGGCGTGAAGGTGACGGAGATCGTGCAGGGCGCCACGTCCGTGGACTCGTGCGGCACGTCGTCCAACGGATACGAGTACCCCGAGCGCAAGTTCGTCGTCTGCGTCGACGAACTCTGACCGGGCGCCGGCCGGCTGCCGACTGGTCCGCAGCCGGCCGGGCTCACAGCCAGCCCCGGCGTTTGAAGATCGTGTACAGCCCGGCGCAGGTGAGCATCATCAGCGACAGGGCGAACGGATACCCACCCGCCCAGTGCAGTTCGGGCATGTGGTCGAAGTTCATGCCGTAGACGGTCCCGATCAGGGTGGGCGCGAAGAGGATCGCCGCCCACGCCGACACCTTCTTGATCTCCTCGTTCTGGGCGTAGCTGGCCTGCGTCAGGTTGCGCATCTCCTCGTTCTGCTCCTGCGACACCAGGGTGGCGTTGACGGTGAGGATGTTCCCGAGCAGCTGCCGGAAACCATCGGCCCGCTCCACCACCACGGTCGCGTGGTCGGTGACGTCACGCAGGTAACGCTGCAGTTCCTCGTCGGTGTTGTACTTCTCGAATCCGTCCGACAACCCCCGCAGCATCCCGAGCAGCGGCCTTGTGGCCCTCTGGAATTCGATGACCTCGCGGGTGAGTTCGTAGATGCGCCGCGACACGCCCGGCGCTCCGCTGAACACCTCGGTCTCGATCTCGTCGATGTCGTTCTGCAGACCGGCGATCACCGGCGCGTACCCGTCGACCACAGCGTCGAGGATGGCGTAGAGGACGGCCTCGGGTCCGAGCCGGAGCAGATCCGGATTGCTCTCCATCCGCCTGCGGACCGCCGACAGGTCGGGAGATTCACTGTGCCGGACGGTGAGCACGAACGTCGGACCGCAGAAGACGTGCAGCTCACCGAATTCGACGCGCTCGGTCTCGTCGCAGTACCGCGCGGCGCGCAGGACCACGAACAGCGTCTTGCCGTACCGCTCGAGTTTGGGCCGCTGATGGGCGACGATCGCGTCCTCGACGGCCAGCTCGTGCAGATCGAATTGCCTTGCTGCCGCGTACAACTGGGCGTCGTTCGGCCGGTACATCCCGATCCATGCCATCGACGACGAGTCCGGCAGATTCCCGAGGGCCTCCGACAGCGTGGCGGGTGTGGCGGTCTTCCTGCCGTCGCGGTATACGGCGCTGTTGACGACGGTCTCCTCGGCCGGTGTCGGCTCGAGGGGACGGCGCGGGGCCGCATGACCGGCGGCGGCGTCGGACAGACCGGCGGAACGGCTGGGCAGGAGGGAACGGATCGGGCGCAGCTGAGGCATGGCACGGAGCTTTCGAGGAAAAGTGGGCAGCGCGGAACTGCGCTGAGGAACACGGACCGTGAAACCGTGCCCCTACCGGTGGAACGGTTTCAGTTGGTACTCGGGGGTCGGCTTCTCATCGGATGCCACACCTCCTTGCTCTCTCGAAAAGGCAGCTCACGACGTGGGCGAACTGCAGACCGCAGGACACGATACCCCCGGCGACCGGCCGCGACAACCTGGAATATCTGCCGTGTCGGTCCCGGATCCGGCGCGTCCGGCGGCAGATACTGGGCCGGCACCGAATCACCACCGAGAGGCCCCTGATGACAAGCTGGTCGGACAAACCGATCTGCGCGTTCGATCTCGAGACGACGGGGCCCGACCCCACCGATGCCCGCATCGTCTCCGCGTGCATCGCCCTCGTCGACGCCCACCACTTCGAGTCGCGAACCTGGCTGCTCGATCCGGAGGTCGCGATCCCGGACGGCGCGTCGGCCGTGCACGGCATCTCCACGGAGTACGCCCGGACCCACGGCCAGGACTACGCCACCGGGTACGGGGAGATCCGCGACGCCCTGTACGACGCCTGGACCCGGGACTTCGCCGTCGTCGCGTTCAACGCGTCGTACGACCTGACCGTCATGCACACCGAGGGCCTGCGCCTCGGACGTCCCGAACTCCTGACCGGCGTCGTCGTCGACCCGTACGTCATCGACCGCGAGATGGACCGGTACCGCAAGGGCAGGCGCACCCTGGGCGCGGTGTGCAAGCACTACGGCATCGCGCTGGAGGACGCCCACGAGGCGGAGGCCGACGCGGTCGCCGCCGCGCACCTCGCCCGGACCCTCGCGCAGGAGTACCCGAATCTGCGGGCCCTCGACATCATGACCCACCAGACCGACTGGCATGCCGAACGCCAGCGCGACTTCGCCGACTACCTCCTCCGGCAGGGCCGGGACGCGTCGGATGTCAACGGTGAGTGGCCCATCCGCGGTCTCACACAGTTCCGGATCGCCTGACCGGGTTCACGGCCCCGCGGAGAGCGCACGAGCCAGCACCGGACCGATGACGGCGAGGGACTCCGACTCGATCATGTCGTTGTGCCCGCAGTCGACGGCGTGCTCGTCGATGCGGCCGGTGACCAGCGGCCGCCACTCCTGCGCCGACCGCGCACGGGTGGCGCCGCCCCCGTTGCGGGCAGCTGGGAAGATCAGCAGGTCGCCGTCGTAGACCTGGGGCACGAACCGCCGCCCGATGAGCCGGGAGTTCTCGTATCCTCGTGCGATCCGTTCGAGATCGCGCCCGCGCACTCCGGTCTCGGCTCCCAGCGATGCGTCGATCAGCCGCGCCGCCCGTTCGTAGGTGAGTTCACCGCCGTCGTCGATCTCGAGCCCCAGCCCGCGCAGCAGGTCCCGCAGATCGAGTTCGCCGGGCGGTGCGCCGTCGCCGTCGTCGGGGTAGCTGTCCATGAGCGCGAGCGTCGCCACCGTGTCGCCGCCGCGCTGCAGTTCGACGGCCATGGCATGGGCGATCACGCCGCCGAGCGACCAGCCGAGCAGGTCGTACGGTCCCTCGGGCTGGATGGCCTTCATCTCCTCCACATAGCGGTGCGCCAGTTGCTCGATCGACCGGTACTCGCCGTCGCCGCTGATCGTGGGCAGTTGCAGTCCGAACACGGGCCGGTCGGGAGGCAGATGCCGGACGAGCCCGGCGTAGCCCCAGGACAGCCCGATTCCCGGGTGCACGCAGAACAGCGGCCTGCCACCGCCCTGCGCGCGCAGCGGGATCACCACGGCGAGCGCCTCTTCCGCGTCGGGACCGACGGTGGGAACGTCGAGGCGACGCGCGAGGCCCGCCGGGGTGGGGTCGAGGAACATCCACTGCAGCGGAACCGTCCGGCCCAGTGCGGTCTGCAGGGCGCCGACGATCCTGATGGCGAGGAGGGAGTTTCCGCCGAGGTCGAAGAAGCTGTCCGCGGTGCCCACCCGATCCACGCCGAGCACCTCCGCGAACGCGTCGACCGCGATGTGCTCGGTGTCCGTGGCGGGTGGCCGGAATGTGGCAGCGGCCGATCCGAACTCGGGGGCGGGCAACGCCTTCCGGTCGAGCTTGCCCGCCGGGGTCGTCGGAATCTCGTCGAGCACGACGACCGCGGACGGCACCATGTGCGCGGGCAGACGCTCGGACACGTAGGCCCGCAGTTCCGCCGAATCCACGTCCCGACCGTCCTGCGCCCGCACATACGAGGCGAGTACGGTGTCCCCCGACGGACCGGTGTGTCCGAGGGTGGCGGCGAAGGCGACCGCGGGGTGGCGGGCGAGCACGGTGTCGATCTCCCCGAGTTCGATCCGGAAACCGCGCACCTTTACCTGGAAGTCGCTGCGGCCCAAATATTCCAGGGTGCGGCGTGTGATAGTCCGCCGCCAGCGCACCACGTCGCCGGTTCGGTACATCCGGCGCCCCGGCGCGCCGAAGGGGCAGGCCACGAATCGCTGCGCGGTGAGCGGCATCCGGTCGTGGTACCCGCGTGCCACACTCGGTCCGGCGATGTACAGTTCGCCGGGCACCCCGACGGGGACGGGCTGCAGTCGCTCGTCGAGAACCAGGAACTCGAATCCCAGGGCAGGCGACCCGATGTTCACGCCCTCCCCGGGACGCATGGCTGCGCTGACACTCGCCTGCACGGTGGTCTCGGTGGGCCCGTACCCGCTGTGCAGGCTGCGACCCGGAGCCCACTGCGCAACCACGTCCGGTGGGCACGCCTCCCCCACCAGATCGAGGACCCGAAGCGAATGGAGACGGTCGTTGTCGAGCGCCGCCAGTGCGGTCGGCGTGATGGTGGCATGGGTCACCTGCTCGCGGCGGAACAGTTCCACCAGTTCGCTGCCGCCGACGATGGTGGGCGGCACGATCACGACCCGCGCCGAGGCGCTGAACGCCATCATCAGTTCGAACACCGAGGCATCGAAACTCGGGGACGCGAGATGTGACACCCGGGAATCGTGGGTGACCTCGAACCGCTCGTGCGTCTCCGCCGTGAAATTCGCCAGGCCGAGGTGGGTGACCGTGACCCCCTTCGGTTGTCCGGTCGAGCCCGACGTATAGATGAGGTACGCCGGGTGGTCGAGGTGCAACGGGATCGTCCGCTCCGCGTCGGTGACCGGCGCCGGGGACACCCCGGCCACCTGTTCGGCGAAGTCCTGGTCGTCGAGCACGAGCCACGGCACCGTGTCGGGCAGATGGTCGCGGCGGTCTCGCACCGTGAGGCCGAGCGCGGCCCGGCAATCGGTGAGCATGTAGTCGATCCGCTCGCGGGGATAGGTGGGATCGACCGGGACGAAGGCCGCGCCCGCCTTGGTCACCGCCCAGACCGAGAGGACGGCCTCGATCGACCGGGGCATCCCGAGCGCCACGAACATCTCCGGTCCCACGCCGCGGTCCCGAAGGACCCGGGCGAGCCGGTTCGACCACTCGTCGAGTTCGCGGTAACTGATCCGCCGGTCCTCGTACGACAGGGCCACCGAGTCGGGATCGAGCGCGGCCGCGGCCGTCAGCAGGTCGGGCCAGCGCTGCGGGCGCACACCCGGTCCGCCGCGGGCCGGGACCAGGTCGCGGATCTCCACCTCGTCGAGGAACGGCAGATCACCGATCGGCAGCTCGGGGTTGCCGGTGGCGGCGTCCAGGATTCGCACCAACCGGTCGGCGAAACCGCGGACGGTGGCGGCCTCGAAGAGATCGGTGGCAAAGTCCACGGCGCCGGTCATCCCCGCCGGGTCGCCGTTCGCGTCGAACTCCTCGGCCACGAGGAATTCGAGATCCATCTTGACGACGGCCAGTTCGGGGTCGATACCTCGGACTTCCAGTTCGGGCAGGGTCAGCACCGGTCGCTCGTTGTTCTGGAATTCGAGGGAGACCTGGACGATCGGCGAATACGCCGTCGACCGGGTGGGGCCGACCGCCTCCACCACACGCTCGAAGGGAACGTCGGCGTGCGCGAAGGCCGCGAGGTCCACGTCGCGGCAGTGCGCCGACAGGGCGGCGAACGACGCGGCCGCGTCCACGTGGGTGCGCAGGGCGAGCGAGCCGACGAACATGCCGACCAGATCGTCGAGCGCGGGCTCGCCCCGGCCGGCGATCGGTGTTCCGATCACGACGTCGCCGGTGCTGCCGAGCCGTGCCAGCACGACGGCGAGCGCGGCGTGCACGGTCATGAACTCGGTGGAACGCAGGCGTCGGGACAGGTCCCGGATCCGCCGGTGCAGGTCGCTGTCGACGGAGAAGTGGACGCGCGCACCGCGGAACGATTGCTGGGCGGGCCGGTCCCGATCGGTGGGCAGTTCCAGCAGGTCGGGCACGCCCGCGAGGGCCGCCCTCCAGTAGCCGAGTTGCGTCGCGGTCGGCGAGCCGGGGTCGTCGTCCGAACCCAGCAATTCCCGTTGCCACAGAGCGTAATCGGCGTACTGCACCGGCAACGGTGCCCACTCGGGTGCGCCGCCACCGAGGCGGGCACCGTAGGCCGTCATCACGTCGCGCACGAGTGGGGCCATCGAGAACCCGTCGGCCGAGATGTGATGCACCACGACCGCGAGGACGTGGTCGGTGGCGGACAGGGTGAACAGCCCGACCCGTACGGGACGCCCCACCGTCACATCGAAACCCGCCGAGACCAGGCGGGCGAGTTCCTCACGCAACAGGTGCTCGTCCCCGACGGGGACGGGGACCAGCGCGGGCAAAGCTCCCTCGGCGGGCAGGATCTGCTGAACCGGCCCGGCGCCCCGGACCGGGAACACCGTGCGCAGCGACTCGTGCCGGGCGACGACGTCGACGAGGGCCGAGTTCAGCGCTCGCACGTCGAGTTCACCGGTGAGCCGCAGCACGATCGGGATGTTGTAGGCGGGCGACGACGTGTCCAGCTGGTTGAGGAACCACATCCGCTGCTGGGCGAACGACAGGGGTATGTCACCGGGCCGGGTACGGGCCGCGAGAACCGGGCGTCCGGTCGGCTCGGCCTCGGTGTGCTCGATCCGGGCCGCCAGCCCGGCAACCGTCGGCGCCTCGAACAGGTCGCGCACGCCGATGTCGGCGCCGAGCAGCACTCGCAACCGCGCCGTCACCCTGGTGGCGCTCAGGGAGTTGCCGCCGAGGTCGAAGAAACCGGCGCCGGCACCGATCCGCTCCTGGCCCAGCACTTCCGCGAACACGTCGGCCACCGTTTGCTCGATCCGGCCCGCAGGCGCCCGGTATTCTCCTGTCCCGGACCGCAGGTCGGGCTCGGGCAGGGCTGCCCGGTCGAGCTTGCCGACTGCCGTGAGGGGAATGCGGTCCAGCAGCGTGATCGACGAGGGCACCATGTGGGGCGGCAGGCGGTCTGCCAGGTGCCGGGTGAGGTCGGTGGTGTCGAGGGAGCGACCCGCCGCCGCGACGACATACGACGCCAGCAGCACGTCGCCGTGGGGCGCGCGGTGCGCGATCGTGGCCGCGAACCCGACGTTCGGCTCCGCCACGAGTGCGGCGTCGATCTCGCCGAGTTCGACGCGGAATCCCCGTATCTTCACCTGGAAGTCGCTGCGGCCCACGTATTCGATGCTGTGGCCCGCCGTCCAGCGCACGATGTCGCCGGTACGGTACATCCGCTCGCCGGGGCGGGAGGGGTCGGCGACGAACCGCTCGGCGGTGAGGCCCGGTCGACGGTGATAGCCGCGGGCCAGGCCGGCCCCCGCGAGATACAACTCGCCCGGAACCCCCACCGGCACCGGCTGCAACCGAGAATCGAGCACCAGTTCCGTGACGCCGCGGATGGGTCCGCCGACGGTGATCGGCGCTCCGGGGACCATCGGTTCGCTGATGTTGGACATGATCGTGGTCTCGGTCGGTCCGTACGCGTTGTACAACCGGCGGCCCGGCGCCCAGCGGGCGACGAGGTCGGGCGGGCAGGCCTCGCCGCCGAACACCAGGTCGGTGAGATGAGCCAGTCCGGCCGGGTCGAGTGACGCCAGCGCGGCGGTGGTGATGAACGCGTGGGTGACCTGGCGGTCCGACAGGAATCGCGCGAGTTCCTCGCCGCCGAACACGGTCGGCGGCGCGATCACCATGGTCGCACCGGCCCCGAAGGCCTGCAGGTACTCGAACACCGACCCGTCGAAACTCGGTGTGGAGAAGTGCAGGGTGCGGGACTGCCGTGTCGCGCCGAATCTTTCGAGTTGGTCGAGAGCGAAGTTGTCGAGTCCGCGATGCGGAACCACCACGCCCTTCGGCACGCCCGTGGATCCCGACGTGTAGACGACGTACACGGCGGTGTCCAGCGAGACCCGGCCGGTTCGATCGGCGTCGGTCAGCGGTGCCGCCGACTGGCGGGCGCACTCGGTCGCGAAGTCCGGATCGTCCAGGGCCAGCCACTGCGCCGCGCCGGGGAGGCTGCCCCGGTGCCCGGTGGTGGTCACACCAAGGGTGACTCCGGAATCGCGGAGCATGTGGGTGATCCGCTCGGCGGGATAGTGCGGGTCGATCGGCACGAACGCCGCCCCGGTCTTCGCCACCGCCCACACCGAGAGCATCGAGTCGAGCGACCGCTGTATCCCGATGGCCACGAACGTCTCCGGACCCGCACCGCGCGCGACGAGAGCGCGGGCGAGGCGATTCGACCGTTCGTCCAGAGCACGGTAGCTCACGTCGCCGTCCTCGGACGACAGTGCGATCGCCTCCGGGTCGAGTGCGGCCGCCTCGGCGAGAATCTGCGGCAGGGTGCGAACCGACCCACCCGGACGGCCGCGGACCGGCACCAACTCGGCCCGCTCCCGGTCGGTCAGCAGCGACAGCGTGGCCACCGGCCGATCGGGACGAGTGAACTCATCGAGCATCCGCACGACGCGTCCGGCAATGTCGGCGATCGTGCCCGTCTCGAAGACGTCGGGGAGGTACTCGAACTTCAGGTGCAGGACCGAGTCGACGGACGCCACCAGGCTCAGCGGATAGTGGGCGGCATCTCGCGCGTCCACCCCGTCGACCCGCAGTCCGGCGACGTCGGTGGCCATCGACAGCCCGGCACGATCGACCGGATACGATTCGAACACGGTCAAGGTGTCGAACGAGCCTGCTGCACCGTCGATCTCGGCGAGTCCGAGATGGTGATGATCCGACAGTGCGGCCTGTTCGGCCTGGACTCGTTCCAGCAGAGCGCCTACCGTCTCGGCGGGCCACAGCCTGATCCGGACGGGCAGCGTGTTGATGAACAGTCCGATCATCGTCTCGATGCCCGCCAGGTCCGGGGGCCGCCCCGAGACGGTGGCGCCGAACACCACGTCGTCGCGCCCGGTCACCGTGCCCAGCACGAGTCCCCACGCAACCTGGACGAGAGTGTTGACGGTCAGTCCCCGCGCCCGGGCGATGCCGCGCAGGCGCGTGGTGCGCTCCTCGTCCAGGTCGAACACCCACTCCCGGGATATCACGGACAACCCGCGGCCCCGATCCACCGGCGCAAGCACGGTCGGGCCCTCCACCCCTTCGAGGGCTCGCGCCCACACCTCCCGCGAGGCGCTCCGATCGCGGTCGTGCATCCACGCCAGATAGTCGCGGTACCCGCGCACCCGCGGCAGCGCCGACGGGTCGGCGTCGGTGGCGTAGAACGTCAGCAACTCCGTGACCAGCAGCGGCATCGACCAGCCGTCGAGGAGGATGTGGTGGTTCGTCGACACCAGCCGGTACCGGTCGGGCGCGGTCGCGATCAGCATGAACCGGATCAGCGGGGCGCGGGTCATGTCGAACGGTCGGACGCGGTCGTCGGCCAGCAGTCGCTCGACCTCTGCCACCGTCGCTTCCGTGTCGAGGGCGGTCAGATCGACCTCGCACCAGGGCGCGTCCACTCCGCGCCGGACGACCTGGACAGCCTGACCGTCGGCGTCGTGCAGGAAGGCGGCGCGCAGGTTCGCGTGCCGGTCCAGCAGCGCGTCGGCCGCGCGGCGCAGCCGTTGCGAATCCACCACGCCGACGAGGTCGAGGCTCACCTGCACCAGATAGGCGTCGAGGGACTCGGCGGCGAGCTCGGCGTGAAACAGCATGCCGGACTGAAGCGGCGACAGCGGCCACACCTCGGTCAGGTCCGGGCACGCGTGTTCGAACGACTCGATCGCATCCTGCCGAAGGTCGACGAGATCGAAATCCGACGGTGTGAACCCGCCGCCGCCCGCCGCCGCGTGCGCGCCGAGGGCAGCGAGTGCCTGCACCCACAGCTGCGCGAATTCGTCGACGTCCTCGTGGGTGAGGACGCCCGGCGGATACGTCCAGGTGGACGTCAGCCGGGGCCCGTCGGCCGCATCGACGGTCATCGCGTTGACGTCGACGACCGACGCGACGGGGATCGCCGATTTCTCGCGCAGTCCGGGTTCGTCGACCGGCACCCAACCCTCCGCGGTCGCCGTGGTGGTCCCGCCCATTCTGCCGAGATAGTTGAAGCTGACTTGCGGCATCGGTAGCGTCGAAAGCGCCTGCGCCGTCTCGCCGTTCACGTATCGCAGCAAGCCGAAACCGATCCCGTGGTCGGGAACGGCGAGGAGTTGCTCCTTCACGGCCTTGATCGCGGTCCCGGCCGAGGGGCCACCGGCGAACGCGTCGTCGAGGTCCACCCCGCGCAGATCGAGTCGCGCCGGGAAGAGGGTGGTGAACCAGCCGACCGTGCGGGCGAGATCGGCCCCCGGAACCACCTGCTCCTCGCGACCGTGACCTTCGAGGCTCACCAGTGCCTCCGGGATGTCGATATCCCGCCGTCGCCGCCACCGGATCAGCGCCATGGCCAGTGCCGTCGACAGAGCATCGCCCACACGTCCGTGGAATGCCTGCGGCAGGGTGGTGAGCAGCGTCCCGGTCAACGACGCCGGAACCCGGACCTCGACGTGCGCGGTGGTGTCGGCGGTGTCCGAGACGGCCACCGGGCGGGACCCCAGCAACGGGTCGGGTGCGGTCAGCATCTCGCGCCACAATGCGAGTTCGGCGGTGCGGTGGGGTTGGTGCGCGGCGTCGACGAGTGCATGCGCCCACCGGCGCATCGACGTGCCCACCGGCGCCGGTGCCGCGCCGGACGCGCAGGCCATCGCGAGGTCGGGGATCAGAATCCGCCAGGACACCCCGTCGACCGCCAGGTGATGGACGACGATCAGCAGTCGACCCGTCCGTTCGCCCGCGTCCAGCCACACCGCCTGCAGCAACACACCCGACTCCGGGTCGAGCCGATCGAGGGCCGCATCGAGTTCGGCGGCGACGTCGCGAACCCGGCCCCGGCGGAGCACCGCGTCGGCCCGCACCGACCCCGCGGCCGCCGCTTCCCACGACCATCCCTCCTCCGTACCGGAGGTGGGGTACAGCCGGGCCCGCAGGACGTCGTGCCGGTCCAGCACCGACTGCAGCGCCCGCGTCAGGCTGTCCTCGTCCAGCGTCGCGGGAACCGTGACCAGCGCGGACTGCGAGTAGCGGCGGAAGTCGCCGCCGCGGCCCAGCATCCACCGCACGATCGGTGTCAACGGAATCTCGCCGACCCCGGCCCCGGGCAGTTCCGGGAGAACCACGGCGCCGTCCCCGGATCCGGCGATCTCGGCCAGCCCGGCGACGGTTCTGTGCTCGAACACATCGCGCGGCGACAGCAGGACCCCGGCGGCCTTGGCGCGGGTGACCAACTGGATGGACATGATCGAATCCCCGCCGAGGGTGAAGAACGAGTCGTCGACGCCCACCGATTCGAGGCCCAGCACGTCGGCGAACAGACCGGCCAGAACACGCTCCGCCGCGCCGGCCGGACTGCGCCCCACCGTGACCCGTTGCCCGAAGTCCGGCGCGGGCAGCGCTGTCCGATCGAGTTTGCCGTTCACCGTGAGCGGCAGTTCATTCAGCACCACCACCGCGGCCGGCACCATGTGCGACGCCAATCGCGCCGCGGCCGTTTCGGTGATCGTCGCCGCGTCGATCGCGGCATCGGTCTCCGGTACCACGTACCCCACCAACCGGTCGCCGTGTGCGGTGACCACCGACTGCGCCACCCCGTCGCAGGCGAGCAGGGCCGACTCGACCTCGCCGAGTTCGATCCGGTAGCCCTTCACCTGCACCTGGAAGTCGTTGCGGCCCAGGTACTCCAGCTGTCCGTTCGCGCTCCACCTGCCCAGGTCGCCGGACCGGTACATCCGTGTACCGGGCTCGGCGGGGTCGGCGACGAACCGGCCGGACGTGAGCCCGGGCCGGTCGAGGTAGCCGCGCGAGACCTGCGCGCCGGAGACGTAGATCTCCCCGACCACGCCCGGCGGCACCGGATGTAGCCGTGCGTCGAGCACGTGCACGCGCAGCCCGGGCAGGCCCCGGCCGATCGCCGATGCCGACCGGCCCTCCACGAGGTCCCGTTCGATCGGCAGGTGGCTGACATGCACCGTGGTCTCGGTGATGCCGTACATGTTGACCAACGCCTGCGTGTCGCCCCGGCGTGCGTACCAGCGCGCCAACTGCCCGAATTCGAGGGCCTCCCCGCCGAAGATCACGTATCGCAGCGACAGTCCGGGACCGCCGGCGAGCCGATCCGCCTCGGCCAACTGGGCGAAGGCCGTGGGGGTCTGGTTGACGACCGTGACGTGTTCGTCCCGCAGCAGTTCGAGGAACTTCTCGGGCGAGCGGGCCGTGAAGTAGTCCACCAGCACCAGTCGGCCACCGTGTGCGAGCGCACCCCACATCTCCCACACCGAGAAGTCGAAAGCGGCGGAATGGAACATGGTCCACACGTCGTCCGGCCCGAACTCGAACAGCGCCTGGGTGTTCGCCAGCAGTGCGACCACGTTGCGGTGCGAGACCTGCACGCCCTTCGGCCGTCCGGTGGAGCCCGACGTGTAGATCACGTACGCCACCGAGTCGGGGTGCAGCGGACGGCGGCGGTCGTCGTCGGTCAGCGGGTGGGACGCGAAGTGCCGCAGCGCATTCACTATCTCGGCGTCGTCCAGCGCCACCACCGAGACCCCGGAACGCCGGAAGGTCTCGGCGTCTGCGGTCGTGGTGAGCACGCACTGCGGCCGGGCGTCGCCGAGCAGGAAGGTCAACCGCTCGGCCGGGGACGCCACGTCGACGGGAAGGTACCCGGCGCCCGATTTCACCACCGCCAGCAGGGCCACCACCAGATCGATCGACCGCGTCATCCCCACGGCCACCAGCGTTTCAGGGCCCGCGCCCTGCGCCACCAGCAGTCGTGCGAGCCGGTTCGCCTGCTCGTCCAGTGCCCGGTACGTCACCGACGAGCCGTCACAGCGCACCGCAACGGCATCGCCCCGCGTGGCCACCGCCCGATCGACGACATCCGCCAGCGACAGTGGCGCGATGGAGGTTCCCGGCCGGTGCACGGACGTGAGCAGCAATTCACGTTCCGCCGCATGCAGGATGTCGATGTCGCCGACCGGGACGGCCGGGTCGGCGGTGACGGCCTCGATCACGCGCACGAAACGCGCTGCCAGACCCGCCACCGACTCCCGCTCGAGCACGTCCGTCGCGTAACGGAAACCGGCGCTGATCCCGGCAGGCATCCCGTCCTCGTCGATCCGCTCCGCGAGGCTCAGCTGCAGATCGAATTTCGCGACATCCAGGTCGACGTCGAGAGACCGGGCGGTGAGCCCGGGCAGTTCCAGGTGTGTCCGGGTGGCGGTCTGGAATTCGAGCAGCACCTGGAACAGGGAGGCGTGCGCAGTGGACCGTTCCGGCGCGAGTTCGTCCACCAGGCGTTCGAACGGAATGTCCGCGTTCTCGAACGCGCCGAGGTCCGCCGTTCGGACGTCGGTGAGCACGTCGGCGAACGACGATCCGGCCTCCACCCGGGTGCGGAGCACCAGCGTGTTGACGAACATTCCCACGACGTCGTCGAGTGCCGCGTGCCCCCGGCCTGCGACCGGCGTGCCCACCACCACGTCGTCCGATCCCGACACCCGTTCGAGCAGCACTGCCAGTGCCGCGTGCACCACCATGAACAGCGTCGAATTGCTTTGGCGGGCAATGTCGACGAGTGCGCGGTGCACGGCCGGCCCGATGTCGACGGTGACGACGGCACCGTGGAACGACCGCTGCACGGGCCGCGGCCGGTCCAGGGGCAGGGGCAGCACCTCCGGGATGCCCGACAGCGTCCGGGTCCAGTAGTCGAGTTGCCCGGAGATCACCGCCCCAGGTTGCTCCTCGGCGCCCAGAACCTCACGCTGCCAGAGGCTGTAATCGGCGTACTGCACGGGTAGCGGTACCCAGCCGGGCGCCTGCTGGTGTGCGCGTGCCGTGTAGGCGAGCATCACGTCCCGCGCAAGAGGTGTCATGGAGAAGCCGTCGGCCGCGATGTGGTGCACGACGAGGGCGAGTACGTGCCGCTCGGGACCGAGCCTCAGTAGTCTCACCCGCAGCGGCAGTTCCTCGGCCACATCGAATCCCGCACCGAAGAAGTCCGCGAGCGAGTCTCGGAGATCGTGGTCGGTGACCGGGATCGGGGCCAGATCCGGGGTGGCGAGCGCCGAATCGACGATCACCTGGGTCGGACCGTCCGGGGAGCCGGGAAACACGGTGCGGAGCGACTCGTGCCGCTCGACGACGTCGCCGAGTGCCGCTCGGAGTGCGGCCACGTCGAGCACACCGTCCAGACTCAGGGCGACCGGGATGTTGTACGCCGGTGAGGACGGGTCGAACTGGTTGAGGAACCACATGCGTTGCTGTGCCAGCGACAGCGGCACTCGATCGGGCCGCGACCGCGCGCCGAGCACCGGAGAGCCGGAGCTCGTCATCACGGTCGAGTCGATCCGCCCGGCCAGATCCGACACCACGGGTGCGTCGAACAGCGCTGCGACACCCACACTCGCGTCCAACGCGCTGTTGATGCGCCCCACCGCACGGGTGGCGCTGAGCGAGTCACCACCGAGGTCGAAGAAGCTGTCGTCCGCGCCGACGCGGTCGATTTCGAGGACGGCGGCGAAGGCCGCGGCGACCGCCTCCTCCGCGGGAGTGGTGGGGGCGCGATATCCCACCGTTCTCGTGCCGAAGTCGGGTTTCGGGAGCGCCTTTCGGTCGAGTTTACCGTTTCCCGTCACCGGCAACTCCCGCAACACCGTCACCGTCGACGGCACCATGAACCCCGGAAGCACCACCGCCGCCTCCGCCAGCACCACCCGCTCCTGCACCACCGCACCACCCGCCGGCACCACATACCCGGCCAAATACTCACCCGCAGCCCCGTCACCCCGCAACACCACCACCGCCTGCGCCACACCCGCGACGCGCGACAACACCGCCTCGATCTCCCCCAACTCCACCCGCTGACCCCGCACCTTCACCTGAAAATCCGTACGCCCCACATACTCCAACTCACCCGAGGACAACCACCGCACCCGATCCCCGGTCCGATACAACCGCGACCCCGACCCCCCGAACGGATCCGCCACGAACCGATCCGCCGTCAAATCCGGCCGACCCTGATACCCCCGCGCCAACTGCACCCCACCCAGATACAACTCCCCCGCCACCCCCACCGGCACCGGCCGCAACCGCCCATCGAGCACCAGCACCCGCGTATTCCACACCGGCACCCCGATCGGCACCCCCACCACATCCGCCGCCGACACCTCATGGAACGTCACATCCACCGACGCCTCCGTCGGACCGTACAGATTGTGCAACTCCGGGCACCCGGCGCAGACCCTGCTCGACGTGCCGTCTGTGACGGCGACAACGCCTCACCACTGGCGAATACCCGTCGCAGCGACCGCATCCCGCCGCGTTCGCTCAGCGGTCAGAACACCTCGAGCATCGACGGCACGAAATGTCACAGTGGTGACCGACTCTCGCGATATCGACAGATACCGGGGATCACGGTGACCGTCCGGCACCGCGATCACCAACCGCGCACCCACCAGCAACGGCCAGAACAACTCCCACACCGACACATCGAACGTCACCGGCGTCTTCTGCAACACCACATCCACAGCCGACAACCGATACCGATCCTGCATCCACAACAACCGATTCACAACCCCCGCATGCGGCACCGCCACCCCCTTCGGCCGCCCCGTCGACCCCGACGTGAACATCACATACACCGGATTCTCCGGCCGCACCGGACCCAACCGATCCACATCCCGCACCGGCTCAGCCGAGAACCCCGACACCTCCACCGTGTCCAACTCCACCACCCGAACCGAACCCGGCAACACCCCCCGATCCCCCGACGTGCTCAGCACCAGCACCGGATCCGCAACCCCCACCACATACCCCACCCGCTCCACCGGCTGATGCGGATCGATCGGAACGTACGCCCCACCCGCCTTCACCACCGCACAAATCCCCACCACCATCTCCACCGAACGCCGCACCGCCACACCCACCAACGACTCCGGCCCCACCCCCGCACCGATCAACAACCGCGCCAGCCGATTCACCCGCCCATCGAACTCCGCACACGACAACACCACCCCCTCGAACACCACCGCCACCGCACCCGGACTACGCAGCACCTGCGCATCCAACAGATCGACGAGGGTGACATCCGGAACCGGATGCCCCGTCGCATTCCACGACCCGACAACCAGTTCCCGCTCGTCGGCCCCCATGACCTCGACTTCACCGACCGGAATGTCCGCATCGCGGGCCAGGGTGTCGAGGATCCGGACGAGGCGATCGGCGAAGGCGCCGACGGTGTCCCGGTCGAATACTCCCGGCTGGTAGCGCAGACTCAGTCGCAGTTGTGGTTCGAGGATCGACACCAGCGTGAGCGGGTAGTGCGTGGCATCGCGGGCGTCGAGTCCGGTCGCCCGCATTCCCCGGATGTCGGTGTTCTCGTCCAACCCGGACGAGTCGATGGGGTACGACTCGAACACGGACAGCGTGTCGAACAGGTTGCCCAGCCCGACCCGCGACTGGATCTCCCCGAGCCCGACGTGATGGTGGTCGAGCAGGGCGGTCTGCTCTCGTTGCAGTCGGGCGAGCAGCCCCCCGAACGATTCGTCCGGGTTCACCCGCACCCGGACCGGCAGGGTGTTGATGAACAGCCCCAGCATGTTTTCGACGCCGGCGAGTTGCGGCGGCCGACCGGAGACGGTGGCCCCGAAGACCACGTCATCGCGGGAGAGCAAGCGGCACAACAGGACACCCCACGCCGCCTGTATCACCGTGTTGACGGTGACGCCGATGCGCACCGTGACCGCGGCGAGCGCGTCGCATACGGGGCCGGGCAGCGCGATGTCGATGTCGTGGGGCACTCCGTGGACCGCCGTGGACGCCTGCGGCGCCACCAGCGTCGGCTCCTCGACGCCGTCCAGGGCACGTTCCCACGCTCGGGCCGACGCCGCCGTATCCTGCCGCGCCACCCAGTCCAGGTAGGCGCGGTAGGTGGGCGGCTCCGGCAGGCCTTCCGGGTCGCCGTCGGCGGCACAGCGCAGCAGCAACTCCCGCACCAGCAACGGCATCGACCACCCGTCGAGGATGATGTGATGGTTCGTGATCGCCAGGACGGCATGGTCCGGTGCGGTACGGAACAGCGTCAGCCGCAGCAGGGGCGGCCGGGCGAGATCGAACCGGGCGCCGCGGTCCTCGTCGAGGAGTCGTTCGAGACCCGCGTCGGCGTCGGGTCCCTCGACGGTGAGGTCCACTTCCCGCCACGGCACCTCGACCGTGTCGACCACCACCTGCGCGGGCACTCCGTCGTCGTAGACGAATGCGGTCCGCAGGTTGGGGTGCCGGGCGAGCAGCCCCGCGGCCGCGGCGCGCAGCCGCGTCGTGTCGACGACACCCTCGAGGTCGATGCGCAGTTGCGCCGTGTAGACATCCATCGACTCCGCGGCCAGCGACGCGTGGAACAGCAACCCCGCCTGCAGGGGAGAGAGCGACCACACGTCCTGCAGGGCCGGGAACCGCTGTTCCCACCGCTCGATCTGCTGCTGGCTCGCCGGCACCAGCGGAACGTCGGACGGTGTCAGCCCGCCCGCGCCCGGACGGGACGCATGCGCGGCGAGCGCACCGAGGGCGCGGCGCCACCCGTCCGCGAACGATGCGACGTCGGCCTCGTCCAGAACGCCCTGGGGAAAGGCGAAGGACGCCTTCAGCCGGGGACCCTCCGGACTGTCGGTGACGACGGCGTTGACGTCGATGACGGACGCGACGGGCATGTCGGCGTTCCGAGTGCCACCGACCGCGCCCTCCACCGGCAACCAGTCCTCCGCGCCGACCGTGGTATTCACTCGGCCGAGATAGTTGAAACCCACCTGCGGAGAGCGGAATCGGCGCAGCGCGGCCGACGTGTCGCCGTCCAGGTAGCGCAGCATTCCGAAGCCGATCCCGTGATCCGGAACCGCGAGCAACTGCTCCTTGACGGCCTTCACCGCCCGGCCTGCCGCGGGCCCGCCGGCCATTGCGTCGTCGACGTCGACCTCGGTGAGATCCAACCGCACCGGGTACACGGTGGTGAACCAGCCGACCGTCCGGGAAAGATCCGCTCCGGCGACGGCCTGCTCCTCGCGGCCGTGCCCCTCGAGGGTGATCACGGCGTCCGACGTGGAGACCCCGCGGTCGCGCCGCCAGCTGATCAGTGCCAGGGTCAGCGCGGTGAGCAACCCGTCTCCCACTCCCGCCCGGAACGCGTCCGGCAGGGTGGTCAGCAGGGTGCCGGTCACGCTCGGCGACACGTCGACGGTAACGGTCCCGACGGTCGCGTCGACGTCGACCTCGGGATCGATTGGGCGCGAACCGATCAGCGGATCCGGACCGTCGAGGATCTGCTCCCACAGTTCGAGCTCTGCGGTCCGGCTCCGCACGGCGTCGGACAGGCCGTGCGACCACCGCCGCATCGACGTGCCGACCGGCGGCAGGTCCGGTGTCCGGCCGGCCTGCAGTCGGCTGCACGCCGACGCGAGGTCTTCGACGAGGATCCGCCACGACACACCGTCGACGACGAGGTGATGCACGACGATCAGCAGTCGCCCGGGCCCGCCCGGGACGTCGAACCAGACCACCCGCACCATTGCCGCGGCGGCCGGATCGAGGCGGTCTGCCGCCGCGTCGAGTTCGGCCTCCGCGAGCGCGGCGAAGTCTTCGCCGTCCACCGCGCCGACCGGAACCCGGCGGACGTCCGCCGGCACCGAGCCCTGCGGCTGCACCTCCATGCCGTCCGCCACCACACGGGCGCGGAGCATGTCGTGCCGGTCCAGTACCGCCGCGACACCCGCGACGAGCACCTCGTGGGTGAGTCCGGTGGGGGCTGCCAGGACCACCGCCTGCGAGAACCTGCCGAGCCTGCCGCGGCTCCCCTCGACCATCCACCGGGCGACGGGTGTGAGCGGCAGCGGCCCGATGCCACCACCGGGCAACTCGTCGAGCGCGACCGTGCCGCCGTCGTCGAACCGCGCGGCCTCGGCGAGCCCCTCGACCGACCGGCGGTCGAATACGTCTCGGGGCGAAAGAATCACACCGGCCGCCTTGGCCCGGGCCACCAGTTGTATCGACATGATGCTGTCGCCGCCGAGGGCGAAGAAGTCGGCGGTCGCACCCACCGAATCCAGTCCGAGCACCTCCTCGAACAGTCGGGCGAGCAACTCCTCGGTCTCGGTGCGCGGCGGCCGGCCACCCGGCACGGCGGCTGCGAAGTCCGGCGCAGGAAGCGCTGCGCGGTCCAGCTTTCCGTGGACTGTCAGCGGCAGCGCGTCGAGTACCACCACCGCCGCGGGCACCATGTACGACGCCAACCGGCGGCCGGCGACGTCGAGGACGGCTCGCGATTCGAGGGTCGTACCGGGTTCGGGCACCACGTATCCGATCAGCCGGTCGCTTCCGCCGTCGTTCCACACGCTCGCCACTGCCTGCGCCACGTCGTCGTGGGCGAGCAGGGCCGACTCGACCTCACCGAGTTCGATCCGGAAGCCCCGGATCTTCACCTGGGAGTCGGTGCGCCCGAGGTACTCCAACTGCCCGTCGGGTAGCCAGCGCGCCCGGTCGCCGGTGCGGTACATCCGGGGACCGGCCCGGCGCGCCCGGTCGCCGGTGCGGTACATCCGGCTTCCCGGCGTGCCGAACGGATCGGCGAGGAACCGTTCGGCCGTCAGCGGGAACCTCCGGTGGTAGCCCCGTGCGAGGGCAGGACCTGCAAGGTACAACTCCCCCGCGACCCCGACCGGCACCGGATGCAGCCGCGAGTCCAGCACGACCTCCGCGAAACCGCGGGTGGGCGTGCCGATGGTGACCGGGGTCCCCGGCACCAACCGGTCGCTGATACTCGACACGACCGTCGTCTCGGTCGGCCCGTACGCGTCGAACATGCGCCGGCCGGGTGCCCAGCGCGCGACCAACTCGGGCGGACACGCCTCGCCGCCCGTCACCACACACTCGACGGCGGTGAGACCCTCGGGATCGACGGATGCGAGCGCCGCCGGAGTCACGAAACAGTGTGTGACTCGCTCGGATTCGATCAACCGCGCCAATTCGGCGCCGCCGTAGACGGACGGTGGTGCGATCACCATCGTGGCTGCCGCGCCGATCGCCAGCAGCAGTTCGAGAACGGACGCATCGAAACTCGGCGACGCGAAATGCAGAGTTCTCGAGTCTGATGTGGTCTCGAACGTCTCCCGTTGCTGCGCCGCGAAGCCGGCCAGTCCGCGGTGGGTGGTGACGACCCCCTTGGGTCTGCCTGTCGACCCCGAGGTGTAGATGAGGTAGGCGGGATTATCGATCCGAACCGTCGAGGTCCGCTCGTCGTCGGTGACTGTCGACGACGGGTACGTCGACAGCCGGTCCTGGACGTCCGGATCGTCCAGCACCAGCCACGGCACCGTGTCGGGAAGTGTGCCGCGTTGCGCCCCACCCGTTACACCCCACACGGCACCGGAGTCGGTCAGCATGTACTCGATCCGCGCGGCGGGATGATCCGGATCCACCGGCAGGAACGCGGCGCCCGACTTGGCCACCGCCCACACGGCGAGGACGGACTCGACCGACCGCGGGACGCACAGTGCGACGACGGATTCCGGTCCGGCACCGTACTCGATCAACATCCTGGCCAGCTGGTTCGACCGCCGGTCGAGATCTCCGTAGCGGACGTCACGCCCGTCGAAGACGAGCGCCGAGGCGTCCGGATCGCGCGCGGCCGCCTCGGCCAGCAGATCCGGCATCGTCCGTGCTGCCACCGCCGCACCACCCGTCACGGGGGCCAGCACGGCACGCTCGAGAGATCCGAGGATGTCGATGTCTCCCACCCGTGTGCCGGGGTCGGCGGTGACCGCCTCGAGGATGCGGAGCAGTCGTTCGGCGAAACCGAGTACCGTGTCTTCGTCGAAGAGATCTGTCGCGTAACCCAGATTCGCGGCGATACCCGTCGGGTGACCGTCGGCGTCGACGTTCTCGGCCAGGGTCAACTGCAGATCGAAGTTGGTCGTGTCGATCTCGAGTTCGATGGCGCGGACCTGCAGATCCGGTAATTCCAGCGCGGGGCGCTCGATGTCCTGGAATTCGAGCATCACCTGGAAGAGCGGCGCGTATGCCGTCGCCCGGGACGGACTCAGGACCTCCACCACCCGTTCGAACGGGACCTCCGCGTGGGTGAAGGCCCCCAGATCGGTTTCCCGCACGCTGCCGAGGAGCTCGGAGAACGTGGCGCCGCCGTCGACGCGCGTGCGCAGGACGAGGGTGTTGACGAACATGCCCACGACGTCGTCGAGTTCACGCTCGCCGCGACCGGCGATCGGCGTTCCGACGGCGATGTCGTCGGAACCGCTCACGCGTGCCAGCATGATCGCCAACGCGGCATGCAGAGTCATGAACACCGTCGTGGTGTGCTGCCGCGCGAGCCTGACGACACCAGCATGGACCTCCGGCCCGATGACGAATTCGACGTGGCCGCCGCGGAGCGACCGGACCGCCGGACGGGGACGGTCGGTGGGCAGTTCCAGTACTTCGGGCAGATCCGACAGCGTGGTGGTCCAGTACGTCAGCTGTCGGGACAGGGGCGACGTCTCGTCGGATTCCGATCCGAGCCATTCCCGTTGCCACAGTGCATAGTCGGCGTACTGCACCTCGAGCGGGGCCCACTCGGGGGCCGCGCCGTTCACGCGGGACCCGTACGCGTTCATGACGTCCCGGGCCAGCGGCACCATCGAGAAACCGTCGGCCGCGATGTGATGCACCACCACCGCGAGCACGTGCACGTCCTCGTCGAGAGCGAACAGGGCCACACGCAGCGGCACCTGCACCGTCACGTCGAACCCTTCGGACAGCACACCCGCCACCCGGTCGCGGAGTTCCGCTTCGCCTGGCACGCCGATCGGAACGAGGTCGGGCACCGCGCTCGACGCAGTCAGGATCACTTGGCGGGCTCCGTCTTCGGCGAGCGGGAAGAGGGTCCGCAGGGCCTCGTGCCGGTCGACGACGTCGGCCACCGCCGCCTGCAGCGCCTGCACGTCCAGCCGGCCCTCGAGCCGGAGCGCGAATGCGACGTTGTACGCGGACGAGGACGTGTCGAACTGGTTGACGAACCACATCCGCTGCTGGGCCGGCGACACGGGGACTTCCGCGGTGCCCTCCCTCGGCTTCAGCGGCGGACGGGACTCCAGCCCATCGTGCGACTCGGCGAGCGCGGCCAGACCGGCGACGGTGGGGGCGTCGAACACGTCGCGCAGACCGATCCGGTCGCCGACGACCGCGTTGATCCGTGCCACCAGCCGAGTGGCGATCAGGGAGTTCCCGCCGAGGGCGAAGAAATTGTCGTCCGCGCCCACCCGTGCGAGCCCGAGCAGGTCGGCGCACACCGCGGCCACGATCTGTTCGATCGGGGTGCGGGGTGCGACGAATTCGACTGTAGCTGAATCGAAGTTGGGTTTCGGGAGGGCCTTTCGGTCGAGTTTACCGTTTCCCGTCACCGGCAACTCCCGCAACACCGTCACCGTCGACGGCACCATGAACCCCGGAAGCACCACCGCCGCCTCCGCCAGCACCACCCGCTCCTGCACCACCGCACCACCCGCCGGCACCACATACCCGGCCAAATACTCACCCGCAGCCCCGTCACCCCGCAACACCACCACCGCCTGCGCCACACCCGCGACGCGCGACAACACCGCCTCGATCTCCCCCAACTCCACCCGCTGACCCCGCACCTTCACCTGAAAATCCGTACGCCCCACATACTCCAACTCACCCGAGGACAACCACCGCACCCGATCCCCGGTCCGATACAACCGCGACCCCGACCCCCCGAACGGATCCGCCACGAACCGATCCGCCGTCAAATCCGGCCGACCCTGATACCCCCGCGCCAACTGCACCCCACCCAGATACAACTCCCCCGCCACCCCCACCGGCACCGGCCGCAACCGCCCATCGAGCACCAGCACCCGCGTATTCCATACCGGCACCCCGATCGGCACCCCCACCACATCCGCCGCCGACACCTCATGGAACGTCACATCCACCGACGCCTCCGTCGGACCGTACAGATTGTGCACCCGGGCACCGGGGACCAGCGCACGCATCCTCGACGCCGTCTGTGCGGGCAACGCCTCACCCGACGCGAACACCGACCGCAGGCTCGTGCATCGCGCCGCCGACGGCTCAGCGGCGAACACCGCGAGCATCGACGGCACGAAATGCAGTGTCGTCACACCATGTTCGATGATGGTGTCGACGAGATACCGGGGATCACGGTGACCGTCCGGCACCGCGATCACCAACCGCGCACCCACCAGCAACGGCCAGAACAACTCCCACACCGACACATCGAACGTCACCGGCGTCTTCTGCAACACCACATCCACAGCCGACAACCGATACCGATCCTGCATCCACAACAACCGATTCACAACCCCCGCATGCGGCACCGCCACCCCCTTCGGCCGCCCCGTCGACCCCGACGTGAACATCACATACACCGGATTCTCCGGCCGCACCGGACCCAACCGATCCACATCCCGCACCGGCTCAGCCGAGAACCCCGACACCTCCACCGTGTCCAACTCCACCACCCGAACCGAACCCGGCAACACCCCCCGATCCCCCGACGTGCTCAGCACCAGCACCGGATCCGCAACCCCCACCACATACCCCACCCGCTCCACCGGCTGATCCGGATCGATCGGAACGTACGCCCCACCCGCCTTCACCACCGCACATATCCCCACCACCATCTCCACCGAACGCCGCACCGCCACACCCACCAACGACTCCGGCCCCACCCCCGCACCGATCAACAACCGCGCCAGCCGATTCACCCGCCCATCGAACTCCGCACACGACAACACCACCCCCTCGAACACCACCGCCACCGCACCCGGACTCCGCACCACCTGCGCATCCAACAGATCGACGAGAGTGACACCCGGAACCGGATGCCCCGTCGCATTCCACGACGCGACAACCAGTTCCCGCTCGTCGGCCCCCATCACCTCGACGTCACCGACCGGCACGTCCGGATGTGCCAGCACTCCGGTGAGGATCCGGACGAACCGTTCCCCGAATTCGACCACCGTCTCCGGATCGAAAACGTCGGACGCGAACGTGAATCCCGCCGAGATGCCCGCGGCGGTTCCCGACTCGTCGTAGTGCTCCGCCAGCGTCACCTGCAGATCGAACTTGCACACGGCGGTGTCGACCTCGACGGTCTCGACGGTGAGGCCCGGCAAGTCCATCTCGACCGGGGCCGTGTTCCGGAACTCCAGCATGACCTGGAACAGCGGCGAATACGCGGTCGAACGATTCGGCGCGACCGCGTCGACGACGCTCTCGAAGGGCACGTCCGCATGACCGAACGCCGCCAGATCCGCCTCCCGCGCCCGGGCAAGTATTTCGGCGAACGTCGCGGCGGGTTCGACGGTGGTCCGCAAGACCAGCGTGTTGACGAGCATCCCGACCAGGTCGTCGAGGGCCTCCTCACCCCGCCCGGCGATCGGCGTTCCGATCGCGATGTCCGTGGTTGCGCCCGACCTGGCCACCACCACGGCCAGCGCCGCGTGCATCACCATGAACATCGTGGCGTCGTGCCGGCGCGCGAGCAGGAGTAGGCCCCGATGGACGTCGGCCGGTATCGGGACGGGAACCGTCCCGCCCCGCAGCGACCGCTCCGTGGGTCTCGGTCGGTCGAGGGGAAGGTCCGTCACGTCGGGGAGACCGGCCAACGCGGTCTTCCAATACTCCGTCTGCGCGAACATGATGCTGCCGGGATCCCGGTCGCTACCGAGGACTGCTCGCTGCCACAGGCTGTAGTCCGCGTAGTGCACCGGGAGTGGATGCCAGTCCGGCGGTTGCTGCCGTACGCGCGCCGCGTAGGCAACGGTCAGATCGTGGGCGAGCGGGGCGAGCGACGCCCCGTCCGCCGAAATGTGGTGTACCACCAGGACGAGGACGTGCTCGTCGGGGCCGGCCTGCAGCAGTGCACCCCGTACGGGCACCTCGGCGCTCACGTCGAATCCGCGCGCGGCCAGGTCGGTGATCTGCGCGGACAGCGCCTCGCCGCCCCGCGCGACCTTCAGCGTGAGATCGAGAACCACCTGCTCCGGCGGCACGATCACCTGATGCGGTCCGTCGGCCGATGCCGGGTACACGGTGTGCAGCGATTCGTGTCGTTCGAGGACGTCGCCCACGGCGGCGCGGAGCGCCGGGGCATCGAGCGTCCCGGACAGGCGCACCGCCATCGGAATGTTGTATGCCGGAGATGAGGTGTCGAACTGGTTGACGAGCCACAGACGCTGCTGCGCAAGCGACACGGGAACTCGGTCGGGGCGCATCTGCGTCACGAGGTTCGGGCGGTGGGCCCGCCCGGCGCCGGCGTGCGCGGCCCAGGCTGCCAGCGCCTCGACGGTGGGCACCTCGAACAGGGTCCGCACGGTGAGGTCGACGTCGAGCGCGGCATTGACCCGTGCGACCACCCTGGTCGCGGCGAGCGAGTTGCCGCCGAGGTCGAAGAAGTTGTCGCCGAGACCGATTCGCTCCACACCCAGGACGTCCGCATATACCCGCGCAATCGCTCGCTGCGCGGGATCGGCCGGGGAACGGAACTCGTCGGACGCCGAGAGGAAGTCCGGCTCCGGCAGGGCCCGGCGGTCGAGCTTCCCGGCCGGGGTCATCGGCATCTCGTCCAGGACGACGATCGCGGAGGGCACCATGTGCGGTGGCAACAGTCCGCCGACGTGGGCCGTCAACTCGGCAGTCGCGGGCCGCCGGCCGGTGGCCGGCAGCACGTAAGACACGAGCACCGTCTCGCCCGACGGCGCCGTGCGCGGCATCGTGACCGCGCTTCGCACCCCGGGATGGGCGTGCAGGACCGTGTCGATCTCGCCGGGCTCGATGCGGAATCCGCGGACCTTCACCTGGAAGTCGCTGCGGCCCAGGTACTCGATTGTGCGGTCGGCGCGCCACCGGACCACGTCCCCGGTGCGGTACATCCGGTCGCCGGGCCTCCCGAAGGGGTCGGCGACGAACCGTTCCGCCGTCAACGCCGGCTTGCGGCGATACCCACGTGCCAGGGCGTTCCCCGAGATGTATAGTTCCCCGGCCACCCCGACGGGCACCGGCATCAAACGCGCATCGAGGACGACCTCGCGGAATCCCCGGAGCGGACCTCCCAGCGTGATGGCTCCCGCCGGCGACATCGGTTCACTGATGTTAGACATGACCGTCGCCTCGGTCGGGCCGTACGCGTTGCGTAGTCTGCGGCCGGGCGCCCACCGCTTCACCAGTTCCGGCGGGCACGCCTCGCCGCCGCACACCACGTCCCGGAAGGCGGACAGTCCGGTGGGCTCGACCGTGCCGAGCGCGGCGGTGGTGACGAAACCGTGCGTGACCCGCTCCGCCTCCAGGAGGTCGAACAACTCGGCGCCGCCGTAGACCGTCGGCGCGGCGATCACCATCGTCGCCGCGGCGGCGAACACGTGGAGATATTCGGAGACGGACGCGTCGAAACTCGGGGTGGAGAAGTGCAGGATCCGTGACGTCCGGGTGGCACCGGATCGGGTGCGCTGTTCGGCCGCGAAGTCGTCCAGACCGCGGTGGGTGACCACGACACCTTTGGGCCGCCCCGTCGACCCGGACGTGTAGATCAGGTAGGCCGGATTCTCCGGGCGGAGGGGCCGTGCCCGCTCGGCATCGGTCACGACGGACACCGGCTGAGCCGCGCAGAGTGTGCGGAACTCTTCGTCGTCGAGCACGAGCCAGGGAACCGCATCCGGCAGCCGGGAATGTGTGTCGGACACCGTGATCCCGACGACGGACCGCGAATCATCCAGCATGTGCTCGATGCGCTCGGCCGGGTACCCGGGATCCACCGGCACGAACGCCGCGCCCGATTTCGTGACTGCCAGCATCGACAGCACCGATTCGATCGAGCGAGTCATGCCCAGTGCCACTGCGTCTTCCGACCCGACGCCTCGTGCGGCCAGGACGCGGGCCAACTGGTTGGAGCGCTCGTCCAACTCGCGGTAGGTCACCTCGATCCCGCGGTACGACAGTGCGACACCGTCGGGATCGACTGCGACTGCCGCGGCGAACAATTCGGGCAGAATGCGCTCCGATCGTGCCGGCGCTCCCCGCGCCGGCACGAATGTGGCGCGCTCGGCCTCGGAGAGGATGTCGATGTCGCCGATCGCAAGGTCCGGGTCGGTGGTGGCCGTGTCCAGGATTCGACGGAATCGTTCGCCGAGCGTGACCACTGTGGGGGCGTCGAACAGATCGGTGGCGAACTCGAGCGTGATCGCGATGCCGGACGGGGCGTCGGCGTCGTCGACGATCTCCCGCGTCGCCACCCGGAGGTCGAATCGGCCGATCCCCGGCGTCTGCGCCTCGTCGCCGTGCTCGAACAGCACCTGGACGATCGGCGCGTATCCGGGGGACTCGCCGATCTCCAGGGCCCGCACGACCCGCTCGAACGGCACGTCGCAGTGCCCGAACGCCTCCATCCGGGTCTCGTGGACGTGGCCGAGCAGATCGCTGAACGGCATGCCCGGTTGGACGCGGCTCCGCAGCACCACGATGTTCGGGCCCTCGTCGTTCGGGTCCTCGTCCACTGGGGCCGGGGTTCCGATCGGCACATCCGACGCGCCGCCGATCCGGCTCAGCAGAACGATCAGGGCCGCGTGCAGAACGTCGAAGGGCGTCGTGCCGTGGTCCCGTGCCAGCGCGAGCGCTCCGCGACGGGTATCGACACCGGCCCGGACCTCGACGCGATCCGTCGTCGCGGACTGCGCGGCGGGTCGAACCCGGTCGGACGGCAGGTCGAGCACTGCGGGAAGACCGGAGAGCCGTTCCGTCCAGTACGCGAGTTGGCCCGCCTCCCGGCGTCGTCGCTCCCCCGTGAGCGCGGTCGGCCGATGCACGGTCGAGAGTCCGGCCCGGGGGTCTGCCGCGATGAACTCCTCGAGGAGCGCGACGAATTCCTGGTGATGCGCGCGGAGGGCGGAGTCCTGGTACCGGTTCGGATTCGCCCGGAAATCGACGAACAGCCCGGCGGGGCCGCTCGGGTACACGTTGACGAGGAGATCGTCCACCGGACCGGACGTGACGATGTGGTAATCGCCGGTCAGAGAGCCCAGCCGGACCTCTTGGTGGAACAGCATGACGTTGACCATGGGTCCGTCGAGCCCCGCGCCGCGGTCCGGGCGCAGGTCGCGACGGATGTCATCGAGGCTGCACCGCTGATGCCGCAACGCCCCCATCAGTTCACGCTGAACGCGGGACACGAGTTCGGCGACCGTGCCGGCCTCGTCGACCGCGATCGACAGCGGCGCGACGTTGACCATCATGCCCCCGGAATTGCGGAGCAGCGAGGTCGTCCGACCGGACATCGGGACCTGCACGAGGACAGCGTCTTTCGCCGTCTGCCGCGACAGGTAACAGGCGAAGGCAGCGATGATCGTGGCTGCGGCGGTGGCGGTGGCCTGCTTGTCGGAACTCTGCAGGCCGGCGACCGCCGCCTCGGACAGCGACGCACTCTCGAGTCTGCTCCTGGCGACTGCGGGCGCGGCCTCGGCGGCAAGGGTCGTTCCCTCGGCGGCCTCGATCCGCGCCGCCCAGTACTCCCGGTCCGCCGCGAACCGATCGGACGAGCGGTAGCGGGTGTCGACGTCGTACAGCGCACGCAGGCTCGCGGCCCGGTTCGGATCCGGTTCGCGGCCTTCCACGGAAGCCGAATACCGGTGCGCGATGCGATTGATGAGCGTCATGGCGCCGTACCCGTCGAGCGCGACGTGATGAATGCGGCTGTACCACAGGTAGTGTGCGTCGCCCACCCACAGGATCGACGTCTCGACCAGGGAACCCGCACCGAGATCGAGGGGCGCCTGGTAGTCCCGGTCCATCCAGGCGTGCGCAGCGGCAACCGGGTCGGCCGCATCGCGAAGGTCGACGACGGTGACGGGAATGTCGGTCGCGTCGTCCACGTACTGCATCGGCAGGCCGTCGACCTCGACGACCCGCAGGAAGGGCGACTGGAACTCACGGCCGGTCGCGACGGTCTCGCGTCGCAGCAGGTCCACGTCGAGGTCGCCGCGCAACTCGACGTAGTGCGCTACCGAGATCGGCACCGCGGGGTCGAGTTGCTGCGCGAACCAGGTGGCACGCTGCGCCGCGGACAGCGGGAAGGGCCCCTCGTCCGATTCGTGTGCAGCCGGTTTCCGCGTGTCCACGGGCTTCACGGCGGGTCCTCCCCATAGGGTGTCCCCGACCGGCGGAAGTGTGGCCGTGTCCGAACCGGCACTCGCGAAGGCGAGAGGCGGAAGATTCTCCCCGTCCCCCTGCTCATCCGTTTGCCGTCACCAGCGCACACAGAATTCATCGTCGCACAGCGGGCGGCCCCGTTTCCGATATTCGCCCGCCGCGACGCCGGGTTCACATCGGCTTGTCGAGGTACCGCGACAGCACCGGACCGATGACGGCGAGGGACTCCGGCTCGATCATGTCGTTGTGCCCGCAGTCCACCGCGTGCTCGTCGATGCGGCCACCCACGAGCGGCCGCCACTCCTGCGCCGACCGCGACCGGGTACCGGTGTCGTCCGCGCCGACGGCGGGGAAGATGAGCAGGTCGCCGTCGAAGACCTGGGGCACGAACCGGTGGACCAGGTCCCGCGAGTTCTCGTATCCGGCGTTGATGCGCTCGAGGTCGTCGCCGCGGAGACCGGAGTCGCTGCCCCACGATTCGTCGAGAAGCCGCGCCGCCTCCTCGTAGGTGAGCTCGCCGTCCGTCTCGACGACCAGGCCGAGGCCGCGCAGCAGGTCGTGCATGTCGAGCTTCCCGAACAGCTGGTCCTCGCCGTCGTCGGGGTAGCTGTCCATGAGCGCGAGCGTCGCCACCGTGTCGCCGCCGCGTTGCAGTTCGACGGCCATCGCGTGGGCGATCACCCCGCCGAGCGACCAGCCGAGCAGGTCGTACGGTCCCTCGGGCTGGATGGCCTTCATCTCCTCGACGTACCGGTGGGCCAGTTGCTCGATCGACCGATACTCGCCGTCGCCGCTGATCGTGGGCAGTTGCAGACCGTACGCGCGGCGGTCGGGCGGCAGGTACCGGACCAGGCCCGCATACCCCCAGGACAGCCCGATTCCGGGGTGCACACAGAACAGCGGTCGCCCGGTTCCCTCGGTGCGCAGCGGGATCACCACCGCCAGCGCCTCCCGGACGCCTCCCTCGGCGGACGGCAGCGCGATCCTGCCTGCGAGCCCGGCCGGCGTGGGATCGAGGAACATCCACTGCAGGGGAATCTTCCGGTCGAGTCGCTCCTGGAGGGCGGACACCACCGTGGTGGCGAGCAGGGAATTGCCTCCCCTCTCGAAGAAGTTGTCGTCGGCGCCCACCCGATCGAGAGCGAGCACGTCGGCGTACACCTCGACGATCGCTTCCTCCACGGCGTTCGCGGGCGGCCGGTAGCCCGCGCCGGACAGGAACGCGGGTGCGGGCAGCGCGGCGCGATCGAGTTTGCCGACCGGGGTCAGCGGAATCTGCTCGAGCACGACGATCGCGGCCGGCACCATGTGGCCGGGCAATCGTTCACCGGCGAGCCGGGTGAGTTCCGCGGCGTCGACGCTCGCGCCGCCGACCGGGCGGACATAGGACACGAGCAACGGTTCCCCCGCCGGCCCGGCTCGGGCGATCGTGACGGCGAACCCGACGTCCGGGTGATCGGTGAGTGCGGCGTCGATCTCACCGGGTTCGATCCGGAACCCGCGGATCTTCACCTGGAAGTCGCTGCGTCCGACGTATTCGAGGGTGCCGTCGCGGCGCCATCGCACCACGTCGCCCGTGCGGTACATCCGTTCGCCGGGGGTGCCCCACGGCGCGGCCACGAACCGTGATGCCGTCAACCCGGACCGACGGTGGTACCCGGACGCCAGGGCGCGTCCCGACACGTACAGTTCGCCGACCACGCCGACCGGTACCGGGCGCAGTCGGGAATCCAGCACGACCTCGGAGACACCGCGGGTGGGGGCGCCGAGCGTGACCGGTTCGCCCGGCACCAGCGACTCGCTGATGTTCGACATGATCGTGGTCTCCGTCGGCCCGTAGGCATTGAACATGCGGCGGCCGGGCGCCCACCGGGCGACGAGTTCGGGCGGGCACGGTTCGCCGGCCACGACCAGCGTTCGCAACGATTCGAACCCGAGGGGGTCCATCGACGCCAGCGCCGTCGGGGTGACGAACCCGTGGGACACCCGCTCGTCGCTCAGCAGTGCCGCCAATTCGGTGCCGCCGTAGATCGTGGGCGGCGCGATCACCAGGGCCGCACCCGCGCAGAACGCCATGACGAGTTCGAACACGGACGCATCGAAGCTCGGCGACGCGAAGTGCAGCACCCGGGAGTCGGGTGCGACGTGGAGCCGGTCGCGCTCCTCGGCAGCGAGGTTCGCCAGGCCGCGGTGGGTGACGGCCACGCCCTTGGGTGTGCCCGTGGATCCGGACGTGTAGACGAGATACGCGGGATGCGACTCGTGCAGCGGCGTGGTCCGGTCGGCGTCGGTGACGGGGGCCGCCGGGTGCGCCCGGATCCGCTCCTCGTCGTCGGCGCCGTCGAACCGGATGTCGTCGTCGAGGACGATCCAGTCCGCGGCGGCGGGCAGCCGGTCGCGGTGCGCGCGCACGGTCACGCCGGACACCGCACCGGAATCGGTGAGCATGTGCTCGATCCGCGCCGACGGGTAGGCGGGGTCGACGGGCAGGAACGCCGCACCGGTCTTCGCGACGGCCCAGACGGACAGCACCGATTCGATCGACCGCGGCAGGGCGAGCGCCACGAACGTCCCGGGTCCCGCACCCGCGTCGATCAGCCTGCGCGCCAGCCGGTTCGAGGTCTCGTCCAATTCCCGGTACGTCACCGAGCGGCCCGCGTACGACACCGCCTCGGCGTCCGGGCGCGATGCCGCCGCCGACAACAGTGCGGGCAGCAGCACCGCAGGCGCATCGGGCGCTCCGCGGGCCGGAGTCAGGGCCGCCACCTCGTCGGCGCCGAGGATCTCGACGTCACCGACCACGACGTCCGGGTCGCCGGTTACCGCCTCGAGGATCCGGACGAACCGGTCCGCGAAGCCCTGGACCGTGCCGGCCTCGAACAGGTCGGTCGCATAGTCGATCGCGCCCGCCATGCCCGCGGGTGCGCCATCCGCGTCGAACCGTTCGTCGAGGATCACCTCGAGGTCCACCTTCACGACGTCGAGGGCCGGATCGAGACCCTCGACGCCGAGCGCGGGCAGTCGCAGGGCGGGGTTGTCGGTGTTCTGGAACTCGAGGGACACCTGGAAGAGGGGTGAGTGCGCGGTCGACCGCACCGGTCCGACGGCGTCCACCACGCGCTCGAACGGAAGGTCGGCGTGCGCGAACGCGCCGAGATCGGTGTCGCGGACCCGCGCGAGCAGGTCACGGAACGACTGGCCCGGGTCGATCGGGGTGCGCAGCGCGAGGGTGCCGACGAACATGCCGACCAGGTCGTCGAGCGCCGCTTCGCCGCGGCCGGCGATCGGGGTGCCGATCGCGACGTCGTCCGTGCTCCCCAGCCGGCCGAGCAGGACGGCGAGCGCCGCGTGCACGACCATGAAGTCGGTGGACCCGTGCTCGCGTGCCGCGGACCGGATCTGCTCGTGCAGGCCGGCGTCGATCGCGAAACGCACCCGGTCGCCGTGGAACGATTGTTGCGCGGGACGCCGATGGTCGGTGGGCAGTGCGAGGAGTTCCGGCAGCCCGGCCAGCGCCGACTCCCAATAGGCCAGTTGACGTGAGAGCAGCGACCCGGGGTCGTCGTCCGACCCCAGCAGCCGGCGCTGCCAGAGCGTGTAGTCGGCGTATTGCACCGCCAGGGGTGCCCATGCGGGGGCGCGCCCGTGGACGCGGGATTCGTACGCGATCATCACGTCCCGCACCAGCGGCGCCATGGAGAACCCGTCGGCCGAGATGTGGTGCACCACCACGGCCAGCACGTACGTCCGCGGGTCGAGGGAGTACAGGGTGACGCGCAGCGGGGGCGCGGCGGTGACGTCGAAGCCGGTCGACGCGAGGCGCGTCAGCTGGTCGCGGAGGCGTTTTTCGTCGGCGACCAGAATCGGGTGTAGCGGTTTTTCGTCGGCGACCAGGATCGGGTGTAGCCGTTTTTCGTCGGCGACGACGGGGGCGAGCGTGAGAGCCGCCGGCGCGGACGGGAGGACCTCTTGGACGGGTTCGCCGTCGCGGAGGGGGAACCGGGTGCGCAGCGTCTCGTGCCGGCCCACGACGTCCCCGAGGGCGGCCGTCAGCGCGTCCACGTCGAGGTCGCCGGTGAGCCGGACGATCATGGGGATGTTGTAGGCGGGTGAACTCGTGTCGAACTGGTTGATGAACCACATTCGTTGCTGGGCGTAGGACAGGGGGATGCGGTCGGGGCGTTCCCCGGCGGTCAGGGCGGGACGGCCGGACGTGCCCGCTCCCGCATGTTCGAGGCGCGCCGCGAACGCCGCGACCGTGGGTGCCTCGAACAGCGCCCGCACCCCCACGTCGGTGCCGAGTGCGGCGCGCAGGCGGGCCACCGCGCGGGTGGCGCTCAGCGAATTGCCGCCGAGGTCGAAGAAGCCCGCATCCGCACTCACCCGGTCGAGGCCGAGGACTTCCGCGAAGACCTCGGCCACCGTCTCCTCCACCGGGTCGGCGGGTGCGCGGAATTCCCCGGCACCGACGTCGAATTCGGGTGCGGGTAGGGCCTTTCGGTCGAACTTTCCGACCGCGGTGAGCGGAATCTCCGGAAGCACGGTGATCGACGACGGCACCATGTGGGCCGGCAGTGTGCCGCCGAGACGACGGGTGATCGCCCCGGTGTCGAGGGTGCGCCCCGGCGCGGGTACGACGTAGGAGGCGAGGAGGGTGTCTCCGGCGGGGCCGCGGTAGGCGACCGTGGCCGCGAATCGCACGCCGGGGTCCGCGGCGAGGGCCGCGTCGATCTCGCCGAGTTCGATGCGGAATCCGCGGACCTTCACCTGGAAGTCGCTGCGTCCCAGGTATTCGATGGTGTGGCCGGGGGTCCAGCGCACGATGTCGCCGGTGCGGTACATCCGGTCGCCCGGCCGGGCCGGGTTCGCCACGAACCGTCCGGCGGTGAGTCCGGGGCGGCGGTGGTAGCCGCGCGCCAGTCCGGCACCGGCGAGGTACAACTCGCCGGGAACTCCGACCGGGACCGGTTGCAACCGGGAGTCGAGGACCAGTTCCGTGACACCGCGGATCGGTCCGCCGATCGTGATCGGGTCTGCTGGGGTCATGGGGTCGCTGATGTTGGACATGATCGTGGTCTCGGTCGGCCCGTATCCGTTGTACAGCCGGCGCCCCGGCGCCCACCGGGACACGAGTCCGGGCGGGCAGGCCTCCCCGCCGACGGTGACGTCGGCGAATTGCTCCAGTCCCGCGGGGTCGAGGGAGGCCAGGGCGGCCGTGGTGACGAATGCGTGCGTCACCCGCCGGTCGCGGATCAGTTCGGCGAGTTCGTCGCCGCCGAACAGGGTGGGCGGCGCGATCACCATCGTCGCCGCGGCGCCGAACGCCTGCAGGTATTCGAACAGCGATCCGTCGAAGCTCGGCGTCGAGAAGTGCAGCGTGCGCGATTCCGGGCCCGCCCCGAATCGGGCGAGTTGGTCGCGCGCGAAGTTGTCGAGGCCGCGGTGCGTGACGGTCACGCCCTTCGGCGTGCCGGTGGAGCCGGAGGTGTACACGAGGTAGGCGGCGGTGTCGAGAGTGACCGGTCCCGCGAGGTCTCCGTCGTCGACCGGTGCTGCGGAGGCGGTGCCGCATTCGTCGGCGAACGCGGGGTCGTCGAGCACCAGCCACACCGTGCTCTCGGGCAGGCGGGCCCGGTGGCCGGAGGTCGTGAGGCCGAGCGCGCACCCCGAATCGGTGAGCATGTGGCCGATGCGTTCACCGGGATAGTTCGGGTCGACGGGCACGAACGCGGCCCCGGTCTTGGCCACCGCCCACGTGCACAGCACCGAGTCGATCGAGCGTGGGACACCCACGGCCACCGCGGTTTCCGGCGCAGCACCCCGTGCGATCAGGACCCGTGCGAGCCGGGTCGACCGCTCGTCCAGCTCCCGGTACGACATGTCCACGTCGCCGGACGACAGGGCGACCGCGTCGGGATCGGCCGCGGCGGCGTCGGCGAAGATCTGGGCGAGCGTGCGGGTGGAGCCGCCCGCGCCGCCGCGGACCGGAACCAACTCCGCGCGTTCCCGCTCGGTGAGCAGCGACAGCCGGGCCAGCGGAGTGTCGGGGCGTGTGCAGGCGTCGAGCACCCGCACCACCCGCGCGGCGATGCTCTCGATGTCCGCGGGGCCGAACAGGTCGGGCACGTATTCGAATTTCAGGTGCAGGCTCGCATCCGCCGACGCCACCAGGCTCAGCGGGTAATGGGCGGCGTCGCGGGCATCCACCCCGGTCACGCGGAGTCCCGCGATGTCGGTGTCTTCCGACATCCCGGCACGGTCCACCGGATACGACTCGAACACCGTGAGGGTGTCGAACCCGACACCGGGCCCCGCGGCGTCCCGGATCTGCGCGAGGCCGGTGTAGTGGTGGTCGAGCATCGCGGCCTGTTCCGCCTGCACCCGCTCGAGCAGCGCCCCCACCGTCTCGCCGGGGCGCAGCGTGATCCGCACCGGCACGGTGTTGATGAACAGTCCGACCATCGTCTCGATCCCGGACAGTTCCGGCGGGCGCCCGGACACGGTGGCGCCGAACACGACGTCGTCGCGCCCGGTGAGCATTCCGAGCACGACGCCCCACGCCGTCTGCAGAATGCTGTTGAGCGTGAGCCCCCGTGTGCGGGCGAATTCGCGCAGCAGGCCGGTCCGGTCCTCGTCGAGGTCGAACACCCATTCCCGTGACACGGTGGACAGTTGCCGCGCCCGGTCGCCGGGGACCAGTAGTGTCGGTTCCTCGACTCCGGCGAGGGCGTCCGCCCATGCGCGCGCCGACCCGTCGGGGTCGCGTCCGCTCAGCCACGTCAGGTAGTCGCGGTAGTCCCGCACGCGCGGCAGCGGTGACGGGTCTCCGTCCGTGGCGTACAGCGTGAGCAGTTCACGGACCAGCAGCGGCATCGACCAGCCGTCGAGGAGGATGTGGTGGTTCGTCGACACCAGCCGGCAGCGGCCCCCGGCGGTCCGGATCAGGAGGAAGCGGATCAGCGGCGCGCTGGTCATGTCGAACGGGGTCGTCCGGTCGGCGGCCAGCAGTCGCTCGATCTCCGCTTCGGCCTCGTCGTCGTCCGATCCGCTGAGGTCGATTTCCTTCCAGGGCAACGTAACTCGGCCAGCGACCACCTGCTCGGCCCCGCCGTCGGAGTCGTGGCAGAACGCGCTGCGCAGGTTGGGATGACGGTCGAGGAGGGCGCCTGCGGCCCGCCGCAGCCGGGCCGCGTCGACGTGGCCCCCGAGGTCGAGAATCAGCTGGACGAGGTAGGCGTCCACCGATTCGTCGGCCAGTTCGGCGTGGAACAGCATGCCGGCCTGCAGCGGCGACAGTGGCCAGACGTCGGTCATGTCGGGGTAGCGGCGCGCGAGGTCGTCGACCGCGTCCTGACCGAGTCGCACCAGGTTCAGGTCGGACGGGGTGAAGCCGCCGCCACCGGAGCGGGCATGCGCGGTAAGGGCCTCCAGTGCCCGCACCCACAGGCGCGCGAGGTCGTCGACGTCCTCCGCCGCGATCACTCCGACGGGGAACGACCACGTCGCGGTGAGTGCCGGCCCCGCGGTGGTGTCGGTGGTTCTCGCGTTCACGTCGACGACGGCCGCCGCGGGCAGCCCCGACTGCGCGGCGGCGGCGAGCCCCTCGTCGGACAGCGGCGTCCAGTCACCGTCCGGGGTGGTACCCGCACCGAGCCTGCCGAGGTAGTTGAAGCTCACCTGCGGGTTCGCGGCGGCCGACAGTTCCGCGGCCGTGTCCTCAGCGAGATACCGGAGGAGCCCGAACCCGATGCCGTGGTCCGGGATCGACCGCAACCGCTCCTTCACCGTCTTCATCGCGGCGCCCGCGGCGGGGCCGGCCGCGAACGCGTCGTCGATGTCCACGCCGTCCAGGTCGAGTGCCACCGGGAAGATCGTGGTGAACCAGCCGACCGTGCGGGCCAGGTCGGCGCCCGGCACCACCTGTTCCTCGCGGCCGTGTCCCTCGAGGTTCACGAGAGCGCCGGACGAGGAGACCCCGCGGTCCCGGCGCCAGCGCACGAGGGCCAGCGCCAGCGCCGTGAGCAAACCGTCGCCGACGGCCCCGTGGAACGCCTGCGGGAGTGTCGTCAGTAGCGCCTCGGTCACGGCGACGGGAAGCTGGACCTCGACGGCGGAGGTCTCCGTGTCGGCTGCGGTGAGCGGCCGCGATCCCAGGGGCGGGTCGGGGGTGTCGAGCATCCGCCGCCAGAGGTCGAGTTCGGCTGTGCGGGAGGATTCCTGCGCCACATCGGTGAGGGCGTGCGCCCACCGTCGCATCGACGTTCCCGTGGGAGGCAGGGCCGGCGCGTCGCCCGACAGCACCCGGGCGCAGGCGAGGGCGAGATCGGGGACCAGGATGCGCCAGGACACCCCGTCGACCACCAGGTGATGGGCGACGATCAGCAGCCGTCCGCGGGCGGCCGGGGTCGCGCCGCCCGGGAACCATACCGCCTGCACCATCACCCCCGACTCCGGATCGAGCCGGCCGGCGGCGGCGTCCAGTTCGCGGGCGGCGGTGTCGGTGAAGGAGTCCGCCGTGCCGAGGGGCACCGTGCGCACCACCGACGTCGCCCGGACCCAGCCGGGCGGGGCGGCCGTCATGGTCCAGCCGTGCTCGGCCCGGTCGCTGGGGTACAGCCGGGCGCGCAGGACGTCGTGCCGGTCCAGCACGGCCTGCATCGCCGCCGTCAGCGTGTCCTCGTCGAGTTCGGCGGGCGTCCGGAACAGCGCGGCCTGCGAGTACCGCCGGAAGTCGCCGTCCCGGCCCAGCATCCAGTGCACGATCGGGGTCAGGGGGAACTCGCCGACGCCGCCGCCCGGGAGTTCCGCGAGTGTGACGGCCTCCTCCCCCGTGGTCGCGACCTCCGCGAGCGCGGCGACCGTCTTGCGCTCGAACACCTCCCGCGGGGTGATCACCACCCCGGACGCCTTCGCCCGCGTGACCAGTTGGATGGACATGATGGAATCGCCGCCCACCGCGAAGAACGAATCGTCGACACCCACCGAGTCCAGACCGAGCACCTCGGCGAACAGGCCGGCGAGGATCCGCTCCGTCTCGGTCGCGGGCGCCCGGCCCAGCGACACCCGCTGCCCGAAGTCCGGTTCGGGCAGCGCGCGGCGGTCCAGTTTGCCGTTCACGGTGAGCGGCAGAGCGTCGAGGACGACCACGGCAGCGGGCACCATGTGTGCCGCCAGCCGCCCCGCCACCTGATCGACGATTCCGGCGGGGTCGAGCACCCTCCCCGACTCGGGCACCACGTACCCCACCAGACGTTCCCGCCGCGCCGACACGACGGACTGCGCCACGCCGTCGCAGGCGAGAAGCGCCGACTCCACCTCACCGAGCTCGATGCGGAAGCCCTTGATCTGTACCTGGAAGTCGTTGCGGCCCAGATATTCCAGCTGTCCGTCCGCGTTCCACCGGCCCAGGTCGCCGGACCGGTACATCCGGGAACCGGGGGTGCGCGGGTCGGCCACGAATCGGGTTGCGGTGAGCGCGAACCGGCCCAGATAGCCGCGGGACACCTGTGCACCCGACACGTAGAGTTCGCCGACCACGCCCGGCGGCACCGGGTGCAAGCGGGCGTCGAGCACGTACACGCGCAGACCGGGCAGTTCCCGGCCGATCACGGACGCGGATGCGTGGGCCGCGAGTTCCGCGTCCAACGGCAGATGACTGACGTGCACGGTGGTTTCCGTGATCCCGTACATGTTGACCAGCACCGGCGCGCTGTCGGCGCGGCGCGTGTACCAGCGGGTGAGCTGTCCCAGATCGAGGGCCTCGCCGCCGAACACCACGACACGCAGGTCGAGGTCGGTACCGCCGGCCGCCCGGTCCGCCTCGGCCAGTTGGTAGAACGCGGTCGGGGTCTGATTCAGGACGGTGACGTTCTCGTCCCGCAGCAGCCGCAGGAACATGTCGGGTGAGCGGGTCGTGAAGTAGTCGACCACCACCAGCCTGCCGCCGTGGAGCAGCGCACCCCACAATTCCCAGACGGAGAAGTCGAACGCCGCCGAGTGGAACATGGTCCACACGTCGGAGGCGTCGAATCGGAACAGCGGCCACGTGTTCACGAACAGGGTGGCGACGTTGCGATGCGCCACCTGAACGCCTTTCGGGCGACCCGTAGACCCGGAGGTGTAGATGACGTACGCCACCGCATCCGGGTGCAGCGGCCCCGACCGGTCCCGGTCGGTCACCGGCAGCGCCGACGTACGGTCCAGTTCGGTCGCCGTGCCCGAGCTGTCGACGACGAGGATCGGGACCCCGCACGCCCGGACCGTCCCGGACTCCTCCTCCGTGGTCAGCACGCACACGGGCCGGGCGTCGGCGAATACGTACGCGAGCCGCTCCGCGGGATACGTGACGTCGACGGGCACGTATCCGGCCCCCGACTTCACGACGGCGAGAAGGGCCACGACCAGGTCCACCGACCGCGCGGCGACGACGGCCACCAGCGTCTCGGGGCCCGCGCCGCGGTCGATCAGCAACCGTGCCAGTCGATTCGAACGGGTGTCCAGCTCGGCGTAGGTGACAGAGACGCCCTCGCACACGACGGCCGTCGCACCGCGGGACTGCCCGGCAGCCCGCTCGAACAGTTCCGGGAGGGTCGCGTCGACGGCGGACCCGACACGCGGTGGCAGCACGAGGTCCCGCTCCCGCGAGTCCAGCAGTTCGATGTCGCCCACCGGCAGAGCCGGTGTCGCAGCGATCGATTCGAGCACCCGCAGGAATCGCTCCGCGAACCGGTTCACGGTGTCCCGGTCGAACACGTCCGTCGCGAACCGCAGTCCGGCGGCGAGTCCGGCAGGCGCACCGTTCTCGTCGACCTGTTCGGCGAGACTCAGCTCCAGATCGAACTTCGCCACGCCGAGATCCACGTCGACCGAGTCGACGGTGAGTCCCGGCAGCTCGAGGTGCGTGCCCTCCGCGTTCCGGAACTCGACGAGCACCTGGAACAGCGGCGCGTGCGACGTGGACCGTTCGGGGGCGAGATCGTCGACCAACCGCTCGAACGGGATGTCCGCGTGCTCGAACGCGCCGAGGTCGGCCGCCCGGACCGCGGCCAGCACCTCACCGAACGACGCCCGCGGGTCGATGTCCGTTCGCAGCACGAGCGTGTTGACGAACATGCCCACCACGTCGTCGAGCGCCGCCTGCCCACGACCGGCGACCGGCGTGCCCATCGTGACGTCGCCGGTGCCCGACAGCCGGGACAGCAGCACCGCGAACGCCGCATGGACGGCCATGAACAGGCTCGCATTGTGCTCGGCGGCAAGCGCACTCAACGACCGGTGCAGCCGCGCGGGCACATCGAACTCGACGACGGCCCCGCGGTACGAACGCCGGGCGGGCCGCGGCCGGTCCAGCGGGATCTGCAGTACCTCGGGCACACCGGCCAGCGCGTCGGTCCAGTAGGCGAGTTGCCGCGACATCACCGAGTCGGGTTCGTCCACCCCGCCGAGGACATCCCGCTGCCAGACGCTGTAGTCGGCGTACTGGACCGGCAGCGGCGTCCAGCCGGGGGTCTCCCCCACGGTCCGGGCGGTGTACGCCAGCATGACGTCGCGGGCCAGCGGCATCATGGAGAACCCGTCGGCGGCGATGTGGTGCACCACGATGGCCAGGACGTGTTCCGTGGGATTCAGCTCGAACAGGGCGGCGCGGAAGGGGATCTCGTCGCTCACGTCGAAGCCCCTGTCGACGAGGCCGGCGAGGGCGTCCCGGAGGTCGCGGTCACCGGACACGGCTATCGATTCGAGACTCGGGGTTGCCCGCCCGGCGTCGACGATCACCTGGTGCGGTCCGTCGACCGCACCGGGGAACACCGTGCGCAGCGATTCGTGCCGCTCCACGACGTCGCCGACCGCCGCGAGCAGGGCGGCGCGGTCGAGGTCGCCGGTCAGTCGCAACGCGACCGGAATGTTGTACGCGGGCGAGGACGGGTCGAACTGGTTCACGAACCACATGCGTTGCTGCGCCAGCGACAGCGGTATCCGGTCGGGGCGCGGTCGCACGGCGAGCGCCACCGGCCGGACGTACGCCGGCGACGCCGATTCGATCCGGACCGCCAGATCCGCGACCGCGGGTGCGTCGAACAGTGCGGCCACGCCGATCCCGGCGTCGAGGGCGGAGTTGATGCGCGCGACCGCCCGGGTGGCGCTGAGCGAGTCGCCGCCGAGTGCGAAGAAGCTGTCGTCCGCGCCGACGCGCGGAGCACCGAGCACGTCCGCGAACACCCGCGCGACGGCCTCCTCGACGGGTGTGGTGGGCGCCCGGTAGCCGATCGCCGACGAGACGAATTCCGGTGCCGGCAGCGACTTCCGGTCCAGCTTGCCGACCGGAGTGAGGGGGATCTCGTCCAGCACCACCACGGCGGCGGGCACCATGTACTTGGGCAGGATCCGGCCCGCGAACGCGAGCACGTCGGGCGCCGCCACCTCCTCGCCGTCGTGCGGCAGGACGTACGACACGAGTGCCGTGTCGCCCAGCGGTCCCGGCCGGCCGAGGGTCGCGGCGAAGTCGACGTGCGGGTGGGTGGTGAGCACGGCATCGATCTCCCCGAGCTCGACGCGCTGACCGCGGATCTTCACCTGGAAGTCGCTGCGCCCGAGGTATTCGAGCGTGTGGTCCCGGCGCCACCGCACGACGTCGCCCGTGCGGTACATGCGGCCGCCCGCGTACGGGTTGGCGACGAACCGTTCCGCGGTGAGCGCGGGCCGCCGGTGGTAGCCGCGGGCCAGCGCCGGTCCCGAGATGTACAGCTCCCCCGGCACCCCGGCCGGGACGGGTTGCAGCCGCGCGTCGAGGACGGACAGCACGATGCCGCGGACCGGACCGCCGATCGTGACCGGTTCCCCCGGGGCCATCGGCCGGCTGAACGTGGTGAGGATGGTGGCCTCGGTGGGTCCGTAGCCGTTGAACATTCCGCGATCGGTGCCCCACGTGGCCACCAGTTCGTCGCCGACGGCGTCGCCGGCCACGACGAGCGCCTCGAGGTGCTCGATGCCGTCGTTCTCGACGGTGGCGAGCACGGCCGGGGTGATGCAGGCGTGGGTGATCCGTTCCCGCCGGAGCAACTCCGCGAGTTCCGCACCGCCGTAGACGTCGGGTGGTGCGACCACGAGCGCCGCACCTGCCGCGCACGATTGAACGAGTTCGAGTATCGCCACGTCGAAACTGGGCGAACAGATGTGCAGACAACGCGAGTCGGGCGACACGGTGTAGTGCTCGGTCTGTTCGGTGAGCAGATTCGCCAGCCCGCGATGGGTGACGACGACGCCCTTCGGCCTGCCGGTGGACCCGGACGTGTAGATCGCGTACGCCGCGTGGTCGACGTCGAGCACCGATCGGCGGTCGAGGTCGGTGACGCGGGCGGTGGTGGTGGCCGACCAGGTGCCGTCGAATGCCGGTTCGTCGAGCACCAGCCACGGCACCGAACCGGGCAGCCGATTGCGCTGAGCCGACGTCGTCACACCCAGTGCCGCACCGGAATCGGCCAGCATGTGCTCGATGCGCTCGGGCGGATAATTCGGGTCGACGGGCACGAACGCCGCACCCGCCTTCGCCACCGCCCACACGGCGAGCACCGATTCGGCCGATCTCGGGAGTCCCAGCGCGACGAACGTCTCCGGGCCGGCACCCCGTTCGATGAGCAGGCGGGCCAGCGCGTTCGACCGGGTGTCGAGTTCGTGGTAGCTCGTCTCGCGTCCGTCGACGACGATCGCGGGCGCGTCCGGTCGGTCGCCCGCCGCGGCGGTGAGGATCTCGGGCAGCGTTCGCGGCGGTCCGGCGGGGGCGCCGGGAACCGCGGTGAATTCCCTGAGTTCGGCCTCCGACAGCAAGGTGAGGTGCGCGAGGGGAGTATCGATGTCCGACAGCACGATTTGCAGGGCACGCGCGACCCGGGCCGCCACCGACTCCGCGAACTCGCTGTCGAAGACGGCCGGCTGGTACCGCAATCGCAGGTGCAGTCCCGTGTCGACGTGCGCCATCAGGGTGAACGGATAATGGGTCGAATCGATTCCCTCGACCCCCGCCACACGCATGCCGTCGATGTCGGTGTCCTCGGTCAGCCCCATCCGGTCCACCGGATACGACTCGAACACGGTGAGCGTGTCGAAGGCGGCGCCCTGTCCGACGGCGCGCTGGATGTCGGTGAGGCCGAGGTAGTGGTGGTCGAGGAGGGCGGACTGTTCGCTCTGGAAGCGCTGCAGCAGTTCCGCGAGTGTTTCGTCGCGGCGCAGGCGGAGCCGGACGGGCACCGTGTTGATGAACAGCCCGACCATCGACTCGATGCCGGCGACGGCCGGTGGGCGCCCGGACACCGTGGCCCCGAACGTGACGTCCTCACGGGTGCCGAGTGTGGTGAGCACGAGCCCCCACGCCACCTGGACGAGGGTGTTCATCGTCAACCCGCGGTCCCGGGCGAGCGCCCCGAGTTCCCGGGTCTTCTCCTCGCTCACGTCGAGGCGCACGTCCTCCGGGTTGGCGAAACCGTGCTCACCGCGCGCCGCGGGTGCGACGAACGTCGGCTCGTCCGCGCCGGCGAGAGCGGATACCCAGGCGGCCGTGGACCGTTCGCGGTCCTGGGCGCCGACCCACTGCAGATAGTCACGGTAGGACGTGACCCGGGGAAGGGCGGCCGGGTCGCCGCCGGTGGCGTAGAGGATCAGCAGATCCTTGATCACCAGCGGTGTCGACCAGCCGTCGAGGAGGATGTGGTGATGGGTGACGACCAGTCGGTACCGGTCGGGTGCGGTGCGCAGCAACGTGAACCGGAGCAGCGGGGCCGTCGACATGTCGAACGGGACCGCACGATCGGCGGCCAGGAGGGCCGCCAGTTCCGCGGAGATCCTGGTCTCGTCGAGATGTGCGAGATCGACGTCGGTCCACGGAGCGGTCACCGAATTCAGGACCACCTGCGCCGGGCCGCTGCCCGTGTCGGCGAAGGCCACCCGGAGGTTCGCATGCCGGTCGAGCAGACCCTGTGCGGCGCGGCGCATTCTCGGGGAGTCGACGCTGCCGCGGAGATCGAGCACCAGTTGCACCTGATACGCGTCGAGCCGGTGCTCGGACAGCTGCGCGTGGAACAGCAGACCCGCCTGCAGCGGTGACAGCGACCAGATGTCCGAGAGGTCCGGATAGGTGAGCTCGAGCCGGTCGATGTCGGATTGCCCGACGGACACCAGGTTCAGGTCCGACGGTGTGAGCCCGCCCGCGCCCGGCCTGCCGGCGTGCTCGGCCAGAGCGGTGAGGCCTTGGACCCACAGTGCGGCGAGCTCGTCCACGTCCTCCGCGGCCACCATCCCGGTGGGATACGACCACGTCGCGGTCAGCACGGGTTCGCCGCCGCGGACGGTGGTCGCCGCGTTCACGTCCACGACCCAGGCGGCGGGCATGTCGTGGTTCTGGGTTCCACCGAGATCGGTGCTTCCCTCGACGGGCAGCCAGGGCACGTCGCCTGCACTCGTCGCCACCCGGCCGAGGTAGTTGAAACTTATCTGCGGCGGCCGGAACCGGCTCAGCGCCGGCGACGTGTCCGCGTCCAGGTAGCGCAGCATGCCGTATCCGATTCCGTGGTCGGGGACGGCGAGGAGTTGCTCCTTGACCGCCTTGATCGCGGCCCCGGCCGGGGCGTCGCCGGCGAAGGCGGCATCGATGTCGATGCCCGTGAGGTCGAGCCGCACCGGGAACAGGGTGGTGAACCAACCGACGGTGCGCGACAGGTCGGCGCCGGGAACGACGTGGTCCTCGCGGCCGTGACCCTCGAGGTTGATCAGCGCGTCGGCTGTGCTCGTTCCGCGGTCGCGCCGCCACCGGATCAACGCGAGCGTCAGCGCGGTGAGGAGGCCGTCGCCGACGGCGCCGTGGAAGGTGGCGGGCAGCGTGGTGAGCAGCGCCGCGGTGACGTTCGCCGGCACGTCGACGGTGCGGCGGCCCGTGGTGGCGTCGACGTCGACGGCGGGATCCAGTGGCCGGGAGCCGAGCAGCGGATCGGCAGCGTCCAGGATGGACTGCCACCGTTCCCCCTCGTCGAGGCGGTCCCGCACCGCGTCGGTGAGTCCGTGTGCCCACCGCCGCATCGACGTCCCGACTGCGGGCAGCGCGGCGGGCGCACCCTCGACGGCACGGGCGTGCGCCGCCGCGAGATCCGCGATCAGGATCCGCCAGGACACACCGTCGACGACCAGATGATGCGCGACCGGCAGTAGCCGCCCCTGCCCGCCCGGGCCGTCGAACCAGAGCACCTGCACCATGCTGGCCGAGGCCGGATCCAGCCGGTCCGCCGCCGCGTCCAGTGCGCCTCGCGCGACCGCATCGAAGCTGCTCGCGTCGAACGACGGCACGGGCACGCGATGGATCAGCGCGTCGGCCGACACCGACCCGGTGGGCAGCACCGTCATCCGCCACTGCCCCTCCGCGTCGCGTGCGAGGCGTGCGCGCAGCGTGTCGTGCCGGTCCAGCACCGCGTCCACGGCGGCGACGAGGTCGTCACGGCGCAGCCCCGGCGGGGCGGTCACCAGCACCGCCTGGGAGAACCGGTCCAGCCGTCCGGCGCTGCGCTCCAGCATCCACGCGACGACCGGTGTCAGCGGGACCGGGCCGACGCCGCCACCGGGAAGTTCCTCCAGCACCACGGCATCCGCGCGTTCGTGGTGGACGACCTCGGCGAGACCGGCCACGGTCCTGCGTTCGAACACGTCGCGCGGTGAGAGGAGCAGACCCGCCGCCTTCGCCCGGGCCACAAGCTGGATCGACATGATGCTGTCGCCGCCGAGCGCGAAGAACGAATCGTCCACACCCACCGATTCGAGTCCCAGTACGTCCCGGAACAGCCCGGCGAGCAGCGCCTCGGCCTCGGTGCGCGGCGGGCGGCTGACGGTGACGCCGGCACCGAAGTCCGGTTCCGGCAGCGCCTTCCGGTCGATCTTGCCGTGGACCGTCACCGGGAGCGCGGCGATGACGAGCACAGCGGCGGGCACCATGTAGGACGCGAGCCGCTCACCGGCGAACCGGAGCAGCGCGGTGGGATCGACGGCCGCTCCGGGTTCGGGCACCACGTACCCGATCAGCCGATGACCCGAGTGACCGTCGCGGCGCACGTCCGCAACGGCCGCCGCCACGGACTCGTGGGCGAGGAGGACCGACTCCACCTCGCCGAGTTCGATCCGGAAGCCGCGGATCTTCACCTGGAAGTCGGTGCGTCCGAGATAGTCGAGTTGCCCGTCCGGCATCCAGCGCACCAGGTCGCCGGTCCGGTACATCCGGCTCCCCGGCGGTCCGAAGGGGTTGGGCACGAAGCGTTCCGCCGTGAGGGGGCGCCGCCCGTGGTAGCCGCGCGCGAGCGCGGGCCCGGCGAGGTACAACTCCCCCGCGACACCGACCGGGACGGGGTGCAGCCGCGCGTCGAGAACAACCTCGCTGAAGCCGAGCGTCGGCGCCCCGATCGTGACGGGCTCTCCCGGCACCAGCGCGGCGCTGATGCTCGACACCACGGTCGCCTCCGTCGGCCCGTACGCGTCGAACATCGCCCGGCCCGGCGCCCAGCGGGCCACCAGTTCGGGCGGGCACGACTCTCCGCCGGTCACCACGCACTCCACGCCCTCGAGGCCGGCGGGGTCGACTGACGCGAGCGCCGCCGGCGTGACGAAGCAGTGCGTGACCCGCTCCCGCCTCAGCAACTCCGCCAGTTCGTCGCCGCCGTACACGGACGGGGACGCGATCACCATCGTCGCACCCGGTCCGACTGCGAGCATCAGCTCGAGCACGGACGCGTCGAAGCTCGGCGACGCGAAGTGCAGGGTGCGCGACTCCGCGGTCGTACCGAACGTGTCCTGTTCCGTCGCAGCGAAACTCGCCAGACCGCGGTGGGTGGTCACCACCCCCTTCGGCAGGCCGGTGGATCCCGACGTGTAGATCAGGTACGCCGGGTGGTCGACGTGCAGTGCCGAGGTGCGGTCGGCGTCGGTCACCGCCGTTGCCGGCAGCAGCGACAGTTCGGCCTCCGTCCCGGGATCGGCGGGCACCAGCCACGGAATCGACGGTGGCAGGCCGGGCCGGAGCGCGGCCGTGGTGATGCCCGCGACGGCGCCGGAGTCGGTGAGCATGTATGCGATGCGCTCGGCGGGATGATCGGGGTCGACCGGAAGGAACGCCGCCCCCGTCTTCGCCACCGCCCAGACGGCCAGCACGCTGTCGATCGACCGCGACAATGCCAGCGCCACCACCTGTTCCGGTCCGGCGCCACGGTCGATCAGCAGTCGGGCGAGCCGGTTCGACCTCTCGTCGAGGTCTCGGTACGACACCCGGCGGCCCTCGAAGGACAGCGCTGCGGCGTCCGGGTGCGCCGCCGCGGCCGCCGTCAGCAATTGCGGCAGCGTGCGCGGCGCCACCCCGCCGCCCCCGGTCACCGACGTCAGCGCGGCCCGCTCGCCGGCGCCGAGAACGTCGATGTCGCCGACCGGCGCGTCCGGCGCGGCCGTGACCGCGGCGAGGATCCGGACCAGCCGGTCGGCGAACGCGGACACGGTGGCCTCGTCGAAGATGTCGGTGGCGTACCCGAGCGCCGCACCGATACCCGCGGGGTGTCCGTCGGCGTCCACGTTCTCCCGCAGAGTCAGCTGCAGGTCGAAATTGATCGTGTCGAACGCGAGATCGAGGGGTTCGACGTGTAACCCCGGCAACTCCAGTTCGGGGCGCTCGGTGTTCTGGAATTCCAGCATCACCTGGAACAGCGGCGAATACGCGGTGGACCGCGACGGTCGCAGGCTCTCGACGACCCCTTCGAACGGGACGTCGGCGTGCGTGAACGCCCCGAGGTCGGCGTCCCGGACCTGTGCGAGAAGTTCCGCGAACGTGCAGGCGCCGTCGACCGGTGTGCGGAGCACGAGGGTGTTCACGAACATCCCGACCAGGTCGTCGAGTTCGGCCGCGCCGCGTCCCGCGACGGGTGTGCCCACCGCGACGTCGTCCGACGCGCTCAGCCGCGACAGCAGCACGGCGAGCGCGGCGTGCAGGGCCATGAACACGGTCGATCCGTGCCGGCGGGCCACCCGCACCACACCGTGGTGCAGCTCCGCCGCGATCTCGAACTCGACGCGGCCCGCTCCGAGGGTCCTGGCCGCCGGGCGGGGCCGGTCGGTCGGCAGTTCCAGCACGTCGGGGACGTCGGCGAGCGTCGAGGTCCAGTACTGCAATTGTCGCGCGAGCGGCGACTCGTCGTCGTCCTCGGCCCCGAGGAGGTCGCGCTGCCACAGCGTGTAGTCGGCGTACTGGACGGCCAGCGGAACCCAGTCGGGCGCAACGCCGTGCACCCGGGCGGTGTACGCCGACAGGACGTCCCGGGCGAGCGGAACCATCGAGAACCCGTCCGCCGCGATGTGGTGGACGACGACGGCCAGCACGTGCTCGCTCTCGTCCGCCGCGAACAACCGGGCCCGCACCGGCGCCTCCGCGGTCACGTCGAATCCCGCGGAGTGGAGGCGGCGGAGTTCCCGCTCGAGATTCGCGGGCGCGACGGCACGCGGTGTGAGAACGGGCGCGACGTCGTCCGCCGGCAGGATCACCTGCCGCGGACCGCGGTCGGTGAGGGGGAACACGGTGCGCAGCGATTCGTGGCGCTCGACGACGTCGGCGAGCGCCGCCTGCAGCGCCGCGTGATCGAGCGCGCCCACGAGGCGGAGTGCGATCGCGACGTTGTATGCCGCACTGGCCGTGTCGAACTGGTTGATGAACCACATGCGCTGCTGGGCGAGCGAGAGGGGGACCTCCCGCGCCGGGTCCCGCGGGGCGGGCCGGGCCGCCGCCCGCGCGGCCCCGACCTCCGCGCGGGCAGCGAGCCCGGCGACGGTCGGGGCGTCGAACACGTCGCGCACCCCGAGTCGGTCGCCGACCGCGGCGTTGATCCGGGCCACGAGCCGGGTCGCGGTCAGCGAGTTCCCGCCGAGCGCGAAGAAGTCGTCGTTCACCCCGGCCCGGGCGACGCCGAGCAGGTCGGCGAACACGGCGGCGACGATCTCCTCGACCGGATTGCGCGGCGCGACGAATCCCACCGTCGACGTGCCGAAGTCGGCCTCCGGCAGCGCCTTCCGGTCGAGTTTGCCGTTGACGGTCAGCGGTAGCGCGTCGATCACCACCACCGCGGACGGCACCATGTACGACGGTACCGCCCTCCCGACCGCGTCGAGCACCACGCCCGGGTCGACGTCCGCTCCCGCCTCCGGCACCACGTAGCCCACCAGCCGGTCGCCGTCCCGGTCGTCGCCGCGCACCACGACCACCGATTGCGCCACCCCGGCACACGCGGCCAGGGCCGCCTCCACCTCGCCGAGTTCCACCCGGAATCCGCGGAGCTGCACCTGGAAGTCGCTGCGTCCCACGTATTCGAGCCGGCCGCCCGCACCCCATTTCACGACGTCGCCCGACCGGTACATGCGCGCGCCCGCACGATCGCGGTCGAACGGGTCGGCGACGAAACGGGTTGCGGTCAAGGCGGACCGGCCGAGGTAGCCGCGGGTCACCTGGTCTCCCGACACGTACAGCTCGCCCACCACCCCGGGCGGCACCGGATGCAACCGGCTGTCGAGCACGTACACGCGCAGACCCGGGAGCCCGCCGCCGATCACCGAACCAGCGGCCGACGCGGCCAGTGCGCGATCCAGCGCCAGGAAGCTGACGTGCACCGTGGTCTCGGTGATGCCGTACATGTTCACCAGCAACGGGGCGTGGTCTTCGTGCCGCGCGTACCACCGCTCGAGCTGTCCGACGTCGAGAGCCTCGCCGCCGAAGATCACGTGCCGCAACGACAATGGCGCGCGGTCGGCGTTTTCGACGGCGCCGGCCGCCCGGTCGGCCTCGGTCAGCTGGTAGAACGCCGTCGGGGTCTGGTTCAGCACCGTCACCCGCTCCCGGCGGAGCAGTTCCAGGAACGTGTCGGGCGACCGCGCGGTGAAGTAGTCGACCAGCACCAGGCGGCCACCGTGGACGAGCGCTCCCCACAGTTCCCAGACCGAGAAGTCGAAGGCGTACGAATGGAAGAGTGTCCACACGTCGGAGGCGTCGAATCCGAACAGCTCCCGGGTGTTGGCCAGCAGCGTGACGAGGCAGCGATGGGACACCTGCACGCCCTTAGGCCTGCCGGTCGATCCCGACGTGAAGATCACGTACGCGACGGCGTCCGGCCACAGCGGCCGCAACCGGTCCGCGTCGGTGACCGGCAGCCCGGACAGCCGCGCCGCCGCGCCGGCCGTCTCCGGATCGTCGATCACCAGCCGCGGGATTCCGGCCGGTACCCGCGGGGCGAATTCGGCGCTCACCACAGCGCAGACGGGCTGCGCGTCCGCGAACATCGCCGTCACCCGCTCGGCGGGATAGCTCGCGTCGACCGGGACGTATCCGCCACCGGCCGCGAGGACCGCCAGTAGCGTCACCACGAGGGCGGGGGTGCGATCGACCATCACCGCGACCAGCGACTCGGCGCCCACACCCTCGGCGATCAGCAACCGCGCCAACCGGTTCGCCCGCTCGTCCAGTTCCCGGTAGGTCAGCGTCTCGGCACCGCCCACCACCGCGGTGGCGTCCGGGGTGTCCGCGGCCACCCGGGCGAACATCTCGACCACGGTCTGAGCGTCCGCGGCGACCCCCGCACGGTTCCACCCGTCCAGCACCAGATCCCGCTCGGCCGTGCCGAGAACCGCGATGTCGCCCACCACCGCCGCCGGATCGTCCACCACCGCCCGCAGGACCCGCACGAAGCGTTCGCCGAATCCCTCCACCGACGGCCGGTCGAACACGTCCGTCGCGTAGAGGAAGGCGGCCGCCATGCCCGCGGCCGTCCCCTTGTCGTCGTGGTATTCGGCGAGCGACAGCTGCAGGTCGAACTTGGCGACCCCGGGATCGACGTCCACGGCCTCGACGGTCAGGCCCGGCAGTTCCAGATGCGCGCGAACGGTGTTCTGGAATTCGAGCAGCACCTGGAACAGCGGCGAGTGGGACGTCGACCGGGAGGGCGCCAGCTCGTCGACGACGCTCTCGAAGGGAACGTCCGTGTGCCCGAACGCACCCAGATCCGTGTCGCGGGCCCGGGCGAGCACGTCGGTGAACGCCTCGGCCGGGTCGACCCGCGTCCGCAGCACCAGCGTGTTGACGAACATCCCCACCAGGTCGTCCAGCGCCGCCTCGCCGCGGCCCGCGATGGGGGTGCCGATGGCGACGTCTTCCGACCCGGACACCCGCGACAGCAGCACGGCCAGCGCCGCGTGCATCACCATGAACAACGTCGCGTTGTGCTCCCGCGCGAGCAGAAGCAGCTGTCGGTGCAGGCCCGCGTCGATCGAGAACGGTGCCGTCGCACCCGCGAGGGATCTCGTGACGGGTCTGTTCCGATCGAGCGGCAGGGCGCTCACCTCGGGGAGCTCCGCGAGCGCATCCCGCCAATAGTGCAGCTGCCGGGACATGAGGCTGTCCGGATCGTCGGCGCTGCCGAGGAGCCGCCGCTGCCACACACTGAAGTCGGCGTATTGCACGGGCAGTGGATCCCAGCTCGGCACGCTCCCGGACCGGCGTGCCGAGTAGGCCACCATGAGGTCGCGGGCCAGCGGCGCGAGCGACGCCCCGTCGGCCGCGATGTGATGCACCACGATCACCAGGACGTGCTCGTCGGTACCGGTGCGCAACAAGGTTGCCCGCAGCGGGACCGCCGCGCTCACGTCGAACCCGCCGATCAGGAGGGTCGCGATCCGTTCGTGCAGCGAGTCGTCGCCGTCCACCTGCGGCGTGAGATCGGGAACGACCTCCGCGGCATCGACGATCACCTGGTGCGGGCCGTCCGGCGACGCGGGATACACGGTGCGCAACGATTCGTGCCGTTCGACGACGTCGCCCACCGCGGCCGCCAGTGTGTCCGCGTCCAGGGGTCCGGTCAGGCGCACCGCCATCGGGATGTTGTACGCGACCGACGACGTGTCGAACTGGTTGATGAACCACATGCGTTGCTGCGCCAGCGACAGCGGGATCCGCTCGGGACGCTCCCCGACGGTCAGGGGCGGCCGGTCGACGAGTTCGGTGCCCGCGTGCCGCACGAAGACCGCGAGCAGTTCGGCGGTGGGCGCCTCGAACAACGCCCGCACACCGATGTCCGATCCGAGCGCCGCGTTGACGCGTGCGATCACCCGCGTCGCCACCAGGGAATTGCCGCCGAGGTCGAAGAAGCTGTCGTCGACACTGATCCGCTCGACTCCGAGGACCTCCGTGAAGACCTCGGCGATCGTCTCCTCGACCGGGTCGGCGGGCGCCCGGAACTCGGCCGCGGCGGACAGGAATCGCGGTTCCGGCAGCGCCGCGCGGTCGAGCTTCCCGACCGGGTTCAGCGGGATCTCGTCCAGCACCACGACCACCGACGGCACCATGTACGACGGCAACCGGTTCCGCACCTGCCGCAGCAGTTCCGTCGTCTCGATCGGCCTGCCCGGCGCCGGGACGACGTACGAGACCAGCACCGTGTCTCCCGACGGGCCGGGCCGCCCGATGGTGACGGCGAGCGACACATCGGAGTGGGTCTGCAGCAGCGCGTCGATTTCGCCGAGCTCGATCCGGAATCCGCGCACCTTCACCTGGAAGTCGCTGCGCCGCAGGTATTCGAGCGTGTGGTCGGGCCGCCAGCGCACCACGTCGCCGGTGCGGTACATCCGGCCCCGGCCGTACGGGTCGGCGACGAATCGTGCGGCCGTCAGACCGGGCCGCCGGTGATAGCCCCGGGCCACACCGGGTCCCGCGATGTACAGCTCACCCGGCACGCCGACGGGCACCGGATGGAGCCGGGCGTCGAGCACCACTTCCTCCGCGCCGCGAATCGGCCCGCCCAGCGTGATCGGGTCACCGGGGGTCATCGGTGCGCTGATGTTCGACATGATCGTGGTCTCGGTGGGGCCGTACGCGTTGCACAGCCGGCGGCCGGGCGCCCACCGGGCAACCAGTTCGGGCGGGCAGGCCTCCCCGCCCACCACGACGTCGAGGAAGTCGTCGAGCCCGTCCGGTGGAATCGTGCCCAGCGCGGCGGTGGTGACGAAGCCGTGGGTGACCCGTTCGGACCGCAGCAGGTCGGCCAGTTCGGCGCCGCCGTACGCGGACGGCGGCACGACCACCATCGTGGCGCCGACACCGAAGGCCTGCAGGTACTCGAACAGGGACGCGTCGAAGCTCGGCGTGGAGAAGTGCAGTGTCCGAGACGATCTGGTGGCGCCGAACCGGGCCTGCTGGTCGGCCGCGAAAGTGTCCAGCCCCCGGTGGGTGACGGTGACACCCTTCGGCTGCCCCGTCGAACCGGACGTGTAGATCACGTACGCGGCATGGTCGAGCCGCAGCGGCCGAACCCGGTCGGAATCGGTCACCGGACTGTCTGGCCGGGTGTCGCAGTCGGCCCGGAAGTCCGGATCGTCCAACACCACCCACGGAACGGAATCGTGCATGCTGCCGCGCACCGACGCCTCCGTCAGACCCAGCAGCACGCCCGAATCGGCGAGCATGTAGTCGATCCGGTCGGCCGGATAGTTCGGGTCCACCGGAACGAACGCCGCACCGGTCTTCGCGACGGCCCAGACCGACGCCACCGACCGGAACGAACGCGGCAACGCCAGCGCGACGAACGATTCGGGCCCCACCCCGTGGTCGATCAGCACCCGGGCCAGCCGCGTCGACCACCGGTCCAACTCCCCGTACGACAGGTCCTCGCCCTGCCTCGACAGGGCGGTCGCCGCCGGATCGAGGGCCGCCGCATCCGCGAACAGCGCGGGCAGGGAACGCTCGGACCGGCCCGGTTGTCCCCGCACCGGGGTCAGTGCGGAACGCTCCTCGTCGGAGAGAATCTCGATGTCGCCCACCGGAACGTCCGGGCCCGCCGTCATCGCCTCGAGGATGCGGCGGAACCGCTCTGCCGCCACCCGGATCGTGTGCGCATCGAACAGGTCTGCGGCGAAACCGAATTCGACGGAGACCCCCTCGGGCTCACCCCCCTCGCCGACCGCTTCCGTCACGGACACGCACAGGTCGACGCCGGAGAGGGCGGCACCGTGCGCGCCCTGCGGCCGGGTGTCCAGCAGCACCTGGACGATCGGAGCGTAGGCGTCCGACCGCGACACGTCGAGATCTCCGACGAGACGCTCGAACGGGACACGGGTGTGCAGGCGCGCCTCGGCGACGACGTCCCGGACGTGCGACAGGAAGTCGCGGCAGGAGGTCCCGCCCGAATACAACGAACGAATCACCACGGCGTCGTGGCGGTCGCCCACATCCACCGCCGTTCCCACGGCGATGTCGCCGCTCCCGGTGACCCGGCCCAGCAGAATCGACAATGCCGTGAGGAAGACGGTGCCGGTGTCGGCGTCCACCGCATCGGCCAGTGCCGCCACCCGGCCGTGCACCGCGGCCGGCACCACGACGGTGACCCGGTCACTCGCCTGCGACGACGTCGCGGGCCGCGGCCGGTCGGTCGGCAACGGCAACAGGTCCGGCAGCCCGGCCAGCGTCCGTCGCCAGTATTCGACGTCCTCCGACTCTCGCAGGAGTTGTTCGCCCGCACGCGAACTGGACTCATGGATGCTGTCCAGCCGCGAGTCCGGATCCGCGGTTGCCAGTTCCTCGAGCAACTCGACGAACTGCCGGTGGTGATCCCGCAGCTCCGGCTCCTCGTAGCGGCTCGGGTTCGCGCGGAAGTCCACGAAGATCCGGGTGGGTGTACCACTCTGATAGACGTTGATCAGCAGGTCCTCGACCGGACCGGACGTCACGATGTGGAAGTCGCCGAGAAGCGAGCCCAGCGCGACCTCCTGACGGAACAGCATGACGTTCACCATCGGCCCGTACAGTCCCGTCGCCGCGCTCTCCCCGGCGTCGCGGCGGATGTCGTCGAGGCTGCACCGCTGATGCCGCAGTGCCGCCACCAGCTCACGCTGTACCTTCTCGATCAGCTTCGCCACGGTGTCCTCGGCGCGGACGTGGACGGGCATCGGAGCCACGTTGACGAGCATGCCGCCGGAATTGCGTAACACCGCGGTGGTCCGGGCCGACACCGGAATGGTCACCAGCACATCGGTTCTTCCGGTGCGCCGCGCGAGATAGCATGCAGCGGCGGCGATGATGGTCGCCGCCGACAGGCTGTCGCGGGAATCCAGAACGGCCACCACGTCGTCCGAGAGGACTGCGCTCTCCACCGTGCTCGTCGCCGACACGTGTCCCGGCGTCCGCGCCAGCGTCGTCCCCTCGAGGCCGGCCACCCGCTGCGCCCAGTACTCCCGGTCCGTCACGAAACGGTCGGACGTCCGGTACCGAATATCGATGTCGTACAACCGCCGCAGGCTCGCCGTCCGGTTCGGATCCGGTTCGACTCCTGCAACTTTCGCGGAGTAGCGGTGTGCGATGCGGCGCAGCATCGTCATGGCGCCGTAACCGTCGAGGGCGACGTGGTGAATCCTGCTGTACCACAGGAAGTGCGCGTCGCCGGTCTGCAGGATCGACGTTTCCACGAGGCGATCGGCGCTCAGGTCCAGGGGTGTGACGTAGTCCCGCTCCATCCACGCGTGAGCCGCCGCCACCGGGTCGTCCTCGTCGCGGAAGTCGACGTACGCGATCGAGGTGTCGGTCTGATGGTCCACGTATTGCAGCGGCTGTCCGTCGACGTCGAACACCTTGAGGAAGGGCGACTCGAATTCGCGGCCCGCCTCCACCGTCTCCTGCCGCAGCAGGTCGATGTCCAGGGCACCGAAGAATTCGACGTACTGGGCGATCGAGATCGGAACCCGGGGCTCGAGTTGCTGCGCGAACCACGTGGCCCGCTGCGCCGCCGACAGGGGAATCGGCTCGCCGCCTCCCCGAGCCACATCGACCCATCGCTCCCCCGGCCCATGGACGTCCGCGGGGCGGCGCGTTTCCCCCGCCCCCGGAACGGGTCCTTCACCATCTCCAGGGCACACTCGAACTCGACCTCGCCCCGTCCAACCAGGACGGACGCACTCTTTCGAGTATCCGCCCACGCGATGCGCCGGGTCCAGGGTGCTGCGGGTCCAATGGCGCCGATGGATACTGGGCCTCATGACCGAGCGCGTCGACACCCCAGGGACCGAACCCGCGGACTTCCGCGTGCACGTCGTGGCGCAGGCCATCCGGCTGTTCTCCGAGAACGGTTACGAGGCGACGACCGTCGAACAGATCGCGTCGGCCGCGGGGGTGTCGCGGCGGACGTTCTTCCGCCAGTTCCGCTCCAAGGAGGACGTGATCTTCGCCGATCACGAATCGCTGTTGGAGCAGGCCGGCGACTATTTGTCCGGGGAATCCGACGATCCCTGGGCTGCGGTCTGCCGGACGGCGGGCCTGGTCTTCGACCGGTTCCGGGAGAACCGCGAGTTGTCGGAGCGCCGGTACCAGGTGGTCCAGCGGGTTCCGGCGCTCCGTGACCGCGAGATCGTCACGGGCTTCCGCTACGAGCGGCTGTTCGTCGACTACCTGCGCGGCGTCGTACCCACCGAACCGGTCCTGAAGGTCATCGGGTTCGCGGCCGCCGTCACCGCGTGCCACAACTTTCTGCTCCGGAACATGATCAAGGGCGACCCCGACGCCACCGCCGACGAACTCGAGCGGGCCCTGCTCGACGTGCGCCGGACGTTCGGGGTGGCCCCGGGGGCATCGACCCAGGACCGGGACGCGGTGCTGGTGGTGTCGTATCCGCCGGGGACTCCGGTGGAGGAGATCACCGGGCGCATCGAGGCCCAGCTGTTTCGGCGGGGGCGGTGGGCGGCCGGGTGACGACAACCACCCTTGACTGGCACTCAGTGCCGTGGTTGACTGTATTGCAGTGGCAGTAGTACGCCAACCACCACCGTTGCGGCACACCTGAACGAACCTCAACCTGGCACGGAGTGCCTCAGACACGGTGCCGTCGAGAACTCAGCAAGGAGCGCCCCATGGCCGGAAATCCGGACTTCGATCTGTTCAAGCTCGGTGAAGAGCACGACGAACTGCGGTCCGCGATCCGCGCGCTCTCCGAGAAGGAGATCGCCCCGTACGCGAAGGAAGTCGACGAGGATTCGCGCTTCCCCGAGGAGGCCCGCGTCGCCCTGGTGAACTCCGGGTTCAACGCCATCCACGTCCCCGAGAAGTACGACGGCCAGGGCGCCGACTCCGTCGCCACCTGCATCGTCATCGAAGAAGTGGCCCGCGTCTGTGGTTCCTCCTCCCTGATCCCCGCCGTCAACAAGCTCGGCACCATGGGTCTCATCCTCAACGGTTCCGAGGAACTCAAGCAGCAGGTTCTGCCGCAGCTCGCCTCCGGCGAGGCCATGGCGTCGTACGCGCTGTCCGAGCGCGAAGCGGGTTCGGACGCGGCCGGCATGCGCACCCGCGCCAAGGCAGACGGTGACGACTGGATCCTCAACGGCTCCAAGTGCTGGATCACCAACGGCGGCAAGTCCAGCTGGTACACCGTCATGGCCGTCACCGACGCCGACAAGGGCGCCAACGGCATCTCCGCGTTCATGGTCCACGAGAACGACGAAGGCTTCGTCGTCGGACCGAAGGAGAAGAAGCTCGGCATCAAGGGCTCGCCCACCGCCGAGCTGTACTTCGAAAACTGCAAGGTCCCCGGCGACCGCATCATCGGCGAACCCGGCACCGGTTTCAAGACGGCGCTGCAGACCCTCGACCACACCCGTCCCACCATCGGCGCGCAGGCCGTCGGCCTCGCGCAGGGCGCCCTCGACGCCGCCCTCGCCTACACCAAGGACCGCAAGCAGTTCGGCAAGTCGATCAGCGACTTCCAGGCAGTGCAGTTCATGCTCGCCGACATGGCGATGAAGGTCGAGGCCGCCCGCCTCATGGTCTACACGTCCGCGGCCCGCGCCGAACGTGGCGAGAAGAACCTCGGTTTCATCTCGGCCGCCGCCAAGTGCTTCGCGTCCGACGTCGCGATGGAGGTCACCACCGACGCCGTCCAGCTGTTCGGCGGCGCCGGCTACACCACCGACTTCCCTGTCGAGCGGATGATGCGTGATGCGAAGATCACTCAGATCTACGAAGGCACCAACCAGATCCAGCGCGTCGTGATGTCGCGTGCACTGTTGAAGTAGGCGGCTTCGCCGCCCGTGCGCCTTTTTGGTAGCTCCCGCTACCAAAAAGGCGCACGGCTACGTGAGGAGATTTTGTGGAACTTGTAGGCGTGATCGGCGGCGGCACCATGGGTGCCGGCATCGCCGAGGTATGTATCAAGGCTGGCAGCTCGGTTCTCATCCTCGAGACCAAGCCGGAATTCGCCGAGGCCGCGCAGGCCCGGATCGAGAAGTCCCTCGCCCGCGGCGTGAAGGCGGGCAAGCTCGATCAGGCTGCCGCGGACGCCGCGCTCGCCCGCGTGCGCGTCACCCTCGACATCGAGGACTTCGCCGACCGCGACCTGGTGATCGAGGCGGCGCCGGAGATCGAATCACTCAAGGTCGACATCTTCCAGAAGCTCGACAAGATCGTAAAGCCGGCGGGCATCCTGGCGTCCAACACGTCGTCGATCCCGCTGATCAAGATGGCCAACGCCACGCAGCGCCCCGGGCAGGTCGTGGGTGTCCACTTCTTCAACCCGGTGCCGGTGATGCCGCTGGTGGAGATCGTGGTCAGCCTGGTCACGTCGGAGGAGACCGTCACCGCGGTCACCGACTACGCGAAGAACACGCTGCGCAAGAAGACGGTGCGGGCCGGTGACCGCGCGGGCTTCATCGTGAACGCACTGCTCATCCCGTACCTCACGTCGGCGGTCCGGATGCTCGAATCCGGGTACGCCACCGCCGAGGACATCGACGAGGCCATGAAGGGCGGCTGCGGCTACCCGATGGGCCCGCTGACGCTGATCGACACCGTCGGCCTCGACATCACCCTCGCGGCGGCGGAGTCGCTGTACGCGGAGTTCGCAGAGCCGCACTACGCTCCCCCGACGCTGCTCAAGCGCAAGGTGGATGCCGGGCACCTCGGCAAGAAGAGCGGCAAGGGCTTTTACGACTACAGCTAGTTCCGCCCGTCCGGGAGCCCGTCGCGTTGCCGCGGCGGGCTTTCGCCGTTCTTGACGGCGTAACCCATGTAGGAGATGGCGGTGCTCCGAATCTGCCCGAAGTCGAGCCGGCGGCTCAACTCGCCGTAGCTGAGTCGCGTTCCGCCGGCCCGGGCGAGGTCGAGCAACCGCAGGGGGTTCTTCGACCGCGGCCCGAGCCCGACTATCTCGGCGCGCCGCAGACCGTGCCGGTCGAGGATCGACGTCAGCTCGGCCGGGCGGATACACATCGACCAGTCGTGGATGGGGGTGTCGAACATCCGGGTCATTCGCCACTCCTGCATGATCTTGATCGCGACGAGTTTGCTTGCGACGGTGCGGTTGATGGTGTCGAACAGGTACAGGCCGCCGGGTTTCAGCGCGCGGGACGTTTCGGCGATCACCGCATCGAGGTCCGACACGTGCTCGAGGACGTCGCAACAGTAGACGATGTCGAACGCGGCATCCGGCACCGGAAGCCGTTCACCGGACCCGATCCGGTACTCGATGTCGAGCGCCGAGCCGGCGGCGTGACGGCGCGCGGTCTCGACCGATACCGGGGACGGATCGATGCCCGTCACCCGAAAACCGATGCGGGTGAACTCTTCCGCGAGAAATCCACCGCCCGAACCGACGTCGAGGGCGCGGAGTCCGGACACGTCGCGCCCGACCGTTGCGCCGAGCACCGCACGGAAGTAGTCGAATCGTGCCGGCGTGAGACTTCCGTGCAGCAGGTTGAGCGGGTTGCCCTCCTCCCACCACGACTCACCCACACGGTTGTAGACGTCGTTGTCGATGACCAAGCGGACCACCCCTTCTCTGCCGAGATCACGGCGACGACGTCCACCCTTCTCCTGCGCGTCGGTCACTTCAAGGCCGGCGTCGGTACGTGATGCTCGGGGTGACTTTCAGGATCTCGCACGCATGACTGGTCCCGGCCGTCGCGCTGGCGTCCGGCGACTTCGGCGACCCGGCGGACCTCGCGGTGAGCGCGTCGGTGATTGCGGTGGTCGCGGTGGTCGCATGCGGAGTCGCCCTCGCCTACCTTCGCACCCGCCGCTGAGCGAATATGCAGAGTACATACGTTGTGCACCATGCACAGCGTGTGTATGGTGCACAAGTTGCATTTCGCAGAGTTGAGGAGATTTGCGTGGACACTCCGACCCCCGCCGTCCGCCCGGGCGGCCTCGTCGCCGTGCTGGCGTTCACCGGCATCGTCGCCGCACTCATGCAGACCCTCGTGGTCCCGCTGATCGGGGACCTGCCGCGACTGCTCGACACGACCGCCTCGAACGCGTCCTGGGTGATCACAGCGACACTGCTCGCGGGCGCGGTGGCTACCCCGGTCACCGGACGCCTCGGCGACCTCTACGGCAAGCGGCAGATGATGCTGGTCTGCACGGTGCCGCTCGTGCTCGGCTCGGTCGTCTGCGCGCTGGCCACGTCCCTCGCGCCGATGGTGATCGGCCGTGGACTGCAGGGCATCGGTGTCGGCATGATCCCGCTGGGCATCAGCGCCCTGCGCGACCTGCTGCCGCCCGAGCGTCTGCACTCCTCCATCGCCCTGATGAGCTCGTCCATGGGCATCGGCGGCGCCCTGGGCCTGCCCCTCGCCGCGACGGTGGCCGAGAGCTCCGACTGGCGCGTGCTGTTCTGGGGCGCCGCGGGACTGAGCGCGCTGATCGCCGTGCTGCTCTGGCTGGTCATGCCTGCCACTCCCGTCCACGGGACCCGCGGCCGATTCGACCCCGTCGGCGCCGTCGGGCTCGGCATCGGACTCGTGGCCCTGCTCCTCGCCGTGTCGAAGGGCGCCGACTGGGGATGGGCGAGCGGCACCACCCTCGGCCTCTTCGCCACCACCGTCATCGTGTTGGCGGCCTGGGGCTGGTGGGAGCTGCGCACCCGCGAGCCCCTCGTCGATCTGCGGGTGATCGCCGGACGACAGGTGCTGCTCACCAACGCGGCATCCGTCGTCGTCGGTTTCGCGATGTACGCGCAGTCCCTGATCGTTCCGCAGCTCCTGCAGCTACCGGCGTCCACCGGCTACGGACTGGGCCAGTCGATGCTGGCCATGGGCCTGTGGATGGCTCCCTCAGGGCTCATGATGATGGCCGTGTCCCCCCTCGGCGCCAAGCTCTCGTCCACTCGCGGACCCAAGGTCACGCTGCTCGTCGGAAGCCTGGTCATCGCCCTCGGCTACGGATCGTCGATGCTCCTGATGGGATCGACGTGGGGGCTGGTCGTGGTGACCTGCATCTGCGGCTCCGGCGTCGGCCTGGCCTACGGGGCGATGCCCGCCCTGGTGATGAGCGCCGTGCCGCAATCCGCGACGGCATCCGCCAACAGCGTCAACGCGCTGATGCGTTCGGTCGGCACCTCGGTGTCTGCGGCCGTGGTCGGAGTGGTCCTGGCGCAGATGAGCATTCAGGTCGCCGGCCACACCCTGCCCACCGAGGGCGGATTCCGGACCGGTCTGCTGATCGGATGCGGGGTCGCACTCGTCGCCGCAGCCATCACCCTGGCGATTCCGACGCGCCGTCCCGTCCCCTCGTCGCCGAGCCCGAGTCCCGAACCGCTCACGTCGTCGAAGGCGTGAGAACCGAGCCGCCTATTTGTGGAGGGCGTACCCGGCCACTGGGTTGCCGTTGACGTAGACGGTGCCCTCGTAGGTCCCGTCCGGCCTCGGCGTGATCCGGTCGGTCAGGAAGGGAAGCCCGGACGGGCTGTAGTCGGTGACGAGTGCGCCGCTCGCCTCCGGTGTGGTCATACCGAAGATGTACGGGAAGAAGACACCGAAGTTGTCCATCACCCACCCGGGCCCGAACGTCTTCCCCTTCCAGATCAGGTCGCCGCCGAGAACGTTGGTCGTGCCGACATACGTGCCTGCGGGCAGTGGGACCGGCATGGGCACCGGGAGCGGCGGCGGCATGGGTGCCGGCACCGGGTCTGCGGCGGCTGTTCCCGCCGCGAGGAAAGACAGGCCGGCCACCGCGACGGCCCCTACCGCGACCTTGCGCATGATGTCCATGAGTTCTCCGTAGATCGAGGTGCGTGGCCGAAAGTGTCGCACGTGCACGGCCGCCGCAGGGCGAGTGTGAAGAAGATACTGTTCGGATCGTTGCCGTAGCCCGAGTATGCCGAACGTGACGCGAGAAATCGCAACGAGCGCCGCACCCCGCGGACCGCGGCGCACCATGGGGAGATGACCGATACGGTTCTGCGCCTGAGCACCCGGCAGGGACGGTGGGTGGTGGTGGCCACCGTCCTCGGCTCGAGTCTCGCGCTCCTGGACGGCACGGTGGTGAACATCGCCCTGCCGCACATCGGTGAGGACCTCGGGGCCGGGGTCGCGGGACTGCAGTGGACGCTGAGCGGCTACACCCTGGCCCTGGCGTCGCTGATCCTGCTCGGCGGGGCGCTCGGGGATCGCTGGGGACGGCGCCGCGTCTTCGTCTGCGGAACCGTCTGGTTCGCGGTCGCGTCACTGCTGTGCGGCATCGCCCCCGACATCACCCTGCTCGTGATCGCCCGGATCCTGCAGGGCGTCGGTGCGGCGATGCTGACCCCCGGCAGCCTCGCGCTGATCTCGGCGTCCATCCACGAGGACGATCGGGGCGCCGCCATCGGACTGTGGTCGGGATTCGGCGGGGTGGCCGGGGCGATCGGACCGCTGCTGGGTGGCTGGCTCGTGGAGGTGGCGGGCTGGCGGTCGGTGTTCCTGCTCAATCTTCCGCTCGCCGCGCTCGTGGTGTGGGCGTCGATGCGGCACGTTCCCGAGAGCCGTGACCCGAATCCGCCCGATCACCTCGACGTACTGGGGTCGGGGTGCGCGGTAATCGGTCTCGGCGCGCTCACCTACGGTCTGATCGAGAGGAACCCGGTCGCCGGGGTGGTGGGCGCCGCGGCACTGGTCGCGTTCGTCGTCGTGGAGCGACGGTCCCCGAACGCGCTGGTGCCGCCGAGCCTGTTCGCGTCGCGCATGTTCGTGGCGGCGAACCTGGTGACGCTCGCCGTGTACGCGGCGCTCGGAGGTGTCTTCTTCCTCCTCGTGCTGCAGTTGCAGTTGGTGGCCGGATACTCGCCCGTCGCGGCCGGGGTGGCCACGATCCCCATCACGCTGGCGATGCTGGCTTTGTCGTCCCGCGCAGGCAGCTACGCCCAGACCCACGGCCCGCGACTGCCCATGACGGTCGGGCCGGCACTCGCAGCGATCGGTCTGCTGTTGATGACGCGGATCGGACCGGATGCGTCCTATTGGACGGTCGTGCTTCCCGGCGTCCTCGTCTTCGGACTCGGACTGTCCGCCATGGTCGCCCCGCTGACCGCCGCCGTGCTCGGATCGGTGCCGGTCGAACAGTCCGGGATCGCGTCCGGAGTGAACAACGCGGTCGCCCGCACCAGCCAGCTGCTGGCGGTGGCCGCGCTCCCCGGCATCGCCGGGATCGATGCCGAGAGTCTGGTGGACCCCGACAGTTTCTCGCACGGCTTCCGGATCGCGATGTACCTCTGCGTCGCGCTGCTCCTGGTCGGTGCGGTCATCGCCGCAGCCCTGATCCGGGCGCCCGCCGCGCCCGAACCCACCCCGCGTGTTCCCGTCCCGGAATCGGTTGCCTGCAAACCGCATTGCGATGTCACCGGACCGGCCGTGCAGCCCTCACCCGCCCGGTCGGGTCCGACGCCGCCGAACGACTGACGCACCCGTTTCGTATCCTGGTCGGGTGGCAATTTCCGGTTCCGACCCTGCGAGTGTCCGGGTCGACAGCTGGACCTGGGCGGTCCGGTTGTTCAAGACGCGATCCGCGGCGGCGGCCGCCTGCAGGTCGGGTCACGTGCGGGTCAACGGCACCACCGCCAAACCCGCGCAACCGGTCAAGGCCGGCGACGAGGTCCGCATCCGGGCGGCGGGCACCGAACGCATCGTGGAGGTCGTCCGGCCGATCACCAAACGGGTCGGTGCGGCGATCGCCGTCGAGTGCTTCACCGACAACACACCGCCGCCTCCGCCGCGGGAGGTGCTGGCGTCGATTCCGCAACGCGACCGGGGTGCGGGCCGGCCGACCAAGCGGGAACGCCGCGACATGGACCGGCTGCGGGGTCTGTGACCCTCAGGCCGGAGTGTGGCTGAGGATGTGCAGCGCCGTCGGCACGGCATCGATGGTGACCGGCAGCGGGCCGACGCGGTCGCCGTCCGCGTACGCCGTGATGTCCTCGCAATGCAGTCGCACCGTCCGTGACCGGTAGGTCTGGACGTCCGGCAGGTTCACGTGGGTTCCCTTGTAGACCCGGGGGAACAACCGGACCAGCCGCGTCCGGGGGCCGTGGTCGACGACCGTGACGTCGAGCAGGCCGTCCGTCTTGTCCGCGTTCGGGCAGATCTGCATCCCGCCGCCGTACGACCGCCCGTTGCCCACCGCGACCAGCGTCGCATCGACCTCGACGGTCTCGTCGTCGAGGTCGATGCGGTAGTGCAGCGGCCGCAACTGCGTCAGTTCGGCGAGCATCGCGAGGTTGTACCGCATGGGTCCCTTCGGCCACGACATTCGGTTCGCGCGGTCCGTGACGAGCGAATCGAAACCGCTGGCGACGATGGTGCCCGCCCACACGACCGCGCCGTCGCCGAGGGTGATCCTGGCGAGGTCGGATTCCTGCACCTCGCCGTCCGCGATGACGTCGGCCGCCGCGACGGGGTCGCCGACCGGGATGCCGAATTCGCGGGCGTGGTCGTTGCCGGTGCCCGCGGGGATCAGTCCGACGGGGGTCCCGGACAGCGCGGCCGCCTGCAACCCGATGCTGATGGCGCCGTCTCCGCCCACGACGACGAGCGCGTCGGTGCCGTCGTCGATCGCCCGGCGGGCCAGCATGCGTGCATGGTCGGCGTCGGTGCCGATGATCTCGGTGACGGCGACTCCGCGCTCCCGCAGGCGCGCGACCCCTTTGCGCCCGGCCACCGGCGCGTGGCCGTGCCCGGCGAGGGGATTGACGAGGACGGTGACCTTCTCGATCACCTTCTGGGTGCTCACGGAATCAGCTTGCCGGGGTTGAGGATTCCGGCGGGATCGACCGCGTCCTTGACCGCCCGCAGAATCGCGACGCCCAGGTCGCCGATCTCGTCGCGCATCCACGGGCGGTGGTCGACTCCGACCGCGTGGTGGTGCGTGATGGTTCCGCCGGCCGCGACGATCGCATTCCCGGCGGCGGTCTTGGCCTTCCGCCACTGCTCGATCGGGTCGTCCGCCTGCGCGGACACGACGGTGAAGTACAGCGAGGCACCCGTCGGGTAGGTGTGCGAGATGTGGCAGAGGACGAGCGGCGGGGTGCCCTGCGCGGCGAGCGACTCCGTCAGCGCGGTGGTCACCGCCGTGCGGAGTGCGGCGAGGTTGCCCCACCTTGTTGCGGTTTCCAGCGTCTCGCACAGCGCTCCCGCGTCGAGCAGCGAGTCGCGCAGGTAGGGTGCGTCGAAACGGCCGTGCTCCCAGCCGTTTCCGGGTTCCTCGCCGAGCGACGCGCCGCCGTGCGCGAGCAGGACGGCGCGAGCCTCCGCGGCCCGCTCCGCCGTGTGCGCGGCGGTGCCCTCGAACGTCGTGATCGCCAGGCAGCCGCCGGTGACGGTCTCCTCCCCGATCTTGTCGGTGGTGGCCAGGTTCACCGCCGTCTCCGCCTCGTCGGACAGCCGCAGCACGGTCGGGACCGCGCCCTCCTGCCGCAGCGCGCGCAGCGCGGCGGCGCCCGTCTCGAAATCGGGGAAGCGCCACCCCTCGCGGACGGTGGATTCGGGGATCGCGTGCACCCGTACCCGGACCCGGGTGATGACGCCGAGCGTTCCCTCCGACCCGACGAATAGTTCGCCCAGATCCGGACCCGCCGCGGACGCCGGGGCGCGCCCCGTGTCGAGAGTCCCGGTGGGGGTCACCACGCGCAGACCCTGCACCATGTCCTCGAATCGCCCGTATCCCGCGGACGCCTGCCCCGACGACCGGGTGGCCGCGAACCCGCCGATGGTCGCGAACATGAAACTCTGCGGGAAGTGCCCCAGCGAGAAGCCGTGGTCGCCGAGCAGTTCCTCCGCGCGGGGACCGGTGACGCCCGCACCCAGGGTGGCGATGCCGGAGTCGGCGTCGAGGTCGATCAGCGCGTCGAAGCGGCGCAGGTCCAGCGAGACGACGGCGTCGAATCGGTCGCGCACCGGGTCGAGTCCGCCGACGACGCTCGTGCCGCCGCCGAACGGCACCACGGCGATGCCGTTGTCGGCGCAGTATCGGAGCACGTCGGCGACCTCGGCGTCGGTGCCGGGGATGACCACCGCATCGGGGGCGTTCTGCGGTTCGGTGCTGCGCCGGCGCAGCAGGTCGAGGGTGCTCTTGCCGCCGGAGCGCAGCAGCCGGTCGGCGTGCGCGGTGCTGCAGAACCGTGCTCCGACGAGGCCCGCGAGCGCGGCGAGGTGCGTCTCGGTCAACGCGCTCGGAGCCAGGACGACGTCTTCCGCCGCTCGGCCGGACGGCTCCCTGATCGTGACACCGAGGGCCTGGTGCAACAGTCCCGCGACCCCGTCGGAGAGCACCTTGTGCTTCTCCGGCGCACCCCAGGCGTCCCACTGCATCGGGGGTGCCGTCAGGACGTCGTGATCTTCCGATCGCTCATTGCTCATGCGTTATAGTGTTACACATCATGTAAGAGTGTAACTAGCCCCCGGATCGGCCCCCGCGCTCGCGCCACACCTGCCGGATGGGCCGCAGAACCAATCCCATCTGCCGTCGCGTCTTCCCGCGGGTCACCAGCACGCCCGTGATCGCGACGATCCACACCGGGTACTGCACGAGCCACGCCACCCGGAAACTGTCGAACGAGTACCCGCCCATCGCGTCGAGAATGAGTCCCATCGCCTGGATGACAAGCAGCGACGCCAGGAATCCGCCGATGTTGACCATGCCCTGCGCGGTTCCCATGCTGGTGCTCGGGTTGAACATCCGGGCGTAGTCGAATCCGATCATCGAACCGGGGCCGCCCACCGAGATCACCATCACCAGAAGCGCCAGCAACCAGATCGGCGCCGGTCCCGGCAGCGCCAGCACGACGGTCCACATCGCCGCGTTGCTGATCATGATCGCCAGCACCAGATACGAGCGGCGCATCGGGAAGCGGCCGCTGAGGATGCCGATGATCGGCCCGGCCACGATCGCCGAGATCACCGACAGCGTCAGCAGCGAACCGGCCTCGGCCGCCGACAACCCCTGCGCCGACCTCAGATACGGCACGCCCCACAGCAGGGCGAACGTCGTCATCGAGAACTGCGTGCCCATGTGGGTGAAGAAGCCCAGCCGGGTGCCGTGCCGCCGCCACACCGCGCGGATCTGCGTTCCCACCTCCCGCAGTCCGGCGGGTGCGGCCACCACCTCGAGACCGGGCGGCGCGTTGCGGATGACGGACACAGCCAGCACGAAGGACAGCAACCCGAGCGACGCCGCCGTGCCGTAGGCGAAACTCCAGCCCGGCCCGTTCAGCAGCAGCATCAACGGCAGCGCAGACAGGATCTGGCCGATCTGACCGAAGATGCCGGTCAGCTGGGACACGAGCGGCACCCGCCGCGGCGCGAACCATTGCGGCACCAGGCGCAGCACGGAGATGAACGTCATCGCATCGCCGACGCCGACGAACACGCGCGCGGCGACGGCCAACGGCAGCGATTCGGTGAGAGCGAGCACCATCTGCGCCGACGCCATGATGAGCGCGCCGGCGGCGATCATGACCCGCGACCCGTACCGGTCGAGGAGCACACCGGCCGGGATCTGCATGCCCGCGTACACCACGATCTGGAGCACGACGAAACTCGACAGCACACTCGGACTGATCGAAAATCGTTCCGACGCCGCGAGGCCCGACACACCGAACGAGGTTCGATGCAGGACGGCGACGATATATGCGACAACCCCGACGCCCCACACCAACCACACTCTGTTCATCGCAGATCAAACTACCCGCCAGCAGGCATTACCCGCTGGGTGAAGTCACTCGCGGCCCAGCGACACCCAGGTCGGATCGGCCGTGCGCTCGCCGACGGTGAGGTCCGCGAGCAGGTCCAGGCGCGCGATCTGCCCCTCGGTCAGCGTCAGCGCGAGCGCGCCCGCGTTTTCCGTCACCCGCGCCGCGAACCGGGTGCCGGGGATCGACACGGACGGCAGTCCGAACTCGCGGCCCTTTGCGTCCAGCCACGCCAGCGACACCTGGGCGGGTGTCGCGTCGAGCTCGGCGGCGACCTCGCGGACGACGTCCAGCACCTTCAGGTTCGCGGGTAACGCGTCGTCGCCGAAACGCGGGAAGCGCCGGCGCAGATCGTTGTCGCCGAGCACGGCCGGGTCGTACGTTCCGGTGAGGAAGCCGCGGCCGACCGGCGAGTACGGCACGAAGCCGATGCCCAGTTCCGCCGCCGCGGGAACCACGTGCTTCTCGACGTCGCGACTCCAGATGCTCCACTCGCTCTGGACCGCGGCGATGGGATGCACCCGCGACGCGCGACGCAGTTCGTCGCCGGTGGCCTCGGACAGTCCGATGTTGCGGACCTTCCCGGCCTTCACTTGTTCCGCGATCGCACCGACGGTGTCCTCGATGGGCACCTCGGGGTCGACGCGGTGCAGGTAGTAGAGGTCGACGGTATCGACACCGAGCCGGGTCAGCGATTCGTCGAGAGCCTGCGACACGTACTCGGGCTTGCCGTTGATGCTGCGCCGGCCGTTCGCGATGTTGCCGACGAGCCCGAACTTGGTGGCCAACTGCACCTCGTCGCGCCGTTCCTTCAGCACCGTGCCCACCGCGATCTCACTCGCGCCGTCGCCGTACACATTGGCTGTGTCGATGAAGGTCACGCCGATGTCGATGGCGTGGTGGAGGGTCGCGAGCGCCTCCGCGGCGTCGACGGGGCCGTACACGGGGGCGACGGACATGGCGCCGTAGCCCTGGGCACTGACGGTGAAGCCTTCGGACAACTGCACGGTGGGGATGTTGGTCATGCGCCCCATCCTTCCCGAGCCCCCCGACAGGTGCATCGTTTGGAATCGCGGTGATCGTGAGCCGGCTGCCTCTACCCTGAGGGCATGCCATTCGACTGGTTCGAACTCGCCCGCATCGCCCACCGCGAGTTCGGTGCACGGGTCGCCGCGATCACCGACTGGTCGGCGCCCACCCCGGACCGCGAATGGGACGTCACGCATCTGGTGCGGCACGTCATCGAGGAACAGCAATGGGTTCCTCCACTACTGGCCGGGAAGACGGTCGGCGAAGCGACCCCGGACATCGAGCCCCTGCACGGCGACATGCGGTCGGAATGGGAGCGGTATTCGGACGCGGCCATCCGGGCATGGTTGTCGACGGACCCGCATACGCAGGTGCACCTGTCCTACGGCACGGTCCCGCTCGAGCCGTATCTGCGGCAGCAGATCGCCGACGTCACCATCCACGCGTGGGACCTCGCCAAGGCCACCGGATCCGACGACACGCTCGATGCGCACCTCGTCGCCGGCGTCTGGTCCGATCTCGACGGCCAACGCGAGATGCTGTCCGAGAGCGGTCTGTTCGACGACCCCGTCGACGTCCCCGCCGACGCGCCGCTGCAGGATCGCCTGATCGCCCTCACCGGTCGCGATCCCCGGCAACGCATTTAACCAACCGGCGCCGAGGCTCCCGCCTACGCTGGGAAACATGAGTACCTCGGATCCGAAACCCCGCAGCCGCGACGTCACCGACGGACTGGAGAAGACCGCAGCGCGCGGAATGCTCCGTGCGGTCGGCATGGGCGACGACGACTGGGGCAAGTCGCAGATCGGGGTGGCGTCGTCCTGGAACGAGATCACCCCGTGCAACCTGTCCCTCGACCGGCTCGCGAAGGCCGTCAAGGACGGCGTCCACGCGGGCGGCGGATATCCCATGGAGTTCGGCACCATCTCCGTGTCCGACGGCATCTCGATGGGCCATGAGGGCATGCACTTCTCGCTCGTGTCCCGCGAGGTCATCGCCGACAGCGTGGAAACGGTGATGCAGGCCGAGCGTCTCGACGGGTCGGTGCTGCTCGCCGGTTGCGACAAGTCACTGCCCGGCATGCTGATGGCCGCGGCCCGCCTGGATCTCGCGAGCGTCTTCCTCTACGCCGGGTCGATCCTGCCGGGCATCGCGAAACTGTCCGACGGCACCGAACGCGACGTCACCATCATCGACGCGTTCGAGGCGGTCGGCGCCTGCTCCCGCGGCCTGATGAGCCGCGAGGACGTCGACGCCATCGAGCGCGCCATCTGTCCCGGCGAAGGCGCGTGCGGCGGGATGTACACCGCGAACACCATGGCCAGTGCCGCCGAGGCGCTCGGCATGTCGCTGCCCGGGAGCGCGTCCCCGCCCGCCACCGACCGCCGTCGCGACGGATTCGCGCGGCGCAGCGGACAAGCGGTCGTCGAACTGCTCCGCCGCGGCATCACCGCCCGGGACATCCTCACCAAGGAGGCGTTCGAGAACGCCATCGCCGTGGTCATGGCGTTCGGCGGTTCCACCAACGCCGTGCTGCACCTGCTGGCGATTGCCAGCGAGGCCGACGTCGAATTGACGCTCGACGACTTCTCCCGCGTCGGCGCCCGGGTCCCGCACCTGGCGGACGTCAAACCGTTCGGCAAGCACGTGATGAAGGACGTCGACCACATCGGCGGCGTCCCCGTCATCATGAAGGCCCTGCTCGACGCCGGGATGCTGCACGGCGACTGCCTCACCGTCACCGGCCGGACCATGGCCGAGAACTTGGCGGACATCGCGCCTCCCGACCCGGACGGCAAGGTGCTCCGCGCGATGAGCGCACCCATCCACCCGACCGGCGGCATCACGATCCTCAAGGGTTCCCTCGCTCCGGGTGGTGCGGTGGTGAAATCAGCCGGTTTCGACTCCGACGTGTTCACCGGCACCGCCCGCGTCTTCGAACGGGAACGGGCCGCGATGGACGCTCTCGAGGACGGCACCATCACGAACGGCGACGTCGTCGTGATCCGCTACGAGGGGCCGAAGGGCGGCCCCGGGATGCGCGAAATGCTCGCGATCACGGGGGCGATCAAGGGCGCCGGCCTGGGCAAGGACGTCCTCCTGCTCACCGACGGTCGTTTCTCCGGTGGCACCACCGGACTGTGCGTGGGCCACGTGGCGCCGGAGGCCGTCGACGGAGGTCCCATCGCGTTCGTCCGCGACGGCGACCAGATCCGATTGGATGTCGGCACGGGCACGCTGGAACTGCTCGTCGACGAAGCGGAATTGGCTTCTCGGAAGGACGGGTGGGAGCCGCTGCCCCCGCGCTACACCCGCGGGGTCCTCGCCAAGTACACGAAGCTCGTCGGTTCCGCCTCGGGCGGCGCCGTCTGCGGGTAGGCGCTTCGCGCCGGTGAGTGGTTAGCGAGTCCAGAGACTCGTTAACCAGTCACGGGCGCCGCAGGCGCCTAAATGGGCCGGAAGCCCGCCCCCGGACCGCCGCTCGCGTTCATGTCGTTGACGATCGAGTTGAGGTTGGTGCCGATCTCCGGGCCGACGCACGGCGCCGCGAGGTAGGCGTTGACCATGGCCACCAGGGTCGTGCCGACGACCATCGGTGCGCCGGAGTCACCCTCGATCACGCAGGCCTGGGTCCACGTCTCCCCGGTCTGCATGAGGTCGCCGTAGACGATGCCGCACGTGTTTCCGGTGGTGCGGCCTTCCTTGCACGCGACCTGCGGGAAGGCTGCGGGTGCGCCGATCTGCGTGATGGTGACGCCCCCGACCCGGTTGACCGGGACGACCTTGTTGGGGTCGAACTGGATCACCGCATAGTCGAGGGCCGGATTGGAGACGACGAACGTGCCGACGATGCCGGCGTCCTGGTTCGCCTCGGCCACCACGTACGAGCCCGCCTCACCGCAGTGGCCGGCCGTCAGTCCGACGAGCCGGCCCGCGTTGTCGTGCCCGATGGTGGTGAGCGAACAGACGAGTTCGTCGTTCACCACAATCCCCGAACCGCCCCCCAAGACGGCGGCCGGAGCTGCTGTCGCGGACCCCGCCGCAACGAATCCCAGAATTCCCGCTGTTGCCGCAACAACCGCCGCGAATCGTTTCAACATTTTTTCGAACCTTCCCGGATGAGCCCCGACGGCCGCGTGTCTCTCCATAAGAATCCCACCCGCACAAGCCCTGCGTGCGGGAATGCAGATGTAGGGACCGCGACCGTTGCTCGTCCGGGCGCTAGTCGACGGCGCCGAGCGCCTCGAGCGCTTTGCGTGCGTCCTCGAGTTGCCGGCTCAGCTCGTCGACCCGGGCCGCCGCGAGGTTGCGTGCGGCGACGATGATCGACTCGACCGCCTCGATCGCGGTCTCCTCCCCCAGTTCCCGGACGGCACGCTCGACGGCGTCCGGCGAGACGGAAACCGCCTTGCCGGGACGCTTCGTGCCGTGCGCGACGGTGACGCTCCAGTCGTTGTCGGCCCCGGCGTGGATGGTGACGCTCACTCCCGCGGGCACCTTCTTGCTGGTGCGCTTGGCCGGTGCCGCCGCCGGTTTCGGGGCCGGGGTGGCGGTGGGCTGCGCGGTCGCGACGGTCCTCGCGGCGGGAGCCCTGGCGGCGGGCGGCGGACCGGGTTCGATCTCCTGATGCACGACCGGCGCCGCGGGGGCGGCGGGTGCGGCGGCCTGCTTGGGCGCCGGAATGCGTCTCATCAGAAGCTCCTCCGCTTCGAAGGGAAGCTCGTCGTCTACACCCTTGGGGCGGATCTGGACCGTATTGCCTTGCACCGCGATCACTTTCGCCGAGGCGCCGGCCTCGAGCCCGAGGCTGGGCATCGCCTCGCGCAGATACACGGTGGCCCGCTTGCCTTCCGCGATCGCGGCAGCGAGGGTCTCGAGATTCTCCGCGGTCAGGTGATCCGGTGCGGCGGCGCCGGAACGTCTACGGGGCGGCATGCGCTGTCCTTTCTGGTCTGTCTCCTGGTTACGCTCGTGAGCACCGCAACTCTCGCACACGCCACCGACGTTTCCCATCGGACGGGCTCGCCCAGTGGCAGATTGAGGGGCGGTGGACGCACCGCGTCTTGATGGGAATGGACGCACCGCGTCTTGATGGAATGGACGCACCGCGTCTTTATGGGATGGACGCACCGCGTCCAGGCATGCAGGCGAACGCATCGAGAGGAACAACGTGACCTCGGAACCCTCCGACAACAGCGAACAGCCGGACGAGTCGGTAGCGACGACGGAGATCTCCCCGACCCTGCTCCGCGATGTCCAGTCCGATCTCGAGGAGTCGCTGCTGGGCGGGCCCCGACGGTTCACCCGGGCCGAGATCGCCGATGCCGCGGGGGTCTCCCTAGAGCGGGCGGACCGCCTGTGGGTGTCGATGGGATTCGCGATCGACATCGACCCGGACAGTGTCATGTTCACGGAGGGGGACGCGGCGGCGCTGCGGACCATCGCGTCGCTCGTCGACCGGGGGATCATTTCGCCGGAACGTGAAGTGGCGGCGGCCCGGGCGCTCGGTCAGTCGCTGTCGCGGCTCGCCGAATGGCAGGTGTCGCTGATCAGCACACACATCATCGATCAGCTCGCGGGTTCGGCGGGCAGCGACGAGCGGGCGATCCGGGAGCAGGTGCGTGAGCTCACCGCGGAGATCCTGCCCGCGGTCGAGTCGCTGCAGGCGTACGTGTGGCGCAGGCACGTCGCCTCGACCACCGGCCGCAACGTGGGGAATCCCGGTGAGGAGGTCGCGAGCCGGACCCTCGTGGTCGGTTTCGCGGACATCGTGGGATATACGTCCCTGACGCGTCAGCTCGGCGCACGGGAGCTGGCCGATCTGCTGGAGCGATTCGAGTCGGCGTCGACGACGGTGATCGGTGGACATCAGGGGTGGGTGGTGAAGACGGTCGGCGACGAGGTGATGTTCGCCGTCGAATCGCCGGCCGATGCGGCGGAGATCGCCCTGCGGCTGCAGGAGCGGGTGCTGCCGGACGAGGCGGACCCCGAATTGCGGGTCGGTCTCGCGATGGGGCCGGTGCTCGTCCGGTTCGGCGACCTGTACGGCTCCGTCGTCAACACCGCGGCGCGACTCACTGGTTCGGCGCGTCCCGGCACGGTGTTGATCGACGAGGAGCTCGCCCACGAGATCGAGGACGTTCCCGGTTACTACGTCAAACAGCTACGCCCACGACGCGTTCGAGGTATACGCAGACTCGAGCAGTTCGTGCTGCGCCGAGACCGGGACGGCTGACGACCGTCAGCTTCCGAAGGGAAGGGTTCCGGGCGGGATGGAGTATCCGCTGCTGCCGGCGGCAACGCCGCCCCACGCGCCGAGGAGCCAGTTGAGTGCATCAGTGATCATCGAGAAACCTTCCCACACCATTCATTCGACAGGCGCGGCATCGGGTGCCGCGCGCACTGACACGGTAATGACGACACGCTGAGCTGTCGACGTCATAACGCCTGAGCAGGCGGTATCTCGCGCAGCGTCGGCGCGGCGGCACCCGCTTCGACCTGGGCGGCGCGTGCTGCGAGGAAGTCGTCGACGATCTGCTCACACGCCGTGCGTCCCAGCGGGGTGAGGGTGGCGAGCCGGGTGAAGACGAGGGGGCCGATGAGCTGCGCGAGGGCGAGGTCGTAGTCGAATCGGCCGAGGCGTTCCGCCGCTTCGGGCGTCCCGAAGACCTGGTCGAACGCCGCCCGGTACTGCGCGACGATCGTCTGCCGCAGCGTCCGCAGTTCCGGTTTGTCCGCTTCGATCGCGTCCGCGCTCGAGTAGTCGTCCAGTGCGGGTCCCATGCCGAGCCAGCACATCGCGGTCACGTTCATCGGGGCGCTCTCGATGAGTGACGCCTGACTGACCATCAGTTCGACCAGCCGGTCCCGGAGGTCGCCTTCGGCGAGCACCGTGGGAGCGGGCGGAATCAGCCGCCCGAACGCCGCGGCCACCAGCTCGGTGCCGTTGTCGAAATGCCGGTAGAGCGTGGCGCGGGCCACTTTCGCCAGCTTGGTCACGGCGTCGATGGTGACGGCGTCCGTGCCGCCCCTCGCGAGAAGAGTTGTCGCGGCGTCGAGAAGTCGCGCCCGGGAGCGCTGCCTGCGGGGATCCTGCTCGCTCATCTGCACCGCCCGTTCCTGCCGCTGCCCGACCTCTTGTGAACCGCCAGTCTACCTACGATACTGACAGTCTCGTTACTTCCACGGAGGGACCACATCGTGCGCTCGCGAGACCCGCAGGACACCACCACCGGCTGGACCCTCCGGCAGATCTGGATGCTCACGGTCTCGTGCTGCGCCGTCGCCCTCGTCGTCGCGGCGATGGCGGCACTCAACACCGCGCTCCCCGACCTCGCCCGCGACACGGGCGCAACCCAGAGCCAGCTGACGTGGATCGTCGACGGTTACACGCTGACGCTGGCCGCATTGCTGCTTCCGGCGGGGGCGCTGGGCGACCGGTACGGCCGGCGCGGGCTGCTCATGGCGGGGTTGCTGATCTTCGGCGCCGCCACCGCCATTCCCATCGTCGACGACGCACCCGAGTGGATCATCGGCTCCCGGGCGCTGGCGGGCGTCGGCGCCGCCCTCGTGATGCCCGCGACGTTGTCTCTGCTCACCGCGGGTTTTCCGCCCGCGCATCGGGGCCGGGCCGTGGGCATCTGGTCGGGTGTCGCCGGTTCCGGTGCGATCGCCGGCCTGCTCGTCTCCGGCCTTCTGCTCGAGAAGTGGTCGTGGCACGCCATCTTCATCAGCCTCACGGTGGTGTCCGCCCTCATCTTCGTCACCGGATTCACCATTTCGTCGTCCCGGGAGACCGAGCGCCCGCCGCTGGACCTGCCGGGAGCCGGGCTGATCGCCGCCGCGGTCGGCCTGTTCGTCCTGGGAACCATCGAGGCCCCGCAACGCGGCTGGCTGGATCCGGTCGTACTCGGACTGCTCGTCGGCGGGCTCGCCGCCGCGGCCGCGTTCGCCCTCGTCGAGTTGCGCAGAAAGCGCCCCCTGCTCGACGTCCGGCTGTTCGCCAACCGTGCGTTCGGCTCGGGTTCGATGTCGCTTCTGCTGCAGTTCCTGGCCTCGCTCGGCCTGTTCTTCCTCGTGGTCCAATACCTGCAACTGGTGCTGGACTACTCGCCGCTGCAGTCCGCGCTCGCGCTTGCACCCATCGCGGTACCGGTCGTCGCGATGTCCGCGGTCATGCCGATGCTCATCCCGTACGTCGGGCTCCGGCCGCTGCTCGCGTCCGGTGCGGCGCTGCTCGGTCTCGGAATCCTCCTGCTGGTGCGGCTCGACGCGCACTCGAGCTACGCAGGGGTGTGCTTCCCGCTCGTCGTCGCAGCGGTCGGCATCGGACTGTGCACGGCGCCCGCGACGGCAGCGATCGTGCAGAACACACCCGACGAGAAGCAGGGTGTGGCGTCGGCCGTCAACGACACGGCGCGCGAGATCGGATCGGCCATCGGGGTCGCCCTCGCGGGCAGCGTCCTGGCCGCGGGGTACGGCACCCACATCCAGCCCGCGGTCGACGCGGTTCCGGAGGCCGCGAAGGAGCCGGTGTCCAGTTCGCTGGCGGCGGCGCTGCAGGTCGCCGACGTTGCCGGACCGCAGGGCGAGCAGCTCGCGACGTTCGCGCGTGAGTCATTTCTGAAGGGTTTCGACGAGGCGTCCATCGTGCTGGCCTGCGTGTTGTTCGCGGCGTCGCTGCTGCTCGCGGTGTGGGCTCCCGGACGGAAGGGGTCGGCGCCGACGCCCGAATCGACCAAGGAATTGGCCGACGTCGACTGATCGGACGTTGCCCTTGTGACCGCCGTCGCTGTATCGTCCAGTATCAGTTACTGAATGTCACAGTTAGTTGACCGCCTAGTCACAGATCAAGGGGTAGTGATGACCGCATCGATCGTCGTCTCCGACCGCGAAGAGACCGCCCAGCGACTGCTGGCGTCGTCGGCACGCAAGTCCTACGACCCGATGGTCGAGGTCGACTGGGAAGCTCCCATTCCCGACGACAAGTTCGGTCTCACCCCCGAGTGGAGCACGCTCTACGGCACGGCCCTCTGGGACGAGATGACCGACGAGCAGAAGATCGAACTCACCAAGCACGAGGCCGCCAGCGTCTCGAGCGTCGGACTGTGGTTCGAGATCCTCCTCATGCAGATGCTCCTGCGCGACGTGTACGGCCGCGACAAGCACTCGCGGCACGTCCAGTTCGCCCTCACCGAGGTGGCCGACGAGTGCCGCCACTCGGTGATGTTCGCCCGCGCCGGCGAACGCCTGAACATGCCGAGCTACGGCCCCCACCCGGCGATTCACAAGCTCGGCCGCATCTGGGGCGGGTTCTTTCGCGGCGCCAACGCGTACGCCAGCGTGATGGCCGCCGAGGAGATCCTCGACATGATGCAGCGCGATTTCATGAAGGACGAGCGGGTGCAGCCCGTCACCCGCACGGTGAGCAAGATCCACGTCCTCGAGGAGGCCCGCCACATCCGCTTCGCCCGCGAAGAGGTCGGACGACGCATCCAGGGCGCAAGCTGGGCCCGCCTCCAGATCGAGCGCCTCAACACCGCCGCGGTCGTGTACTTCGTGATGAAGAGCATGATCCGCAAGGAGGTCTACGAGAACGCGGGTCTCGACCCGAAGCGGGCCGCCGCCGAGGCCAAGAACAACCAGCACTACAAGGACACCGTCCGGACGTCCGGTTCCAAGTTGATGCAGTTCCTCGATAGCGTCGGCCTCGTCGGCGGCCCGTCGAAGCGGCTCTACAAGAGGGTCCATCTCCTCTGAATCATGCGGGGACGTGGTCCAGGTAGGACACACCGGTCGAGGTGATCTCGAGTACGCGCGCGGACGGAATGTCGAAGAACATTCCCGCGACGCGTACTCGGCCCTCGGCCGCCGCCGCGCCGACGAGGGGATGGCGCTGGAGGGTCTGCACCTGGACCGCGACGTTCACCATCCCCAGCTGATCGACCTCGTCGAACCCGAGTTCGGCCGCGGCCCGCGCGACCGGGTGACCGCTGTCGAACGCCTTCCGGCTCGGGTGCGCGAAGGTGAGCCACCGCTCGACGGCGTCCTCGGATCCGCCGGTGCCTGCGGGTGTCTCTGCCAGGACGGCCTTCATCGCGCCGCAGCCGGAGTGACCGCACACGATGACCGAGCTGACCTCGAGTTCTTCGAGCGCGAACGCCAGCCCGGCCTCGACGGACACGTCCTGCCTGCCGGTGGGGACGAGGTTGCCCACGTTGCGGACCGTGAACAGGTCGCCGGGTCCGCTGCTCGTGATCACGTTCGGGACGATGCGTGAATCGGCGCAGGTGAGGAACAGCGAGTCGGGGCGCTGTCCGTCGTGCAGGTCGTCGAGGTGCGGCTGCAGGTGAGCCGCGTTGCGCCGGTGGTACTCCGACACTCCCGCGAGGACGGGTCGCAGTGCCGCCGGGGTGGCGTTCTCCCCGGTGTCGTGGTGCCGCGGCTGCCAGCTCTTCCACGGGGCGAACCCGCGGGGGCTCGCCACCCCGACGCCGCGCCGGGGCGGCGCCGCACCGACCTCGTCCATGTCGACGGGACCGAGCGTGTCGATCACGACGGTGCCACCGTTGTTCTCGTGGTGACGCTTCCAGTCGTCGATTGCTTCGAACATGGCGTGGTCGAGGAAGTCGACCGCCAGTTCCACGGTGACGTGCGCACCCTCGGGCACCTTCGCGAGAAGTCCGGTCAGTGCGGGCATGGACAGGAAGCTGCACGAACCCTCGACGCTCACGCGCCACCGCCCGGAGTCCTCGGCGCCGATCGGTTCGGCCCGCATCCTGGGGTGGATGACCCGCCAGAGCAGCAGGATCACCGCGAGTGCGAGGCCGATGATCACGCCCTCGAGCAGGTTGAGGAAGACGACGCCGGCCACGGTCACGCCGTACACCCACAGATCGCCGGTGCGCCGTGCGGTGCGCAGATGGGCGAGTTTGACGAGCTGGATGCCGATCACGATGAGGAGGCCGGCGAGCGCTGCCATCGGAATCTGCTCGACGAGAGCGGTGAGCAGCGCGGCGAAGACGAGGATCCAGACGCCGTGCAGCACGGCGGACGCCCGGGTGCGTGCCCCCGCGGCCACGTTGGTGGAGCTGCGCACGATCACGCCGGTGACCGGCAGGCCACCGATGAGACCCGAGATCATGTTGGCCGAACCCTGGCCGACGAGTTCGCGGTTGAACTCCGACCGCGTCCCGCCGTGCATCTTGTCGACGGCGACCGCGGACAGCAGGCTCTCGACGCTGGCGATCAGGGCGACCGTGAGCACACCGGTGGCCACCGCGAGCCACGGCCCGTCGGGCATCGAGGGCAGCGCGACGGCGTCGAACAGGGAGCCGTCCAACGTGATTCGATCGATGTCGAGCGGGAGGGCCAGGGACAGAACGGTGGCGGCGACGACGGCCACCAGTGGACCGGGGAGCACCCGGAGTTTGCCGGGGATCTTCTTCCAGGACAGCAGGACGACGATGACGACCGATCCCAGGAGGACGTCGCCGTACCGGGCGGACGTCAGCTGCCCGGGGAGCTGGGTGATGTTCTCGACGGTCGAGCTGTGTGAACTGCCACCGAGGAGAACGTGAATCTGCTGGAGGGCGATCGTGATTCCGATTCCGGCCAGCATGGCGTGGACCACCACCGGAGCGATGGCCAGTGCGGCGCGCGCAATTCGGCTGAGCCCGAAGATGATCTGGAGGAGCCCGGCGGCGACGGTGATCGCGCACGTTGCCTGCCAGCCGAAGGTGGCAACCAATTCCGCTACCACCACGGTCAATCCGGCGGCGGGCCCGCTCACCTGGAGCGGTGAGCCACCGATCGATCCCGCCACCACACCGCCGACGGTCGCCGCGATGAGCCCCGCCATGATGGGGGCGTCGGACGCGATGGCGATACCGAGCGACAGCGGTAGTGCGACGAGGAAGACGACGAGTGACGCGGGTAGGTCGTATCGCGCGTTGTTTCGAAACCTTTCACCGAGGGTCGGTCCGGGGGCGGGGGCACCGGATGGGGGTGCTTTCTCGTTCTCGAGGATCGACGACATGTCGACACCCTACGGGCGAAGAGCGACGAAACGCCCGAATCGGACGGGATACTGTGGCATGTGTCACTGTGCCAGCAGTTTTCATCCAAGTGTGTCGAAAGCTATTGGACAACAGTCCATTCGATGAAGATTAAAGTACACAAAGTTCACCCCGACCGGCCCCGCACCGTGAGATGTGCCGGTCACCGCCGTAATACGGTGACCGGCACGGCCGGGAAGACCTAGACAGACGTCGGCACGACGACCAGCGCCCAGACGAACAGGGGGGCCGACAGCACGATCAGCCCGCAGTAGGCCAGCATCCTGCGCTGGAAGCGGGCCTTGTCCTCGACCTGTGCGTTGGCGAGCACCATCACGCCGTTCGTCGAGAACGGACTGACGTCGACCACGGTCGCGGAGAACGCGAGAGCCGCCACGAATCCCACGGCACCCACCTCACCCATCGCGAGCATCGGTGCGGCGAGGGGCAGCGCGATGCCGAGCGTGCCGATCGACGAACCGAAGGCGGAGATGATCGCGACGGCGTAGCAGAGGATCAGCGCGGTCAGCAACGGCGATCCGAGAGCCGACGCCGCGTCACCGAGGAAGTCGAGCGTGCCGTTCTGCGTCATGACCGCCATGTAGGTGAGCATCCCGCACACGAGCACCACGGCCGGCCATGCCACGTTGTCGATGACCTTGGGGTGCGACTTGGGCGCCATCAACAGCAGCACCGCGCTGATGCAGATCGAGCTGACGCCGACGTCGATCCCGAACGCGACCGACCCGACGACGAGGAACCCGATGCCCATGAGTGTCGCGAACCGGTACCTGTCCATCTTGACCGGCTTCAGGCCTTCGTGACTCAATGCTTCCTCGATGACCTCGCGATCGGTGAGCGTCGCGGTGTTCCCGCCCGGGGCGCCGCCACCGGACGACCGGCGCGAGGAACGTCCGAACCCTCCTCCGTCGGACACCTCCTCGGTGCCTGCCGTCCCGGCGGGGCGAGGCGTGCGGTGCCCGATCAGGTCGAGGCCGTAGATCAGGAACAGCACGACCGCGATGACCAGGTTGAGGACGAACGGCAGCGCGAACAGGACCAGCGGATTCGCACCGACACCCGTCGAATCCATCAGACCGTTGATGAACGCGCCGTACAGGTTGATCGGCGAGAACGCGCAGGCCAGGGCGCCGTGACTGATCACCATGCCCATCAGGAACGGGTTGATCTTGTTCTTGGCGGCGAGGGGCATCGCGATGGGGGCGAGCATCCCGACCGCGAGCACGGACCCGAGTGCCATCAACAGACCGGACAGCAGGAACATCATCCACAGGATCGCCCACCGCCTGCCACGTACGAGGCGCAGCGAGGCCTCGATGACGAGGTCGATGGTCCCGTTCGTCTTGGCGATGGCGAACAACAGCGTGATGCCGCCGACGATGATGAACGTGCTGCCGGGGAAGGCGTCGATGATGTCCTCGACCGGGATCCCGGACACCCAGCCGCCGATGACGAATGCTCCGGCGAACGCGAGGATGCCCATGTTGATCGGGGTGAGTGTCGCCACTGTGAAGATCGCGATCAGAGCGACGATGGAGATTGCGTAGACCATGATCGGCCTTTCGGGGTGAGTTCGCAGATCACACTGCGGAGAGGGGCCGAGCCTGGGCCAGAGCATGTTTGACGGCGTCGACGGCGAGGCCGAGGGCCTGCTGATCGATTCCCGTCTCGATGTCGTGCGCGTGGAGGTGCGCTACCAGTTCCTCGGTGGCGAGATTGCCGTGGGCGCCCGGGGCGAACGGGCAGCCGCCGTACCCTCCGAGGGCGCTGTCGAAGTGCGTGATGCCGAGGTGCCGGTGCGCGGCGATCACGGTGCCGAGCGCCTGCCCGTGTGCGTTGTGGAGGTGCAGGCTCAGTTCGACGTCGGGGAGGGCGTCGCGGACCGCCCCGACCGAGGCGAGTACCTGCTCGGTGGTGGCCGTTCCCAGGGTGTCGGCCAGCCCGAGTCGGCGCACACCCATCGCGGCCATCGCGCGCGCCACCCGCACCAGCGCGGCGGGGGCGATGATGCCCTCGAACGGACAGACGAACGCGGTCGACACACCTCCGAGGAAACTCCGGCCCTGGTACTTCCGCAACGCCTCGGCGAGTCCGGTCAGCGCCTCGTCCGGATTCCGCCCCGTGTTCGCCGTGCTGTGCCCGGCGCTGGCAGACGTCACGACCTGGATCTCGTCGATACCGGTCGCGGCCGCACGGTGCACCCCACGCGGATTGAGCGCGAGGGCGCTGTAGGTGACCGCCGGATCGATGCGGGGCAGCCGGGCGATCACGTCGTCGGCGTCCGCCATCTGCGGGACCCGCGTGGGCGAGACGAATGATGCCGCCTCGATGTGCTTGACGCCTGCGGCGACGAGTGCGTCCGCGACGGCGAGCTTGTGGTCGGTGGAGACGACCACGTCCTCGTCCTGCAGTCCGTCCCGAAGCACGACATCCGTTATGGTGACTGTCATTTCACTCCTCCGATTCAGATGATGTTGCGGGCGCGGTAGTCGTCGAGCCGGTCGCCCGACAGCCCGAGCAGTCCGCCGAGGATCTCGTCGGTGTGCTCACCCAGCTCGGGTCCGGCCCAGCGGATCTGCGTGGGCTCGCCGTCGAGCTGCGGGACGACCCCGGGGAATCGGACCTCTTCGGGCTCGCCGTCGACGGACACCTTCAGGCTCTGCAGCATGCTGCGGGCGTTGTAGTGCTCGTCCTCCGCGATTTGCACCGCGTCGTACACCTCGCCGACGGGCACGCCGGCGGCGCCGAGCTCGGCGACCACATCGCGGGGACGCCGCTGCGACGTCCACGAGGAGATCGCGTCGTCGAGTTCGGCTTCACGGCGGAATCGCTGATCCCCGTCGGCCAGTTCGGGATCGTCGGCGAGATCGCCGCGCCCCACGGCCTGCATCAGCCGGCCGAACACGCCGCTCGAGTTGCCGGCGATCATCACGGAGCCGCCGTCGCACGGATAGACACCGCTCGGCACCACGCCGGGCAGGTTGCCGGCGGTCCGCTCGCGCACCATGCCGTACGCGTCGTAGTCGGGAACGAGCGATTCCATCGCCATGAACACCGATTCGTACAGTGCCACGTCCGCCACCCGCGGTGCCGAATGCTCGCCGTGTCTCGCCTTGGCGAGCAACATGATCAGGGCGCCGATCGCGCCGTGCAACCCGGCGAGGGTATCGGCGATGGGGGCCGCCGCCCGGACGGATTGGCGGTCCGGGTAGCCGGTGACGTGCCGCAGTCCGCCGAAGGCCTCGGCGACACCGCCGAATCCCGTGCGCTCCCGGTAGGGGCCGGTCTGCCCGTAGCCGGAGATCCGCACGAGGACGATATCCGGGTTGGCGGCCGTGAGCTGGTCGGGCCCGATTCCCCACCGCTCGAGCGTTCCCGGCCGGAAGTTCTCGATGACGACGTCCGACTTGGCGGCGAGGTCGAGAATGATCTCGCGGCCCTCGACCGTCCGGAGGTCGAGCGTGACGGAACGCTTGTTGCGGGCGATGGTGCGGAACATCATCGACGTCGCGCCACGACGGCGGCGCCAGCCCCGCAGTTCGTCGCCGACACCCGGTCGCTCGATCTTGACGACCTCGGCGCCGAAGTCGGCGAAGATGCGGCTCGCCATCGGGGCTGCGATGAAGTTGCCGAGTTCCAGTACACGGATGCCGTGCAGTGGGCCGTTCTCTGGGACCTGCATTGTGAGAGTTCTCCCTCGTCGATCTGTACTGGATTGCGACGGGAGCCCTACCAGCATTTTCTCATTATTTGGCAGTTAGCTTCCCGTTTGATAAGAATAAACGTAGTGGCAGCAGTCACAATTGGCAATGCCTGGAGTCCGCGCCACAGACAATGAACGACGGGACACTGCGAAATGCAGCACGAATCCGCTGCTCGACAGGAGGAGAACACGGTGAGAGAACCACACGTCGTTGCGATCAACGGACGTTCGCCACGCGCGGAGAAGACCGCCTGGGTCGCGCCCACCGCGGCCGTGATCGGCGCGGCGACCCTCGGCGCGGAGACCAGCGTCTGGTACGGCGCGGTGCTGCGCGCCGATTGCGATTCCATCACCCTCGGCGAGGGCAGCAACATCCAGGACGGAGTGGCCGTTCACGTCGACCCGGGATTCCCCGTCGTCGTGGGCCGGGATGTCAGCGTGGGGCACAACGCCGTTCTGCACGGCTGCACCGTGGAAGACGGCGCCCTCGTGGGCATGGGGGCAACCGTCCTCAACGGCGCAGTGATCGGCACACAGTCGCTGATCGCGGCCGGCGCACTGGTGCTCGAAGGAACCCGGATTCCGGCGCGGTCACTCGTCGCGGGCGTACCCGCGAAGGTTCGCCGCGAACTCACCGACGACGAGGTCACCCACAACGCCGCCAACGCGGCCGTCTACCGCCAACTGGCACAGCAACATCGGTCGGCGGACGTCACCTCGTTCGACACCGCCTGAGCGAGTCAGTCGCCGGGAACGGACTTCTCGATCTGCCGCGCAGCAGCGATGACTGCGTGGCCCATCCGGGCACCCAGGTTCTCCCCCATGCGCCCGTCGGGACCCGATACGCACACGGCGGCCACGATCTCGCCGTGCCTGCGAACCGGTGCGCTGATGGAGGCGGATCCCGGGGTTCGTTCCGAAATCGACACCCACCAACCCAATTTCACCGCCTCGGGGTCGGCTTCCCAGTCTCCGGAGAGTACGTGGCCGCTGGACCCCTGAGGAAGCGGCACGAGCGTTCCGACGGGCAGCGCGACCCGCAGCTCGTGCTGTGAGTCGACGCTGGCCGCACAGAGCCGCGACTCGCCCCGCCGCACCCACAGCTGCGCGGATTCTCCTGTCTTCTCCGCCAATTCGCGCAGAGCCGGGACCGCGAGATCGCTCAACGCCGTCGTGACGAAGCGCTGACCGAGATAGAAACGGCCTTCCTGATCCTTCCGGAGGAGGCCGTGCTTGACCATGTCCGTTGCCAGCCGGTACGTGGTCGACAGGGACAGGTCCAGTTCACGGGCGAGGTCGCTCGCGCCCATCGGACTCGACTCCACGACATCGAGGATCGCCACTGCGCGAGCGAGCACTCCGACGCCGATCTCACTCCGCGCAACCATCACAGTCCATTTCCATTGCCCCATTGAAGTATTCAGATTGTATAGGAAGCAGGGGCGGGGCCGCTCCCATCAGTCGATGCGCCGTGTTCTTCGAACTCATCGGACGCCACGGCTCCCTCGGCTTCGGCATCGGCAACTTCAAAGCCCTCTTCGAAGCCATCGAACGCGAACAGGCCGTCCGCGGAAACTTCGGAGCGGTGCGTGCCCTCGATCAGCGAACGCGCGGGATCTTGCGGGTGCTCACGGCGATGCGATTCCACGCGTTGATCGTGAGCACCAGCGAGATGAGCTGGGCCAGTTCCGTCTCGTCGAAGTGCTCCTCCGCCTCCTCGTACACCGCGTCGGGAACGAAGCCGTCGGTCAGCACCGTGATCGATTCGGCGAGGGCGAACGCCGCGCGCTCCCGGTCGGTGTACAGACCGTGCGCCTCCTCCCACGCATTGAGGAGGTACAGCTTCTGTTCGCTGATGCCGATCTTGCGGGCATCGGCGGTGTGCATGTCGATGCACCAGGCACAGTGGTTGATCTGGGAGCACCGGGTGAGCACCAGCTCGACCAACTCCGGGTCGAGGCCCTGCCGAGCCGCGGCGTCGAGGGCGATCATCGCCTTGTAGACGGCGGGGGCCTTGCGTGCGAGATCGACCCGGGTCTTGCGCTCTGTTGTGGTCATACGAACAACAGTAGGCGCGCAATAGCCCATCTTCATGGTTCAATTCAGTCATGGATTCTTGGGCCAATTCGGGTCTGGGCCGCGACCTGCACGTGGACCTCACGGGGTCCGGCGGGGCACGCTCGCCCGGGTTGCGCGCACACCTGATCTCCGCGCTGCGCGAGTCGATCCGCTCGGGACGGCTCGTCGCAGGCGCCACCCTCCCGCCGTCCCGCACCCTGGCTCTCGACCTCGGCATCGCCCGCAACACCGTCGCGGAGGCGTACGCCGAACTCGTGGCCGAGGGCTGGCTCACCGCCCGGCAGGGGTCGGGCACGCGGGTTGCCGACCGCGCGGGCGAGGCGCCGCGCCGCGCTCACGTCCCGGCCGCCACCGTCGCACGGCCGGCACTGAGCCTGATGCCCGGCTCGCCCGATGTCGCGGAGTTCCCTCGTGCCGCCTGGATGTCGTCGGCCCGACGGGCACTCACCGCGGCACCCAACGACGCGTTCGGACCGGGTGATCCCCGGGGGCGCCCCGAACTCCGTCGCGCCCTTGCCGAATACCTCTCTCGCGCACGGGGGGTGCGCACCGATTCGGAACACATCGTCGTCAGCGCCAGCTCGGGGCACGGACTGTGGTTGCTCGGCCGCGCCGTGGCGGGACCGATCGCCGTCGAGGGGTACGGGCTGCATCTGCACCGCGAACTGCTCGGCGACGCCGGCGTCGGCACCGTCCCCCTGCACCTCGACACCCACGGCGCGCAGACCCCGGATGCGACGGGTCCGCAACTGTCGGCGTGCCTGCTCACCCCGGCTCACCAGTTCCCCATCGGAGGTCCGCTCCATCCCGGCAGGAGAACGGCTTTCGTGGAATGGGCACGCACGACGGGTGGGTTCGTGATCGAGGACGACTATGACGGGGAGTTCCGGTACGACCGCCAACCCGTCGGCGCCCTGCAGGGTCTGGCCCCGGACGAGGTGGCCTATCTGGGCACGGTGAGCAAGTCCCTCTCCCCCGCCATCCGGGTGGGATGGATGGTGCTGCCGGAACGGCTGATCGACGACGTCCTGGCGGTCAAGGGGTTGTACGAGCGGTGGGTCAGCGCCACGGACCAGCTCACCCTGGCCGACTTCATCGAGCGAGGTGCGTTCGACCGGCACGTCCGCAGGATGCGCACCCTGTACCGCCGTCGGCGCGACACCCTCGTCGAGACCCTCGCCGCCCGCGCGCCCCACGTGCACGTCACCGGCATCGCGGCCGGGTTGCATGCCGTCCTCGAACTTCCCGCCGGGACGGAGACGGCCACCGTCGACCGGGCCGCGTCACTAGGTCTCGCAGTGGAGGGTCTGCGCACGTTCCGTCATCCGGACGGTCCCGCGAGCCGGCCCGACGGGCTCGTCGTCGGTTACAGCACACCGTCGTCCGCGCGCTTCGCGGCCACCCTCGACGCCCTGTGCCGCGCGCTGCCCACTCCGTGAGCGAAATTTCCTATGGGACTGGTCGGAATGCGTGTCGTGCAGTTACAGTCTGATCCGTGACCGGATCCGGTGTGATCGACTCAGGCGAGCTGCTGACGCGGCGTCGCCATGTCGATTTCGCACTGGTGTGTACCTCGAGGTGTCCGATCTCCTGATCGGACCCGTCCCGGCGTGATTTCTCTCCACGCCGGGTTCTTCCTGCACACCCTCGTTGTCGAAGGATTCGTTCTGTCATGACCACTGCATCCGTTTCGAATCTCACGCCCGTCATCGGTGCCACCCGCGACAACTGATTCACCACACCCACCGCACAGATTCAGGAGAACACCACTCGTGACCGAGAGCATCGATCCCACCGTCAACTGGTCGTTCGAGACCAAGCAGATCCACGCCGGGCAGACGTCCGACGCGACCACCAAGGCGCGGGCGCTGCCGATCTACCAGACCACCTCGTACACGTTCGACAGCACCGATCACGCTGCCGCGCTGTTCGGTCTGGCCGAACCGGGCAACATCTACACCCGCATCATGAACCCCACCCAGGACGCGGTCGAACAGCGCATCGCCGCCCTCGAAGGTGGCGTCGCCGCCCTGCTGCTGTCTTCCGGGCAGGCCGCGGAAACCTTTGCGGTACTGAACCTCGCGGAGGCCGGCGACCACATCGTCTCCAGCCCGTACCTGTACGGCGGCACCTACAACCTGTTCCACTACACGCTGCCCAAGCTCGGCATCGAGGTCTCGTTCGTCGACGACCCCGACGACCTCGAGCAGTGGCGCGGCGCCGTCCGCCCGAACACGAAGGCGTTCTACGGCGAGACGATCGCCAACCCGAAGAATCACGTCCTGGACATCCCCGGAATCTCGAAGGTGGCCCACGACAACGGGATCCCGCTGATCGTCGACAACACGGTGGCCACCCCGTATCTGCTGCAGCCGCTGAAGCACGGCGCCGACATCGTGGTGCACTCCGCCACCAAGTATCTCGGCGGGCACGGCACGGCGATCGCCGGGGTCATCGTCGACGGCGGCACGTTCGACTGGACCCAGGGCCGCCACACCAATTTCACCACCCCGGACCCGAGCTACCACGGTGTCGTCTTCGCGGATCTCGGCGCCCCGGCCTACGCGCTGAAGGCCCGCGTGCAGCTGCTGCGCGACCTCGGCTCGGCGGTCGCCCCGTTCAACGCGTTCCTCATCGCGCAGGGCATCGAGACTCTCAGCCTGCGGGTGGAGCGGCACGTCGCCAACGCGCAGAAGGTGGCGGAGTTCCTCGAGGCACGCCCGGAGGTCACGTCCGTGGCCTACGCCGGTCTGCCGTCCTCGCCGTGGCACGAGCGCGCACGGCAGCTCACGCCGAAGGGTCCGGGTGCGATCGTGACGTTCGAGCTGGCCGGCGGTGTCGATGCGGGCAAGAAGTTCGTCAACGCGCTCACCCTGCACAGCCACGTCGCGAACATCGGCGACGTGCGGTCGCTGGTGATCCACCCCGCGTCGACGACGCATTCGCAGCTCACCCCGGAGGAGCAGCTCGCTGCCGGCGTGACGCCCGGTCTGGTCCGGCTCGCCGTCGGCATCGAGGGAATCGACGACATCCTCGCCGATCTCGAGACCGGATTCGCCGCGGCCGCACTCTGATCGATGCCGGGGGCCGAGGCGCGCGCCTCGGCCTCCGGCTAGATCATGGCCCGCATCATTCCCTGCGGTTCGCCGCCGAGCTGGGTGAGTGCGCTCGCGTGGTTGGTGGGCCCGGGCACGTGAACCGCATGGGCGAGACCGGCGTGCGCGTCTCGCCAGAACCGCTGCATCGGAGTCTTGTAGTGCAGCGCCCCGCCGCCGGCGCGCGCGAAGATCTCGTCCACCGCCCGCACCGCACGCCATGCGGCGGCGATCTGGGTGCGGCGTCCGATCGCCCGTTCCTCGAACGTGACCTCCTTGCCTGCGTCAACCTTGTCGTAGAACCGGTCGGCGGTCTCGATGAGAGACACCCGCGAAGCATTGATCTCGGCGGCGGACTCCCCGATGGCACTGAGGACGTAGGGGTCCTCCTTGATCTTCTGTCCCGTGATCGCCACGCGGTCCTTCTGCACCGCGATGTGACAGGCCAGCGCACCCTCGGTGATGCCGATGACGGCGGCGGTGATGCCGAGCGGGAACATGCACGAATACGGCATGCTGAACAGCGGCTCGGGCCTGCCCGCCTCCCGCTGGGCGCGGCCGTCCATCACCTTCGACGCGTTCAGCGTCCGGTAGTCCGGAACGAACGCACCGTCGACGACGAGATCCTTGCTTCCGGTCCCGCGCAGTCCGATCACATCCCAGGTGTCCTCGACGATCCGATAGTCGGTGCGCGGCAGAATCACGTGCAGGGACGACGGCGGCATCGCGATTCCGCCGTAACCGTCGCCGACCATCGCCCCGAGGAACGCCCACTGGCAGTGGTCGGTTCCGGACGAGAACGACCACCGGCCGCTCACGGCGTAGCCGCCGTCGACCGGTGTCGCGACCCCCATCGGTGCGTACGGCGACGCCATCCACGTGTCGTTGTCCTCGCCCCAGATCTCCTCCTGCACCTGCGGGTCGGCGAAGGCCAGTTCCCACGGATGCACGCCGACGATCCCGGCGACCCATCCGCTCGCGCCGTCGAGTGCCGCGATTCCCATGACGGTCTCGGCGAACTCGCGGGGATGCACTTCGTAGCCGCCGTACAGCTTGGGCTGCAGCAGCCGGATCGCGCCGGAGTCGCGTAGCAGGCCGGCGGCCGTGTCGGTGAGCCGGCAGTCCGCTTCCGACTGGACGGCCTGTCCGCGGATCTGCTCGGCGACGGCGTCGATCCTGTCGAGAACCTGACCCATCGGGACTCCCTTCCACCGAAGGTAGAACACGTTCTAGTCAATATAGCCCCGCAGGCGGTCATTCCGGACAGAACTACTCACTGCACTTGAAAGTTCGTCGCACCTAACTCTATAGTCCGGAGATACGAATCAGCAGGTTGATCGTCGCGACGACCCTCAGGAGTCCAGTGAGCATCGAGGCCCCCAGCCCTCTCCTCCCGCGCCGCACCCCCCGCAAGGGCAGTCTCCGGACCGTCGCGCTCCTCGGACCCGCCTTCGTCGCGGCCATCGCCTACGTCGACCCCGGCAACGTGGCCGCCAACCTCACCGCCGGCGCGAAGTACGGTTACCTGCTCGTCTGGGTCCTCGTACTCGCCAATGCCATGGCCGTGCTGGTGCAGTATTTGTCCGCAAAACTCGGGCTGGTCACCGGCAAGTCGCTGCCCGAAATGCTGGGCACCCGCCTGCGGACCGGCAACCGTCGCGCGTTCTGGCTGCAGGCGGAGGCGATGGCGATCGCCACCGACCTCGCCGAGGTGATCGGCGGCGCGATCGCGCTCAACCTCCTGTTCGGCGTTCCCCTCTTCGTCGGCGGCCTCATCACGGGCGTCGTGTCGATGGGCATCCTCTCGATCCAGAGCCGTCGGGGCCAGCGGACGTTCGAGTTCGTGGTGATCGGACTCCTGACGATCATCACCGTCGGATTCCTCACCGGTCTCGCGTTCACCGACGTGTCCGGCACGGACGCACTCGCCGGGCTCGTGCCACGCTTCGAGGGCACCGAGACGGTACTGCTGGCCGCGAGCATGCTCGGCGCCACGGTGATGCCGCACGCCATCTACCTCCACTCCGCCCTCGCCCGCGACCGGCACGGAAACGACCTCGAAGGCCGCCGTCTCGCCCGACTGCTGCGGGTCACGAAGTGGGACGTGGTCGGTGCGCTGATCGTGGCGGGCGCGGTGAACATCGGCATGCTGCTCCTCGCCGCGTCGGCACTGCGCGGGATTCCCGGCACCGATTCGATCGACGGCGCGCACGCCGCCATTCAGAGTTCGCTCGGACCGACGGTCGCCGTCATCTTCGCCGTGGGACTGCTGGCGTCCGGCCTGGCGTCCACGTCGATCGGATGCGCGGCCGGCTCCGAGATCATGTACGGCCTGCTGTCGATGCGTATTCCGCTGCTGCTGCGCCGGGTGGTCACCCTCATCCCCGCGCTCGTCGTGCTCGCGATCGGCGTCGATCCCACGTTCGCCCTCGTCCTCAGCCAGGTGGTCCTGAGTCTGTGCATCCCGTTCGCCGTGATCCCGCTCGTGCGGATGACGTCGAGCCGCGACCTGATGGGCGTCCACCGCAACGCGACCGCCACCACGGTCGCCGCCTGGGTGGCCGCGGCGTTGATCGTCGTGCTCAACGTCTCGCTGCTGCGGCTGACCCTGTTCGGTTCCGCCTGATCACTCGTGCCGCGGGGTACCGGACACGACGCGCTCCAGCGCCTGCAGGTCCTCCGACAGCATCCGGAACATCCAATAGGCCCCGACGAACGCAATGACGCTGCCGACGCACAGGACGCGGAGCGCGACGATCACCCGCGGCAGGTCCTCCGGCGGGATGAACGTCGCTCCCGCGACCCCGAGCAGCGGCACGGCGGCGGCCGCCGCGAGGAAGAGCGTGCTGCGGCGTCCCAGCCGCTTCAACATCCGGGCGTCCGAGGCGCTGATCTCGCCGTGCCGCAGAAACACCGGATAGAGGCAGCGCACGGCGTAGAAGTTCACGAAGAAGAACGGGTAGACCACCGCGATCGCGCCGCAGACCAGCTGTGACGCCGTGAAGTGCACGATGGTGTTCCACGGAACCCGGCTGCCGCTCACCTCCAGCGTGATCGGCACGACGAGGCCGCTCACGATCCACAGTCCGAGACAGAGCAGTGCACACCGCTGACCGAGCAGCAGGGTGTCCCGGCGCGCCCGGGCCAGCTGGGCGCCGGTGTACACCCGCCCCCGGCGCAGACCGCCGGCCACCACCGTCAGGTAGATCACCATCGACACCGTGCCCACGGCGCCGACGAGGAACGCGACCGTGTAGTCGATCCGGGTGATGCGCTCGAAGTTCTCCGGCGCGGCGGGCGGCAGCTTGCTGATGATCAGCGTGCTGTTGTGCTGGTAGCTGTAGAGGATGGCCAGGAAGTTGGGAACCGCGATGGCCAGGAACATGATCGGGTGCGTCCATCGCCGCATCCGCAGCCGCCAGCTCCCCGGCGGCGGATCGACCAGATCGCGGGCGTGCTCGTCGAGGCACACGTCGAGTTGCTGGGCGAGCTCGGCGCCGGACGAGAACCGATCGCCCGGTTCCGGCGCCAGCGATTTCAGCAGCACCCGCCGCAGCGCGTTCGGACAGTCGGCGGGCAGTGCGTCGGCGGCCGGTTCGTCGTGCCCCCGCCGCCGCGCGAGCATCGCGTCGAGGGTGGTGCGGTCACCCGGCGGGTGGGACTGCAGTTCGGCGTCGCTGTCGTCGAAAGGTCTTCTGCCGGTAAGCAACTCCCAGAGGACGACGGCGAGCGAGTACAGATCGCTGCGGGTGTCCAGGTCGGCGGGTGCCCCCGGCCGGTCCGGGTGGATCGCCTCGAGCTGTTCCGGCGCCATGTACGCCAGCGAGCCGCCGAAGTACGCGACCGGACTCGACCCGGCGATGTTGCCGCTGAAACTGATGTTGAAGTCGGCGAGCTTCGGAACACCTTCCGCCGTCAGCAGCACGTTCGCCGGTTTGACGTCGCGGTGAAGGACGCCGTGGCGGCCGGCGTAGTCGAGCGCCTCCGCGAGCCGACGGCCGAGCCAGGCCACCGTCTCGGGCCACGTCAACGTCGCGATCTCCCGGCGCACCTCGGATTCGCTGGGCCGGATCTCGCCGCGCCCGACCAGGGCCCGGTCGATCGCGTCGAGCAGCACGGCGCCGCTGCGCGACTCCGGTGGCGTCTCCCGAACCCGGACGACCACGTCGAGCAACGTGCCGCCCGGGACGTACTGCATGTACAGCAATCTCAGGTCGCGGCCCGCGAGAAGCCGCTGGTCGAAGACGCGGACGATGTAGTCGTGGTCGAACTGGGCGAGGGTTTGCGGTTCGGTGCCGTGGTCCAGCGAGATCTTCACGGCGACCAGCCGTTGCAGCGACCGCTGCCGGGCGAGGAACACCCGCGCGAACGCGCCGCGGCCGAGACCGGTCATCAGGTCGAAGTCGTCGATCCGCTGGCCCGCCTCCAGATCGTCGAGCGTTCCGCCACCCGCCGGATCCGCCGATGTCGGCTCCCCGCGGTGGAGCGCGGTGCTCTGGTACTCGCCGGCGCCGAGCAGTTCGTCGAGCTGGCCGGCCTGCCCAGGGAAATTCTGCGTGTACTCGCTCGCCTCGACCGACTCGCCGCTGCGCCGCCGGATGTGGAATTCCTCGTACAGGAGGTCCGGGGGCAGCGGCCACCGCCGCAGCTCGGGCAACTCCGCACAGTATTGGGCGAGCCGCTTCGGGTGATCGCCGCGGAGCCAGCGGTGCTCGAGGTCGACCTTGACCAGTTCGATGAGCGTGACCCGGCGCAGCGCGGGAGACACCGGCAGATACGCGGCGAGATCGGGCGCGGACGACGACTCCCAGGCACTGGCGAAACGCGCGACGGCGTCGCCGACCGCCGTGTCCGACACCCGGACCTGCTCGGAAGCGGCCGGTGAACCTCGCCGGGAGGGCATGGAAGCCATGGTAGCTGGCCATGCCCCGCGGACTACTGCAGTTCCGACACCGGGGTCGACAGGTCGATCGCGACGCCGATCCGCGCCAGATTTCCGTGCAGCACTTGCCAGATCGACACCTCGAGGAACTCGGCCAGTTCGTCGCTGCCGAGCGCCGACTGCGGGTTGCTCAGCCACCGGTTGACGCTCGCGTCCACCAGTCCGACCAACCCGAAGGCCAACGACTCCGCCAGATCCGAATTGCCGGCCACCGCGTCGAGGACCGTCGCGAGCAGACCGGACAACTGGAGGGCGATCGCGGTCTTCGTTCCCGTCACCACCCGCGACCCCGTCGTGCGCCTGCTCGGGGATCCGGTGCCGAGGAATTGGTGGAGGCGAGGATATTCGACGATCCACCGAAGGTACGTCTCGACCGCGCGCGCGATCGCCTCACGCACGGTTCCCTCCGGCGTCAGCGTGGGCGCCAGGTCGGCCATCAGCCGCTCGATGATGCGGGCACGCAACTGCTCGTCGAGATCGCCGCGGTCGGCGAAGATCCGGTAGACCACCGACCGCGGCACGTCGGCGCGGTTGGCGATCTGCTGGACACCCACGTCGGGGCCGTCCTCGTTGATGGCGTCCATCGCGGCTTCGAGAATCCGGGTTCGGCGCTCCGCCTTGTGGTCCTCCCAACGCGTGGCGCGGCCGTCGCCCAGCGGCGACGCGGCGGTTTCCACTTTGTCCAGCATCAGCCATACGTTACCCATCCGACTATTGACTGGACAGTCTGTCTCACTTACTTTGATGAGACAGGGTGTCACACACACATTTTTCCGAGCCAGGGAGCCGCAATGGGTAACAGGGTGTTCGTCGTCGGCGTCGGGATGACGAAATTCGAGAAGCCGGGCGCACGGGAGTGGGACTACCCCGACATGGCGCGCGAGGCAGGCAGCCGGGCACTCGAGGACGCCGGGATCGGGTACGGACTGGTCGAGCAGGCGTACGTCGGATACGTGTACGGCGAGTCGACGTCGGGGCAGCGCGCCGTCTACGAACTCGGCCTCACCGGCATTCCGATCGTGAACGTCAACAACAACTGTTCGACGGGTTCGACCGCTCTGTTCCTCGCCACGCAGGCGGTCCGCAGCGGTCAGGTGGACTGCGCGCTGGCGCTGGGCTTCGAGAAGATGCAGGCCGGTTCGCTCGGGTCCACGTACGACGACCGGGAACAGCCGATGATGCGCCACCTCCTCGCGCTCGCCGAACTTCAGGAGTTCGCGATGCCGCCCGCTCCGTACATGTTCGGCGCCGCGGGCAAGGAACACATGGAACGCTTCGGGACGACGGCGGAGCAGTTCGCCAAGATCGGCGTGAAGAACCACCGTCACTCACAGAACAACCCGTACGCCCAGTTCCAGGACGAGTACACGCTCGACGAGATCCTCGGCTCGAAGCCGATCTACGGGCCGCTCACCAAACTGCAGTGCTCCCCCACCTCGGACGGCTCCGGTGCCGTGGTCGTGGTGAGCGAGAAGTTCGTCGACGAGCACGACCTCGCCGGGCAGGCCGTGGAGATCGTCGGCCAGTCCATGGTCACCGACCTCCCCAGCACGTTCGACGACCGGAGCGCGATCAGCCTCGTCGGCGCCGACATGACCCGCACGGCCGCGGCCCGGGTATACGAACAGGCGGGCATCGGACCGGACGACGTCGACGTCATCGAACTCCACGACTGCTTCTCCACCAACGAACTGCTGACCTACGAGGCTCTCGGCCTCTGCGGCGAGGGCGAGGGCGGCAAACTCGTCGACAACGACGACACCACGTACGGCGGGCGCTGGGTGGTCAATCCGTCCGGCGGCCTCATCTCCAAGGGACACCCGCTCGGCGCCACCGGGCTCGCCCAGTGCAGCGAACTCACCTGGCAACTCCGGGGCACGGCCGACCGGCGTCAGGTCGACGGGGCCACGGTCGCCCTCCAGCACAACATCGGCCTCGGCGGCGCCGTCGTCGTCACCGCCTACCGCGCACTCTGATCCTTCTCTCTCCCTATCCCTTTCACCCCGAGCACCAGGAGTACACCATGGCTTCCGTTTCCGTCGAAGCGTCCCTGCCCGCCTCCCCCGACAAGGCGTGGGACGCCCTGTCCAACCTGTCCCGCTGGGAGGAGTGGCTCACCATCCACCAGTCCTGGAAGAGCGAGATCCCCGCCGAGGTCGCCCTCGGATCGAAGTTCACCGAGGTCGTCTCCGTGATGGGCATGGCCAACAAGATCGAGTGGACCGTCACCGAGGTGGAGGTGCCGGAGAGGGTGAAGATCTCCGGCACCGGCATGGCCGGGGTGACGGTCGAGTTCACCCTGAAAGTCGAGCCCGACGGCTCCGGTTCCAAGGCGATCATCGACGCCAGTTTCACCGGCACGATGATCGTCGGCCCCATCGGCAAGGCCGTCGCCAAGAACGCGAAGGCGGATCTGGAGGCCTCCCTCGCCGGATTCGCCGACATGGTGGGCTGATCCGCATGACCACCCCCACAGTCGAATTCGACACGAACGGCCTCGGTGAGTGGACCGATCCGCAACGGTTCGACGTCACCGCCGAGCGGATCGCCGACTACGCCGCGGCCACCAACGATCCCATCGAACGCCACCTCGCCGGCGAAGTCGCACCGCCGGTGTTCGCGGTGGTCCCCGCGTTCACGTCGATGGCACCGGCCGCACTGTCCGTGGCCCCGGTCGAACTGCTCATGAAACTCGTGCACGGCGAGCAGGATTTCCACTTCCACCGTCCGATCCGGCCCGGCGACACCCTCGTGGTCCGCGCGAAGCCGATCGGCTTCGAGGGTCGCGCGAACGGATCGACCGTCGTCGTCTACGTCGAAACCACCACGGACGAGGGCGAACTGGTCAACGAGCAGTGGATGACCGCATTCTTCCGAAAGGTCGACGCGGGAGCCGGTCTCGGCGAGCAGGCACCCGCCCACCGGTTCGACGAGTCCCTGCGCGGACAGGCCGCGGTCGCGGCGCTGACCCAGCACATCGACGACGACCAGACGTTCCGGTACTCGCCCGCCTCCGGCGATCCGATGCCGATCCACCTGGACGACGAGATCGCCCGCATGTCGGGACTTCCCGGAATCATCAACCACGGCCTGTGCACCATGGCGTTCACGTCGTGGGCGGCGCTCACCGAGCTCGCCGACGGCCGGGTCGACCGACTCCGCCGCCTCGCGGTGCGGTTCGCGAAACCCGTCCTGCCCGGCCAGGACATCGCCACGCAGTTCCGGCAGATCGGCGAGTCCACCGGCGGAGCGACGTCGTACGCCTACGAGACCACCGTCGGCGACGAACTCGTCATCAAGGACGGCCTCGCCGTCATCGCGGACACAGAAACCTAGGAGCACGCACATGGGAACACTCGACGGACGGGTGGCCATCGTCACCGGCGCCGGACGCGGAATCGGCCGGGAGCATGCTCTGCTCTTCGCACGTGAGGGCGCTGCCGTGGTGGTCAACGACCTCGGCGGTGCGAACGACGGCACCGGGGCGGACGCGGGCCCGGCGCAGCAGGTGGTCGACGAGATCGTCGCCGCGGGCGGCAGGGCGATCGCGAACACCGACAACGTCGCGTCCTGGGACGGCGCCGAAGGGCTCGTCGCCCAGGCGGTGAACGAGTTCGGGCGACTCGACGTCCTCGTCAACAACGCGGGCATCCTGCGGGACGCCTTCATCGCGGGCATGACCGAAAGCCAGTGGGACGCCGTCATCGCCGTGCACCTCAAGGGCCACGCCGCCACCCTCCACCACGCGGCCGCGTACTGGAAGGCACAGACCAAAGCGGGTGCGACCGTCAACGCGTCCGTCGTCAACACCGCGTCTGCGTCGGGGACGTTCATGCCCAACGCGGGACAGGGCAACTACGGCGCCGCGAAAGCGGGCATCGCCGCGCTCACCCTGGTCGCCGCGGACGAACTCGAACGCTACGGCGTCCGGGTCAACGCGATCGCCCCGATCGCCCGCACCCGGCTGACGCTGGCCACCCCGGGCATGGGCGCACTGTTCGCCGAGGAGGTGCCGGAGGGCGAGTTCGACGCGTTCAGCCCCGCCAACATCTCCCCGCTCGTCGCACGTCTCGCCGACGCGAACTGCAAGATCACCGGCAAGGTGTTCGCCGTGCAGGGCGGGGCCATCTCCGAACTCGCCGGCTGGCACGACGTCACGACCATCGAGAGCGACGGCCCGTGGACCGTCGCCGACCTCGCCGACCGCCTCGGCTGAAGGGCACCGACATGGCCAAGAACACGTACGAACTCGGGCTCGGGCTCACCGAGGAACACCGGGCCCTCGCCGACTCGGTCCGCGCATTCGCCGAACGCACCATCACCCCCGATCTCGTCCGGTCCGCGGTCGATTCTCCGAGCGAGGACAAGTTCCCGCCGTTCTGGGATGCACTCGTGCGGCAGGACCTGCTCGGGCTGCACATCCCCGAGGACAAGGGCGGTCACGGCGCCGGGCTCCTCACGCTGGCGGTGGCGCTCGAGGCCTTGGGGCGGACGGCGGCCCCGGGCCCCCTCGTCCCGACCGCATTGTCCGCCGCCCTCGTGGCGGCCGCGGATTCCAAGGTCGGAATCGAACTGCTACCCGGTCTCCTCGACGGATCACGCACCGCCGCAGTCGCGTTGGGCCAGTCACTCGGGGCGTCGCCGCGGGACGGCGGGTACCGTGTCACCGGTGTCGCGGACGCCGTGCTCGGCGGCGAACACGCCGACACCGTGCTGATCCCGATCAGCGTCGGCGACGACATCCGCTGGGCCGTCGTCGATTCCGCGGACGTCACCGTTACCGTGCAGGACAGCATCGACGTGCTCCGCGGTTCGGCGCGAATCACCGCCACCGACGTTCAGGTGGGAGCCGACCGGATCCTCGACGGGCTCACCGAGCGGCGCGTCCGGTCCGTGGCCACGGTCATTCTCGGCGCGGAGGCGCTCGGCGTGATGTCCTGGTGCGTCTCCACCGCAGCCGAATACGCGAAGACCCGGGTGCAGTTCGGGCGTCCGATCGGCCAGTTCCAGGGTGTCAAGCACAAGTGCGCCCACATGGGCATCGCGCTGGAGAAGGCGCGCGCGGTGCTGTGGGACGCCGCCTCCGCCCTCGACAACAGCGACGACACCGCCGATTTCGCCGCGGACATCGCCGCTGTCGTCGTTCCCGACGCCGCGGTGCAGTGCGCGCAGGACTGCATCCAGGTCCACGGCGGCATCGGATTCACCTGGGAGCACGACGCGCACCTGTACTACCGCCGGGCCCTGTCTATCCGGGGGCTCCTCGGCACCCGGGAGGAGCGGGCCACCCGCGTGGCCGAGCAGTCGCTCGCCGGCACCGCGCGCACGTCCGAGCTGGAACTGCCGGACGAGGCCGAGGCGATCCGCACCGCCGTGCGGGCGGAACTCGCCCCGCTGGTGGGCCTCGACGAGGACGACCAGCTGATCGCGCTCGGCGACGGCGGCTGGGTGCAGCCGCACCTTCCGAAACCCTATGGGCGCAGCGCATCCCCGCTCGAGCAGATCGTCATCGCCCAGGAGATCAGGGCGGCGGGTATTTCGATGCCTCAGCTGCTGATGGGCGGCTGGGCGGTGCAGGCCGTCGTCGCCCACGGCACCGACGCGCAGAAACGGGATCTGGCCGTCCCCACCCTGCGGGGCGATCTGGTGTGGTGCCAGCTGTTCAGCGAGCCGGGAGCCGGTTCCGACCTCGCGTCGTTGACGACGAAGGCCGAGAAGGTCGACGGTGGCTGGAAGGTGACCGGGCAGAAGATCTGGACCACGGTCGCACAGTTCTCCGACTGGGCCATGCTGATCGCCCGCACCGACCCGGCCAAACCGAAACACGAGGGCATCACGTATTTCGTACTGGACATGTCGACGCCGGGCGTGACCGTGCGGCCGCTGCGCGAGATGACCGGGTCCGCCCTGTTCAACGAGGTCTTCCTCGACGACGTGTTCATCCCCGACGAGAACGTGGTCGGAAACGTGAACGACGGCTGGAACGTGGCCCGCACGACCCTCGCCGGTGAGCGGGTCGCGCTGAGCCAGAAGATGGAGGCCTATGCCACCGACAAGGATCTGCTGCAATTCGCGCGCGGCCGGGAACTCGGACCGCTGGCGCGCTTCCGCGTCGGCGAACTGGTCGCCGAGAGCCAGGCCGTCGATTTGATCGGCTCCCGCATCGTGCTGAAGCAACTGTCGGGGGCCGACGTGAGCACCACGTCGAGTGTCGGGAAGCTGCTCGGTATGGGGCTCGGGCAGTCGATCGCCGAGTTCGTCGTCGCGGAACTGGGGGCGGCGGGTGCCGTGAGCATTGCGGGTGAGCCGAGCGACAAGGCAATGGAACAGTTGATCGCCGGGCGTGCCACCACCATCTACGGCGGCACCACCGAGGTGCAGCTCAACGTGATCGGCGAACGCATGCTCGGACTGCCGCGCGACGCGCAGGGGGTGTCGTGACCGGCGGGCCGCTGAGCGGGCTCACCGTCGTCGAGATCGCAAGCCTCGCACCCGCCCCGTTCGGGTGCATGATCCTCGCCGATCTGGGCGCGGACGTGATCCGCGTGGAACGGGCCGGCGACGGCGGCACCGGGCTGATGGCGCCCTCCGGGGTGCTGGACCGCGGGCGGCGGTCGATCGCCGTGAATCTCCGGACAGCGGAGGGCCTCGAGGCCGTCCTGCGGCTCGTCGAGGGCGCCGATATCCTCGTCGAGGGCTTCCGTCCCGGCGTCGCGGAACGTCTGGGCATCGGACCCGACGACTGTCTGTCCCGCAACCCCGGTCTGGTTTACGGGCGCATGACCGGGTGGGGCCAGGACGGACCGCTCGCCCCGCGCGCCGGGCACGACATCAACTACATCGCGCTCGCGGGCGCGCTCGAACCCATCGGGCGCGCCGGCGAGCGGCCGGTGCCGCCGCTGAACCTGCTGGGCGACTTCGGCGGTGGCGGACTGATGTTGACGATGGGGATCCTGGCCGCGCTGCACGAGCGGTCCCGGTCGGGCCGCGGACAGGTGGTGGACGCGTCGATGGTCGACGGCGCGGCGCTACTGACTGCGTTCGTCCACGGCATGAACGCCGCCGGCCTGTGGCAGGAAGGTCGCGGGCAGAATGTCCTCGACGGGGCCGCCGCGTTCTACGACACCTACGAGTGCGCCGACGGCCTGCACGTGGCGGTGGGGTGCGTCGAACCGCACTTCTATGGTGAACTCCTCGACGTGCTGGGGTTGAGCGGCGAGGATCTGCCGTTGCAGTACGACCTCGACGCGGCACCGGACCTGAAGAAACGCCTCGCCGAGGTGTTCGCGACGCGGCCGCGGGACGAATGGGCCGCTCTCTTCGCGGATTCCGACGCGTGCGTGTCGCCCGTCCTGTCGCCGTGGGAAGCGCACGAACATCCCCACAACCGGCAGCGGGAGACGTTCGTCGACGTGGGCGGCATCCGCCAGCCCGCGCCGGCGCCGCGCTTCAGCCGCACCCCGGCGCCCGTGCCCCGGCCGGCCCCGCGGCCGGGGCAGGACACCGATGCGATCCTCGCGCAGGCCGGCTACGACGCGCCGGGCATCGCGCAACTCCGGAACGCGGGCGCGGTCGAGTAGTCGACGGGGGGCCTATCCGCGATCGGCGTCCGGCGGGAAGCCACCGGTCGCGATGGGTCCCCATTCGTCGATGGTGATCCGGATGAGGCTCTTGTTCTGCTTCCGCATGGCGTCGCGGTACTCGTCCCAGTCGGGGTGCTCACCGGAGATGCCGCGGAAGTACTCCACCAGCGGTTCGAGTGCATCGGGCATGTCCAGCACCTCGGCGGTGCCGTCGATCTGCACATAGGCGCCGTTGAACTCGTCGGAGAGCACGCACACGCTCACGGCGGGGTCGTGTCGCACGTTCGCGGCCTTGGCGCGCTGCGGGTAGGTGGCGACGACGATCCGCCCCTCCTGGTCGAGTCCCGCCGTGACCGGGGAGATCTGCAGGCCTCCGGAGCGCTTCCGGGTGATCAGGACGACGCGATGTCGGGGCCGGACGAAGTCGAGCAACTGTTCCCGTGTGACACGGTCTGCGGTGGCGACTGCCATGGTGCACCTCTCCTCTGCTGCGGTGGTCCTTGCCGATTCACCCTATGCCCCGGGCCAGTCCTCAGACGTCTGAGGACTGTGTTAGCGTCGCCCCATGGTCGGACATCCCACCCTCCGCAGCGGACCGCTGGTCCCCCAGCTCGAGGAACTCCTCACCGCCCGGATCCGGGACGGCGAGTGGACGCTCGGTAGCCGCATCCCCAGCGAGGCCGAACTGGCCACCGAACTGGGCGTCGGCCGGTCGTCCGTGCGCGAGGCCGTGCGACTGCTCGCCCGCGACGGCCTGCTCGACGTGCGGCACGGCGTCGGCACGTTCGTCGCTGCGCCCCCCGCGAGCGGTGCGGGCCTCGGGAAGCTGCTGCGCCGCGCCCGCCTGCTCGAGGTGTACGAGGTGCGGCGCGCCCTCGAGATCGAGGCCGCCCGGCTCGCCGCGGAACGCGCGCGCCCCGAGGACCTCCGGCGGCTGCGAGAACAGCTGTCCACCCGGCACGACAGCACCACCGCATCGACCGCCGTGTTCGTCGCAGCAGACCTCGACTTCCACGCCGCGATCCTGGAGATCGCCGGCAACTCGATCCTGTCCGCCCTGTTCGACTCGATCCGGCCGCTCCTCGTCGACGCACTGGCCGAACTCGTCGAACACGAACCGGGACGGCCCGACACCAGCTGCGCCCATGACGATCTGGTGCGCGCACTGGAAGCCGGCGACGCCGACGCGGCCGTCGCCGCCACCGCCGCCAACCTCGACCCGACCATGTCGATTCTGCGGAAAGGCGGAAATCAGTGACCACCCCGGATTCGGTCGTCAGCATCGAGCACGTCGACCTCGTGCGGAGCGGACGGTATCTGCTCAGCGACATCAGCCTGCGCATCGAACGCGGACAGCACTGGGTGCTGCTCGGCGCGAACGGTGCAGGCAAGAGCACGATGCTGAGCATGCTCGGCGCGGTCGCGCACCCGACGCGCGGAACCGTCCACGTGCTCGGCCACCAGCTGGGCCGGGTCGACATGCGCGAGTTGCGCGCCCATATCGGGCACGTGAATCCGCGATACCGGATCGACGCGCCGCTGACGGTGCGCGACGTCGTGCTCACCGGCCTCACCAACACGCCAGATTTCGTGCCGCGGTGGTCGCCGTCCGCGAAGCAGATCGCCCGCGCCGACGAGCTGATCGTCTCCCTCGGCATGCAGAAACACGCGGACGCCCTGTGGCCCAACCTGTCCCAGGGCGAACGAGGTCGTGCCCTGATCGCCCGCGCCCTGATGGCGGAGCCGCAACTCCTCCTGCTCGACGAGCCCGCCACCGGCCTCGATCTGGCTGCGCGAGAACAACTCCTCACCGCACTCGACGAACTGCGCGCAACGTACCCGGCCCTCGCCAGCATCCTCGTCACCCACCACCTCGAGGAAATCCCCACCACCACGACGCATGCCGTCCTCATCCGCGACGGCCGGGTGATCGCGCAGGGTGACGTCGCGGACGTCCTCACCACCGCACATATCAGCGAATGCTTCGACCACCCCATCGAGATCACCCGCAATCGCGGCCGGTGGGTCGCGCAGACGCGGGTCCCCGAGGCGGTCGGGTAGCACCCGGACGCGGTGCACACTGGTACGCATGGCACGAGGCGACCACCCGCAGCGCACCCCGTTCTACGGTGTGGTGCTCATCGTCGTCGCGATGGCGGCGGCGATGATCGTGAACCGCACCGCACCCGTCTGGGTGCAGGTACCGATCTACGTCCTGGCCGTCCTCGCGGCGATGGCCGGCTTCGTGATGACGTTCCGCGACCTGTCGTGACCCCGGGCGATCAGTCGATCGCGAACAACCGTGCCGCGTTGTCGTGGCAGACCGCCCGCAGCCACGCCTCACCGAGGTCGAAGCGGGTGAGCCCCTCGAGCGCGTCCAGGTACGGGTACGGGATGTTCGGGAAGTCGCTGCCGAACACGATCCGGTCCTGCAGATCCGTCAGCCGGTGGATCTGGTCGCGGGGAAACGGAGTGGCCGCTTCGGCGTAGTCCGTGAACGCCATCGTCGTGTCGAGGTACACATTGGGGAACTGCGCGGCCAGGTCCAGGAATTCGCGATACTCCGGCAAACCCATGTGGGCGATGATCAGGTGCAGCCTCGGGTATCGCGACAGCAACTCGGCGATGGGTTCGGGGCCCGTGTACGTGCCGGGTGCCGGCCCCGACCCGCAGTGGATCACGATCGGGACCCCCGACTCCTGCAGCACACCCCACACGGAGTCGAGGAGCGGATCGTTGGGCGAGTACTGCCCGACCTGGATGTGGGACTTGAAGACGCGGGTGCCCGACTCGATCGCCTCGGCGACGTACCCGGCCGCGGACTCCTCGGGGAAGAACGTGGACGTCCGCAGGCAGTCGGGGGTCTGCTGCGCGAATTCGACGGACCACTGATTGAGCCACACCGCCATGTCCGGCTTGTGCGGGTAGATCATCGACGTGAACCGGCGGACGCCGAACCCGCGGAGATGTTCGACGCGGACGTCCTCTTCGTGGCGATAGTGGATGGGCCATTCCCGCCCGGTGAAGGGACCGACGGCGTCGAAATACCTCCACACCTTCTCCATCACGTTCGCGGGCATGAAATGGGTGTGGACATCGATGATGCCGGGCAGACCCAGCCCACGCCAGAATTCCCGTACTCGCAGATCCTCGCTCAACCAATTTCTCCTCGACACGGTCCCGAACACGGAACACCGGCAGATGACATCGATGACGACAGGGACGGACTCAGAACAGCGTGAACGCGTCCTCGGTCTCGGGCGTGGACGGCGCGACCGTTGCCGGAGCCGGCGCGGGAACGGGCGCAGGCACGGCCGCACCGGATGCGACGGCCCGGGCCGCCTCCCCGGCGAGGACGTCGGCCATCTCGTTGTAGTGGTTGCCGACGTGCCCGCGCACCCAGCGGAACCGCACGGGCCCGGAGCGTTCGTTGATCGCGCGGTCGATGGACTGCACCAGAGCGAGGTTCTTGACGGGCGCACCGGCCGCCGTCTTCCAGCCCTTGCGCTTCCATCCGGGCAGCCACTCCGACGCGCACTTGATGGCGTACTGGGAATCGGACTCGATGAGGAGCGGATCGGCCCCGGGATGCGCGGTGATCGCTTCGAGCAGCGCGCGCAGCTCGGCGATCTGATTGGTCCCGGAGGGCTCGCCACCCGACTGGCTGGGACCCTCGTGATTGACCCATGCCCAGCCGATGGCCCCACCGGGGTTGCGGAGGCAGGATCCGTCGGTACTCACGATGATCATGGCTGGGACTTTACGTGCGCGCTCCGACAGCCGCCGGGAGCGGTCGCCCTCACGGTCGAATACGCTGCACTCGATGACGGCTTCGCTCGAGGTGGTCGAGACCACCGTGACCGCGCGGCGTCCCCTGGACGTCGCGATGACGGTGCAGCCCCTGCAGCGGGGCAGGGGCGACCCCTGCCACCGGCGGGCCGCCGACGGCTCGATCTGGCGGACGTCGATGCAGAAGTCGGGCCCCGTCACGTATCGCCTCACCCAGACCGATCGGCACACGGTGCGATGCCAGGCCTGGGGTGACGGCGCCCGCGAGTTGGCCGCCGGGCTCGGCCGCCTCGTCGGCGACCACGACGAATGCGAGGACTTCGCCCCCGATCATCCGATCCTCGTCGAAGCGCACCGCCGGTTCCCGCATCTGCGACTGGGCCGCACCGACCGGGTGCTGGAGGCGCTCGTGCCCGCGATCCTCGAGCAGCGGGTGCACGGCATCGCCGCGTTCGCGTCGTGGCGGCGTCTCGTGTGGAAGTTCGGCGAGCCCGCCCCCGGTCCCGCTCCCGACGGGATGCGGCTGCCCCCGACCGCGGACGTGTGGCGGCGGGTTCCGTCGTGGGAGTTCCATCGCGCCAACGTGGACCCCGCCCGATCCCGCACGATCGTCCGCTGCGCGCAGGTCGCCGACCGGCTCGAGAAGATCGTCGACCTCCCCCGCGAGGAGGCGAACCGTCGGCTGATGTCCGTGCCGGGTGTCGGGATCTGGACCGCCGCGGAGGTGTCCCAGCGCGCGCTCGGCGACCCCGACGCGCTGTCCGTCGGCGACTATCACCTGGCGGCGATGGTGGGATGGTCGTTGCTCGGCACGCCCCTCGACGATGCCGGGATGGTGGAGTATCTGGCTCCGCTCCGGCCCCACCGCCATCGGGCGGTGCGACTGCTCGAGGTCAGTGGGCAGGCCGTCAAACCCAAGTTCGGTGCCCGCACGCCGCTCGTCGACCACAGCTGGCACTGAAAGTCTCACCCGTGAACACCTGTTCAAGTGTTCATACGAGAAACTAGACTCCGAAGGACAGCTGCCTGCCGAGGAGGCGTCGTGGAACCCGTGGCGATGCACATGAGCGACGGATTGATCAACGCGCCGACCTCGCTGCTGTTCGTCGTCGTCGCGGTACTGGGACTGTCGGTGGCCGCGTGGCGGGCCCGGGCGGAACTCGACGAACGCACCGCACCGATGGCAGGCCTCGTCGCGGCGTTCATCTTCGCGGTCCAGATGGTCAACTTCCCGATCCTCCCCGGTGTGAGCGGGCACCTCCTCGGCGGCGCGCTCGCCGCGATCCTCGTCGGCCCGTACACGGGCATGCTGTGCGTCTCGATCGTGCTGATCGTGCAGGCCCTGCTGTTCGCCGACGGCGGACTGACGGCCCTGGGAGCGAACGTCACCAACATGGCGATCATCGGGGTGGTCGCCGGCTACGGCGTCGCTCTGGTGCTGCGTCCGCTCGTCATCCTCCGGGGGCGGATCGACTTCCGCCTCCTCGGCGGCCTCGCGTTCGCCGCCGCGCTCTGCGGAACCGTCGCCGCGTCGACGGGCTTCGTACTGGAGTACGCGATCGGTGGTCAGGCCGCGTCCACCGGCTCGACATCGCTGGGCGCAGTCGCGGCCTACATGCTCGGGGCGCACGTGCTGATCGGCGTCGGGGAGGGCCTCATCACCGCCGTCACCGTGACCGCCGTCGCGAAGGCGCGACCCGACCTCGTGTACCTGCTGCGGACGGCACCCCGGCGAGCGGAGGTGCGGACATGATCTCCCTGCGCCGCTTCCTGATCGGCTTCGCACTGGTGGCGCTGATCATCGCCGGGGCCGTCTCGTACCTCGCCAGTGCGAGTCCGGACGGCCTGGACGCGGCGACGACGCGTGGGTGCCAGACCGTGGAGACCGACACCGGTCAGGCGCTTACGGGCGACTGCATCGCCCGGAACGCGTCCACCCACCACCTGTCCGAGTCGCCCCTCGCCGACTACACGGTGGGCGGGCGGTCGCACCTCACCGGGATCGCCGGCGTGATCGGGGTGACCGCGACGTTCGCCGTCGCGGGTGGCCTGTTCCGGCTCCTCGCCCGCGCACGGCGGAACCGAACGAGCCCCTGACCGTGGGAGCCGGTCACGCCCATCCGCTGTACCTCGACGGCGCCTCCCCCGTTCACCGACTGCCCGCCGAGGTCAAGATCGCGTGTGCGGTCGCGTTTGTGTTCGCGGTGGTCGCGACGCCCCGCGAGGTGTTCTGGGCGTTCGCCGCGTACCTGGCGATTCTGATCGTGCTGTGGCGGATCGCCGGCGTCTCCCCCGGCTGGATCGCGCCGCGGATGCTGATCGAATTGCCGTTCGTGACACTCGCGGTGCTGTTGCCGTTCGCCGAGGGCGGCGCGCGCGTCACCGCACTCGGACTGTCGCTGTCGGTCCCCGGCCTGTACGCGGCATGGGGCATTCTGGCCAAGGGCACACTCGGTGTGCTCGTCTCGCTGACACTCGCCGCGACGACTCCGGCCCGTGACCTGCCGCTGGGTCTGGCGCGGCTCCGCGTGCCCGCGATGCTCACCACGATCGTCGTCCTGATGCTGCGTTACCTGGATCTGCTCACCGCCGAGGTCGAGCGGATGCGCACCGCCCGGCTGTCCCGCGGCGACGATCCCCGCACGTTCCGGCAGATCGGCGCGACCGCCCGGGGTGTCGGCGGGGTGTTCGTGCGATCCTACGAACGCGGCGAGCGCGTGCACCTGGCGATGCTGTCGCGGGGTTTCACGGGTTCGGTCCCGACGATCGGGGCGCCCCCGGCGACCGCTTCGACGTGGCGACGCGGCCTCGCTCCTGCCGCCGGCGCGGTGGCGATCTGTCTCACCGCATGGGTGCTCCGATGATCGCGGCCGTGCATCTCGAGGGTGTCTCGTTCGCGTATCCGGACGGCCGGGTAGCGCTCGAGGGGATCGACCTCACCGTCGAACCTGGTGAACGGGTGGCCGTCCTCGGTCCGAACGGGGCCGGGAAGACCACGCTGATGTTGCATCTCAACGGCATTCTGACGGCCACGGAAGGACGCGTCACCGTGGGCGGTGTCGGGCTGTCGCAGGACACCGGCCGGGACGCGGTGCGTGAGGTCCGGCGCCGGGTCGGCATCGTCTTCCAAGACCCCGACGACCAGTTGTTCATGCCCACAGTCGCGCAGGATGTCGCGTTCGGTCCGGTCAATTTCGGGGTCACCGGGACCGCGCTCGACGACCGGGTGCGCGACGCGCTGGTCGCCGTCGACATGACCGCGCACGCCGATCGCAATCCGGCGCACCTCTCGGTGGGCCAGCGACGCCGGGTCGCACTGGCGACCGTCCTGGCGTGCGTCCCGGACGTTCTCGTGCTGGACGAACCGTCGAGCAACCTCGATCCCGTCGCACGACGCGAACTGGCCGAGGTCCTGCTGGGTATCGACACCACGCACCTGCTGGTCACCCACGACCTTCCGTACGCGGCCCAGTTGTGCACGCGCGCTGTGATCCTCGACGAGGGACGCCTGGTGGCCGACGGTCCGATTCTCGAACTGCTGGGCGATCCCGCTCTGCTCGCCGCCCACCGCCTCGAGTTGCCGTGGGGTTTCCGGCTTCCCACGGCGGACCCTCATTCGCCGCGCGAACGATCCGTGACACCGCCGACGCGGTAGCTCACGATGGGGAGACAGAGCTTCGCCCCGCACTCCCATCGGAGGTCTGCGATGTCCACACCCGACGCCGACGCCGAAGCCGTCTCTCAGCGCCTCTTCGACGCGTCGCTCGGCGCGATCGACCTCCTCGCGGTCCATCTGGGAGACCGCCTCGGCTGGTACCGCAGCCTGAAGTCGGAGGGGCCTGCGACGGCGGACGAACTGGCGAAACGCACCTCCACTCATCCGCGGTATGCGCGGGAGTGGCTCGAACAGCAGGCCGTGTCGGGACTTCTCACGGTGGACACGTCGGAGCCGCGGACATTCACGCTGCCGGCCGGTGCCGCCGAAGTGCTCACGGACGAGCAGAGTCTGCTCTATCTTGCGCCACTCGCGCGGATCTTCGTCGCGGCGACCACGCAGATGCCCGCGCTGCTCGAGGCGTATCGGACGGGCGGCGGCGTGGGATGGGCGCAGTTCGGCGCGGATGCCCGTGAGTCGCAGGCCGATATGAATCGGCCGTGGTACGAGCAGGTTCTTCCCGGCGCGCTGGCGTCGGTTCCCGAGGTGGATGCGCTGCTGCGGACACCTGGGGCCACCATCGCCGACGTCGGATGCGGTGGCGCCTGGTCGACGATCGCGCTCGCGCGCGCCTACCCGGATGCGCGGCTCCACGGCTACGACATCGACACCGCGACCGTCGAACTCGCGAGGTCCAATGTGGGCGGCAGACCGGATGTCGCCGATCGGATCACGATCACCGAGTCGGACGCGGCGGGAATTCCCGAGGGCAGTTGCACCGCGGCCTTCGCGTTCGAGTGCATCCACGACATGCCCGCACCGGTCGAGGTGCTGTCCGCGGTCCGCAGCGCGCTGGCCCCGGGCGGCGCGATGATCGTGATGGACGAGGCGGTGGACGACGAGTTCTCCGCCCCCGGTAGCGACCTCGAACGGCTGATGTACGGATTCAGTCTCACCGTGTGCCTTCCGGACGGCATGAACCACACGCCCAGTGCCGGCACCGGAACGGTGATGCGCCCGAGCACATTGCGCGGCTACGCCGAGGCGGCCGGTTTCGGATCGATGGACGTGCTGCCCATTGAGGATTTCGGGTTCTGGCGGTTCTACCGACTCACGGTGTAAATACTGGGCCGATAGCCCGATACGTACGTATTTTGCGAAAAGGCCGAAAACTGGGGCGTCCGAAGGGGGAAGATGTCTGCAGTAGGCAGGTTACGGACGCTTTCGCCGGTCGGGGCAACTGTGGAGCGCCAGGTCGAACCAGATTTGTCGTTTGTCATCCGCTACTACGCATGGGAAACACCATGAAACTGCATAGAGTGACAGCGCTTGCGGCGCTGCTGATCGCCACCCTGTGTGTCGGAGTGGGTACCGCATACGCCGCCCCCGCTCCACTTGATCAGGCCGTCGTCTCGCACACCAGCCTGAGCCCCGACGGCCGGTCGGTCGGCACCGTGATCGACACAGGACTGTTCACCCTGTCGAGGACGGCCGCCGCCGTGGAGATCGTCAACGATGCCGGAACCCCCGTGGGCACGATCCCCCTGCGCTATTCGATCGCCGGCGTGCAGTTCGCGATCGATCCGCTCATCACCGACGCCGGCCGGTTCCTGAGCCTGACACCCACGACGACCCCTGTCGCGGGCATCCTCCCACTCACCCCGGTCGACAGGGATTCGGCGTACGCCAACATGGTCGAGCAACTGCAGATCGGCTGGAACAACGGCGGCGGAACTGCGACCGCGATCGGCGCAGGCATCGGCTTCGTCGCCGGGTGCATCTTCCTCATCCTCGGCGGGTGCCTCCCCGGTGCGGCGGTAGGCGGAGCGATCGGCGCCGTCACGGGCATCAGCAACGCGAACCCCGCTGCGACACCGGCGGTGTACGAATTCCTCGGAACCCTGTAGCAGGGGTTCCGTCCGACTCCGGAAACGATTTTCGGGAGGGCTATGGGTTAGTTCGCACACGGGGAGCATCACCGCGCACCCACATATGCATGTAGCCGTTCCGGTTTTCCAGCGAATATGGTCCACGCACAACGATTTCGGTGCACTCAGGTGGGGGCCGTGTTCGTCCTACGACATGGTGGGAAATTCCATGAAAATCTTCAAGACTCTGGCATTGTCCATACTCGTCGTCTCCGCGATGGCCGTCGGGGCGGGAACGGCGTACGCCGATCCTGCACCTCAGGGAATCGACTGGTCGCAGCCGCTGATGACCCCGACCGCCGACGGCGGCAACAGCCAGGTGGCCGAGCAGTTCTTCCCGGAGAACGATTCCAAGCAGGACGCCTTCGACAAGATGACCAACGAGATCAATACCGGCTGGAACAACGCGGGCCTGCAGGGCATGGCGATCGGTTCCAACGTGGGCATGGCCATCGGGTGCGTGTCGATCTTCCCCAACTTCATCGCCGGCTGCATCGTCGGTGCCGTGGTCGGCACCATCGCGGGCGCCGTCATCGGCATCGGCGTGGGCAACCCCAATGCGCAGCCGGCCGTAGAGCAGTTCTTCGCCACACCCTGAGCGAAGAGCGTGCCGCAGCCCCGGCCTCACTCGGGCCGGGGCTGTGGTGTGTTCGCCCACGACTAGTTGATGCATGACCAGTTAGTGCGCTAACTGGTCCGACTGGGTCCGGTGCCTCAGCCGACGACGCCCTCTGCGCGCCGGTGCGCGATGTCCTCCGCCGACCAGCCCAGTTCGGTGAGGATCCGGTCGGTGTGCGCGCCGAGCGCGGGCACGTCACCCATCCGCATCTCCACGTCGGAGAACGTCATCGGCGGCAGCATGGCCCTGATCGGGCCGGCCTCGGTGCCGATGTCGCGCCACCGGTCACGCCGCTCCAACTGCGGATGCTCGATCAGTCCGCCCATGTCGTTGAGTTCCGCGGCCGGGATACCGGCGTCCGACAGAGCGTCGTCGAGGGCGGCGCTCGTGAAACGCTGCGTTTCCTCGGCCACGAGTGCGTCCACCTCGGCCCGGTGCCGCACGCGCAGCATGTTCGTCGCAAACCGGGGATGGTCGGCGAGGTCGGGGCGTTTGAACACGTCGGTCACCAGTTGCCGCCAGCCGCGGTCGTTCTGCACACCGATGAGGATCTGCCCGTCGAGGGTGGGGTACGCGTCGTAGGGGACGATCGCGGCGTGCCCGAGCCCGACCCGCGGAATCTGCTTGTCGGCGTACATCTTCATGTACATCGGGTGGCCCAGCCACTCGGCGGTCGCATCGAACATGGACACGTCGATCCGCGCCCCCACCCCGGTTCGGCTCCGCCGGAAGAGGGCACTGAGAATCGACGTCAACGCGTACATTCCCGCCGCGATGTCGGACACCGGGACACCCGTCTTCGTGGCGGTGTCGGGTGTGCCGGTCACCGAGATCATTCCCGTTTCGGCCTGCACCAGCATGTCGTACGCCTTGCGTTCGCGCCGCGGTCCCGCCGACCCGTAACCCGACATGTTCACGACGATCAGTTCTTCGTTGCCCGCCCGCAATTCCTCCGCGCCGAATCCCAGCCGGTCGGCGGCGTCGGGTGCGAGGTTCTGGACGAAGACGTCGGCGCCGGCGATCAGTGCCGCGACGGCGGCCCGCCCGACCTCCGACTTCAGGTCGACGCCGAACGACTCCTTCGCCCGGTTCAGCCACACGAAGTGCGACGCCTGCCCGAAGACGGCGTCGTCGTAATTGCGGGCGAAGTCGCCCTCGCCGACGCGCTCGATCTTGATGACCCGCGCGCCCATGTCCGCGAGGTGGCGGGTCGCGAGCGGAGCGGCCACGGCCTGCTCGAGTGCCACGACGGTGATGCCGTCGAGCGGCAGCAGTCCGGGGTCGTTCTCCATGTCGGGATTCACCTTTCCTGTTCGGCTCCCGTGTGATCGTGATTGTGATAGTGCGTGGCCCCGATTGTGTGCAGGAGTTCGTGCACGGTGTCGTCGGTCAGCCGGTACCGCATCGAACGGCCGTCCCTCGTCGCCGACACCCAGCCCTGATTCCGGAGCAGCCGCAGGGCGTGGGAGACGGCGGTCCCGGTCATGTCCAGTGCCGCCGCGAGGTCGCCGACGCAGATGTCGGGCGCGTGGTGCAGGCACAGCAGAAGCCGCAGCCGGTTGCCGTCCGACAGCAGCTCGAAGCGGCCCGCCCAGCCGTCGATGTCGGGGGTGTGCAGTGCCGCCGCAGCACGCTGAACATCCTCGGGGTTCAGCGCGGGGGTGGCGGCCATCACGTCAGTCTACAAACGCCGCGACGCCGTCCCGCCGTGCATCCATAGGCGATTCCTCACTGTCCGTTCGGCTCTGTGTCTTTGTTTCCGCGCTCACCCGGGTGGTCGACTGGCAGGACGCGTCACCCGGTTCCCGCCGGCGTCGACCAGTCCTCGAGGAGCGTGATGTGAGCGGTCTGCATCTTCCCCAGCGCGTGCGTGACCATGCCGTTGAGCGGCCCGGAGCACCGGCAGTGACCTGCGGTGACACCACCCTGACCTATGCCGAGCTCGACTGGCGGACCAACCGGATCGCGGTCGCGCTGTCGGCATTGGCATCCGGCGGCACCCGGGTCGGGGCGCTGCTGCGGATGCGTACCGAGGGGGTCGAGACGTTCGTGGCCGCCGCCAAGGCGGGTCTCGTCTTCGTCCCGCTCAACTGGCGCCTGCCCGCCGCCGAAGCCGCCGCGATCGCGGTCGACGCCGAACTCCGCGTGCTGATCGTCGAAGCCGAATTCGCCGCCGCCGCCGACGCGGTCCGCGAGGCGCTCCCCGGCCTGACCGTCGTGCTCGTCGACGCGCCCGAAGCGGACGTCCTGCCGGCGGGCACGTGGACGTGGGACCGCTTGCTCGCCTCGGGCACCGCCACCGACCCGGGGTTCGGGGACGACCCCGATGCGGCGGTGCTGCAGCTCTACACGTCGGGCACGACCGGCTTCCCGAAGGGTGTGGTCGCGACCCATCGCAACCTGCACAACGAGCCGGAGGGCCAGCTGATCTACCGGTGGAAGCGCGGCTCGGTGGCGCTCGACGCCCTGCCGTTGTTCCACATCGCGGGCGCCGGCTGGCTCAGTACCTGCCTGTCCGCCGGTGTCCATGTGGTGCTGCTCGGCGCGTTCGATGCCCGGCGGGTCGCCGCTCTCGTCGACCGGCACCGGATCACCCATGCCTTCCTGGTCCCCTCGACCCTTCAGATGCTCCTCGACGTGCCGGACCTCGAACGTTACGACGTGTCGAGCCTCGAACTGGTCGCGTACGGTTCGGCGCCGATCACCCCCGCACTGCTCCGGCGTGCGATCGATCGCCTCGGCTGCGGATTCGTGCAGCGGTACGGGATGACGGAGACGACGGGGTCGGTCACCGCCCTCACCGCCCCGGACCACGACCCGTCCGGGCATCGCGCGCACCTGCTGCGTTCCGCCGGCAAACCCATGCCGGGTGTCGAGGTCGAGATCCGGGACGTGGTGACCGGGGCCCGGCTGGCGATCGGCGAGTCCGGGGAGATCGTGTGCCGCTCCCGTAACAACGTCGCGGGCTACTGGCACCGGCCCGAGGAGACCGCGCAACTGCTCACCCAGGACGGGTTCCTCCGGACCGGCGATGCCGGGTACCTCGACGAGGAGGGATACCTGTTCGTCACCGACCGGGTGAAGGACATGATCATCACCGGGGGCGAGAACGTGTATCCCGTGGAGGTCGAATCGGTGCTCGCCGAGCATCCGGCGGTGGCCGAGGTGGCGGTGGTCGGTGTGCCGCACCGGACCTGGGGTGAGTCCGTGACCGCGGTCGTCCGGCTCGTGGATCCGGCGGTCGTGCCGGATGAGCAGGAGTTGATCGCCTTCACCGCGGAGCGCCTCGCGTCGTACAAGAAGCCGCGGGAGATCGTCTTCGTCGCCGAACTGCCGCGCGGAGCGAGCGGGAAGATTCTCAAACGCACACTGCGCGACACACTCCGCGACGCGGCGGTGCGCGCGTGATCGTCACCGAGGACGTCGGCACCGTCCAGCGCGAGGCCTGGGCCCGCGGCGTCCTGCCGCCGGTCGAGCAGGTCCGCCCCGGGCTGTGGTCGATTCCGGTGCCGATGCCGCGAAACCCGTTGCGCTACGTCCTGATCTACGCGCTCGCCCTGCCCGACGGCCTGGCCCTGATCGATGTCGGCTGGGATTCCGAGGAATCGTGGCGGGCGCTCGTCGACGGCATCGCGCAGACCGGGCACCACGTCACCGACGTCCGGTTCGCCGCGATCACCCATCTGCACCCCGACCATTTCGGTCTCGCGCCCAGGCTGCGGCAGGTCAGCGGCGCGGCACTGGCCATGCACGACGCGGATGCCGCTCTGCTCGGCCACCATTCACCGGCGGACGCCGCAGACGACGAACGCACGTGGAACATCCAGCTCGCCCAGCTCGGGGCGCCCACCGGGATCCTCTCCGCCGCCCGCGTCGACCTCGTCCGGCTGGGTCCGGGCGAAGCCGTGGATGTCGTACTCGGTGACGGCACCGCGCTGGACCTGCCGGGCTGGGACCTGAAGGCGGTGTGGACACCGGGACACACCCCCGGCCACCTGACGTTCGTCGACGACACGCACGGACTGCTGTTCAGCGGCGACCACATGCTGCCCCGCATCAGTCCCAACATCTCCACGGTCCCCGGCGAGCTGGAGAACCCGCTGCACCGATATCTGCTGTCGTTGCACGCCACCACGTCGATGCCCGACGGTGAGGTGCTGCCCGCCCACGAATACCGGTTCCGGGGAATCGCAGACCGCGCGCGGCAGCTGATGGGCCACCACGAGGACCGCCTCGCGGAGATCGTCGCGGCACTGGGCGCCCAGCCCGAATCGACGGCGTGGGAGATCTCGACGCGGATCTCGTGGTCGCGCCCGTTCGACTCCATGTCCGACCGGTTGCTCCGGCTCGCGGTCCGGGAAACGCACGCCCACCTGCTCGTCCTGGCCGACCGTGGCGACATCCGCTCGCTCGGCGGCCTTCCCGAACGCTGGACCACTGCACCCGCGGCGGCCCCTGCCCCCACCCCGTAAGGAACACATCCATGAGCGTGGTTCTCACCGAATTCGCCGACGGCGTCGCCGTCATCACCCTGAACCGGCCGGAGGCGAAGAACGCCGTCGACCTCGAGGTCGCGAAGGCGCTCGCCGCCGCGATCGACGAATTCGAGGCGCGGCCCGATCTGACGATCGCGATCCTCACCGGCGCCGGAGGAACCTTCTGTGCGGGCATGGATCTCAAGGCGTTCACGCGCGGGGAGCGGCCGTCGCTGCCCGGTCGCGGGTTCGGCGGACTCACCGAGGCGCCCCCGACGAAGCCGCTCATCGCGGCGGTCGAGGGCTGGGCGCTCGCCGGCGGCTGCGAGTTGGCGCTGTCGGCCGACCTGATCGTCGCCGCCCGCGACGCCAAGTTCGGAATCCCCGAGGTCAAGCGGGGTCTCGCCGCCGCCGCGGGCGGGCTGCTGCGACTGCCGAAGGTGCTGCCGTATCCGATCGCGATGGAGATGGCGATCACCGGAGATCCCCTCACCGCTGAGGTCGCGCACGCGCACGGACTCGTCAACCGGGTCACCGAGCCTGGACAGGCCCTGGCCACCGCTCGTGAACTGGCGGCACGGGTCGCCGCCAACGGTCCCCTCGCGGTGCGGGCCACCAAACAGGTCGTCGCGATGTCCGTCGGCTACACCGATCCCGACGCGTTCACCGCGCAGCGACGTTTCCTCGATCCGGTGTTCGCCTCCGAGGACGCGCAGGAAGGTGCCCGGGCCTTCGCGGAGAAGCGCCCGCCGGTGTGGCGTGGCCGCTAGCGGCGTGATCGGCACAGCCCGCACCGCCGCTTCCGTACGATGACCGCGTGGACCTGCATCTCGTCACCTACTTCGTCGCGGTAGTCGATCACGGCGGGATCACCAGGGCCGCGCAGTCCCTCTACATCTCGCAACCGTCGCTGTCGCAGGCCATCCGCACTCTCGAACGTCGCCTCGGTGTCACCCTGTTCGACCGCACCGGGCGGCGTCTCGAGCTGACCGAGGACGGGCGCACCCTCGACGTCGCGGCCCGGCGCATCCTCGCCGACGTCGAGCGCGCCAAGGCCAAGGTCGCGGCGGTACGCGAACTCGTCTCCGGCCGTGTCGACGTCGTCACCTACTCGGCGTTCTCGATCGACCCGATCGTCGACCTGGTGCGACGGTTCCGCCGGGAATACCCGCACGTCACCGTGCGCGTCATCGACGGCGACGGCCCTACCGGCGTCCTCGGCGCGCTGCGCCGCGGCGAGGCCGAACTCGGGGTGATCGACCTGTCCGTCGATCTCAGTGCCCTGCGGTCCGTTCCCATCGGCGACCAGGAACTGGTGCTCGCCCTGCCCGGCGACCTCGCGGAGTCCCTCCCCGATCCGGTGCCCCGGTCGGCCCTCAGCGACATTCCGCTGATCCAGGATCTGGGGGACAAGAGCGACGCCGCCCTGATCACGGATCTCGTGGGCGCCACCGCGAACGTGGTCATCGATTGCGCACACCCGAGTGCCGCGTGGGAGTTGGTGATGCGGGGCGCCGGGGCCACCGTCCTGCCGCGACTGGTCGCCGAGCAACAGTTGCGCGGCGTCTCGATCCGGTCGCTGGCACCGAAGCTGACCCGCCCCGTCGGGCTCGTCCAGCGGTCCGGCCCGGGATCACCGGCTGCCGCTGCATTCGTGTCGATCGCGCAGCGGACCCCGCCCGCCGGCGCGCGAGTGAGGAACTGAGCGATGGAATTACGTCAGGTCGAGTACTTCCTCGCCGTCGTCGAACACGAGGGCATCAACGGGGCAGCCGCGTCGCTCGGCGTCGCACAGCCCACCATCTCGCAGGCGCTGCGCGGGCTCGAACGCGAACTCGGGGTGCAGTTGTTCCACCGCATCGGCAGGGGCATGGTGCTCAGCGCGGCCGGACGCAGCATGGTCGGGCCCAGCAGGCAGATCCTGCGCGACGTCACCGCCGTCGAGGATCTCCTCGCCACCTCCGACGGTGCGCTCGCGGGCCGGCTGGACATCATGGCGTTCCCGGCGTTGGCGCTCGGTCCCGTCGTGGACCTCGTCACCGAATTTCGCCGGGCCCATCCCAACGTGTCGGTGCGGTTGGGGGAACTGAAGGACGAGGCCCAGGCCGGGTCGCTGATCGAGGACGGTCACTGCGAATTCGTGGTGGCGCATTTCCCGCTCGACGACGCCGGGCTGGAGGTCGTCGAACTCGGGAAGCAGGAGTACTGGCTCGTGTATCCGCCGGGCACCGACGTGCCGGAGGGTCCGGTTCCGTTGTCCGCGTTGCCCGACATCCCGATGGTCTTCGTCCCCCGCGGCCACTCCGTGGCGGACGAGATCGAGGAGTCGATCCGTCGCGCCGGGGCACGCCCCCACCTGGCGGCGCTGTCCGAGCACCGTGAGGCGCGACTTCCCCTGGTACTGGCCGGGATCGGCGGCACCCTACTGGAGCGGTCGGTCGCGGAGGCGGTGCGGGACCGCGCGGTGGTCCGCCCGGTGGAGCCGAAGGTGGCCCGCGCGTTCGGGATCGCGTTCGACCCCGACATGCTCTCGCCCGCCGGGCACGCGTTCATCGAACTCGTGCGGCGGACCACTGCGGCCCGCGTCGAGTCATAGGTTTCACCTCATCCCGCATGTCCCATCACGACATTGCGGCCGAACGCCTCCGATGATCGACTGGTGGGGCGGCACGGCGTCGACCACTCCGGCGTCGCCGGGAACCGCGCCCACGTCTGGAGCCGCGCATGAGCATCGAATCCGTCACCCCGACCGAATCCGACGTCCTGATCAGCCGGGACGGCGCGATCGCGACAATCACACTGAACCGGCCCGCACGCCGCAACGCCATGACCCTCGACGCCTGGATCGCGTTGCGGGAGGCCCTGGGCGAACTCGCCCTCGACAACGCCACCCGCGTCGTGGTCCTCACCGGCGCGGGCGGCGACTTCTGCAGCGGCGCGGACCTCGACAAGCGCGCACCGATGCACCCCCTGGACCGGATGCGTCGGATCAACGCGACGGCGGTGGCCGTCGCCGAGTTCCCCAAGCCGCTGATCGCGAAGGTACGCGGCTACGCCGTGGGAGCCGGCTGGAACCTGGCGCTGCTGTGTGATCTGCTCATCGCCTCGCGTGACGCACAATTCAGCCAGATCTTCGCCAGGCGCGGACTGTCGGTCGATTTCGGCGGCTCGTGGCTGCTGCCCCGGATGGTGGGGCTGCACCCCGCGAAACGATTGGTCATGCTGGCCGAGATGATCGACGCCGAGCAGGCGGACGCGCTGGGGCTGGTCGGCGAACTCGTCGATCCCGAGGAACTGGACGGCACGGTCGCCCGGTTGGCCGCACGTCTCGCGGCGTCACCGACGGTGGCGGTCATGCAGTCGGCGCGGCTGATCGAGGACGGCACGGCGTCGTCGTTGCGGGAGGCGCTCGAGAACGAGGCGCGGGCGCAGGCGATCAACTTCGCCACCGACGCACCGGCCGCGGTACGCGCCTTCGTGGAGAAGCGTCCCCCCGCCTTCAGCGGTCAGTGGCAGGTACCGCAACCGACGTAGCAGCTAGATGATCGCGCCGTCGGTTGCACAGAAGCTGTGGCAGAGGCGGGTGACGATCCGCGGGCCGCGTTCGGGATCGAACCACCGATCGATGTGCGCCCAGTGGTACGGGTGTGTCATGTACGGCCCCGTCAGCCCGTCCAGGTCGGCGTACTCCTGCTCCCAGACGTGGGTCCACTGCGCCGAACCGGCCGACTCGTGCACCCTGCTCAGCTGCGACGTCCCGATGGTGCGGATGTAGTTCGGCATCGCCCGCGTCTCGGATTCGAACTGCTCCACCACCTCCGGGTCGGCCGCATCGTCCACCGCCACCAGCAGTGTCCGATAGATGGTCGGCTCGACAGCACCCCGGGTGGGAGCGGGCACGCCCGTGTAGCCGACGCTGTCTACGTGCCCGATCTCGGACGTGCGCAACTGAGCAGTGACCTCGGGTTCTACGGCGCGCCATTGGGATTCGTCGTCGAAATGAAGGTGCGCGATCACGTCACCGCCGTTGATTCCCCCGGCCAGGACCGGTGTCACGAGAACGCGCCGAGCCGTGGGAGCCGCGGCATCGTGCAGCCGGACGGCCAATGCCGTACCGGCGGAGGCGTCGACGCCGGGGACGAGGTGAATGAGCGTGGTCACCTTATACATCGGCCACGGCCTCCACGTCCGCGGACGAGCAGGAGACGGTGCGTCGCCGACTGGTGAGGAACTCGTCGGCGCCGGCCCACCAGCGAAGCACCTCCGCATCGTGGCGCGCGAGGAGGCTCTGCCGCCACCACTCGCGAGCACCCCGCACGGTCCAGGTGACGGTCACGGTGTTCGATTCGTCCTCCAGCCATACCGGCGGGGAGACGAGCACACGGTCCAGCGTCAGCCCACGCGCAGTCGCGCCCGGCGCATAGCACTCCAGGTAGGCGGCGAGGAATGCGCGCCCCCGGCCGGGTGCCACCACCATGTCGTCGACGATGTATACGAGCGAATCTGCCGATGTCATCTGTGCTCCCTTCTCCCCCACCCAGAACGGTAGGGAGAGAAGAGAGCACGGCATAGAGTGGCGTCCGCCCAGTGGGAGAAGACGCTAGGTCACCGCGGTCGCGAGTTGCTCACGCAGCTTCGTCTTGAGGATCTTCCCCGCCGCCGACGTCGGCAGCTGATCGACGACCACGACGTCACGGACCTTCTTGTACGGCAGCACCCGCTCCGCGACGAACGCGGACACCGCATCCCCATCGATTTTCGTGCCGGGCGTCGGCACGACGAACGCCACCGGTTCCTGACCGACGCTGCCGGCCTCCCGGCCGACGACGGCGGCGGAAGACACGTCCGGGTGCGAGACCAGGATCTCTTCGAGTTCACGCGGATACACGTTGTAGCCCTTGTAGATCAGCATGTCCTTCGTGCGGTCGCAGATGAACAGGTACCCGTCCTCGTCCGCGTAGGCGATGTCGCCGGTGTCGAGCCAGCCGTCGACGTACTGCTGCGCCGTGATCTCGGGATGGTTCAGGTAGCCGTCCGTCACCTGCGGTCCGCGGACCCACAGCTTGCCGCGGGCACCGGCGTCCAGCACGGCACCGGAATCGTCCTGGGCGCGGATCTGCACCTCGGTGTCGAACACCGGCAGGCCCACGCTGCCGATCTTGTACGCGACGGCGCCGGTCAGCGGCGCGGACGCCACCAGGCAGGTGCCCTCGGTCAGCCCGTACCCCTCGACGACGCTCGCCGACGGGAAGGCCCGGCCCAGCGCCTCCAGCGTCATGTGGTCGATCGGCGCCGCACCCGAGGACACCACCCGCACCGAATCGGTGTTCCGGGTCGCGGCGTCGGGATGGGTGGCGACGGCGTGCCACATCGCCGGGCTCCCGGTGATGTAAGTGGCGCGGTGCGTCTCGATCAGGTCCAGCATGCGGCCGGGCTCGAACCGTCCGGCGAACACCTGCGTCGCCCCGCACAGCAGCAGGAACGACAGGTTGATCAGGGCGTGGGCGTGGAACAACGGCGAGACCACGACGGTGGCTCCGGCACCGGGCACGACACCGCGGTCCTCGAGACCGGCGATGGGCCGCAACTCGATTCCGCCGTCTTCGCCGGCGCGGACCTCGTGGCCTGCCCGCCAGGCGATCATCTGCGTCACGTTGGCGACGACGTTGCGGTGCAGCACCCGCACACCCTTCGACACCCCCGTGGTCCCGCCCGTGTAGGCGAGGTGGGCGACGTCGTCCCCGGTCACGTCCGGAGTGAAGGGCACGGCGGCGTATCCGTCGACGAACTCGTCGAACCCGAACTGGCCGCGTCCCCCGCCCGCGGCGAGTCCGGCCACCACGAGCGTACGGACGGTGGTGCCCTCTGCCGCCTCGACGAGGGTGCCCAGCTGCGCGGGTTGCGTGACGGCCGCGACCGCGGCCGTGTCCACGATCTGCGACCGCAGACCGGGGGCGGGTTGCAGCGGATTGACCAGGGTGACGGTCGCTCCGGCACGCAGCGCGCCGTAGTAGGCCACGACGAATTCGACGCAATTGCCCAGATGCAGGAGCACCACGTCGCGCTCGGTCACACCCGCGTCCCGCAGCGCCGCGGCGAAGGCACCCGACCGCTCGTCGAGCTCGCGATAGGTGCACACCGTGTCGCCGTCGACCACCGCGGCCCGGTCTCCGTACAGGCGCGCCATGCCGGGCGGGAACGCCGCCAGCGTCAGATCCGGGTAGTGCAGTGCCGGTGCAGCATTGTTCACGTTCGGTCCTCTGTTCGTCAGCGAGGTGCCATGCGGATGGCACCGTCGAGGCGGATGGTCTCGCCGTTGAGGTAGCCGTTCTCGAGGATCTGGCAGGCGAGCTGCCCGAACTCGCTGGGCTTGCCCAGACGCGACGGATTGGGCACCGACTTCTCCAGCGACGCGCGCACGTCGTCGCGGAGCCGGGCGAGAAGCGGGGTGTCCATGATGCCGGGCGCGATGGTGCACACCCGGATGTTGCGGCTGGCGAGGTCCCGGGCGGCGGTGACGGTCATGCCGACGATGCCGGCCTTGGACGCGGTGTAATTGATCTGCCCGATCTGGCCTTCGAACGCGGCGACGGACGCCGTGAGCACCACCGCGCCGCGTTCGCCGTCGACCTCGTCCAGCCGCGCCATCCGTTCCGCGCCGAGGCGCAGGGCGTTGAACGAGCCGACGAGGTTGAGCCGGATCACGAATTCGAAGTCGTCGACCGAGCCCGCCTTGCCGTCGGAGTCGAGGATGCGCATCCGGCGTCCGGCTCCGGCACAGTGCACGAGCCCGCGCAGCCCGCCGCGCTCGTCGGCGGCATCGAGTGCGGCCGCGAACTGCTCGGAATCGGTCACGTCGGCGGGCGCGAACTGGGCGGCGCTGCCCAATTCCTTCGCCGCCGCCTGTCCGTCGGAGTTCGGCAGGTCGATGAGCGTGACCTGGGCGCCCGCGTCCACGAGGCGGCGTGCCGTCGCGAGCCCGAGCCCGGATGCGCCGCCGGTGACGGCCGTCGAGATTCCCTTGAGTTCCATCGTGCGGATGTTCCCTTCGAAAGATGTTGCCGGATCAGAGAAGTTCGAGAATGGTGGCGTTGGCGAGGCCACCCGCCTCACACATGGTCTGCAGCCCGTACCGGATTCCGTTGTCCCGCATGTGGTGCACCAGGCGGGTCATGAGGATCGCGCCGGAACCGCCGAGCGGATGACCGACCGCGATGGCACCGCCGAGCGGGTTCATCCGATCGGTCGCGGCGCCGGTCTCCGCCTGCCAGGCGAGGGGGACGGGCGCGAACGCCTCGTTCACCTCGAACGCGCCGATGTCGTCGATCTTCAACCCTGCCCGGGACAGCGCTTTCTCCGTCGCGGCGATCGGTCCGGTCAGCATCATGACCGGGTCGTCGCCGGCGACGGCGCAGGTGTGGATGCGGGCCATCGGAGTCAGTCCGAGTTGCGCGGCCTTCTCGCTCGTCGTGACGAGCAGCGCGCCCGCGCCGTCGGAGATCTGCGAGGAGTTCCCGGCGTGGATCACGCCGTCCTCCTTGAAGACGGTCTTCAGCTTGCCGAGTGACTCGAGCGAACCGCCGCGGCGGATCCCCTCGTCCCCGGCGAGGACGTCGGAGAGCGGGGCGAGTTGCCCGTCGAACGCGCCGCGGTCCACTGCGTGCGCCGCGCGCTCGTGCGAGCGCAGCGAGTACTCGTCGAGCACTTGACGAGAGAGGCCCCACTTCGCGGCCATCATCTCGGCGCCGGTGCCCTGGCTGAACCCGTCGATGCCGTAGCGGTCGAGGACGGCCGCCGGGAAGTGCTCGCCGTTCTTGCTGGCGCTGCCCATCGGTACCCGGCTCATGGACTCGACACCACCGGCCACGACGACGTCCTCGTGGCCGGCGATGACGGTGGCGGCGGCGAAGCTCACTGCCTGCTGGCTCGATCCGCACGCCCGGGTGAGGGTGGTGCCCGGCACCGTCTCGGGCCAGCCTGCGGCGAGCACCGCGGTGCGGGCGACGTTGCCCGCCTGCTCCCCCACCTGGCTGACACAACCCCACACGACGTCGCCGATCTCGTCCGGGGACAGTCCGGTGCGCGCGACGAGGGCCTCGAGGACGTGCGCCGACAGGTTGGCGGGGTGGATTCCGGAGAGGGAACCGCCTCGCCGCCCGATGGGCGTGCGGACGGCGTCGACGATCACTGCATCGCGCATGGTGGGTTCCTTCGATCTGAGGGGTGTGATTCGAATCAATCACGGGCGAGGTCGTCGGCACAACGACTTTCGGCCGATCACAGGGTTAGTTCGTGCCTATGACCGCAGCGTCGCCCCGCACCAGTTTCTTGTCGCGCTCGGGGTTCGCGAGGAGCAGGGCTCCGACGGCGCACACGGCGGCGACGAGTCCGAGCGCCTGGAACGCGGTGGCGTAACCCTCGGCGGGCGAGGCGGCCGCGTCGACGATCAGACCGGTCGCGTAGGGGGCGACGAGGCCACCGATCGCCATCACGGCGAGGAATACGCCCAGGGTGCCTGCGGTCTGCCGCGGCGGGCAGATCTCCGAGATCGCCGCATTGAGCAGCGGGAAGACCGAGGCGGCGAAGCCGTAACCGACGGAGACGACCAGTACGGCCACCGCGGGTGTGGTGATGGACGGAAGTGCCAGCAGGATCGCTCCGCAGATCAGCACCCCGACGGCGGGCACGACGACGCGCACGAGTCGGGACGTGGATCCGCGGGCGAGGAGGCGGTCGCCGATCACCGACGAGAGGAGCATCAGGACGAGTCCGGCGAGGCTTGGGAACGCGAACATCGAACCGGCCTGCAGCCTGCTGTACCCGAGGCCCACCTCGAAATAGGAGGGCAGCCAGGTCAGCACGACGGCGACCAGCGCGTAGACGCTCATCACGAGAAGTGCGCCGCTGATGAAGGTGCGGGTCCGGAAGATGCGCCCCCACGGCACCGCCGGTTCGGCGATCTCCCCGGCGGCGGGCGCGGTATCGCCGCCCTTGCCGCTGCGAATGTACGGGCCCTCGCTCCAGACCGTCAGCCAGACGACGCACCACAGCACTCCGATCACGGACAGCGCGACGAGCGCGTAGCGCCAACCGAAGGTGACGGTCACGTAGGCGAGGACCGGGGCGACGGCGATCTTCGCGATCGACGCGGCTCCCGCGAGCAGCGCGCTCGGCAGTCCACGCTTGGCGGGTGCGTGCCACGAGTAGGCCGCCGTGTGGAGCAGCGCGGAACTCGGCCCCTCGGCGAGCCCCAGCAGCAACCTGCTGACCAGCAGGACCACGAAGCTCGCGACGACCACGAGCGGAAGTATCGCGACGGCCCAGGCGAGCGCCAGGACCATCAGCGACCACCGCAGCGGCATCCAGCGGTTGAGCGCGCCGGCGAAGAACCCGCCGACGGTGAACGTCAGGAAGAAGAGGCTGCCGACCAGTCCGATCTGGGAGGCGTTCAGCCCCAGCTCGTGGGCGAGCGGTTGGGCGATGATGCCGAGAACCGCCTTGTCGGCGTAGTTGACGACGTAGAGCAGCACGAGGAGGCCGGTCAGGCCCCAGGCACGGCTGCGCGACTCGGATCCGATGGCGACGGTCCGGTCGATGAGGGCAGAAGGTCGGGTCACGTGGTGATCCTTCGGAAGATGTGGTGGCGTGGGTCACAGTATCTGGGTTCATTCAACGGACGGGGGTGCCCCCGATCAATACGCACTCGGCGAAGGCACCGGCTACATCTGCCTATGGGTCGCCGGCGCTTTCGCGCAGGGGCGCCGCCCGTGCATTGGCGTGCGCTATTCGACCGATAGCCGAACACCTCTAGCCGACCCCTCGCGGATCGGGCATTCTCGACCTATGAGCCGCCTCGCCCGGACCCGCCTGATGCGCGAGACGCCGCTGCTCATCAGCAAAGGCGTACTGCGCAGGTACGCACTGTAATTCGAAGGAGAAAACCCGTGCAGCGTACGGTGTTCAACGAAGATCACGACGCATTCCGGAAGACGATCCGCGACTTCATCGCCAAGGAAGTCGCTCCCGTCCACCACGAGTGGGAGGGTGAGGGGCATCCGCCGCGCGACTTCTACCGCCGCCTCGGCGAGCTCGGGGTACTCGGGATCCAGGTGCCGGAGGAGTTCGGCGGCGGCGGTGAGAAGAGTTTCAAGTTCGCCGCGGTGGTCGGCGAGGAGACGGCGGCCGCCGGAGTCACGTTCGGCAGCTATTCCGTGCACACCAACCTCATCCTGCCGTACCTGCTGGAGTACGCGAACGACGAGCAGAAGCAGCGGTGGCTCCCCGGATTCGCTTCCGGCGACATCATGTTCGCCATCGCGATGACCGAGCCGGGCACCGGTTCGGACCTCGCGAACATCGCGACGACGGCCAAATTGTCGGCGGACGGGTCGCACTACGTCCTCAGCGGCGCGAAGACGTTCATCACCGGCGGCGCGCTCGCCGACCGGATCCTCGTGGTGTGCCGCACCGCGCCCAGCACTCCCGAGGACCGCCGGGCCGGCCTGACCATCCTCGTCGTGGACACGACCGCCGAGGGTTTCGCGGTGGGCCGCAAGATCGAGAAGATCGGCCTGAAGGCGTCGGACACCGCCGAACTGTCCTTCACCGACGTGACGGTGCCGGTGGCGGACCGCCTCGGCGAGGAAGGGGCCGGTTTCAGCTACCTCACCCACAACCTCGCACAGGAACGTCTCTCCATCGCGCTCGGCGGGTCGGCGACCGCGGCCGCGGCCTTGCAGCACGCGATCGCGTACGTCAAGGAGCGCAAGGTGTTCGGCAAGCCCGTCGCGGCGTTCCAGAACACCAAGTTCGTGCTCGCCGAGTGCGCCACCGAGGTGGAGGCGATCCAGTTGATGGCCGATCGTGCGCTCGAACTGCACGACGCCGGCGAACTGACGGTCGCCGACGCCGCGAAGGCGAAGCTGTTCTGCACCGAGGCCGCAGGCCGCGTCATCGACAAGTGCCTGCAGCTGCACGGCGGGTACGGCTACATCCTCGAATACCCCATCGCCCGGTTGTACGCGGACACGCGCGTCTCCCGCATCTACGGCGGCACGAGCGAGGTCATGAAGACGATCATCGCGAAGGATCTCGGCCTCTGACCCGACAAACCAACAGTATGAGCGTACTGTTTGGGGGCGAGGAGGAGAAACATGTGGGATCCGGACAAGTACCTCGCCTTCGCGGACCATCGCGGGCGCCCGTTCTTCGAGTTGCTGTCGCGGGTCGACGCGCGGTCACCGCGCCGCGTCGTCGACCTCGGCTGCGGCCCGGGAAACCTGACCGTCAGCCTGGCCGAACGATGGCCGGACACCGTCCTCGAGGCTTCCGACAGCTCACCCGACATGGTCGCGGCCGCGCGTGAACGCGGCCTCGACGCCGAACGGCAGGACGTGCGCGATTGGACGCCGAAGCCCGACACCGACGTCGTCGTCTCCAATGCCACGTTGCAATGGGTACCCGAGCACCGGGAGTTGTTGTGTCGCTGGCCGACTCAACTGACGCCGGGGGCGTGGATCGCGGTGCAGGTTCCCGGCAACTTCGACGCGCCGTCGCACGCGGTCGTCCGGGACCTCGCCGGCAGTGAACGCTGGTCCCGGTCGCTGCCGGACCTGCCGTTCCGTGAGGGCGCGGTCGTCGACGAACCCGCCACGTACGCGGGACTGCTCGCCGACGCCGGGTGCGCCGTCGACGCGTGGGAGACCACGTACGTCCAGCAACTGACCGGGGAGAATCCGGTGCTGGAATGGATCACCGGAACGGCGCTCCGCCCCGTCAAGGACGCACTCTCGGCGCAGGACTGGGACCGGTTCCGCACGGAACTCGTCCCGCTCCTGGACGAGGCGTATCCCCGCCGACCGGACGGGACCACGTTCTTCCCGTTCCGGCGCATCTTCGTCGTCGCCCAGGTGCAGTGATCGACCAGCTCAACCGTGATGCCTGCGGTACGCCGCGGCCGCACCCGGGTGCAGCGGCACCCCGGCGGTGACGATCAGCGACTGCCGGTCCAGGAACTGACTGCCCGTCGCCTGGGCCGGCACCAGTTCCGCCGCACTGTCGATGAGCACGTCGACGACGGCGCCGGCGGCGCTGTCGGAGACGGCCGGGACGGCGAGCAGCAGGTTGGCGAGACCGATCGTCGCGACCGACGTCTGCTGTCCGTACGTGCCGGGTGGAATCAGCACCGGCTCGTAGCGCGGGCCGAATCGCACCCGCAGCAGTTCCAGTTCGGCGGACAGGTCGAGTAGGCGCAGCGGGATCCCGAGATTCGCGAACGACGGCGTGGGCACCCCGCCTGCCCACAGGACCGCGTCGACGGTGCCGGCGCGCAGGGCCTTCCCCGCATCGATCATCGACAGGTGCAGTCGCGTCACGTCCCCGGCCCCCGCCAGACCCAGCACCTCGAGGATCCGTTCACCCGTCAGTTCCGCACCGGAGCCGTTGGCACCCAGACTGATTCGCGTTCCGCGCAGCTGCGAGGTGTCCTCGATCCCGGAGTCGGCGCGCACCGCAAGCTGCATGTAGTTTTCGTACACCTTGCCGAGGGCGGTGAACCCGGCGCCGGCCTCCATGGCCGCCGCGGCGGCGTCGGCGAGGCTCAGGGCCAGTTCCGCGTCTCCGGACGCCAGCGCCGCCAGATTGTCCATCGACCCGGCGGTCCGCACGGGGACGATGGTCACCGGCAACGCGGCACGGTCCGCGGCCTCGGCCGTCAACTGCGCGAACTCCCAGAAGAACCCGCCCTCCTCACCGGCCGCGAGTCGGAGCGGGTCACTGCCGCTGCCCGAGCACGCGGCGAGCACCGGGCCGGTCACCGCGGTCGCTCCCGTGGCGACGAGGCCGCGCAGCAGTGCGCGCCGCGTGATCACGAAGTCACCGCCGGTTCCGGGAGCGTCAGCGTCACCTGGAGACCGTGTGGCGCTGCCGCCGCGATCGCGAGCGATCCACCGCCGCCCTCCACGAGTGCGGTCGCGATCGACAGTCCGAGCCCGGTGCCCTGCCGCCCCGCCCCGGACCCGCGGAAGAACCGCGACGACAGTCGGCCGACCTCGTCCTCGCGCACCCCCGCCCCGTCGTCGCTCACCCGGATCTCGATTCCCGAGTCGGACCTTTCGGTGTCGATCCGGACCGTCGATCCACGACCGGCGTAGGCGTGCGCGTTGCTGAGCAGAACGTCGAGGACCTGCGACAGGTGACTGGACCGGAAGTCGGCGACCAGCGGTTCGCCGGGTTGCCCGAGCACGAGGTCCATCGCCGACTCCCCGAGAGCCTCCGTCCAGGCGTCGGCCCGGTCCGCGACGACGGCACCGACGTCGCAACCGCCGTGCGCGGACTCGTCCTCGGTGGCGTCGGATTCGGCCGGTGATTCCGCGACGGCCAGCGCCAGCAATCCGTCGAGGATCCCGCCGAGCCGATCGACCTCCATCCCCGTCCGGCGGTAGGTTTCGGCACCGGCCGCGACAACATGCGGGCCGAGTGAATCGAGCCGGATATGCAGGGCTGCGAGAGGATTTCGGAGTTGATGGGCGGTGTCGGCGATCAGCTGACGCTGCGCCTGACCCGACGCCTGGACGGCGCCCGACATGGTGTCGAACGCCTTCGCCAGTTCCTGCACCTCCGGCGGTCCGCTGTACCGGCCGGACGGCCGCCCGGAGTTGCGACCCATCCGCGGGCTCGGAGACGGGACCGCCTCGGTGAGCGCACCGACCCTGGCGGTGAGCGCACCGAGAGGGCGAACCGTCCACCGGGACAGCGCAATCGCGACAGCGGTCACCGCTGCCAGCGCCCCGAGCGTGCCCGCGGCGATCACCAGCCACGACGTCCGGATGGATTCGCGCGCAGCGCGCGTCGACACGTTCATGACGACGGCGCCGTCCACCTGCGCCCCGGTTCCGACCGGAACGGCTACCAGAACACGGTCCGCCGACCACGGCGTCAGCGAACCGCTGATCCCCTGCTTCTGGTTGCGCAGTCCGGCAGTGATCGCCGACGCCACGCCGGGGTCGTCCGGCGACAGTCCGGCCCCCGCACGGAGATTGCCCCTGGCGTCGACGATGAGCACTCCCTCGCCGTACAACTCGTGGTAGCGGGCCACCTCCTCCCGCAGCAACGCGGCGCTCCCGGGGGCCTGCGACTGCCCGGCGAGGCTCGCGAAATGCGTCGCGTCCGCCTCCCGGCTCAGCCGCAGGTCCTGCGTTCGCCCCGCACCGGTCGCCAGGGCCAGCGGGACGGCGAACGCCACCACCGCAACGGCCGCGAACACCAGCAGAACGGCGAGAACCCGGCGGCGCACGTCACGTGCCCCAGCGGTAGCCGTACCCGCGGATGGTCGAGATGAGCCCGGGGCGGCCCAGTTTCGCCCGCAGCCCGGTCATGTGCACGTCGAGGGTGCGGGAGATCGCCACGTACGCATCCCCCCACACGGCATCCATCAACTGCTGACGACTCACGGCGGCGCCGGGGCGCACCACCAGCACCTCGAGAAGCTCGAACTCCTTGGCCGTCAACGCAACCGGCACTCCCCCGACCTCGACCTCACGCGCATCCAGATCCACCACCACGTCACCCTCGGTGACCTTCTTCTCCGCAGCCGACGGTCCGGCCGCCCGGCGCCGCTGGGTCACCACGTCGAGCCGGGCCAGCAATTCCGCGAGCCGCGCCGGTTTGACGAGGTAGTCGTCCGCCCCGCCGCGCAGTCCCCGCACCACCGACCGTTCGTCGTCGCGGGCGGTGAGGATCACCACCGGAACGTCGCTGACGGCCCGCAGCTGCCGGAGCACCTGCAGGCCGTCCGCGTCGGGGAGACCGAGGTCGAGAATCACCGCGTCCATACCGCGATGGCCGAGAAGGAGATCGGAGCCGCGGCGCATCCGCACCGCCTCGTGGCCGTGGGAGCCCAGCGCCTCCACGAGTGCGTCGCCGACCCCGTCGTCGTCCTCGACCACCGCGATCTGCACTTCGGTCCCTTCGATCAGCTCCGCGAGTCGACCAGTTCGACGTCGTCGTCCGGGGAGCCCTCCCGGCCGGCGGTCCGGTCGAGCGGCGATCCGTCCGACGTCTCCCGCATGAAGACGTAGACGACGAGCGAGAGGGCGATGCACCCGGTCACGTAGTAGAAGAATAGCGATTCGTGGCCGGCCCGCTTCAGGGCCAGGGCGACGGTCTCGACCGTTCCGCCGAAGATCGCCAGCGTCAGGGCGTACGGCAGACCGACCCCCAGCGCACGGACCTTCGTCGGGAACAATTCGGTCTTCACGATCGCGTTCACCGACGTGTATCCGGTGACCACGATCAGCCCCAGCATCATCAGCCCGAACGCGATCAGGGGGTTCGTCGTCTTCCCGAGCACCGTCATCAGCGGCACGGTCAGGAGGGTGCCGCCCACACCGAAGAAGATGAGCAACTTGCGGCGCCCGATGCGGTCGGACAGTGCGCCGCCGATCGGCTGCAGCACGATGAATACCAGCAGGGCCGCGAAGTTGATCCACGCCACCGTGTCCTTGGAGATGCCGGAGGTGTTGATCATGTACTTCTGCATGTACGTGGTGTACGTGTAGAACGCCACGCACCCGCCCAGCGTCAGGGCGCACACCAGCAGGCACTCGCGGGGGTACTGCAGCAGCATCCGGAGCGAACCTTCCTTCGGCCCACTCGCCGGCGCATCGTCGTCGCGCTTGGCCTCCACCTCGTCGGTGAACGCCTCCGACTCGTCCATCGTGCGGCGAAGCCACATCACCGCAACCGCACCGGCGGCGCCGATCAGGAACGGGATCCGCCAGCCCCACGACTGCATGGCCTCCGCGGACAACGTCAGCTGCAGGACGATCTGCACACCCAGCGCGATCAACTGCCCGGCGACGAGCGTGACGTACTGGAAGCTCGAGTAGAACCCGCGCCGTCCGGGCGAGGCGACCTCGGCCAGGTAGGTGGCGCTGGTGGCGTACTCGCCGCCGACCGACAGCCCCTGCAGCATCCGGGCGATCACCAGCAGCACCGGTGCCACGAGCCCGATGCTCGCGTAGGACGGCGTGACGGCGATGACGAGCGAACCCGCCGCCATCACGGTCACCGACAGGGTGAGCGCCGACCGGCGCCCGCGCCGGTCGGCGTACCGTCCCATGATCCAGCCGCCGATCGGACGCATGAGGAACCCGACGGCGAACACGGCAGCCGTCGACAGCAACTGGGCGGTGGTGTCGCCCTCGGGGAAGAACTCCTTCGCGAAATACACGCTGAACGCCGCGTAGACGTACCAGTCGTACCATTCGATCAGGTTGCCGACCGAACCCTTCAAAACATTGCCGATGACTCGGCGTTCACCCGTCGATGTGGTGCTCACGGGGACTCCTCTCGATGCCCTGGATCTCTGCGTTCCCACCACAGTGGGTCAGGTCACATCGATTCGGAAGGGGTCCGGCGGCTTCCTAACACTCCCTTAGGCAAGTGCCCCCGTGAGTACTCGTTCACCGCGGGACGTCAACAAGTACTCACGGCCGGGGTGTCCTCGCCCAACCGCGGCGGGGCGCTGCGATAGGTCGCCGGGGTGGCGCTGAGCCGGATCGGGTTTGCGACCTGTCGCACCGGCCGGTCGCGGCGGGGATCGTCGATCTCGACCACCGGGGTCAGCCCGAGCCGCTCGGCCAGCGCCACGGCGTCGGCGATGTCGTTGAGCGGACCGCACGGCACACCCTGCGCGGTCAGCTTCTCGAACCATCCGTCCGCGGAACCCGCGGACAGCGCATCGGTGATGTCCCGGACCAGTTGCTCGCGGTGCGCCACCCGTTGCGTGTTGGTCGCGTATCGTTCGTCGCCGGCGAGTTCGGGCACACCCAGAACCTGGACGAGAGAGGCGAACTGCCGGTTGTTCCCGACCGCCAGCACCAGCGGGCGGTCGCCGGTCCGGAACACCTCGTACGGCGCGATGCTCGGGTGCCGGTTGCCCATCGCCTGTGGGACGACACCGGCGCCCACGTACCCCGACGTCTGGTTCGCGAGGGCGGACAGCAGCGACGACAGCAGGTTCACCTCGACCCGCTGTCCCTCCCCGCTGCGGTCGCGGTGCCGGAGTGCCGCCAGGATCCCGACCGCGGCGTGCAGTCCGGTGATGATGTCGACGACCGCCACCCCGACCTTCGTGGGCACGCCGGGTTCGGGGCCGGTGATGCTCATCAACCCGCCGACGGCCTGGATCAGCAGGTCGTATCCGGGCATGTCGTTCTCGCCGCCGAACCCTGTCACGGAGCAATAGACGACGTCGGGATTGATCTCCCGCACGGCGTCGTAGCCGAGCCCGAGCCGGTCCATCGTGCCGGGCAGGAAGTTCTCCACCACCACGTCGGCGCGGGCGGCGAGTTCGCGTGCCTGTTCCAGGTCGGCGGGGTCGCGCAGATCCCACGCGAACGATCGCTTGTTGCGGTTGACGGACTGGAAATAGGTCGATTCGTCGCCCACCCACGGCGGACCCCACTGCCGCGTGTCGTCACCGACGACGGCGCGTTCGATCTTCACGACCTCGGCGCCGAGATCGGCGAGCAGCATCGTGGCGTACGGTCCGGCGAGCACCCGTCCGAAATCGGCGATCAGCAGACCACCCAGGGCGCTCTCCTGGCTCACCGGAACGCCGCCTCGCCCGTCAGCGCCTTGCCGATCACGAGCTGGTGCACCTCGGACGTGCCCTCGTAGGTGAGTACCGACTCGAGGTTGTTCGCGTGTCGGATCACGGGGTATTCCAACGTGATTCCGTTGGCGCCGAGGATCGTGCGGCACTCGCGGGCGATGGCGATGGCCTCGCGGACGTTGTTCAGCTTGCCCGTGCTGACCTGCTCGGAGCGCGCCTCGCCGCGATCCTTGAGACGTCCGAGGTGGTACGCGAGCAGGTGGCCCTTGCCGACCTCGAGCGCCATGTCGGCGATCTTCACCTGGGTGATCTGGTAAGCGGCGAGCGACTTGTCGAACACCTGCCGGTCCTGTGCGTAGGAGATGGCGGACTCCAGGCAGTCGCGGGCGGCGCCCATCGCGCCGAAGATGATGCCGAACCGGGCCTCGTTGAGGCAGCCCAGCGGACCGGACAGTCCCTTGGCCTCCGGCAGCATCGCCGAGCCGGGCAGCCGGACGTCCTCGAGCACGAGTTCCGAGGTGACGGACGCCCGCAGCGACATCTTGTGCTTGATCTCGGGTGCGGAGAAGCCTGGGGTGTCGGTGGGCACGACGAATCCGCGGATCCCGTCGTCGGTGCGTGCCCACACGACGGCGACGTCGGCGACGGACCCGTTGGTGATCCACATCTTCGTGCCGTTGAGGATCCAGTCGTCACCGTCCCGCTTGGCATTGGTGCGCATGCCGGCGGGGTTGGAGCCGAAGTCGGGTTCGGTGAGGCCGAAACAGCCGATCGCCTTGCCTGCGGCCATGCGGGGCAGCCATTCCTGCTTCTGGTCCTCGCTGCCGTAGTGATGGATCGCGAACATGGCCAGCGAGCCCTGGACGGACACGAGGCTGCGGATTCCGGAGTCGACGGCCTCGAGTTCCAGGCAGGCCAGGCCGTAGGCGGTGGCGCTCATGCCTGCGCAGCCGTATCCCTCGAGGTGCATGCCGAGCACACCGAGTTCACCGAGCCCTTCCGCCAGCTCACGCACGGGCAGCGCCGCCGCTTCGAACCATTCGCCGATGTGCGGCCGGATCTTCTCGTCCGCGAATCGGCGGACGGTGTCGCGAATCGCGATCTCCTCGGTGTCGAGCAGCGAGTCGAGGGCGAACAACTGGGACAGGGACTGCGGGTCGGACATTGTTCCTCCACGGGGCCGGTGGGGCTGGTGTGCAAACGTTCGCGAGAACGATTGCACGAACGATTTCGTCCCGTAGACTAAGGCGCATTCCGGCGGCCGTCAACCACGCGCCCGCCGGCTACCCGTCCCCGAGCGCGAGGATTGCCCGTGAACCTGCCGGACCGCCCGACACGCACCTCCGGGCGTCCGCCGACCCTCCGCGAAATCGCCGAACGCGCCGGCGTCCACGTGTCGACGGCGTCCCGGGTGCTCCGCCAGCCCGAACCCGCCGACGGCTGGTCCGAGGCCGCGCTGCGGGTGCGCGAGGTCGCGGTGGAACTCGGCTATCAGCCCAACCTGTGGGCCGCGAGCCTGCGGACCCGCAAGACCACCACCCTCGGCGTCGTCATGCCGCGACTCACCGACGGGGTGGTCGCGACCATGTTCCAGGGCATCGAGGAGACGGCCACGCAGGCCGGCTATTCGGTACTGCTGTCGAGCCCACCCGACGACCTCGAAGCGCAGCGCCGCGCCATCGAATTCCTCGTCAGCAGGCAGGTGGACGGACTGCTGCTCAGCAGCCTGCACAGCCCCGGACGGGAGTTCGTCGACTCGCTGTCGGTGGGAGCCCTGCCGATGCTGCAACTCAACCGGCACGCCGACGTGGGTCTGCCGTTCGTCTCCGGCGACGACCACCGAGGCGGCTATCTCGCCGGCCGCCACCTCCTCGACCGGGGCTTCACCGAGATCGCCGCCATCGCGGGCCCCGAACACGCAAGCACATCCCGCGACCGCCTCGCCGGGTTCCGCGACGCGCTCGCCGAAAACGGCATCGAACTGCGGCCCGATCGCGTCGTCCGCTCCGACTTCGACGTGTCCGGCGGTGTCGCCGCGGCCACCGTTCTCCTGGAACCGGATTCGCGCCCCGAGGCGATCTTCACCGTCAGCGACACCATCGCCATCGGCGTACTCGGGGTCGCCCGGGACCTCGGACTGCGGATCCCCGACGACCTCGCACTCATCGGGTACAACGACATCCCGGTGGTCGCCCAGCTGCCGGTGCCGCTGACCACGGTCCGGTCACCCGCGCGCCTGATCGGCGCGACGGGTGTGCGTCATCTCCTGTCGCTCATCGCCGGCAACGACGTCGAATCGGTGAAGCTTCCCGTCGAATTGGTCGAGCGGGAGTCGACACTGCGCTGAAGGCGCAGCTCGCCGCGGAAGTAGTCAGAGCTTGGCCCGCAGTTCCCGTTTGAGCAGCTTCCCGCTCTGGTTGCGGGGCAACTCGTCGACGAACACGACCTGCTTGGGCACCTTGAACGGCGCGATGCGCTCCTTGACGTGGGCGATCAACCCGTCCGGGGTCACACCGGACGCGCTGTCCCGCAACACCACCACCGCGGTGATCGCCTCGATCCACTTCTCGTCCGGCGTCCCGACGACGGCCACTTCGGCCACGTCCGGATGCGTGTAGACGGCGTCCTCGACCTCCCGCGACGCCACCAGGATGCCGCCGGTGTTGATCACGTCCTTGATGCGGTCGACGACGGTGATGTACCCCGCCGGGTCCCGCGTCACCAGGTCGCCCGAGTGGAACCAGCCGTCGCGGAACGCTTCCGCGGTGGCGTCGGGGTTGTCCCAGTAGCCCTGGCACAGTTGCGGCGACCGATACAGCACCTCACCCGGGCTGCCGTCCGGAACGTCGTTGCCGTCCGGATCCACCACCCGCGTCTCGACGAAGAACACCGCCTTGCCACACGACGACGGCCGCTCCTCGTGTTCCCCGGGCTGCAGCACCGTGGCGAGCGGACCGATCTCGGACTGTCCGAAACAGTTGTAGAAGCCGAGGTCCGGGTAGCGATCGCGGAGCCTGTTCAGCACCGTCACCGGCATGATCGACGCGCCGTACTGTGCCTTCTTCAACGACGAGATGTCGCGGGTCTCGAGATCCGGATGTCCGGCGAGCGGCACCCACACCGTCGGCGCCAGGAACAGCGAGCCGATGCGATCGGCCTCGATGCGCCGCAGGATCTCCGGGATGTCCGGTGTCTGCATGAGATTCACCGTGGCGCCCACCGACAGGTAGGGCATCATGAAGACGTGCATGCCCGCCGAGTGGTAGAGCGGCATGCAGATCAGCGGATTGTCATCCGCGCTCAGCGCGAGGGCGATCACGGACGACACGTACTCGTGCACGAGAACGCCGTGAGTCATCATGGCGCCCTTCGGCTTCGACGTCGTCCCCGACGTGTACAGCAACTGCGCCAGATCGGTGGACGCGACCGGCACGGCGAGCGCGGGCACGGCGCCGGAGGCGCTGTGGGCGAGCAGTGAGTCGTCGGCGTCGCGCAGGGGCACCACGTGACGGAGGTCCAGCACGTCCCGGACCGAGTCGAGGGTGTCCCTCAGCGCCGGGTCGACCAGGACGGCGGCGCTTCCGGACTGCGACACCAGATAGGTCAGCTCCTCGCCCTTCAGCGCATAGTTGACCGGAACGTGCACGAAACCCGCACGCGCGCAGGCCAGGAACCCGATCGTGTACGCGTCCGAGTTGGTGCCGTACGCGGCGACGCGCTCACCGACGGACAGTCCGAGCGACTGCAGGTACGCGGCGGCCCGGCTGACGGCGTCGTCGAGTTCGCGGTACGTCCACGTGCGGTCCTCGAAGGTCAGCGCCGTGCGGTCGGGAAACTTGGCAGCCGAGCGCCGCAGCACTCCGTCGACGGTGTCGGTACGCGCATCCAGACTCATGCAGGAAGGTTATAGGACGTCCAACTACCCCGTCAGAGTTTCGTCACCGTCCCGCCGACACCAACATCGGCGAGTGCATGTCGTAGTACGTCACCTCGTCGGTCAGCCGGCCTTCCTCCTCGAACAACGACCTCAGGTCGTCCGGTATCTCCAACTTCTCGTGGGAACGGGCCTCCGCCTCGGAGGTGAAGTACACCGCCTCGACGTATCCGCCGTCACCGTAGGTGCATAGCGTTCCACCGAGGATCTCCGGTCGCAGCTCGTGCACCCGGTCGGCGGACTCGGCCAGCAGCTCCCGCATCCGCTGGGCGTCGGTCGTGTGACCCTCCATGACCTGCACGAAGGTCGCGTCGTCCGAACCGCCGCCCATCCACTCGCTCACCTCGGGGCAGTCCATGAAGGAGACCGGACCCTCGAAGCACCGCTCGGTCTCCGCCCACCAGGCGCCCTGCTCGGGGCGCTCGCTGTTGCGTCGGGCCGCTTCGGCGGATTCGAATCGCGCCAGCGCGATGAACGTTCCGTCGTCGCACAGGCCCTGGGTGCATCCGAGGAAGCCCGTCGCCCCCGGACGCAGGTCCTCGGTCCAGCGGTCCATGCACCGGACGAGGCCGGCCTCGTCCGACACCTTTCCTTGAATGATCTGGATGAACATCGATGTCACCTCCCGCGGGACGATCGCCCCGCAGTGAGAACCAACTCGGTGACCGACCCGTCGCGGTCCACCGTCAGCGGGCACCGACGGCCCGCGGCCGCAGCCACTGCACACTTGATTTTTCGCCGGTTCGCCGGACCGCGCAATGCAGACAGAGCTACTTTCCCTGCCACTGCGGTGTGCGCTTCTCGACGAACGCCTGCATGCCTTCTTGGGCGTCGCAGGTGACGGCGTTGGTGGCCATAGTCTCGGCCATTGCCGCGTACGCCTGGTCCTGTGGGAGGTCGATCTGGCGGTAGAACGCCTGCTTGCCGATCTTCACAGTGAGCGGGCTGGCCTTCGTGATCTTGGCGGCGAGAGCCCGCGTCTGCGCGTCGAGGTCCGCCGGGTCGACCACCAGGTTCACCAGCCCCCAGTCCGCGGCGGTCTCCGCGCCGATCGTCTCGCCGGTGAGCAGCATCTGCAGGGCGCGCTTACGTCCGATCGCGCGGCTGAGAGCCACCATCGGGGTGGAGCAGAACAGGCCGATCTTCACCCCCGGCGTCCCGAACACGGCGTTCGACGACGCGACGACGAGGTCGCACGACGCCGCCAGCTGACAGCCCGCCGCAACGGCCGCGCCCTGGACGGACGCGATGACCGGTTGGGGAATCTCCTGCACGGCCTGCATCATGTCGACGCACGTGTCGAAGATCGCCTGCTCGTCCTCCAACGTGCGGCCGATCATCTCCCTCATGTCGTGGCCCGCGGAAAAGACAGGTCCTGCAGCCCTGATGACGACGACGCGGGTGGTGTCGTCGTCGCCCAGTTTCCGAAGTGCCGCGGTGACGTCCCGCATGGCCTCGGACGACAGCGGATTGCGCTGTTCGGGGCGGTTCAGGGTGAGGAACGCGACGCCGGCGTCCGGCTCGACAGTGGTCTCGACGAAGTTCTCGGTCATGACTACTGCCTACCACCCGGGAGTACTTGTCAACCGCCGACGGTTAAGAAGTACTCACAGGGGGAGCAATGCGGGCCCGCACCTCACCGAAGCCGATGCGGGTGCCGTTTGCGCCCGGTGCGGTGGCGGAGATGGCGATCTCGTCGCCGTCCTCGAGGAAGGTGCGCTTCTCGTCCCCGACCACGACGGGTTCCTGCCCACCCCAGGTCAGCTCGATGAACGCGCCGCGCTGGTCCTTCTCCGGACCGGAGATGGTGCCCGACGCGAACAGGTCGCCCGTGCTGGCGGCGGCGCCGTTGACCGTGGTGTGCGCGAGCATCTGCGCCGGCGACCAGTACATCTGTGCGTACGGTGGCCGGGACACGACGTGCCCGTTCCATTCGACGGCCAGGTCGATGTCCAGGCCCCACTTCTCCTCGCCGCGCAGGTACGGCAGCGGCTGCGGATCCTGCGTCGGGGTGTCGATGCGGGCCGCCTCGAGAGCGTCGAGGGGAACCACCCACGGCGAGATCGACGTCGCGAAACTCTTCCCGAGAAACGGGCCGAGCGGCACGTATTCCCAGGCCTGGATGTCGCGGGCGGACCAGTCGTTGACGACGACCGCACCGAACACGTAGTCGGCGAATTCGTCCGGGGCGATGGTCTCCCCCAGTTTCGTGGGGACGCCGACGAGGAAGCCCATCTCGGCCTCGATGTCGAGGCGGCGGGACGGTCCGAAGTCGGGGGCGTCCTGCCCGGGAGCCTTGCGTTGCCCGCACGGCCGGACCACGTCGGTACCCGACACGATGACCGTGCTCGACCGCCCGTGGTAGCCGACCGGAAGGTGCTTCCAGTTGGGCATCAACGGTTCGGAGTCGGGACGGAACAGTCGCCCGAGGTTGGTGGCGTGGTTCTCGGAGGCGTAGAAGTCCACGTAATCGGCGACGGCCACGGGCAGGTGCATGGTCACCTCGGCGACCGCGAAGACCGCGGTGTCGGCGATGTCGCCCTGCACGAGTGCGGTGATCTGCCTGCGGACCTCGGTCCAGCGCGCACGACCCTGCGCCATGAAGGCGTTGAGGGTGGGCTGCGCGAAAACGGCGTCACCGAGCGCGGCGGCGAGATCCACGACGGAATCTCCCACCCGCACCCCGACCCGCGGGGCCGAGTCAGGGGTCGAGAACACGCCGTACGGCAGGTTCTCCAGCCCGAAGAGGGAATCGGCGGGGATGTCGAGGACGGTCATGCGTGGGCTCCTTGATCTGCGGAGGCGAGAACGGTATTCGGTACGAGGTGCAGCGCGACGAGATCTTCGAGGGGCTCGAGAATGCTGCACGTGCCGAACGATCGGAAGGCGGTGCGGACGGCGCCGACCACGTCGGCGGGAAGGTCGCCGAGTTCGCGGGCGATTCGTGCGCCGTCGCGCTCGGCGAGGACTGCGGCCACTCGGTCGGCACCGGCACCGTCGAGAGCGTACCGGGTGGCGAGGAGCACGTTGAGGAAACCGTGCTGCTCGAACCCGGTGTGCGGATCGGTGTTGCGCACGGCGTGGTGCAGTCCGGCCGTCGCCTTGAACGGGACACCCGACGCGATCACGCTGCGGAGAGCGGATCCGAGTTCGGTCTCGTCCGGGTAGGCTTCGGCGGCAACACCTCCCGTCCGGAACTTGGCCGCGAAGGGGCCGCCGGCGAGGGCGTCGACAAAGTCGGCCCGGCGTTCGCCGCGCGGCACCTCGACGAACACGTCGACCCCGCCGGTCAGCGCCGCGACCGCATCCATCGCGGCGAAGAATTCCGCCGCGGACCGATAGGCCGGCACTGCGATCTCGAGTGCGACCGCCCTGGCACCGTCGATTTGCGCGAGGCGTTCGAGTGCGGGTTCGAGCGTGGCCGGGCCGCCGGGAAGCGTGAGGCTCAGTTCGAGCGGACCGGATGCCAGTTCGTTCAGCCGGTCGACCGGAAACACGAAGGGGCCGACCAGGTCTGCGTACAGCGCCGACCGGTGCCGGGCGTGTGCGGGCACGGCGTCGGGAAGGGGTGCGTTACCGGGCGGGAAGAGAGCGGCGTCGTCGCAGAGACCGGCGAACAGGGCGGGAATCACGGTCACGACTGCGGCCCCCGCCCCGCCCACGTCCACGCATAGCCCGAGTCCTCGCAGGCCAGTGCGCCCTCGCCGAGTTCGAGCGGACGGAACGTGTCGACCATGACGGCCAGTTCGTCGAAGAACTCGGCCCCGATGCTGCGTTCGTATGCGCCGGGCTGCGGGCCGTGCGCATGACCGCCGGGATGGATCGAGATCGACCCCTGCCCGATACCGGAACCCTTGCGCGCCTCGTAGTCTCCGCCGACATAGAACATGATCTCGTCGGAGTCGACGTTGGAATGGTAGTACGGCACCGGAATCGACAGCGGGTGGTAATCCACCTTGCGGGGCACGAAGTTACAGATCACGAAGTTGTTGCCCTCGAACGCCTGATGCGCCGGCGGCGGCTGGTGCACACGGCCCGTGATGGGCTCGTAGTCGGAGATGTTGAACGTATAGGGGTACAGGCACCCGTCCCAGCCCACGACGTCGAAGGGATGCTGCGGATACACCATTCGCGTGCCGACGATCCCGTGCGACGTCCGGTGCTTGACGAGCACCTCGACGTCCGTGCCCTCGGCCTGCAGCGTGTCGGACGGACCGTGCAGATCCCGCTCGCAATAGGGCGCGTTCTCGAGCAGCTGACCGAACCGCGACAGGTAGCGCTTCGGCGGGACGATGTGACTGTTGGCCTCCATCGCATAGGCGCGCAACGGTTCCGGACCCTGCGGGATCCACCGGTGCGTCGTCGACATCGGAATCAGGACGTAGTCACCCTGCTTCGCCTCCAGCGCACCGAACACGGTTTCCACGGTGGCCGCACCGGATTCGACGTAGACCATCTCGTCGCCGATCGCGTTGCGGTACAGCGGCGACTCCTTGGCGGCGACCACGTAGGAGATGCGGACGTCCGCGTTGCCGAGGATCAGCCGGCGTCCGGTGACCACGTCGGTGTCCGCCCAGACCGTCTCCGGGAAGAGGTCGTGCAACTTCAGGTGACGCGGCTTGAGCGGATGGTTGGGAGTCGTGCTCTGGTCGGGCAGCTCCCACACCGTGGCGTCGACGATCGCCGACGGGATGTGGCGGTGGTACAGCAGCGAGGAGTCGGACGAGAACCCCTCTTCTCCCATCAGCTCCTCGAAGTAGAGCCGACCGTCGTCGTCGCGATGCTGCGTGTGCCGCTTGGGCGGGATGGTGCCCACGTGCCGATAGAACGCCATGACCGGCCTCCCTAGAAGTGCGTGTCCGTAGTAGTAAACACATTAACTAATTTACGGGCGTGCTGGCAAGCACAGATTCCGACAGCGGCTCGAGCAGGGTCAGTTGCGCCCGCGGACGTCGAACTGGCTGCGATTGGTGATCAACTTGTCCAGCAGCATGACGAGAATGCGCTGCTCCGGTTCGGTGAGAACACTCGCCCAGGCATGTTCGCGCTCGTTCTGCTCACGGTAGATCTCACCGATCTCGCTCCGGCCCTTCTCCGTGAGCGACAACTGCACGGACCGGCCGTCCCGCTCGTCCGGGGTCCGTTCCATCAAACCCGCACCGACCAGTGTCTTCGTCAGATTCGAGACGGCCGCCCTGCTCATACCGGTGAGTTTGGCCGCCGTCTTCGACTCGACGGGACCGGCCAGCCACGTCACGAACATCAGCCGGAACCCCGACCACGACAGCCCGCGCGGTCGGTGAATCGACGACTCCAGGTCGTACGTGACCACGTTCGACGCGCGGTTCAACGTCAGGAGGACCTGCGTGGCGAGTTCGTGCGTCGAGCCGTATTCCGTGCTCAGGCGCCTGTTCGCCAGTTCGATGAACGACCAGAAGTCGAGACTGTCGGGCACCTCGACGGGCGCCGGCGCTGCGTCATCGGTCATGAAGGGAACCCTATCGCGAGCAGGTGGCGGGCCCGGTGCCCGCCACCGTCGTTCTTAGTATATCCATGAACTAGTTGACGCTGGCGACGTCTTCCAGTTCGACGGGCTCCTTCTTCGGGATCTTCAGGAACGCGAGCATGACCGCACAGATCAGCAGGCACGCGATCGGGAAGTACAGGCCGATGGTGACGTCGTCGGCGGTGGCGTTCTTTCCGATGACGTACGGACCGAAGAATCCGCCCATCGCCGCGATGGTGTCGATCCGGGCTCTCATGGTGGTGGAACCGCGCAGCGCGAAGGTGCACGTCGCATTCCGACCCGGCCAGGTCGATCCCGTCGACCGGGGTTCGGCAGGACTGGCGATTCTCGCCTCGCTCCCCGCCGTCGAGGGCGAACGTGCAGAGGTCACCGAGGCGCGTGCTCGCGGCTACGCCGTCACCGACGGCGAGGTGATCCCGTCCGTGCTCGGCGTTTCCGCTGCCATTCCCGGCCGTCGCGGCGATGCACTCGCGAGCGTGGGTGTGTCGGTGTTCGAGATGCCCGACGAGGAAGCCTTGGGATCGGCGGTCGTCGACGCGGCCCGCAGGCTCGGCAGCCTGCTGCGCTGACGCAGGTCAGCGCTCGTAGCCCTTTCGCATGTCGTCGACGATGCGCGGTCGGTCGAGGGTCGCGGGTTCGAGTTCGCGGCGGGGACGGTCGCGCGGGAAGATCGCGGACGCGGCGAGGGTGGGCTCGTCGAGGAAGCGGAGTTCTGGGACGTCGCGGGGAAGGCGCAGCGCCGGTGGTTCGGGACCGCGCCGGGCGAGGACGTACCCCCAGTCCCCGAAGCTCGGCACCAGCACGTGGTACGGGGTCACGGCCAGACGCGCGGACGCGACGGTCGACGTGGTGCGCCAGAACGCGTCCGGCGTCGAATAGGGGCTGCCCGACTGCACGACCATCAGTCCGCCGGGGTTGAGGGTGGCGGCGGCGAGGCCGTAGAACTCGGTGGAGTACAGGCGTCCGAGCGCCGGCGTGTCGGGGTCGGGGAGGTCGACGATGACGGCGTCGAATCCCGAGTCGGGTGCGTCGCGCAGCCATCGGAAGGCGTCGTCGAGGACCACGTGCACGCGCGGGTCCTGCAACGCTCCCTGGTTCAGCCCGGACAGCCGTGTGTTCGCGAGTTCGATGACCGCCGGATCGAGTTCCACCTGCACGATCTCGTCGACCCCGGGCAGTCGCAGGACCTCTCGGGCGGCGAGGCCGTCGCCCCCGCCGAGGATCAGCACCCGCTTGGGGTCGTCCGCCATCGCGGGGTACACCAGCGATTCGGTGTACCGGTGCTCGTCGACGCTGGAGAACTGGAGGTCGCCGTCCAGGAAGAGCCGCACGTCTCCCCCGCGCTCGGTGACCACGATCTCTTGATACTGCGACCGTTCCGCGGCGACCACGGGATCGGTGTAGAGACGTTGCCGCGACGTGGTCTCGATGCCGTCGGCGCGCACCAGCAGCACGGCGATGCACGCGGCCGCGACGAGCAGTGCCACGACGGCGAGCACGCGGGTGCGCAGGCTCAGCTGCCACCGCAGCAGGATCAGCGCCACCACCGCGGCGGCGACGAGGTTGACGATGCCGGTGATCGCGGCGCCGCGGATCATCCCGGCGATCGGCAGCAGGACGAACGGCCAGAGCAAGCCACCGACCAGGGCTCCTGCGTAATCGGCGGCGTTCAGGTTGGCCAGCACCTTTCCGGTGCTCTCGGCGTCGGTGTCGCTGCGGCCCGATTGCAGCAGCGTCATCAGGAGCGGGACCTCGGCGCCCACCAGCACGCCGATCAGGGCGGTGCCGAACACCAGAACGAGTGCGCTGGAACCGAAGAAGGTGAACGTCACGTACAGGGTCACCGCACTGAACCCGCCGACGAGACCGAGGACGATCTCGACGACTACGAACGACGCGGCGGCAGTGGAGAGCAGCGGTTTGGCGGCGAGGGCGCCGACACCGAGCGCGGCCACGAAACCCGCGACGATCAGGGAAGTCTGGGTGATTCCGCCGCCGGTCAGGCTGACCGACAGTGTCAGGAGGGCCAGTTCGTAGATCAGCCCGCACGCCGCGCACGCGGCCACCGCGGCCAGCAGGAAAGCCCGGGCCCGTGGCCCCAGGGCGAGTGCATCACGGGAATCCGACTCTATGGCAGGAGCATTCACGAGATCAGGTGAGCGCGGCGGCGTTTACGAGGCCGATGGCGAACAGGCTCGCACCGACGGCCCATGCGGCACCGCACATCTGCGGGTTCCCGACCAGGCCGACGAGTTGCCCCGGCAGCAGCACGTTCATCAGGCGTAGCGCGATCACCTGCAGCAGCACACCGAAGAGCCCGTAGACCGCGGAGTCGGCGAGTCCTTGTGCGAACCCGTCGGAACTGGTGAGAATGGCCGTGACCACGACGACGGCGAGGGCAAGGTGGTTCGATGCCAGCAGGATCGCCGCGTTGGGGTTCTTGTCGACGTACACCTGGTGCCGGAGATTGCCGGGAGTGGCGAGGTCGAGGACGGCGAATCCGACCCCGAGGACGGCGATGCCGACGACGAAATACGCCAGGGTGCCGAGCATGCCGACGGCGAGCAGTCCGACGTCGACGCTGCCGATTTCCGTTGCTGCCGCCGTGTAGGTGGTGTTCACGTACTTCTCCCGACTCGAGGGTTCTGTATCATTTCGCGCTCCCGGATCCGCCGCTGCCGCTGGCGCCGCCCGCCGGAGAACCGGGGTTGAAACCGGGCCCCAGATAAGCGAATCCACCACTTCGGTAGCGGCCGTCGATGTCTTCGACGCGGACGAGACTGCCGCCGCCCGGCCCGGCGCTGACCGTGACGATGTCGTCGTCGTAGCGCAGGTATTCGCTGCCGCCGTCGGCCTTCCGCGCCGCCGGCTGCTCCTCGGACACGATGTTCGAGACAGTCGTGCCCACCGGGTCTTTCGACGTGTAGGTCTTCGCATCGCCCGCGGTGTTCTGCAGGGCGTAGGTGTCGGCGATGTAGTCGCGGACGCCGCCGCCACACGCCGTCACGGCCGACACCAGGATCAGCATCGGCACGAGTCTCCTGAACCGGTTCACGGCTGCCACCTGCTTCGCGTCTTCACGATCACCCCGCCCCTGTCTCCCCCATACAGATGGCCTCCCGAGTACAGATGGCCTCCCGAGTACAGATGGTCTCCCGGGTACAGATGCCAGGTCTGCCAGGACCATCCGCCGGACTCGTCTCGCCGCGCCGTGAGTGCGGTCAGTGCGGTGTGGTCTCCGGGAAATGCCCCGCAGATCCAGCCGTCCACCTCGGTGGCCTGTCGGCGGAGCCAGTCGGCGGTCTGCTCGAGACGCGCACGGTCGACGACGTCGGTGGTCGAATCGAACCGGTACCCGTGCGCGCCGTCGGATGCGGGCAGCGGTCTGCCGCCCGCCCGGACCGCGTCGCACGACACCTGCTCGGTGATCCGCCGGCCCGCGAGACGCGCCGTCACCGCGTGCGACGCGCCGAGAACTCCCAACGTCACCGTGTCGTCACCGGAGGTGATGGTGAGTTCTGCCAGCGGAAGCGGGGTTTCGGCGTTCACGACGAGACCGAGCGCCGCCGCCGTCACATCGCGCGGTTCGACGTCGAGGACGTGCAGCGTCACTGCGAGGGGCCGGAATGGATGACGGTGAGTTCGCCGCGGGTGACGGCGCGGCCGGTGGAGACCTCCCACGACTGCGTCCGCGCCCAGCGTTCGAAGGACAGCAGACCCGACTTGTCGGCCGTCTCGTAGTCGGCGTAGTCGACGATGCCCTGCGGTGCGGTGCCGGTGGTGCCTTCGGCGGTGAACGAGGCCGTGCCCCGTTCGATCTGGCGGTGCACCCTGTCGTCGAGGATCACGTCACCGTTCGGTTCGAGTCCCGTGCCCTCGCGCCGCATCCACAGCGTCATGTCGAGGTTGCCCTCGTCGTTTTCGACCGTGAGCCACCGCTGACCGGTCGATCCGTCGAGGAGGTGCTCGTGCCAGATGTATCCCTCTTCGTCCAGGGTGATGGTTCCGCGCACGACGTGATCGATTCCCGCGTACGTGACGATGTCGCCGACGCCGATCTTGTACGGGTCGTAGACCTCCGGGTAGTCGGCGAGTGGATCGACCCGGGCGGCAGGAGTTGCCTTCTTCCCGGCCCGATTCCGCAGGATCAGCACGATTCCCACGATCACGACGACGATCAGCAGCAGTAACAGCAGCGTGGTCAACAGTCTCTCCCGGTCGACGGCTTCGGCGCGTGAGGCCGCGACAGGTCCCCACCGCTCAGTCACCTTACTGTGCGCCGCGCACCACCACACCTGGCGATTGCAGAGCCAGGTAGCAAAGGCTAGCCTAACCGAATGCGCAAACGGTGGGGCGGAGCGCTGTCCTTCACCGAGATTCGCGCGGCATACGCCAAGAAGCCGATCAGACCGACAGTGAGGAACCATATGGCCATCCCGTCCATCCCGACCTACACGATCCCGGAGATGCACGAGGTCCCCGAATCGAAAGTGCCCTGGCGCCTCGACCCGCGGCGTTCCGCACTGCTGGTCCACGACATGCAGAACTACTTCATCGACGCGTACGACGTCCGGGCCGAGCCGATGGCCACCGCATTGGCGAACATGGTCCGGATCCGCGAACTCTGCTCGGAAGCTGGGATTCCCGTGATCTACACGATGCAGCCGGGCGACCAGCACCCGTCGCGTCGCGGCATTCTCGCCGACCTCTGGGGGCCGGGACTGACGTCGGGTCGCGACACGGAGGTGGTCGAGCCGCTCGCCCCGCGCGAGGGCGACATCCAGGTGACCAAATGGCGGTATTCGGCCTTCCAGCGCACCGACCTGCGGCAGTTGCTCGGCCACCACGGCCGCGACCAGCTGATCGTGACCGGCGTCTACACGCACATGGGCTGCATGCTGAGCGCCGCCGAGGCGTTCATGTCCGACGTGCAGCCGTTCCTGGTCTCCGACGCGACTGCGGATTTCAGCCGAGACGAGCACCTCATGGCGCTCACCTACGCGTCGAAGCGCTGCGGTTCGGTGACCACCACGGACGCGCTGGTCTCGGCGCTCTCCCCGCTCGAGGTCGGCTGAGCTGGGTCACCACAGAACATGTGGTTAGGCTAACCTGACACGCTGAGTAGGCCGAAAGTCCCGAGCCCGAATGCCGAAAGCATCAGGAGTGCCTGTTAGATGTCCCTTTCGATCTCGTCGCCGTCCGCCCTGCCGACCGGAGCGGACACGGCCGTCGTCGGCCTGACCTCCGCCCAGCGCGAACTGTGGGCGGGGCACCACCTCGACCCGACAGGGGCGGCCTTCACGACGGCCGAGTACGTCGAGATCGGGGCCTCGGTCGACGTCGAGGCCCTCGCGGCGGCGGTGCGCACGGTGATCGAGGAGGCCGAGGTGCTCTCGGTCCGCTTCGTGGCCGAGCCGGGTGCCGATTCGGCCGACGTCGTCCAGGCGCACGATCCGCTCCGCGCACCCGATGTCGAACGCCTCGAACTCGGCAGGGCTGCGGCCCTGGAGTGGATGCACGCGGACGTGCGCGCACCGCTCGACTTCGACTCCGCCGCTCCCCTCGTGCGGACGGCGGTGATCACGATCGAATCCGGTGTGCTCTGGTACCTTCGCGCTCCGCACGCGCTGCTCGACGCGTACGGGTATTCACTGCTCGCCCGGCGCGTGGCGGCGCTGTACGCCGCGCGGATCGCGGGCACGGAGCCACGGCCGGCGAAGTTCCCGTCGTTGCGGGCGCATGTGGAGGCGGCCCGGGATTTCGATGCCGCGACACCCGACGTCGAGGCGCCCCGAGGCACCGGCCGTCCGGCCGGGTTCAGCGACACCGCGCGCAGGCCCGCCCCCGACCCGCATCGCTGCACGATCCCGATCGACCCCCGAACGGCGAAGAGCCTCCGCGACGCGGCCACGGCGCGGGCGGCCACCTGGGTCGAAGCGGTCTACGCGACCGCGGCCGCATACCTGGGCGCCCACACGGGAGCCGAGGAGATCCGGCTGCGCGTCCCGGTGCTGGCACGGCAGGGCATCGAGCTGACCTCGCCCGTGACGGCCACGAACATTGTGCCGCTCCGCATTACGCTGGGATCGCAACCGACGTTCGCCGACGTCATCGCGCGGGTGGCGGCGGCGCTGTCGGACACGCGCCCGTTCCAGCGAGTCCGTGACGCCGGGGGCAGCGTCACCGGCGGACCGGTCGTGAACGTCAAACCGTTCGCCGCCGGAATCGCGTTCGGCCCCACCTTCGGCCTGGTGCACCAACTCGCCACCGGCCCGGTCGACGACGTGGTGATCTCCGTGTCAGGCGCCGGGGACGAGCTCACCCTCGAGTGGGCCGGAAACCCCGAGGTGTACAGCGCGACCGAGATCCGGGATCACGCCCACCGCTTCGCGCACTACCTCCGAAACATCTCCACGGCGACGGAACCCGTCTCCGCTGTCGACGTCTGCGCCCCGGACGAACTGCGGCGGTGGCGATTGGCCGCCGGACTGGACCGGACCACCGGCGCCGCACTGCCCGACAGCGACAGCATCGTCTCCGCCTTTCTCGCTCAGGCGCGTACCCACCCGGACCGCGTGGCCGTGAACGATCTTACGTACCAGGAACTTTCGCGCCGCAGCGCCGCACTGGCGTCGCGCCTGAGGTCGGCCGGCGCCCGGCGCGGCACGGTGGTGGCCGTCAACCTCCCCCGCGGCACCGACCTGATCGTCGCCGTCCTCGCGATCCTCCGCAGCGGCGGGACCTACCTGCCGATCGACCCGTCGTCGCCCGCCGAGCGTGCCCGGTTCATCCTGCGGGATGCGCAGCCGTCGCTGGGCATCGGATCCGCCGACCTGCTCGGCGACCTTCCCCGGATCGACGAGGACGCCGAATCGTCCGAGATCGGCGAACTCGCGAATGCGGTGCACGGGGGCGACATCGCGTACATCATCTACACCTCCGGGTCCACCGGTGTGCCCAAGGGTGTTCCGATTCCACACCGCAACGTGATGCGGCTGTTCGACGTGTCCCGCGAATGGTTCACGTTCACCGAGGACGACTGCTGGCCGCTGCTGCACTCGTATGCGTTCGACTTCTCCGTCTGGGAGATCTGGGGCGCGCTGCTGCACGGTGGCCGCCTCGTCACGGTCGACGAGGCCACCCTGACGTCGCCGGCCGACCTCGCCGCGCTGCTCGTCGACGAGGGCGTCACCGTGCTGAACCAGACGCCGTCCGCATTCGGGCATCTCGTCGACGCGCTCGCCCGCGCGGACTCCTTCGACCGACTGCGACTGCGGTACGTCGTGTTCGGCGGTGAGGCCCTCGATCCCGCCGTGCTGCGCGCCTGGTTCGCCGCCGCGGAAACGGTTGCGGGAACCGAACTCGTCAACATGTACGGAATCACCGAGACCACCGTGCACGTCACCGCGACGAAGGTCACCGCGGCCGACGCCGTGGACATCGGGGTTCCGCTCGGCGACCTGCGCACCTACGTTCTCGGCGCGGGGCTGCGCCCGGTGCCGCCCGGTGTCACCGGCGAGATCTACGTGTCCGGCCCCGGACTGTCCCCCGGCTACCTCGGGCGTCCCGGCCTGACGACGGGGCGGTTCGTCGCCGACCCGTTCACACCGGGCGGGACGCGCATGTACCGCACCGGCGACCTCGCACGCTATGACGCGGCGGGCGTTCTCCACTACCACGGCCGGATCGACGACCAGATCCAATTACGCGGGTACCGTGTCGAACTCGGCGAGATCACCGCCGCGATGACCGCGGTGGACGACGTGCAGGCGGCGGTGGCCACGGTGCACGAGCAGGCCGGCCGCGACCAGCGGATCGTCGGGTACGTCGTGCCCCGGCCGGGCGCGTCGCCCGACGTGGTCGAAGAGCAGGTGCGGGCGCACGTCGTCCGGTCCCTTCCCGGATACATGACACCGGCCGCACTGGTGCTGCTCGACCGGTTGCCGTTGACCCACAACGGGAAGGTCGACAAGGACGCGCTGCCCGCCCCGCGGTGGCTCGGACAGGCCGACGACGTCGCGCGCACCGACACCGAAGCCCGGATCCTGCCGCTGTTCACCTCGGTGCTCGGCGCCGAGCAGGTCGGCGTCCACGACGACTTCTTCGCGCTCGGCGGCAACTCCCTCCTCGCCGCCGCCCTCGTGTCCGCGATCACCGCGGAACTGGGTGTGCCGCTGCGGGTTGCGGCAGTGTTCGAGAATCCCACCGTGGCCGCGGTGGCCGCGCTCGTCGAGGACGCCGACGAGCGGACGTCGGCGAACAGGCCGATCCCCCGCGACCTCCCGGAGGGCACCCCGGTGCCGTTGTCGCCGGCGCAGGAACGCCTGTGGTTCCTCGACGGCGCGGCCGGCGGCGGAGCGTACCTGCTGGCCCTGGCGGTCGACTTCGGGGACGGCCTCGAACCCGACGCCCTGTCCGCGGCGCTGGGGGACGTCGTGACCCGGCACCAGTCGTTGCGGACGGTGTTTCCCCTCGTCGACGCGATGCCGCACCAGGTCGTGCTTCCCGCCGGACGCGCGAAGGTCCGGCTCGAACGCGTCGACAACGTCGGCAACATCGAGGCACACATCGGGGCGATGACGACCGTGGGTCTCGGGCTCACGGACCAGCCGCCGCTGCGGGCCGTCCTGTACGAGCCCCAGCACACCCTGGTGCTGTTGATGCACCACATCATCGGCGACGAATGGTCGCAGTCGAAGCTTCTCGACGACCTCGCCTTCGCCTACAACGCGCGCCGGGCGGGCCGCGCACCGGCGTTCGAGCCGCTGCCGCTGCAGTACCCGGATGTCGCGGTGTGGCAACGGGATCGGATCGGGGTGGGCACCGGCGAGGACACCGCCCTGCTGCGCGGCCAACTCGACTACTGGCGGAACCAACTGGCCGGACTGCCGCTCGAACTGGGCTGGCGCACGGACCGGCCGCGCCCCGCGCTGCCGACGCATCGCGGCGACACCGTGCGCCGCAGCCTCTCACCCGAATTGCACGCCGCCGTCGACCGATTGGCCGCCGAGCGGCGCGCAAGCTTCTTCATGATCGTCCACGCCGCGGTGGCCGTGCTCCTCGAAAGACTCGGGGCCGGTGAGGACATCGCCCTCGGTGTGCCCGTCGCCGGTCGCAGTCACCCCGACCTCGACGCGATGGTGGGCTGCTTCATCAACACGGTCGTCCTGCGCACCGATGTGTCGGGCGACCCGACGTTCGACGAACTGCTGGACCGGGTCCGGGCCGTCGACCTCGACGCCGTCGACCACGCCGACGTGCCGTTCAACCGCATCGTGGAACTCGTCAATCCCCCGCGGTCCTCGGCCCGCCACCCGCTGTTCCAGGTGATGCTCTCGCACTGGAAGCTGGACGGCGCGCAGGAACGATTCGACGGGACCCCCGCCGACGTGCGGATGCTCGATGCGACGTCCGCGAAATTCGATCTGGCGCTGCGTTTCCAGGAACGCCCGGACAGCGGCGGAGTCGACGTCACGTTCGAGTACTCCACCGAACTCTTCGATGCTGCGACGGTCGAATCGCTCGCCGACCGCCTCGCCGTGGTGATCGAGCGACTCGTCGAGAACCATGAGCAGCGAATCGGCCGGCTCGACATCCTGACCCCGCAGGAGCGAGGCCGGGTGCTCGGGGACTGGTCCCACGCGGGGCACTCCGTCCCGTCCCGCACGTTCGACGAGTACTTCTCCGAGCAGGTGGCGCAGACACCCGGCGCCGAGGCCCTCGCCGTCGGTGCGAGCGTGCGGCCCGCGGTCTCCCTCACCTACCGGCAGCTCGACGAGCGGGCGAATCGGATTGCGCACCTGCTGATCTCGCGTGGCGCCGGGCCAGGGGACGTGGTCGCGCTCGCCCTCGACCGCTCCGCCGAGCTGATCGTCAGCGTTCTCGCGGTGCTCAAGAGCGGTGCGGCGTACCTCCCCGTCGACCCCACGTACCCGGCCGACCGGATCGCGCACATGCTCGCCGACGGCACCCCGGTCGCGATCGTCACCTCGTCCGTCGGCGTGCCCGACCGCACGCCGCTGGGTACCGGCGTGCCCCTCCTCGACCTCGACGATCCGGACGTGCAGGCCCTGCTCGATTCCCAGCCGGTCACCGCCCCCACGGACGCCGACCGGAGCAGGCCACTGCGACTCGACGACGCCGCGTACCTCATCTACACATCCGGCTCGACGGGCGTGCCGAAGGGCGTCGTCGTCCCCCACCGGGGCATCGCTGACCTGCTGTCGCTGCAGTCGGACGTGATCGGCATGGACCACACCACTCGTGCGCTGCACTTCTCGTCGATCAGCTTCGACCTCGCGTTCTGGCAGATCATGTGGGGGTTGCTGTCGGGTGGAACGTTGGTGGTCGCGACGGATGCCGACCGTGTTCCCGGGGAACCGCTCGCCCGCGTCATCACCGAACACGACGTGAACTTCGTCGGCGTGCCACCGTCGTTCGCCGCCGCGTTCCCGCCGGAGCACCCCATCCCGGACGGCGTCGACCTGATGCTCGGCGCCGAGAAGCTCACACCCCAGCTGATCGAGCGGTACGCACCCGGCCGCCGGCTGTTCAACGCGTACGGCCCCACCGAGTGCACGGTCAACGCGACCCTGGCCCTCGTCGAACCGGGACACGAAGGCCCCGTCCCCATCGGCGTCGTCGATCCGGGCAAGCACGCCTACGTCCTCGACCACGCGCTGCGACCGGTGCCGCCGGGTGTGTCCGGCGAGCTGTATCTCGCCGGCGACAGCGTCACCCGCGGATATCGCAACCAGAGCCCCAAGACCGCGGAACGTTTCGTCGCCGACCCGTTCGCGGACCCGGGCGGTCGTATGTACCGGACGTCGGATGTCGTGTGGTGGGGCCGCGACGGCCAGATCTACTTCACCGGCCGGGCCGATTCCCAGGTCAAGGTGCGCGGATTCCGCATCGAGCTCAACGAGATCGAGGCCGTGCTGTCCGGTGACCCGGACGTCGAGCACATCGTCGTCGTGGTGCGCGAGGACCGTCCCGGCGATCAACGGCTCGTCGCGTACGCCACGTCGGTGCCGGGCGGCCGGATCGATCCCGACCAGTTGCACCGTCGCGCCGCGAGCCGGTTGCCGGACTACATGATCCCGGCGGCGTTCATCGCCGTCGACGAGTTCCCCTCCCTCCCCAACGGCAAGCTCGACCAGTCGTCGCTTCCCGTCCCGCACCTGTCGCTGCAGGTGTCCGAGCGGGGACCGCGCACGGCCCGCGAGGAGGTGCTGTGCCAGCTGTTCGCCGAGGCCCTCGGGATCGAGCGGGTCGGCATCGACGACAGCTTCTTCGACCTCGGCGGCCACTCGCTGATGGCGGCCGGCCTGATGAGCGCGATCTCGAGCCGGCTGTCGGTGAGCGCGACGGTCGCGTCGCTGTTCGCGGCTCCCACGGTGGCGCAACTCGCCGACCGCCTCGACGACGACTCCGACGCCGACGCCCTGGCCGTTCTGCTGCCGTTCCGCACCGAGGGGTCCCGGCCGCCGGTGTTCTGCTTCCACCCCGCCGGTGGAATCAGCTGGGGCTATTCGGGTCTGCTTCGGCACATCGACGACGACTACCCGCTGTACGGCGTGCAGGCCTCCAACCTGTCGACGTCGACGCGACCGCCGGAAACGCTGCAGGACATGGCCGCCGAATACATCGAGCACATGCGAACCGTGCAACCGACGGGCCCCTATCACCTTCTCGGATGGTCGCTGGGCGGCGTCGTCGCGCACGCCATCGCCGGCGCCCTGCAGAATCAGGGCGAGGAGTTGGGCATGCTCGTCCTGCTCGACTCCTTCCCCTCCGATGCGTGGGCGTCGATGCCGACGGAGCAGGACGCACTCGCCGCGTTGCTCTACATGGTCGGCTACGACCCGGAACCGCTCATCGCCTCCGACACCGAGCCGCACCGCGGCGACGGACTGACCCGGCAGCAGGTCATCGACATCCTGCGCGGCGAGGGCAGCGCCCTCGCCGGGATCAACGAGCACACCCCGGCCGCGATGATCGACAACTTCGCGAACGCCGTGCGCCTCGAATCCGAACCCTCGCAGATCGTGGTGGACTCCGACCTGCTGTTCTTCACGGCGGCCCGGAACCCCGCGACGTCCGCGACCTACGACCTGTGGCAGCCGTTCGTGACCGGCACGATCGTCAACCACGACCTCGACTGTGAGCACAAGGACATGACTCAGCCCCGCTGGATCGGGGAAGTCGGCACCGTCGTGAACGCGGCCCTCGCCGCATTCGGCTCACACCCAGACCCCAACAAGTAAGAGAACAGGGAGATCGATGAAAACGTCCGGAAGATACTGGCGTAGAGCCGGAATCGTGATGATGGCGGCAACCGCGTTGTTCGCCGGTGCCTGCAGCGAGTCGACGTCCGACTCGACCGACGCGGCGGGATCCGCGACCGGACAGGCCGACGCGTCGGCCTTCCCCGTGTCGATTCCGTCGGCGCTCGGCACCGCCGAGATCACGGAGGCCCCGAAGCGGGTCGTCACCCTCGGCTGGGGCAGCGAGGACGCGGCACTGTCGCTCGGCGTCGTGCCCGTCGCGGTGCAGAACATGAAGTCGGACACCGGAACCGACGACGGTCTGCTCCCGTGGTCGCGGGCGAAGCTCGGAGAGCTCGACCCGAATGCGGAGCCCACGCTGCTGACGGCGTCGAGCAAGGAGATGCCGTACGAGCAGATCGCGGCGCTCGACCCGGACGTGATCCTGGCCGTGCACTCGGGCGTCAATCAGGAACAGTTCGACAAGCTGTCGGCCATCGCCCCCACCGTGGCGTACCCGGAGCGTCGCTGGGCGACCAGCTGGGAAGACCAGATCACCACCGTCGGCAAGGCCCTCGGCCGGTCGGCTCAGGCCGAGGCCCTGGTCACGCAGACGCAGGACACCCTCGCGCAGGCGAAGTCGCGGCACCCCGAGTTCGCCGGGAAGACGGTGGCTTTCGGTAGCGGCACCGAAGCGGGATCGTACAACTTCTACTTCGACACCGATCCTCGCCTGAAGATGCTCGCGAGTCTCGGTTTCACCGTCGACCCGCTCGCCCAGCAGTTGCGCGAGAACAGCGACCAGAGCAAGTTCGCCGCTCCGGTCAGCCTCGAACTGCTGCCGACGTACAACCCGGACGTCCTGCTCGCCTGGTACCTGTCACCCGAGCTGCAGAACGAGGTCCAGTCGAACCCGCTGTTCGCCGGGATGAAGGCCGTGCGCGACAACTCCTACGTGGGTCTGACCGATCCGCCGCTGGTGTTCGCGTCGAGCTCGCCGAACGTGCTCAGCGTGCCGTGGCTGCTGGACAAGCTGCTCCCGCAGCTCTCGCAGGCCGCGAACAATGCTCAGGCCAGCTAGTTCCCGGCTGACATTGTCACGGTGCCGCTGCCGAGAGGTCGTCCTCCTCGGCAGCGGCACTGCTGTAGGTGCGCAAGCCCTTCAACGTCAGCGCGAGGACGGCCAGCACCACGATGCCGCCCGCTCCGTAGAGAAGGAACGCCTCACGCGGTCCCACCGCGGCACCGACGGCGCCGGCGACGAGTGCGCCGGCGGCCGAACCCGTGGAGATCTGGGCGCCCCACACACCGGCGACGCGTCCGCGGTATTCCTCGGGGGTCTCGGTCTGGATCACCGCATACCGGAGGATGTCGCCGAGCACGCGCCCGAACCCGTGGGCGGCGAGACCGAGGAACGTGACCGCGATCATCGGGACGGCGCCGACGCCGATCAGTCCGGCCGACGCGATCATGGCCGCGAGGAACACGACCAGGCCCCCGCGCCGCGCGGTCCCCGTCCAGCCACTGGTGAGCGATCCGGTGAGGGCTCCGACGGCGGGCGCACTGTAGAGCAGTCCGGTGGCCGCCGGTCCGGCGTAGAGCACCTGGCTCGCGTACGCGGGCAGCAGGACGTTCCAGCCGGTGAGCATCATGGCGCAGAACCCGACCAACAGCGTTCCGCCGACCACGGAATCCTTGGCGGCGTAGGTGAAACCGCTGGCGATCGACCGCAGCGGGCTCTCGGTGTTCTTCACCGGCGGCGGCAGCGACGGCAGTCTGGCGATGCAGTACGCGGTGATGCCCGAGGACACCGCGGCCAGAACATAATTGGTACCCACGGATGTCGCCGCGATGATCACACCACCGATCGCGGGTGACGCGACCGTGCCGAGATCGGCCATGACCGTCATCAGGGCACCGGCTGCGGCCATCTTGTCCTTCGGCAGCAGCGACGGAATCACCGCCATCAGCGCGGTCGACGAGATGCCACCCGCCAGGCCCTCGATCACGCCGCACAGGTAGATGATCCACAGCTGGGGTGTGGGGAGAAACGCGTTGACCGCGAGGATCGCGAACGCCACGCCCGCTGCCGCACGGGCGAGCGAGATGACCGGCCTGCGGTCGTACCGGTCGGCAATCACGCCGCCGAAGAGGGTGCCGATGAACACCGAAGAGCCGACGACGATGCTCGCTGCGCCCACTGCCAGTGTGGAATTCGTCATGTCGTACACCTGCAGCGGCACGGCCACCAGGAGCAGACCCAGACCGAAGATGGAGATCGTGCGGGCGATGAAGATGTATCGGAACTCGCGACTCGTCCGGAGGGGCGTCAAGTCGATTGCGTATCTCGATAATCCAGCCATCGTCATCCATTCACATTCGGTTGCACCAGCTCTCCGTTTCGCCGTTCGCGAGGAGAGTAACTATGCTTAGGCTTCACTAACCCAGCAACCTACCCCATGTCGCCGAATCGCCTCAACGGGCCGCGGTTCGACGGCACACAGGAGGACGACAGTGAGTTCCGACCCCAGCACCGTTCCGACCCGGGACCGGATCCGCGCCGACGTCGCCGACGTGCTCGACGTCCCCGTCGCCGACATCGACGACACCGCCAACCTCCTCGACGAAGGCATGGACTCGGTGCGGGTCATGGCGCTGGTCGAGCGGTGGCGAGCGGACGGCGTGCAAGTCGATCTCGTGGACCTCGTCGGTGAGCCGACACTCGACGCCTGGTTCGAGGTCACCGCGGCGCGATGAGCGATCCCACCGCCTACGCTTGATCCGGCTGGTCGATCCGAGGGTCGGCCCGGACACGGGAGGATGCGAGGGGACATGGCTCACGAAACCAGCGATGCAGGCAAGATGAGCGTGCTCCGGACACCACGGTTCTGGATAGCTCCCCTGCTCCTCGTCTCCGTCGTCATGTCTCTGCTCGCGGCGCTGTACATGGGGGGAATGCTCAATCCCCCCAAGCACCTCAACCACTTCCCGATCGCCCTGGTCAATCAGGACGAGGGCGACACCATGCCCAATTCGAACCCGCCCCAGCAGCAGAACTTCGGCGACCAGATCGCCGCAGGCCTCGTCGACGGTGTCGATCCGAACAAGGTCGAACTTCGGCAGATCGGGATCGCGCAGGCCCAGTCCGCACTGGACAACGGCGAGATCTACGGCGCCATCGTCATTCCGAGCGACTTCACGAAGCGCACCTTCATCCTCGCCCAGGCGAGCGTGGTTCCCGGGGACGTCGAGCGTCCCGTGATCACGATCTACACGAACCCCCGGGCCGGCACGATCAGCGCGAACCTCGTCCAGAACATCGGTGAGATGGCGATGGACAAGGCCAACCAGACGATGGGCGAACAACTCACCACCCAGGTCACACAGCAACTCCAGGCGACGGCACCCGACCTCCAGCTGTCGGGGGCCAGCCGGCTCGTGCTCGACGAGCCCATCGATGTCCGGGTAGTGGCACACAACCCGCTGCCCGACGGCACCGGTTTCGGTTTGGCGGCGTTCTACTACGCGCTGCTGATCGTGCTGGCCGGTTTCACCGGTGCGACCATTGCGAGCACCCTGATCGACGGCATGCTCGGATTCACGCCCACCGAGGTCGGGCCGTTGTACCTCCACAACGAGGCGGTCCCGATCTCACGCTTCCACACCCTGCTGATCAAGTGGGCGGTGATGGTGCTGCTGGCGATGATCGTGTCGGGCCTGTACCTGTGGATCAGTTCCGCCCTCGGGCTGCCGATCACCGACCCGCTCGCCCTCTGGGAGTACGGCGCCTTCGCGATCGCGGCGGTCGGGATCACGGCGATATCCGTGATGGCCGCGTTCGGCAACCTGGGCCTGCTCATCAACCTACTGGTCTTCGTCGTCCTGGCGCTGCCCTCGTCGGGCGGAACCATTCCGCTCGAGGCGGCGCCGCGGCTGTACACCTGGCTCGGTGAGTTCGAACCGATGCACCAGATCTACATCGGGGTGCGCGCCATCATGTTCTTCGGCGCCTCCGGCGACGCAGGGCTCATCCACGCGGTGTGGATGACCCTCGCCGGCCTCCTCATCGGCCTCGTCTTCGGCGCCGTGATCACCCGGTTCTACGACCGCAAGGGTCTGCATCGCCGCCACAAGGCGCTCAGCGAACCCGAACCGGTCGACGCCGCCGGGGCGTGACTCACGCGGGCGCGGACGACCAGGCCGCGCCGAACTGTTCGTACCAGGGATGCGGGGCGGGCATCGCCGCCAGCATCCGTTCGACGAACCGATCGGGGTCGCCGAGTTCGGCGAGTCCGACACCGCGGCGCTCGTAGTCTGCGAATTTGTCGTGCAGTCCGGCGATCACCTTGTCGGTCACCGTCTGCTCGAACTCTTCGATGGTTGCCATCGGATGCCCCTCCTTCCGGCGAGAAGCGTCTGCGTTCAGTGTAGTGCCGACCTGCGGGTTCGCCCTCGTCCGACGGCGGATTATCGACTGTCGGTGGCGCGGAGCAGACTGGGCCGGTGAGAGTGGTGATGGTTCCCGACGCCGACGGTGGCGCCACGACGATCCGCACCGATCCCGCGGGAGTTCCGGTCGAGTCGCCACGCCGTCACCCCGACGTCGTGGTCGCGGTCCGCGACATCGAGGCCTCCGAACACCCCCGCTGGGTCTGGACGAGTACCGCCGCCGTCTACCCCGCGCTGCTGCGGGCCGGGGTACGGGTGCGCCGCTGCCACGACCTCGCGCTCACCCACGCCGTCCTCAGCATGCGCGACGGCGTTCCGGCCCCGCCGCCGGACGAACCCGTCGACGAACGCCCCGGCCTGTTCGACACCGCACCCACCACGGATCCGGCGCGGGTGGTGGCCGACTTCGCGGAACAGCGGAAGACGATCGGTGACGACGCACGGCTCGACCTGCTGGTGGCCGCCGAGTCCGCGGGGGCACTCGCCGCCGCCGAGATGAGCTACGACGGTCTGCCGTTCTCCGCCGACGCGCACCGCGCCTTCCTCGAGGCGGCGCTCGGACCGCGGCCGACCGGCTACGACCTGCCGCAGCGCATCCAGGACGTATCCGGGGAGATCGGGACGGCGTTCGGTCGTCGCATCAACCCGGCGTCCCACGTCGAGGTCGTCGACGCCTTCCGCCGCGAGGGGATCGAACTCGCGTCCACCCGCAAGCACCTGCTCCGCGACGTCGATCACCCTGCGGTGCCGCTGCTCCTGCACCACCGGGACCTGTCCAAGTTGTTCAGTACCAACGGCTGGCAGTGGCTCGACAGTTGGGTCCGCGACGACCGGTTCCGGCCCGTCTACGTTCCCGGTGGCGTGGTCTCGGGCCGCTGGGCGAGCCGCGGCGGTGGCGCGCTGCAGATTCCGAAACCTCTGCGGTCGAGTGTGATCGCCGACCCGGGGCACACGTTCGTCATCGCCGACGCCGGCCAGCTCGAGCCGCGCATCCTGGCCGCGATGTCGGGTGATGCCCGGATGGTGGCCGCCGCGGGCTCCGACGACCTGTACGCACCGGTCGCGGCGGAGACGTTCGACGGTGACCGGGGCAAGGCCAAGGTCGCGATCCTCGGGGTGCTGTACGGGGCGACGGCGGGCGAGGCCCGGTCCCTGCTCACGCTGCTGCGCACACGTTTTCCCGTCGCCGTCGAATTCGTGGAGAGAGCGGCCCGCGCAGGCGAACGCGGCGAGGTGGTGCAGTCGTGGCTCGGGCGGGCGTGCCCACCGCCGTCACCCGACTTCTGGTCGCACGGCGACGCGCGTTCCCGCGGCCGGTTCACCCGAAACTTCGTGGTACAGGCGACGGCATCGGAGTGGGCTCTGTGTGTGCTGGCCGACCTGCGGCGACGGCTCGCCGACGACCCGGACAGCGAACTCGTCTTCTTCCAGCACGACGAGGTCATGGTCCACACCCGAAATCCCGAATCGGCGACGCGGCACGTCCTCGGTGCGGTGGACGTGGCCACCCGGCTCCTGTTCGGTGAGACACGGGTGCGGTTTCCGATGGATGTCGCGGTGCGGGACTGCTACGCCGAAACGTCCGACGCGACCTGACGCCCGCAACTTTCCGGTGTCGCCGGTGTGCCCGGCATGGTGTACTGGGACGCATTGCTGGAGGGGGCGGCGAAGGAGAACCCATGACGAAGTTGGATTCGACGGACTCGAGCACCAGCGGCGAGACGCCGCGCCGATTCCGCTGGCCCGCGTTCACCATCGTGGCCATCGCGATCGTCGCCTTCTTCGCCGGCGGGTTCGGGGGCTCCTTCCAGGGCAAGCTCACCGAGGTCCAGAAGAACGACAACGCCGCCTATCTGTCGAGTTCCGCCGAATCGACGATCGTCACCAACGAATCGGCAAAGTTCCTCACCGTCGAGACGATCCCCGGTTTCGTGCTGTTCCACAGCGACGCCCCGCTCACCGAGCAGGACAAGGCGTCGATCGCCCAGGCACGTGATGCCATCGCGACGGTCGACGGAGTCGACGCCGAAGGGATTGCCCAGACCCAGTTCTCCGAGGACGGCACGACAGCGTCGATCTACGTTCCGCTCGTCGCGAAGGAGGACGGCACGGCCGTCGCGGGTGACGTGCTCGCCGCCACCGAGGAGAACGTCCTCACCGCCGCGAAGAACGCGGCCACCGGACTCGAGGTTCTTCCGGCGGGCCCCGGTGGTCTCCTGGTGGCGTTCATCGACGCGTTCGCCGGACTCGACGGCGCCCTGCTCGGCGCCGCACTGCTCGTGGTGATCCTGATCCTGCTCGTCGTGTATCGATCGCCGGTGTTATGGTTCTTCCCGCTCTTCTCCGCCCTGCTCGCGCTCGGCCTGGCATCGATGGTGATCTATTACCTCGCCAAGGCCGACGTGCTCACCCTCACCGGCCAGAGTCAGGGCATCCTGTTCGTCCTCGTGATCGGCGCGGGCACCGACTACGCGCTTCTCCTGATCTCCCGATATCGGGAAGAATTGCACTTCTATCCCAGCCGCTTCGACGCCATGACGAAGGCATGGAAGGAATCCGCGCCCGCCATCACGGCGTCGGCGGTCACCGTCATCCTCGGTCTGCTGTGCCTGACGTTCTCCGAACTGAACTCCAACAAGAGTCTCGGGCCGGTCGCCGCGATCGGCATCGCGTGCACCTACCTCGTGATGATGACGTTTCTTCCCGTGGCACTGTCCGCCGCCGGCAGGTGGGTGTTCTGGCCGCGGAAACCGAAGGTGGACGAGGCTGCAGACCTCACCACCCACGGTCTGTGGGGCAGGATCGCCGCCCAGGTCGGCAGCAAGGACCGCCCCCTGTGGATCGGCACGACCGTGTTGCTGGCCGTTCTGTTCCTGGTCGGCATCGGCAGCCTGAAGACGGACGGGCTGTCGTCGTCGGAGAACTTCACCAACCGACCCGACGCCGTCGTCGGACAGGAGTTGTACGACTCCCAGTTCGACCCCGGTGCCGGTGCGCCCGCCGTCATCGTCACCAACGCAGACCAGACGGACGCGGTCATCGCGGCCGTGAGCGGCGTGGACGGGGTGTCGAAGGATCCCGGGGCAGTGTGCCCGCAGGTCGATGTCGAAAAGTTGTCGGCGCTGATCAAGTCCAACCCGGCCGCGGTGGCCTCGGCTGCCGGGCAGGGGTGTGCACCCGACTTCCTCACGGCCGCACCGATCGACGGGCGGATGGTCGTCAACGTGACCCTCGCCGACTCGTACGACTCCCCCGAAGCCCTCGAGACGGTGACACGACTGCGCGACGCGGCGCACGCGGTGCCCGGTGCCGATGCGCTCGTCGGCGGCAGCACCGCAACGACTCTCGATGTGCAGACCGCGTCGGTGCACGACCGGAACCTGATCATCCCGATCGTTCTCGTCGTCATCTTCGTCGTGCTGTCGCTCCTGCTCCGCGCCTTGCTCACTCCCATCATCCTCATCGCCACCGTGGTCCTGTCGTTCGCGGCCACCCTCGGGGTGTGCGGACTCTTCTTCACTCACGTCTTCCATTTCGCCAACGCGGATCCGGCATTCCCCCTGTTTGCATTCGTGTTCCTCGTGGCGCTCGGTATCGACTACAACATCTTCCTGATGACCCGGGTCCGCGAGGAAACCGAGGAGCACGGCACGAAATCCGGTGTGCTGCGCGGACTGGCAGTGACAGGTGGTGTCATCACCTCGGCCGGGGTGGTGCTCGCCGCGACCTTCGCGGTACTGGGTGTGCTGCCGCTGGTGTTCCTCGCCGAGGTCGGGTTCGCCGTCGCGTTCGGTGTGCTGCTCGATACCATCATCGTGCGCAGCATCCTCGTCCCGGCGCTCTCCCACGACATCGGCAAGAAGATCTGGTGGCCGTCGTCCCTCGCGAAGGCGAAGGACTGAGCAGGACTAATACGCCTCGTCCGTCCACAGGTGGAACAGGGCGTACGCCCGCCACGGCCGCCACTGCTCGGCGAGAACGGCGGCCTGCCTGCCCGTCCTGACACCCAATGCGCGTTTGAGGACGAGGTCGTCGGGGGTGAACGCGTCGGGGTCGCCCAGCACCCGCACCGTCAGGTAGTCCGCCGTCCACGGACCGATACCCGGAAGCGCCATCAGACCGGACCGGAAGTCTGCGGCGTCGGTGTCCCCGCCGAGCCGTAGACCGTCGGTTGCCGCCTCGGCCACCGCGTGCACCGTCTTCGCTCGGGCGCCGGTGAGACCGACGGTCGCGCGCAACTCCTCGACAGTGAGCTCGGCCAGTGTCTCCGGTTCGGGGAACGCGAAGAATCCGTCGTGCACAGGCAGGCCGTACGCCGACACCAGTCGGCCACCGAACGTCCGGGCTGCTGCGAGCGAAACCTGTTGTCCGAGAATGGTGAGCACCGCCGTCTCGAATCCGTCCACACTTCCGAGGCGCCGCAGACCCGGGCGCAACGCCACCAACGGGGCCAGCGCCGCATGGCGGCTCAATGCGGCGTCGATCGGCAACGGATCGGCGTCGAGGTCGAGCCATCGCCGGACCACCGCGACCAACGGTTCGACGTCGTCGGGGTGCGCCGGGGTCAGGTGCGCCTCGACGTACTCGTCGGCGGGCCGCACGACCACCGACACCAGCGCCGGACCGTGTGGGCCGTTCACCACCCGGGTGTGGGTTCCGTCGGGATCGTGCCGCTCGAGCCCGGTCACGGTGTGCGCACGCAGAGCACTCCACAGGGGTGCGTGGGTGAACGGACCGCGGTAGGGCAACAGCACTCTCACGGTCACTCCGCGTCGTGCAGGACCAGGCCGAGGGTCCGGCGCCTGCCCCGCCGGATGGTGCTGACGCCGTGCCGCACCGGTCCCGTCGACCAACCGCGGGTCGAGCGCACGGGTCGGTCCCGGGTGGTGAAGATCAGCGCGTGCCCCTGTCGCAACGTCGTCACCGTGCCCCGGGATTGCGCCCGGGGTCGCTGCTCGACGAGCATGAACTCCCCGCCCTCGTGGTCCACCCCCGGCCGGTCGAGACCGATCACCACCTGCAACGGAAAGACCAGTTCGCCGTAGAGATCGCGGTGGAGGGCGTTCCAGTCGTGGGCGCCGTAGCTGAGCAGGATCGGTGTCGCCCGTTTCTGGCCGGCCTCGTGGCACAGGTCCAGCCACTCGTCCAGGGTGTCCGGCCACGGCGACGGCTGCCTCAGCTTGGCCGCCCAGTCCCGGGCCACGGGAAGCAAATTCGGGTAGAAGGCCGCGCGGAGTTCGGCCACGACCTCCGGCAAGGGGTAGTCGAAGTACCGGTACTGTCCCGAGCCGAATCGGTGCCGGGCCATGTCGACGGTGGACCGGAAACGTTCCACCTCCTCGTACATGTCCGCGATCTGCCCGCACTCCTCGGCGGTCAGGATCTGCTCCGACTGCGCGCATCCCGCGGCATCGGTCTCGGCGTGCAGACCCGGCCAGTCCAGATCGTCCACGCGTTGCGTCAGAGTGGTCATGCCGCTGCCTCCAATGTCAGCAGAATCGACTTCGCCTCCGGCCCGCCGGCGTACTGGCCCATGCTGCCGTCGCTGCGGACCACGCGGTGACAGGGAACCACGACCGGGAGCGGATTGAGCGCGCACGCGGTGCCGACCGCGCGCACCGCTTTCGGACTGCCTGCGGCGGCCGCGACCGCCGCATAACTGGCGGTGTGTCCGTAGTCGATGTCGGGGAGATGGTGCAGCACGTCGAGGCGAAATCCCTTGGACAGCCGGAAGTCCAGCGGGACGTCGAAGCTTGTGCGCTTACCGAGGAAGTACTCGTCGATCTCGCGGGCCACCCGATCGAGCCGGGCCGGCGCCCGCAGGATTCGAGGACTGATCTGATCGGCGAGAGTCTGTAGCACGGCGTCGTGATCCTGGCTGGGGAACGCGACCCGCACCAGCCCGCGATCGGTGGCGGCGAGCAGCAGCGAACCGACCGGGGTGTCGATCGTGCGGTACGCGACGTCGAGAAGCCCGGCTTCGGCTGCGGCGACGGCGAGTCGCTCACGCAGTTTCTGCTCGACCGGGGAGTCCAACGGGTACAGGGAGTAGACGATGTCGGGCATGTTCATGTGATGTCTCCACTCACAGAGATCGAGAGGTTCTTGCGTAGCGCCGCAACGCCGTCCGCGGCCGCCCGCCGCGACGCGGCCGGGGAGTTGCCCAGGATCACCGCGATCTCGCTGTACGGCAGTCCGGCCAGGTAGTGGTACGCCACGGCCGCCCGCTGCTTCACCGGCAGGGCGCCGACCGCCTTCCACAACTCCGGGTCGTCGGAGCCGGGAAGTCCGCCGTCGGTGGTCTGCTCGGGCAGTTCCTCGGTGGGGACGGGCCGCCGGTCGCGCGCGCGGATGTGGTCGAGCGCTTTCCGGTGCGCGATCGTCACCAGCCACGCCTCGATGTTGCTGTCCGGATGCAGGTCGGGGTACGCCCGCATCGCGGCGATGAACGTCTCCGACCACGCGTCCTCGGCGTCCACCGGACCGACCACTGCCCGGCAGACCCGCTGGACCGTCGGGCCGTGCTCGGCCACGACGTCTTCGAACGGCCGCAGGGTCATGAGCTCAGCCGGAGCCCGGCCCGTTCCGCCTCACGGTCGAGCAGGAACCGTTTGCGGTCGAGCCCACCCGCGTACCCGGTCAGGCTGCCGTTGCTCCCGATGACGCGGTGACACGGCACGATGATGCTGATCGGATTTCTGCCGTTCGCGGCGGCCACCGCACGGACCGCGGTGGGGGTGCCGAGTGAGTCGGCCAGCTGACCGTACGTCCATGTCTCGCCGTAGGGGATGGTGCGGAGCGCGTCCCACACTCGTTGCTGGAACGGGGTGCCCCGTGCGGCCAGGGGAACGGTGAACTCGGTGCGTCGACCGCCGAAGTATTCGGCGAGCTGGGCGGTGGCCTCGTCGAATCCCGCGGGGTCGCGCGCCCCGAACGTCGCGGGATCGGGCTGGTGCCGGTGTTCGGCCATGTAGATGCCACTCAGCACCCCGTCGACGCTCACCAGCGTCAAGGGGCCGATCGGCGAATCGATGACAGTGTGTGCTGCGCGGTCGGCATTCACGGTGCCAATCCTTCCAGGTGTGCGGGCCTCTGAAAGGTAGACGTCTGCGACGACCGAAACGTGAGGTGCGGGCGAGCATCGGGCAGGATGGGCCGATGGCTCTCGTACAACTCGGTCCCCGCGACCTGGTGCGCACCGTCACCGGGATCGCCCGGTGGTCAGTGGACACCGCTGACCTTCTCGTCTCACTCCCCGGCCGTATCGGCCTCCTGCTCGACCGGGTCGAGGTGCTGATCGCACGCATCGAGGTGATCAGCGACGGAGCGGAGATCGCGGTCGCGAGGGCCACCGCCGTGTCGGACTCCGCGGCCACCGTGGTTGCGACCGCCGCGGGCACGTCCGCGTCCGCACAGACCCTGCTCGACCTCTACGAACCGCTCGCGAAGAAGGCCGCCCCGTTGGCGCAGCGGTTCGTCGACGACCTCACCGAGGAGGAACTCCACGCGGCGATCGGGTTGGTGAACCACCTCCCCGAGCTGACCATGCGCATGGAGGGGCTCCTGCCGATCCTGGCGACTCTCGACACCGTCTCCCCCGAGATCCACCAGCTCCTCGAGGAGGTTCAGGGGGTACGCCAGGCGATCCAGGGCGTTCCGGGTTTCAAGTTCTTCCGCAAACGCGGCGAGGCCCAGGAGGACGAGGACTAGGACTAGGCGCGGTACCCGTCCGTGCCGGCGCGCCCCACCACGAGCTTCGGGACCACCGCCCGCGACGACAGCCGCAGCAGCGCGTCGACGAGTTCGACGATGTCGTTGACCTCGATCATCGCCTCGGGCGGGATGGTCTCGTGGATCCACGCGGACATGTCGGTGTCGACGTACGCGGGGGCGAGCGCGGTCGCGGAGATTCCGTTGCCCGACTCCTCCACGTTCAGCGTCTCGGTGAGGGAGATCAGCGCGGCCTTGGTCGCGCCGTAGACGGCGAGTCCGGCTTCCGCATAGACGCCGGTGATCGATGCCAGCGCGATGACCTTGGCCCCGCGTCCCGGGTTCTCCGCCGCACCGGCCCGGAGCAGCGGCAGCGACTGCTGCAGCAGGCTGAACGGCGCCCGCAGATTGACTCCCAGGCTCTTGTCGAATCGGCGCAACGGAAATTCGCCGATGGCGCCGGCGGTTCCGACACCGGCGTTGAGCACCAGTGCGTTCAGCGAACCGAACGCGTCGGCGTGCGCCTCGACGACCCGCCCGGCGGACTCCTCGTCGGCGAGATCGCCCGCGGCGACGACCACGTCTTTCGCGCCGGCGGCCCGCAGGTCGGCGGCCACCGAGTCGAGCCGTTCACGGTCGCGTGCGGTGATCGTCAGCCCGTACCCCTGTTCGGCGAGGCGGGTGGCGATGCCGAGCCCGATGCCGCGTGAGGCTCCGGTGATCAGTGCGGTGCGGCTCACGCGGTATGTCCTTTCAGGGCGCGCAGGCCCGCCGTGATGAATTCGGGTACCGCGGCGCCTGCCTTGTCGAAGCCGTCCCCGACGGTGGCGCCGACCCGGTAGCGGTGGTTGATGCCCTCGGCGATCACGGCGAGCTTGAAGTTCGCGAGCGCCAGGTAGAAGTCCCAGTTGCCGAGTTCGCGGCCCGATGCCACGCTGTACCGCTGCGCGAGGTCGTCGGCCGACGGCAGCCGCGGGCTCGTCCAGGCAGCGGGCTCTCCGAGCACGAGGTCGAGCGCGGGGTGCCGATAGACGCACATCAGCGCGACGTCGGTGAGCGGGTCACCCAGCGTCGACAGTTCCCAGTCCACCACCGCCGCAACCGTGCTCACGTCACCGGACGCGAGGATGGTGTTGTCGATGCGGTAGTCGCCGTGCACGATCGACGACTCCGACTGCGCCGGAATCGATTCGACCAGGGCGGCGTGCAGGCGGTCGACGTCGCCGGAGTCCTCCGTCTTCACCCGGCTCCACTGGCTCGCCCACAGCTTGACCTGCCGGGACACGTACCCGTCCGGGCGGCCGAGTTCACCCAGTCCGACGGCTGCATAGTCGACGTTGTGCAACGCGCCGAGCACGCGCACCAGTTCGTCGGTGCACGACTCGACGTCGTCGTCGGACAGCGCCTCGAGATCCGACTTGGTGCGGATCACCTGGCCGGTCACGTGTTCCACCACGGTGAACGGCGCGCCCATCACGCTGTCGTCCTCGCACAGCGCGACGGTCGCGGCGACCGGGACGTCGGTGCCCTGCAGTGCCGAGGTGATGCGGAACTCGCGGGCCACGTCGTGCGCCGAGGGTGTGAGCCCCGCGGTGGGCGGCCTTCGCAGCACCCACCGCGAGGAGTCATCGAAGATCGCGTAGGTGAGGTTGGACTTTCCTCCCGCGATCAGGTCGGCCCGCAACTCACCCTCGACGGGAACGTTCGAGTCCGACAGGAACTTCTGCAGTGCAACGAGATCGAGCCCGCGATGTTCGCTCATTCCCCCGCCTCCCGGGCGGCCTTCTTCGCGGCACCGACGACACGCTTGGCGATCGCCCAGCGGTGCACCTCCGAGGGGCCGTCGTACACCCGGAACGGCCGGACCTCACGGGACAGCCGGGCGAGGGGCAGATCTCCGGACACCCCGAGACCGCCGCACATCTGCACCGCATTGTCGACGATCCGGAAGATCGCCTCCGCGGCGTAGGTCTTCGCGATGGACGTCGAATTGCTCGCGTGCCCGCCCTGGTCGAGTTCCCAGCACGCCCGCGTCAACAGCGCCCGGGTGGCGGCGATGTCGATCTCGTTGTCCGCGATCATCTTCTGGACCATGCCGAGGTCACCCAGCTTTCCGCCGAAACCCTCGCGTTTCGCGACGTGCGCGACGGCGACGTCGTGACCGCGGCGCGCGGCGCCGAGCCAGCGCATGACGTGGGTCATCCGGGCGGGACCGAGACGAACCTGGGCGTAGGCGAACCCCTGGTCCACCTCGCCGAGAACCCCACTGTCGGGAACGAACAGGTCCTCGAAGAACACCTCGCAATGTCCGCCGATCATGGCGCGGTCGAGGGTGTCGATGTGACGCCCCACCGTCAGTCCCTCGGCGTCGGCCGGCGTGAGGAACATCGTGGCGCCGCCGCGGTCGCCGGGAACACCGGACGTGCGGGCGAAGATGATGAAGAATCCCGCGCCGTCGGCGCCGGTGATGAAGTATTTGTGGCCGTTGATCTTCCAGCCGCCGGGCACCTTCTCCGCGCGGGTGGTCAGTGCCGACGGATCGGAGCCGGCTCCCGGCGACGGTTCGGTCATCGCGAACGCCGACCGCACGTCGCCCTGCGCCAGCGGTGCCAGGAACCGGCCCTTCTGCTCGGCACTCGCGATGTGCGCGAGCAGGTGGACGTTGCCCTCGTCGGGTGCCGCGATGTTCAGCGCGGTCGGGCCGAAGAGCGAGTAGCCCGCCGCCTCGAAGACGGGGGCGCGGTCGGTCATGTTCAACCCGTGTCCGCCGTACTCGACGGGCGCATGCGGCGCGAAGACGCCCGCGTCCTTCGCCGCCTTCTGCAACTCCACACGCAGGGCGTCGCCACCGGCGGCCGTGATGTCGCCGCCGTGCTCGTCCTCGACGGGCAACACGACATCGCGGATGAACGTCTCGGTCTTCTCGACGAGGGCGGTCACCTCGGGTGCATAGGACAGATCGATCGCCACAACTACCTCCAGTCAGTACGTCGACTCCGGTACCGACCGATCACTCGCTCGGTCGAAGTCGTCCCCGACGATCCCACAGGTTCGGACCGGGGTCAAGCCTCAGTCGGCGGCGCCGACGGTGCTCCTCGCGATCGCCAGGTACCGCTCCACCAGTTCGTCGGGCGACAGCGGCCCGTCCTCCCGGTACCACGTGGACACCGCGACGCACATCGTGACCACAGCGCGGCTCGCGTCCTCCGGGAACGGCGTCCGGAACAGACCGGCCGCTACCCCGTCGCGGACGATGTCGTCCAGCATCTCCTGCTGCTCGTCCCGCAGCGCGATGTACGCCTGCCTGCTCTCCGGCTCCATGCTCCGCGTCTCGCGGGACGCGACGAAGGCCTGCTCGCGGCGGTACATGTGGAACCGCAGCAGGCACTCGATGACCGCGTCGAACCGCTCGCCCGGCGTCGGCCCCGCCTCGGCGACCGCGGCGCGACTGCGATCGAGCAGATCACGCATCACCACGTTGGTCAGACCCACCAGCAAGGCCTGCTTGGACGGGTAATGGTGGTAGAGACCGGGGACGGAGAGCCCCGCGCGTGACGCGATCTCACGGATCGACGCGCCGTCGTACCCCTTCTCGACGAACGCCTCCAGCGCCGCGGCCAGAACCTTCGGCAGCCCCTGGTCGGTGTACTCCCGCCAGGAACTGCCGCGCTGGGTGCCCTCTACCGTCATGAGTCCTACGGTAGAACAGGTACCCGCCGCCGCCCTGCTGTGGTCGCGGGAGTTGACTAGAGTCGAACGAGGTCGCCCAGATCGACAGCCTTCTCCGACAGAGAGCCAGGGACCATCCGATGATCCACGTCCGTCACTCCGCGATCGCCGCCGTACCCCTCCACGTCGCATTCGCCTACATCGACGACTACCGGACGGTCCCCGACTGGATGTTCGGCGTCTCGGAGTTCCGCCCGATCGGGGAATTCGACCAGGGGCTCGATTCCACCTTCGACGCGGCCATCCACATCGGACCGAGCACCCTGCGGTCGCGCCTCGAGGTCACCGAGTGGGAGCTGGACCGCGTCATCACCCTGGCCTCACTCGACGGCGCCGCCAACTCCTCCACGTGGGAATTCACCGCGCAGGGCGACGACAAGACCGAAATCAGCGTGGACTTCGCGTACAAGCTCCCCAGCGGTCTCACCGGCAAGGCCCTCGGACTCATCGTCGAACCGTTCATCGAAACGGCCGTCAAGAACACCGAGGCGACCCTGCGGCACAACCTCGAGGAGCTGTACGCGAAGCGCAGCGACGGCTAGCGTCCGGGCAGGAAGGCCAGCCGTCCCACCGTCGTCCCCTCGCCGAGGCGGGCGATACCGTCCGCGACGTCGGTGAGCCCGAGCCGCTCGCTGATCATCGGCTTGATCTCCCCGGCCGCCGTCATCCTCGTCAGCTCGTCGTGACACTCCCGGATCGCGGCGGGGTTGTAGGCGTTGTACAGCCCCCAGTGCAGCCCGATGATCGAGTAGTTCTTGATCAGAGCATGATTCAACCCGGGTGACGGAATGGTGCCACTCGCGAATCCGATCACGATGATGCGACCCTCGAACGCGATGCACTTGGTCGACTTCGTGTACGAGTCGCCACCCACCGGATCGAACACGACGTCTGCGCCTCGGCCGCCGGTGAAGTCCTTGACGGCCTGGACGAAGTCCTCACTGTGCCGGTCGATCACCAGATCGGCGCCGAGCTCCCGTGTGTAGGCGGCCTTCTCGGGCCCGCCGACGACGCCGACGACCTTGGCGCCTGCCGCCTTGCCCAATTGGACGGCCGCACTGCCCACACCACCGGCGGCCGCGTGCACGAGCAGGGTCTCACCGGGCTGGAGCTGCGTCCTGCGGTGCAGCGCAAACCATCCCGTCTGATACCCGATCGACAGCGCGGACGCCTCCGCGTCGTCCAGGGCCTCCGGCGCGGGAAACGCGGTGGCCGACGACATGACCGCCAACTCGGCGAACCCGCCGTGCGGGAGGCTCGGCATACCGATCACGCGGTCGCCCACGGAGAACTCGGTGACGCCCTCGCCCAGCCCCACCACCTCTCCGCACAACTCCACACCGGGAGTGAACGGAAGCGGCGGCTTGATCTGGTACTCACCGCGGCAGAGCAGCACATCCGGAAAGTTGGCGGCCGCGGAGAGCACCTTGACCAGCAACTCCCCGGGCTTCGGTTCGAGGTCGGGGACGTCCTCGAACGTCAAAACGTCCCGCGGCTGACCCAGTTCGTGTACGCGCCACGCCTTCATCGATCAGTCCTTCGGTCCGCCGGCGACGTAGACGACCTGACCCGACACGAATCCAGCACCCTCGCTGACGAAGAACGATGCGGTGTGCGCGATGTCCTCGGGCTGCCCGACCCGGTTCACCGGGATCTGCGATGCCGCCGCCTTCTTGAAGTCCTCGAAGCCGACGCCCACCCGCTCCGCGGTGGCGGCGGTCATCTCGGTCTCGATGAATCCGGGCGCGATCGCGTTCGCGGTCACGCCGAACTTCCCGAGTTCGAACGCGAGGGTCTTCGTGAAGCCCTGCATCCCGGCCTTGGCCGCGGAATAGTTGGCCTGCCCGCGGTTGCCGAGCGCGGACGTGCTCGACAGGTTCACGATGCGGCCGAACTTGGCGTCCACCATGTACTTCTGCACGGCCCGCGACATCAGGAACGCCCCGCGCAGGTGCACGTTCATCACCGAATCCCAGTCGTCGACGGTCATCTTGAAAAGCAGGTTGTCGCGGGTGATCCCGGCGTTGTTGATCAGGATCGTCGGGGCGCCCAGTTCGGTCGCGACCCGCTCGACCGCCGCGGCGACGGACGCCTCGTCGGCCACGTTCGCACCCACCGCCAGCGCTTCGCCGCCGGCGGACTTGATGGCGTCCACCGTTGCCGCGCAGGCGGCCTCGTCGAGGTCTAGGACGGCGACCGCGTAGCCGTCGTCGGCCAGCCGCTTCGCGACGGCGGCGCCGATTCCCCTGGCCGACCCGGTGACGATGGCGGTTCTACGTTCCTGACTCACTGGTTTCCTCCATGCTGGTTGTTCTCGGTCTTCGTACGGTGTTTGCGCAGTTCTCGTCTCGAACGGGTCAGGACGGCTGGGCGAGAAGCGCGGCCTGATAGCGGCGCATCCCCCGGATCCACCGGTCGTAGTCGGCGCCCTTGTGCCGGTACATCTCCAGCACCTCGGGGTGCGGCAGGATCAGGAACTGCTCGGCTTCCATTGCGGCGAGCACGCATTCGGCCACCTCGGACGGTTCGAGTACCGTCCCCGCGGTCGTGACGGCGCGTGCCGCGGTCGCCGAGAGGGCGGCGTCGTCGGTGAGGAGTTTGGTGTTCACGCCCATGGGACACAGGCAGCTGACGCGAACCCCCTTGTCGCCGTATGTGACCGACAGCCATTCGGCGAATCCGACGGCGGCGTGCTTCGTCACCGAGTAGGGGGCGGAACCGATCTGGGTGAGCAGGCCTGCGGCCGAGGCCGTGCTGACGAAGTACCCCTCCCCACGCTCGATCCAGCCGGGAATCAGGCGATGTGCCGCCCGGATGTGCGCTCGGACGTTCACGTCGAAAGCGAGGTCCCACACGGCGTCGCCGGGCTCGAGCCCATCTCCTGCCGCGACACCCGCATTGGCGAAGTAGAGGTCGACGGGACCGAAGGCCTGCTCCGCGGCGTCGATGACCGACGCGATCTGCGCGTCGTCGGACGCGTCGCCACCGCGGGCGATCGAGGCCCCTGGACGCATCGCGTTGATCCGGTCCGACACTGCCCGGGCCGATGCGGCATCCAGATCGGTGACGACGACCTGGGCGCCTTCGGCGGCGAGGCGCTCCGCGAGTGCACTCCCGATTCCACCCCCACCACCGGTGACGATGGCGACCTTCTGAGCAACCTGCACGAGATTCCTCCCTCGCGGGGACACGGACGTGACCCCAGTCTTCCACAGAAATCACCTGAACCCGGTGTCGGATTCAGCTTTGTCGACGTGAGTGTCCGTCCGCCCTCGGACGAAGCTCAGCTCCGCTCGGGGAACCGCAGCCCGTTCGCCCAGATACGCGTCGTAGTGAACACGACGTCGTCGAAGTCGACGGGCGTGCCGTCGTCGCCGTTCGTGTTGGCCACGAACACGTTGTACGCCAGCCGGCTGACCATCCCCGACAACGCCCGCGACGCCAGCATCGGGTCCAGCTCCGTGTCGGCGATGCCCCGCGCCTGCAGCTCCGCGATGCCCCGCGCATTGCGCGCGATGAACGCGTCGGCCCGCTGCCGACGCAGATCCGCGAACGCCGGGTCGATGTGCGCCACCTGCTCGAGCAGGCCCATCAGCTTGGCGTTGCGCCGGTACGCCTCCAGGTAGGCGCGGTTGCTCGCCTCCAGAACCGCGTACGGGTCGTCGGTGTCCTGCACCCGCTTCATGCCCGGGTGCATCATGTCTTCCTGCGCCACCTCGAGCACGGCCGCGAACACCTGCTCCTTGTTGTCGAAGTAGGTGTAGAACGACCCCGTCGAGCAGTTCGCTTCCTTCGTGATGTCGGTGAGCCGGGCATCGAGGTACCCGGACCGCTCGAACACCGTCCGCGCCGCCGCCACCAAAGCCGCGCGCGTGCGTGCACCGCGAGCGGTCGCCGGCGGCTCCCGCAGCAGGTCGGTTGCCGCCATCGACGGGGCGGGCTGATCGTCCCACTCTTCATGGACGGTGCGCGAGGTCATTTCCTACTTATACGCCAGCACAGCAGCACCGCCCAACCCGACGCTCAGGTGATGGTGATGCCGCCGTCCACCGCGATCGTCTGCCCCGTGACGTATGCGGCGGCGTCCGACGCGAGCCAGATCACGGTCGCCGCCAGTTCCTCCGGATCACCGAGGCGGCCGAGAACGAGACGTGACTTCATCGAGTCGAGGTACCCGTCCTGATACTGGTCCGTCATCTCCGTCGCGAAGAATCCGGGAGCGATCGCATTCACCCGGATGCCCTTGCGGGCACCCCACTGCTGCGCCAGGTCGCGGGTCAAGCCGATCACCCCGGCCTTGCTCGCGGCATACGCAGCCTGCGGAAGTCCCGCGGTCGTGAGGCCCAGCACGCTCGCGATGTTCACGATCGCGCTGCCCGGCTTCATGACCTTGCCCGCCGCCTGCGCAGCCCAGTACGAACCGTGCAGGTTGATGTCGACGACCTGCCGGAACTGCTCCGGCGTCTCCCTCGTCGCGGGAACGGCCGTACCGACGCCGGCGTTGTTGACCAGCACGTCCACCCGGCCGAACTTCGCCATGGTCTCGTCGATCATGTTCTGCGCCTGAGCCGGGTCGGCGATGTCCGTCGCGACGCACAGCGCCTGACGCCCCGCGGCCCGCACCAGTTCCGCGGTCTTCTCGAGACGGTCGGTTCGACGCGCGGCCAGCACCACGTCGGCACCGGCTTCTGCCGCGGCCTGCGCGAACGCAACCCCGAGACCCGACGACGCACCGGTCACGACGACCACCCGATCGGTCAAGCTGAACTTGTCGAGAACGGACATACGAAGCGACTCCTTTGTCGTCGGGCTACGGGGTACGGACTCAGAGGCCGAGGTCGCGGCCGATCAGTTCCTTCATGATCTCGTTCGAACCGGCCCAGATCTTGGTGACACGCGCATCCATCCACGCGCGGGCGGCGCGGTACTCGGTCATGAATCCGTAGCCACCGTGCAGCTGAACGCAGTGGTCGAGGACCTCGTTCTGCACCTGAGCAGTCCACCACTTGGCCTTCGCGGCGTCCACTGCGGTCAGCTCGCCGTCGGCGTGTGCGGCGACGCAGTTGTCGACGTAGGCCTGGGTGACCTCCACACGGGTGACGAGATCGGCGAGGAGGAACTTGTTCCACTGCAGCGAACCGATGGGCTGCCCGAATGCCTTGCGGTCCTTCGCGTACTGGATCGTCTCTTCGAGGATCGGCGCGGCGTGCGCGATGTTCGAGACCGCGGCCCCGACACGCTCCTGCGGCAGCATCTCCATCATGTGGATGAAGCCGCGGTCGATCTCTCCGATGATGTTCGCCGACGGCACACGCACGTTCTCGAAGAACAGCTCGGCGGTGTCGGACTCGTGCTGGCCGACCTTGTCGAGCTTGCGTCCGCGCTCGAAGCCCTCCATTCCCGTCTCGACGGCGAACAGGGTGATGCCCTTGGACTTCTTCTCGGGGCTGGTGCGGGCCGCGACGATCACCAGATCGGCGTTGTAGCCGTTGGTGATGAACGTCTTCGACCCGTTGATGATCCAGTCGTCGCCGTCCTTGACCGCCGTGGTCTTGAGCGAGGCGAGGTCGGAACCTCCGGAGGGCTCGGTCATACCGATGGCGGTGAGCAGCTCGCCGGTGCAGAACTTCGGCAGCCAGCGCTGCTTCTGCTCCTCGGTCGTGAGCTGCACGAGGTACGGCGCGACGACGTCGGCGTGAATGCCGAAGCTCGACGACACCGCTGCACTGGCCCGCGAAAGCTCTTCGGCGAGAACCGCGTTGAACCGGTAGTCGCCGGCCTCGCTTCCGCCGTACGCCTCCGGAACCTCGAGTCCCAGGAATCCGTTGCGACCGGCCTCGAGCCAGATCTCACGGTCGATGAAGCGCTGCGCGATGAGCTTGTCGGCTACGGGCAGCAGGTTGCGGTTCACGAACTCCCGGGCCGATTCGCGGAATGCCTCGTGATCGGGGCCGTACAGGGTGCGTCGCATGACCGCTCCTTCTGGATGTCGAGCTTGACTGGTACACGCTTCAAGCATGTAAGCGTGTGCTTATTTTCTAAGCGCTTGCTTATAGTGATGGTGCGGCGCGGTATTGTCAACAGCCGCGCAGCCGAGGATGGAGAAAGACATGAGCGAATCACCCAGCCAGGTGATCAGCCCGTCCAAGGCTGCCGCCCGCATCCGAGCCGCAGCCGTCGACGCGTTCGCGACCAGCGGTTACGGCGGCACCACCACTCGCGAGATCGCCGCCCGCCTCGACATGAGCCCGGCCGCGATGTACCCGCACTACCGATCCAAGGAAGAGCTGCTCTTCGCGATCAGTTACGAAGGCCACACCGCGGCACTCGACGTCGTGACGAGTGCAGACCTCCCCGACGAGGCGCCCTCGACGAGGTTGCAGGCGCTGATCGGCGCGTTCGCGGGCTGGCAGGCCACCCACCACGCGCAAGCTCGCGTCGTGCAGTACGAACTCAACGCCCTCACGCCCGAGCACTACCGGGACGTGGTGAAACTGCGCCGCGACATCACCCACATCGTTCGTGCCGTCGTCGACGCCGGAGCCACATCCGGCGAATTCACCGTGCCCGACGGCGAAGGCGTCACCCTCGCCCTCATGTCGCTGTGCGTCGACATCTGCCGTTGGTTCCCGGCCGGCGCATACACGGAGCCCGAAGCTGTCGCAGACCTCTACGCGGACCTCGCCATGCGCATGGTCGGCGCCGGCTAGGTATTGCCACGAACCCGTATCGGCAGCTAGTATAGAACATACGTTCGATTCGGGGGATTCGAAGCCGCGGGGGGTCGGGGTGGATGCATCAGGGGTCGTCGAGTTTCTGGCCGAGTTGCCGAACCTCGACAGGAACGTCGACGATGCTGCACGCATCGACCTACTCCGCAACCTTGAAGAAGTGAAGGCTGCCTGCGCCGGCGTGCAAGCCCGGATCACCGCAGACCTCGACGCTTCCATCCGCGCCTCACGAGCAGAGCGTGACCTGCCCGTCTCACAACGAGGCCGAGGAATCGCCAACCAGGTGGCACTGGCTCGACGCGACTCCCCGTTCCGGGGCGGCCGCCATCTCGGAATGGCCACCACCCTCGTCCACGAAATGCCGTGCACCTTGGCACTGCTCGAACGGGGTGTGCTCAGTGAGTGGCGGGCGACGATCCTCGTCCGCGAAACCGCGTGCCTGACGCGAGAAGATCGCACGGCACTCGATCACCTCCTCTGCGCCGACCCGGCAACACTGGACGGGCTCGGCGACCAGGCGGTGTGCGCGAAGGTCCGCGCGGCGGCCGCCGAAGTCGACGCCGAAGCCATGGTGCGGCGGGCCCGCAAGGCACTGTCGGATCGACGAGTCACCTCGCGTCCCGCACCGGACACCATGGCCTACGTCAGCGCCCTGCTGCCGGTGGCCCAGGGCGTGGCTGTGCACGCCACCCTCGCTCGTGACGCGGATTCCATTCTCGCCGCCGGCGACGACCGCACCCGGTCGCAGATCATGGCCGACCTCCTCGTATCCCGTGTCACAGGCGCACCCCACACCGCGACGGCCCCTCCGATCACCGTCAACCTGGTCATCTCCGACCGCGCCCTCCTCGACGGCGGGTCCGAACCTGCCCACGTGCAGGGATACGGGCCCATCCCCGCCGCACTCGCCGGACACTGGATATCCGAGGCAGTCCAGGCCACGACCGATCCGGACACCGGCGACGAAACACGGGTGACGCTGCGCCGTCTGTACGCAAACCCGGGGTCGGGGGCGCTCACCGCCACCGAGTCCCGGGCCCGGTGCTTCCCCGCCGGGTTGGCGAGGATGATCGACCTGAGAGATCGAACGTGCCGCACACCGTGGTGCGATGCCCCGATCCGGCATCACGACCACGTCCAACCCCGCGGATTCGACGGACCCACCACCGCACACAACGGCGCCGGCCTGTGCGCTGCCTGCAACTACGCCAAACAAGGTGCCGGGTGGCACTCCACTCCGCGTCAACAACCCCGCGGACTGCACAAAATCGAGATCTACACACCCACCGGACACCGGTACCGATCGACGGCACCGCCACTACCGAAACCGTTGCTGTTCCGCGAAGTTCAGACCACTTCACCCGTGGAACGCATCCTCATCGATTTTCTCCACACAGCGTGAACATCAGCTCGCTGTGCACCAAGCCGAACGACACACCCGTGCGGTAGCATCTCCGCACGCGGCCGTGGGGGTCCTGTCGAGTACTGGGGGGATGGGAATGAGCAAAACACTGCGTCTGGACGACGACGCAATCCAACGATGCGTCGGCATCTGCAACACCATGATCGGGCAGATGGATCAGGCGATCAAGAACGCCGACCAATTGAAGTATGTTTCAGGATTCGGTGGATTCGACTCGGCGAAACAACTGCAGGCGCGCTACAACGCTAAATTCAACGGCGGCGAAGGCTCGGGCTCCGTTCGCGCGCGTCTAAGGGAATTCCGCGATGTGATAATCACTATGCGTGACACCTTTGCAGCGGGAGGCGAGGCGTTCTCTGAGACTGATAGCGCAATCGGGCAGGCACTCTCAGGCATTCGAACGGGAGCGGACCAATGACGCGCAATGCACTGTGGGGCGTTGCCGTTCTCGCCCTCCTAGTGGCGGGATGCAGCACCCAGAGAGCAAGCGGCGAGCCCACTCCCGCCGAACTGCCAACATCGACGGTTCGTGTGCCGCGACATGTCGATCAATCCGATCGACCGCAGGTCACATTTGATCCCTGCCTCGACCTACCTGATTCGACGTTGATCGCGGCCGGATACGATCCCGATAGTGAGAAGTTCGCCGACTTCACACCCGACTCGTATACGTTCCTCGGCTGCAGCTACGACAGTTTCCACAAGCCGGAGGGCTTCTATTACGGCATGAATGTCCTGTCGGGAAACATCAGCTTTGCAGAGGAACAAGAGAAGAAGCGGGACCACGCCACCCCTATCGACATCAATGGCCGAAGGGCACTTTTGATCTTCGACAGCACGGTAAGGGATTACTGCGAGCTCAGCATCGAGACCTCCTACGGGGTCCTGGGATTCACGCGAAGCATCTTCTCAGATCACGCAGGACCCGTACCGGAAGCCGACTGGTGCACAGGGCTCGATGACACTGCGCGCACTTACGAACCTCTCATCCCGAAGGGAGACTGACCCATGGCACCGAAGGACCCGCTCGCTTCCTTCTTCGATGCCGTGGTGCCCAATGGCGCCGGGGATCAGCACCGCACCAAGTTGCAGAGGTCCGCGGAGCAACTCGGATCGGATGCGATCGACCCGCCCTACATAACCGAGATGGAGAGTTTTGAGAGCTGGCAGCACTCGGAGATCTATGCAAAGACGCGGGACATGGACCCGAGCGTCATCGGTGATCTCGCTCAGGCTTGCCACGCCATCGTCGGTTCGTTACCCATCGGTTTCGGGTTCGCCCTTCTCAAGAACACGATTGCCGAAAAGTGGCAGGGCGCTGCCGCCGATGCGGCACTCGCGGCGACTGACACGTTGGCGGGTGCGAGCGACCAATTGACGTCGGGAGTGCAAGCTATAGGCGTGAAGCTCGACATTCTGAGCAGCGCCGCACAGGATGTGAAAAACAGCATCCCGGCGCCGATGTCGGAGCAACCCCTCAGCCTTCTCCCCCTGAGTCCCACCGCTGTGGAAGCGCAGGAATCGGCCCGGGATGCGGCGCGAGATGAAGCCATTCGGAAGCTGCAGAACATCTACGTCCCGAACTACCAAGACGTGGGCACCAATGTTCCAGTCCTCCCTGCGCCGCACTCGCCGAGCGGCGAGATCGCCTCTGTCCACCCGACTCTCACTGGGTCGACCGAGGGCAGCCCAGGTTCCTGGAGCTCGATCAACGGTGACACCTCCTCCGCCTCGGGCGGCGGGGATTCGCCCCTGAACGGTGAGGGCTTGGCGGATGGGGAGTCGGCAGCGGACGCCGCTGCTGCGAATACGTCCGCGGCGAATGCGGACGCCGCCGCCAACCAGGCCGCTGCCAACCAAGGCGCAGGCTCCGGCTCAGCCGCGCAGACCGCCGCCGCGAATGCGCAGAATGCGGCTGGTACCGGTTCACAGTCCGGGAGTGGCGCAGGCATGGGCGGCTACGGCGGAGCCGGTAGGCCGAGCTCCGGCGGGTCGGGCGTCGGCCGGGCGGGCTCGGCTTCGAGCGCGCGCCGGAAGAACGATAGGCGCGACTCGGAATCCTCCACGAGCGGTGTGGTTCCGGGAAGCCCGATCCCGTCCGGTGGCACCGCAGCGGGTGCGGGGGCGGCAGCCGCTGCCGCGGCGGCGACGCCGGTGAAACCGAGCATGAGTCGACCCGGGATGGGCATGGGGCCAGGGATGATGGGTGCTCCCGGACGGGGCCCGGCAGGCAACGGCGACGGCGATACGGAGCACCAGACACCGAGTTACCTCATCACCGTCGACAACGGCAACGACCTGATCGGCAAACTCGACCCCGTCGCACCGCCGGTAATCGGCGCATGAACTGGCTGCTGACGTCAGCCCAGTTCATGTGCCTTTGGGAAGCAACGGATCTCGACCGCATGCCGTATCCGTTGCAGTATCGGTCCGCCGCAGCGACAGAAGACCGGTACGCCGTGCAGCAGCACGAACTGGAGCGGTGGCGGACGGCACTGGACGAGCCGAATCTGGTCGCGGCGATCCAGGCACTGCGGAATCCACAGTTGTCGGTGACTGTGCTCGCCCCCTCCCCCGAACTCGACTCCGGGCTTCGGCGGAGGGGCAGCATCCGTGGCCGGGTCACCGTCGTCGCCGAACAACTACGTGACGCACCCGGTCGCGGCGACATCCGGATCGACGCCGGCACCGAAGGCGTCGACTGGCTCACCACCCAGCTGGTGAAGGGTCTACCCGACTGCCCGCCCGGACGGACGGCGTCGCTGACCGCGCACCCCGACGACGTTCAGGCCCGAAACACCGGGTCTTCGGTCCTGCAGAATGCTCGCGTCTCCGACGGCACGCTCCTGCGCAGGATCGTCGGCCGACCGCGGACCGGCATCGGATACATCTGCATCCGGGGCGCTCGCAGTGGGCTCGACGAGCCTGTTCTGGGTGAGCTGACCTGGATCGACGTCGAGGGGGACGGCCGCTACCTCTATCACCAGGACGACCGCGTTCACCTGCGATCGGCGACGGCGCGGGTAGTTCAGGAGGAGGTGTCGAAACGCGTGTCGGCGGCCGTCGCGAACCCTTCGCCGACCCGCGACTGAGCGTTACCCTTGTGCCATGGCCGATCGGGACAGGGATGGGACGGGGAAACCCCTCAACGCACGACCCCGCGACGAACTCGGCCGCCCCCTGCCCCACGACGCCGAGGGGGTGCCGCGCATCCCCGACGATGTGCGGTTGCCGCCCGACGAGGCGATCACCGAGGCCCAGCGACTGCTCGACCACGGCATGCCGTTCCACGCGCACGAAATCCTCGAAGGCACGTGGAAGATTGCCCCCGAGGACGAGCGGGAACTGTGGCAGGGGCTCGCACAACTCGCGGTGGGGCTCACCCACCTGATGCGAGGCAACAAGACCGGTGCACGGTCACTGCTGCGCCAGGGCCACGACCGGATCCGGCACTACGAGGTGGAGGCACCGCACGGCCTCGACATCTCCGGACTGCTGACGTGGTCCGAGCACCTGACCGACGAGATCGATCGCGTCGACCCGCTTCCGGCGACGCCCGTACCCCGATTGAGAATCCCCTGATGACTCTGCTTCCCATGTTCCCGCTGGGCTCGACGGTGCTGCCCGGTCAGCAGCTTCCTCTCCACGTCTTCGAACCCCGCTACCAGGAACTGGTCCGCGACTGCCTCGACGCACCCGACGGTCCCCGCTTCGGCGTGGTGCTCATTGCACGCGGCAACGAGGTCGGCGGCGGCGACGTGCGCCACGACATCGGCACCATCGCGCGGATCGAATCGCATGCCGCGATCGGCGACGGCCGGTACGAGCTGTTCTGCCGCACCGAGGAACGCATCAAGGTGTCGAAGTGGTTGCCCGACAATCCGTATCCGATCGCCGAGGTGGACGTGTGGCCGGATGAGAACACCGGCACCCAGACAGCGGACTATGAGTTCCCCGCGCTGATCGAGAGACTCGAATTCTTGTACGGCCTGCTCCGTCGACTGGCGACGGAGACGGGCAATGCCCCGCCCGACGTTCCCGTCATCGGCGGCTTCCGCGGTTCGCTGGGTACGAGGCTGTACGAGATCGCCACCTACATTCCGATGGGTGACGCCGACCGCCTGCAGATCCTCGCTGCGGCCGGCGCGGACGAACGCCTGCGGGAGGTTTCGGAGGCAATCGAGAACGCCGTCGAAATGGTGCAGTTTCGGCTGATGTGATGTAGCCCTCCCCGGGGTTGGTCAAGAGCACTCCGGGGAGGGTGTAGTGTTGTCAATGCAACGCGGGGTGGAGCAGCTCGGTAGCTCGCTGGGCTCATAACCCAGAGGTCGCAGGTTCAAATCCTGTCCCCGCTACCAAGTGGAAACGGCTCCGGAGATATCAATTCTCCGGAGCCGTTTTCGTTGTTCCACATCCTCCAGGACTAGAACGTATTCTCATACGTGAGCCTCAGGAGGGACCGTGCAGCTCGCCGACGTCGATCTCTACAATCCGGACACCTTCGCCGAGGGCGTGCCGCACGAGATGTTCTCCACGTTGCGGCGGGAGGCTCCCGTCTACCGGCACCTCGACGATCGGGGCAACCCCTTCTGGTGCGTTACCCGTCACGCCGACATCGTGACGGTGAATCGGGACGCGGAGACGTACTCGTCGTGGCGAGGCGCCACCTACATCGACGACCTGAGCCCGGACGATCTGGCGGGCCAGCAGTTGATGATGCTCAACATGGACCCGCCGGACCATACGGCGCTGCGGAAGATCGTGAGCAAGGGATTCACACCCCGCCGCATCGGTCAGCTGCACGAGATTCTCGCGAGACGGGGCCGCAGCATCGTCGACGCGGTGATCGAGCGCGGTGAGTGCGACTTCGTCGTCGATGTCGCCTCCGAGCTACCCCTTCAGGCGATTGCCGACTTCCTGGGTGTGCCTCAGGAAGATCGCAAGCTCATCTTCGACCTGACGAACCAGATGATCGGCTCGTCGGATCCGGAGTTCCATCTCGCGGAAGGACAGGAACGCGAGGCGGCGGCGCAGATGTTCGCCTACAGCCTGGCGATGTTCGAGGACCGCAGGAAGCACCCCCGCGACGACATCGCAACGGCCCTGATCCAGGCCGACGTGAACGGAGAGAAACTCGGCGAACTCGACTTCAACATGTTCTTCATGCTGCTCGCGGTCGCGGGCAACGAGACCACCCGCAACGCCATCTCCCACACCCAGCTGGCGCTGATGGAGCACCCCGAGGAGCGCCGCAAGGTACTCGACGACCCGTCCAAGTTCGACGCGCTGATCGAGGAGGGCTTGCGCTGGGCCACACCGGTCATGCAGTTCCGGCGCACCGCGACCAGGGACACGGTGCTGCACGACGTCGAGATCGCCGAGGGCGACCGGGTGGTCATCTGGCACATGTCCGGGAATCGGGACGAGGCGGTATTCGACGACCCGTACCGGTTCGACATCGACCGGCCCACCGGCCACTTCTCGCAGCACATTGCGTTCGGCGGCGGTGGTCACCATTTCTGCCTCGGCGCCAACCTCGCTCGCGCCGAGATGAAGGTGATGCTGAGCGAGATCCTGCGTCGCATGCCCGACATGGAGCAGACGGCGCCGGCGCAGCGCCTGCGCTCGAACTTCATCAACGGGCTGAAGCACCTGCCGGTGGCGTTCGCACCCGGACCGATCCCCTGATTTGTCCCTTCCCGGGGCACCTCACCGTGCAATGATCTGAGTCGTCGAATTCGGACCACGAAGGGGCATCATGCAGCATCGAGAATCGTCCTTCGCCGGCGTCGGCGGGGTTCCCATCGTCTACGACGTGTGGCTCCCCGAGCGGCGCCCGCGCGGCGTGCTGGTTCTGTGCCACGGCTTCGGTGAGCATGCCCGGCGCTACGACCACGTGGTCGAGCGGCTCGGAGAACTCGACCTCGCGATCTATGCGCCGGACCACCGCGGCCACGGGCGGTCGGGTGGCAAACGGGTCCACCTGAAGGATTGGACGGAGTTCACCGACGACCTGCACCAGTTGTTCGGCATCGCCTCCACGGACTGGCCGGGAGCCGACCGGTTCCTCCTCGGGCACAGCATGGGTGGTTCCATCGCGCTGACCTACGCACTCGATCACCAGCAGGATCTGAAGGCGCTGATGCTGTCCGGGCCTGCGGTCGACGTGACCAGTGGGACGCCGCGGATCGTGGTCGAGATCGGCAAGCTGGTGGGACGCATCCTCCCCGACGTGCCCGTCGAGTCGCTCGACGCGAAATTGGTGTCCCGGGATCCGGCCGTCGTGGCGGCCTACGAGGAGGATCCCCTCGTCCACCACGGGAAGGTGCCTGCAGGTATCGCCCGCGGGATGATTCTCGCCGCCGAACGGTTGCCGGAGCGTTTGCCGTCGTTGACGGTTCCCCTGCTGCTCCAGCACGGCCGCGACGACGGGCTCGCCAGTGTGAAAGGTACGGAACTCATCGCGGAGTACGCGGGTTCGGAGGATCTCACGGTGGAGATCTACGAAAACCTGTTCCACGAGGTGTTCAACGAACCGGAGAACGAAGAGGTACTCGACGATCTCGTCGAGTGGTTGCGGCCGCGCGTTCAGGCCTGACTTCGGCGGAGGTGATGTGCACCCCCGGGCCAGGGATGCCAGGATGGGCGGATGAAACGTCACGTCACCGCCACTCTCGACATCGAGGTCACCGACACCACCAGCCTCGAATTCAAGATCGCGGTGGCCCGGACTCCCGGTGCGGAGTTGTCCGAGTCGCTGACGTTCACCCATGACGGTGACCGCGTCGAGGCACGAGAGATACTGGCGGAGAACGGCACTCGAGTTCACCTGCTGAACAGCCCTCCCGGCTCGCTGCATGTCGAATATTCGGCTTCGGTTGTGGGCAAAGCCGATTCGCCCCCGGTCACCGACTACGACCTCTCGAAGTATCTTCGGCCGAGCCGATATGCGGAGGCGGACAAGTTCTTCGGGTTCACCGGCGGTGAGTTCAACCTCTCCAAGCCGCACCCTGAGCTACTCCAGGACATCACCACGTGGGTGGGATCGCGGCTGCTCTACCAACCGGGTTCGAGTAGGTCAACCGACAGCGCCGTCGACACGATGCTCTCGGGGGCGGGCGTGTGCCGTGACTTCGCCCACCTCACGGTGGCACTTCTGCGGGCCGTCACCATCCCGGCGCGATTGGTGGCGGTGTACGCGCCGGGGTGCGATCCGATGGATTTCCACGCCGTCGTCGAGGCGTTCGTCGAAGACGAGTGGCGGGTGGTCGACGCGACCCGACTGGCCCCGCGCGAGGCGCTGCTGCGGATCGCCACCGGACGCGACGCGGCGGACACGGCCTTCCTGGACAACCACGGCGGGGCGATCACTCTGGAGAACACTGTGGTCACCGCCGTCGTCGACGGCGAGTTCCCGTCCGACGACTACGTGACGCCGACATCGCTGACGTAGCGAATCAGGTTGCGTCCGAAAGCCGTTCGGTGAGCACTCCGACCTGAATCTTCTTGGCGTCGGCATGCACCGCGCGGCCGGCGTCGGTGACGTCGACGAACACGCCGCGCCGGTCGGCCTCACAGAGCGATCGGGCCACCAGGCCCGCCTTCTCCAGCCTGGCCACGCTCCGGGACAGGGCACTGGCGCTGAGGTACATCTCGGCCGCCAGGTCCTGCATCCGGGGTCGTTCGCAGGTGGCGTCCATCAACCGGTCGAGGGTCTCGAAATCGCTCATGCTCAACCCGTGAGCGTGTTGCATCTCACGATCCAACTCGCACGCGATCGCGTTGTACCTGCTCGCGAGCAGCCGCCACGTGCCGCGCAGGTCTGCCTCAGAGCTCATGAACCGCACCCTAGCGCGCGCACGGAAAAGTTGCAAGCGAATTAAATGCAAACGGAATTAGTGCTTGCGCATTGATTGCACGTGCATCTACATTCTCCCTGTGACTATCAGCGATGCCACCCCGGACCTCGCCACTTCGTCGGGCGCCACCACCGCACCGTCGACCGACCAGGCCTGGACTCCCCGCCTCTGGGGCGTCCTGGCCGTGCTCTGCCTCGTGATGTTCCTCGACGGTCTCGACGTCTCGATGGTGGGTGTTGCGCTGCCCTCCATCGGAACCGAGCTCGGGCTGTCGACCACGTCGCTTCAATGGATCATCAACGGATACGTTCTCGGATTCGGTGGCCTGCTGCTGCTGGGCGGACGTACCGCCGATCTGCTCGGACGCCGCCGCGTCTTCCTGATCGCGCTGTCCGTGTTCGCCGTCGCGTCCCTGGTCGGCGGACTCGTCGACAACGGCACGCTGCTCATCGCCAGCCGATTCGTCAAGGGCCTCGCCGCCGCATTCACGGCGCCGACCGCGATGTCGATCCTCACCACCACGTTCAAGGAAGGCCCTGCCCGCAACCGGGCGCTGTCGATCTTCTCGGTCTTCGGAGCCAGCGGATACTCGTCCGGCCTGATCCTGGGCGGACTGCTGACCAGCGCCGGATGGCGCTGGACCTTCCTGATGCCGGTCCCGTTCGCCGTTCTCGCCCTCGTCGCGGGCACCGTCCTCATCCCCCGCGACCGCGCCGCCGACAACGGCGGACACGACGTCGTGGGAGCCGCGACACTGGTGTCCGGCATGCTGCTCGCCGTCTACACCGTCGTGTCGGCGCCGGCCCGCGGCTGGGCCGATCCGCTCACACTGGGCTCGTTCGCACTGGCCGCAGCCCTGCTGGCGTCGTTCTTCGTCGTGGAGAACCGGGTGGCGCACCCGCTGGTGCGACTGAGCATCCTCCGGGTCGGCTCGATCGTGCGGGCGAACCTCAGCATCGTCGCACTGTTCGGCTCCTACCTGAGCTTCCAGTTCATGATGACCATCTTCCTGCAGTCGGTGCTGGGGTGGTCGCCGCTGGAGATGGCACTGGGCCTCCTCCCCGCGGGCATCATCGTCGCGTTCGGATCACCGTTCGTCGGCCGCCTGATCGACGCGTTCGGCACGGCACGCATGATCATCGCGGCACTGACCTCGCTGAGCCTGGGCTACCTGTGGTTCCTCTTCGCCGGGAGCGATCAGCCCGACTACACCGTCGCCATCCTGCCCAGTGTGGTGCTGCTGGGCGTCGGTTTCGCGCTGGGGTTCACGTCGATCATGGCGCAGGCCACGTCGGGCGTCGACGACTCCGAGCAGGGGTTGGCGTCGGGACTCGTGCAGACCTCGGCTCAGGTCGGTGCGGCGCTCGTCCTGGCATTGACCACCGCCCTGGTCACCGCCGGTTCGCACACGGCGTCCGGTATCAGCGGAGCCGGGTTCCACCAGTTCCACTCCGGTCTCGTGCTCGTCACCGGAGTCGCGCTGCTGGGACTGTTCGTCACGGTCTCGCCTCTCACGCAGAGTGCCGCTTCGACTCGGTCAGGGCGCGGGACGCGAAGTCGACGGTGAGTCCGATGATCGTGCGACTCTCACGTAGAGCCTTTCCGATCACCGGGAACGCGTGGATCTGCCCACTCCAGAGGTGGGTCTCGATCTGCCGCCCTGCCCGGTCGAAGTTGTCGGTGAGGATCTCTACGTCGGGTCGCATGATCTCGTACTCGGCGGCGGTGAGGAAGACCGGCGGGAACAACCCGGGGTCGGCGTTGACGGGAGACTGGGCGCCCGGAATCTTGTCGGGCCCGGCCAGCCAGCGATCCTTCAGCTTGGCCACCTGCGACATCGGCAGGTACGCGTCGCGTTTCATGAAATCGGGATCGTGGTCCTCGAGGTCGAGGTTGAGCAACGGGGAATATCCGATCACCGCGGCCGGGCGCGTGATACCCCGCAACGCGGCGACTTCCGCGACCTTCATCGCGAGGTAGCCGCCGGCGGAGTCACCGGCGACGATGACCCGGGTCGGGTCGTCGCACACTTTCAGCACCTCGGTGTACGCGGTCATGGCGTCTACCAGCGACGCCCCGATCGCCCCCTTGGGAAGCTGACGGTATTCGACCGAGACGACGGGCGCGCCCGAGCGGGCGGCGAGCAACCCGCACAGCGCCCGGTGGGTGGCGAGCCCGCAGAACACGAATCCGCCGCCGTGGAAGTAGAGGATGGTGGCGCCGTCCATCGAACCGAGCGCCGGCCGCGGATGGGTGATCTTCTCGCACGGCACCCCGCCGAGCGAGATCGTCTCGATGTCGAGGCCCCGCGGTTTGGGCAGCCGGTCGATCAGTTCGTCGAGGGCCGCGAGCAGTTCGATGCCGCGGTCCGTGGTCGGCCAGATCGTGAACAGCGGTTTGACGAAGGCTCTGGCGAACCAGAACGTCATGTGTGCCCGCCGGCTGACATCCCAGTGCCACACGATCGATCCACGCGTTCGCATACTGCCCTCCGTCGTATCGGACGCTCATCCAGCGAGCTGGACACCTCCCGCCACGGTAAGTCGAAGCCGCCCGTCACCGAGCGACTTCGACTTAATTTCCGCCCGATTACTCGAAGTTCACCGGCCGAGTCGCTGCTCCAGCCGAGCGATGATCTCGGTGGCCACCTGCGTCGGCGATCCGCCGACGTCGACCACGATGGCGTCCTCGTCGGGCTCGATGGGTTCGAGCGTCGAGATCTGTGTGTCCAGCAGCGACGCGGGCATGAAGTGGTCGAGCCGGGTGGTGAGGCGTTCGCCGATCTGCTTCCGCGACCCGGCGAGATGCACGAACACCACGTTGTCGCCCCGCAGCACGTCGCGGTAGCTGCGCTTGAGCGCCGAGCAGGTGATGACCCCGGGAAGACCGTTGTCGGTGTGCTCCCGGATCCACCCCGCGACGAGATCGAGCCACGGCCAGCGGTCCTCGTCGGTGAGCGGTTGCCCCGACGCCATCTTCGCGACGTTCGCGGGCGGGTGCAGGGCGTCCCCCTCCTGCAGGTCCCAGCCCATGGCCCCGGCGATGATTCCCGCGACCGTCGACTTCCCGGACCCCGACACCCCCATCAGCACCAGGACCGGATCCACGGTCTGCGGCTCGCGCGTACTCACGTGCATCTCACCAACCTCACTCGACATTTTCGGCCTCTCAGATGAACGCGCTCAGCGCGAGGACGCCGGCCAGGCCAGTGACGGAGATGATGCATTCCATGACTGTCCACGTCTTCAGGTTCTGTACCACCGTGACGCCGAGATATTCCTTGACCAGCCAGAATCCGGCGTCGTTGACGTGGGACAGGAACAGCGAACCGGATCCGATCGCCAGGACCATCAGCGACACGTGCGTCGACGTCAGCTCGGCGGCGACGGGCGCGAGGATGCCGGATGCGGTGACGGTGGCGACGGTGGCCGATCCGGTGGCGACCCGGATGAGCACGGCCACGAGCCAGGCGAGGAACAGGACCGGGAGCGCACTGCCCTTGATCGCTTCGGCGATCACGTCGGCGATGCCGGTGTCGATCAGGACCTGCTTGAATCCGCCGCCGGCGCCGACGATGAGAAGGATTCCGGCGATCGGAGGCAGCGAGCTCTCCAGCGAGGCCGCGAGGGCATTGCGATCCATGCCGCCGCCTCGGCCGAGGAGGACCATACCGGCGAGCACCGCGAGGCCGAGGGCGACGACCGGTGTGCCGAGGAAGTCGAGCAGGGCCTTGATCCACGCATCCGAGCCGGGGGCGACGACATCGGCGACCGCCTTGCCCAGCATGAGAACGACGGGGAGCAGGATGGCGGCGAGGGTGGCCGCGAATCCGGGGCGAGGACGCTCGGCCGCCGCCTCCGCGCCCTCCTTGTCCTCGGTGGTCACATACAGCTCGGGGACGGGCACGTCGACCCACCGCGCCGCCAGCTTGCTGAACAGCGGGCCGGACACGATCACGGTGGGGATCGCGACGACGACGCCGAGCGCGAGGGTGAGTCCGAGGTTCGCGTTCAGCGCCGACACCGCGACGAGCGGTCCGGGGTGGGGCGGAACCAGGCCGTGCATGGCCGACAGTCCTGCCAGGGTGGGGATCGCGATGCGCATCAACGGCAGCCCCGAGCGTCGGGCGACGAGGATGATCACCGGCATCAACAGCACGAGGCCGATCTCGAAGAACATCGGCAGGCCGATCACTGCCCCTACCAGCGCCATCATCCACGGCAGCGTCCGCGGTCCGGCCCGACCGACGAGGGTGTCGACGACGCGGTCGGCGCCACCGGAATCGGCGAGCAGCTTTCCGAACATGGCACCGAATCCGATGAGGATTCCGACGCTGCCCATCGTGGCCCCGAAGCCCTCGACAAACGACTTCACCGAGTCTTGCGCACCCAGACCTGCGGCGATTCCGACGCCGACGGCGCCGATCGACAACGCGAGGAACGGGTGGAGCTTGAGCCAGGTGATCAGCGCGATGATGACGGCGACGCCGACGACGGCGGCCGTGATCAGCCGCGTGTCGTGGCCGGCGCTGTCGGCCGCGGCCAGTAGTGAAGCGGTACTCATTCTGTTGCTCCAGGGAGATCGGTGATGGAATGACCCTTATTCGTGACTCAGGTCACTGTGCCTCAAAAACCATATGATTTCAAGGCAGCTCCAAAATAAGTACTACTTAGAGATCGAATGACACGCCAACGTGTGTTCAGTGGGGGCAGCCGTGGGACCATCGGCGGATGACCAACGCAGACGGTGCCGAGTACCGGCAGTTGCACGAAACGGTGCTCGATCGGCTGGGCAGCGACATCGTGGCCGGGGTCGTGTCGGCAGGCACTCGCATCTCCGCGGACGATGTGGTTACCCAGTACTCCGTCTCCCGCACCGTCGTGCGTGAAGTGGTCCGCGTACTCGAATCGCTCGGACTCCTCGCCGTGCGCCGGCGAGTCGGGATCACCGTCCTCGGCGAGGAACACTGGAATTCCCTCGATCCGAGCGTGATTCGCTGGAAGCTGGCCGGACCGCAGCGGTTCGAGCAACTGTCGAGCCTGAGCGAGCTGCGGTCGGGGATCGAACCGCTCGCCGCGCGTCTCGCGGCGACACGGGCGACGCCGGAGCAATGCGGGGCACTGACGGCCGCGGTCATCGGAATGTCGTCGACGTCTCGTGCGGCGGACACGGACGCCTACCTCGCCCACGACTCCGACTTTCACCGCACCCTGCTCACCGCGTCCGGAAACCCGTTATTGCGCGCGATGTCGCAGATCGTCGTGGAAGTACTCGAGGGCCGTACCCGCCACTCGCTGATGCCGCACGTCGCCGAGACCGAAGCGATCCGGCTGCACGGCGTGGTGGCGTCGTCCATCCAGATGGGCGACCCGGACGCGGCCGAAGCGGCCATGCGCGCGATCGTGACCGAATCCGCGACCGCCGTCGAGCAGATGAAGGACGACGACGACACCCGCGAGTGAGATCCTCGCGGGTGTCGTCGTCGGAGAGTGCAGGCCTTACACGACCGAATCGGTATGCATGGCTTCGAGTTCCACGCCCTTCGTCTCCTTGACCCAGCGCAGCACGAACACGAGCGACAGCACGGCGCACACGGCATAGAACCCGTAGGAGATTCCGAGCGAGAAGTCCTTCATGGACGGGAACGTGACGGTGATGAGCCAGTTCGCGGCCCACTGGGCGCCCGCGGCGAGCGAGAGGGCCGCGGCGCGGATGCGGTTGGGGAACGCCTCGCCGAGTAGGACCCACACCACGGGGCCCCAGGACATTCCGAAGGCCACCACGAACAGGTTGGCGGCGACGAGAGCAATCGGCCCCTGCAGCCCGGTCAGCTGCGGCGTCGTGACACCGTTCACGACGGTCGTGGACGCGGTTCCGAAGATGACCGCCATGGTCGCGAGCGTCACGGCCATACCCGCGGAACCGATGATGAGCAGCGGTCGCCTGCCGACCCGGTCGATGTACGCGATGGCGATGAGGGTGGTGGCGATGTTGACCACCGAGGTGATGACCGTGATCTGCAGCGAACTGCCCTCGTCGAAGCCGACGGCCTGCCACAGGACGCTGGAGTAGTAGAAGATCACGTTGATGCCGACGAACTGCTGGAAGACGGACAGTCCGATCCCGATCCACACGATCGGCATGAGCCCGAATGCGGAGCCCTTCAGGTCGCGGATCGACGGTCGCGTCTCGCTGGCCAGCGACGAGCGGATGCTCTCGATTCTGAGGTCCAGACCCTTCTCCCCCAGCAGTACCGCGAGGATGCCGCGGGCCTCGCCGAGTCGTCCCTGGGCGATCAGGTAGCGGGGGGATTCGGGAATCGTCAGCGACAGCAGTCCGTACGCCAGTGCGGGCACGCACATCGCGAGGAACATCCACCGCCAGGCCTCGAGCCCGAACCACAGTTCTTCCTGGGAGCCGCCGGCGAGCGCGGCGAGGGCGTAGTCGACCAGCAGGGAGACGAAGATGCCGGTGACGATCGCGAGTTGCTGCAGCGATCCGAGCCGTCCGCGCACCCGGGCCGGCGAGATCTCGGCGATGTAGGCGGGCGCGATGACCGAGGCCAGACCCACGCCGATGCCGCCGACGATCCGGAACGTCACGAGAATCTCGACGTTGGCGGCGAACCCGGTGCCGATGGCGCTCAGCAGGAACATCACGGCCGCGGCCCGCATGGTGACGAGGCGTCCGTACCGGTCGGCGATCCGCCCCGCCAGCATGGCGCCGGCCGCGGCACCGAGCAGCGCCGAGGCGATCGCGAATCCGAGGAGGGCGGACTCGACCTGGAACTTGCCTTCGATCGCCGACACGGCGCCGTTGATCACCGCACTGTCGTATCCGAACAGCAGCCCGCCGAGCGCGGCGACGGCCGCGACACGAACGGGAACCGACGTGCCCTCTGCGGTGTCGCCGGGCGATTCCGCACCGGGCAACAGGACGTTTTCAGACATGGGACTCCTCGTGAGCAAGGGTGATCGAGACTCGGATCGGGCCGAGGCCTGCGCAGAGAGCGCATTCGTTGTGGTGTGGAACACAGTAGGCAACAAAAGGAGGAATCGTCAAGACATGAACATGCAATGCCTGTTTTGTACGATTTATGTTCACGAATGAATATCGAAGCGCAGTCTCCACCCTCGCATCGATCGAGGATGCAGCGACGAACAGTCAGGCTGGAAGCGCGGATCGCAGACCCAGCGCGACGGCACCGAGCACCTGCGCACGGGGGCCGAGTTCGGCGACCCGGATGTCGAGGGCACGCACGGCGCTGGGCACCGCGTACCGGCCGACCACCTCGCGCATCGGCCCCAGCAGCAATTCGCCGGCCAGCGCGAGTTCGCCTCCGATGACGAGGCGTTCCGGGTTGACGAGGTTGCACAGGCTCGCCGCGGCGATCCCGACGTGCCTGCCGGTATCGGCGAGCACGCGGATGCAGGCGGCGTCTCCGCCCTCGGCCATGGCGACGATGTCGGCGATGGTGAGGTCGGGACCGCGGCTGGGTTCGAGCAGTCTGATCACCACGTGCGAGGCGACGAGGGTCTCGAGGCAGCCGCGGTTGCCGCAGCGACACACCTGACCGAACTCGTCGAGCGTCAGATGGCCGATTTCGCCTGCGGTGCCGCCCCTTCCGCGATAGAGCCGGCCGTCGAGGACGAGTCCGGCGCCCACACCGTCGGACAGTTTGATGTAGGCGAGATCGGTAGTCCCCCGGCCCGCGCCCCACATGTGCTCGGCGAGCACACCGAGGTTCGCGTCGTTGTCGACGTGCACGGCGGTGCCGAGATACTCGGACGCGATGGCGGCGGCGTCGACCCCCACCCACCCCGGGAGGATCGACGGACCGCCGACCTCGCCGGTGTCGGTCTCGAGCGGCGCGGGCAGGCCCATCCCGACCGCGAGGACGGACGTGCGATCGCAACCGAGTCGATCGAGGGCGGCGTCCAGCAGGGTGCCCGCCTGCACCACGCCGTCCTCGGCGCGGTGACCCGGCCCAAGTTCGACGCGTTCCTCGGCGAGCACCTGGTGCGCCATGTCGGCGACGGCCACGGTGAGGTGGCGGTGCCCGAAGTCGATCCCGACGGCGAGCCCCATTTTGCGGGTCAGCCGCACCGCCCGGCCCCGCTGACCGGGGTGGTCGCCGTCCGGCACGGCGACCATCCCGGCCGCGGTCAATTCCTTGACCATGTTGGAGACGGTGGCGGGTGCCAGTCCCGTGCGGCGCGCGATCTCCGCCTGGGTGAGTTCACCCGAGGTCTGGAGCGCCCGGACCACCCGGTGCTGGTTGGCGGACTTCAGCGACGACTGAGAACCCGGCCGTGGGGGATCACCGTTGTCACTGTCGCGCACCTCGTCACCGTACCGCGCCGCTTCTCGCGCTACCGGGCGAGTGCGGACGCCTCACGTGCGAGACCGCTGATCCGGTCCCAATCCTTCTGCCGCACCGCGTCGGCGGGCGTCAGCCAGGATCCGCCGACGCAGCCGACGTTGGGCAGCGACAGGTAGTCGCGGACGTTCGACGTGGAGATGCCGCCGGTGGGGCAGAACCGCGCGGCCGGAACGGGCGAGTGGATCGAGCCGAGGAACTTCGCGCCGCCCGACGCCTCGGCGGGGAAGAACTTGAGTTCGCGGTAGCCGTGTTCGAGCAGGAAAAGCACCTCGGAGACGGTCGCAGCGCCCGGGAGATGCGGCAGTCCGGTCTCCGTCATGGCTTTCAGGAGGGTTTCGGTGCTGCCCGGCGAAACCAGGAACTGTGCTCCCGCTTCGGCCGCCTGTGCGGCCTGGACCGGTTCCACGATCGTGCCCGCGCCGACGCAGATGTCCGGCACCTCGCTCGCGATCGCCTTGATGGCGTCGAGAGCGCACGGCGTGCGCAGCGTCAGTTCGATCATCGGAATGCCGCCGGCCACCAGCGCACGGGCCACCGGCACTGCGTCGCCGAGGTCGTCCACGACAACGACGGGGATGACCGGGACGCGGTCGAGGAGGGAGGGGCTGTTCGTCACTGAATACTCCTTAGACGGGTTGGGGGTGGAAGATGCTGGCGCCCTGGGTCGCCGGTCCGACGGCGGCACGCAGGCCCGCGAACAGTTCGCGGCCCGTGCCGACCCATTCGTCGGCGCCGAGCGCGCGGCCGGTCGCCGGCCGGGCAGCGAACTCGGCGTCGTCGACGTGGACATTCACCGTCCCGGCGACGGCGTCGACGGTCACGACGTCGCCGTCGACAACCCGTGCCAGGGGTCCGCCTACGGCGGCTTCCGGGGTGAGGTGGATCGCGGCGGGAACCTTGCCCGATGCGCCCGACATGCGGCCGTCGGTCACGAGCGCGACGCGGCGGCCCTTGTCCTGCAGGGACCCGAGAACCGGTGTGAGCTTGTGCAGTTCGGGCATGCCGTTGGCGCGGGGACCCTGGTAGCGCAGCACCGCCACGAAGTCGCGGTCGAGTTCGCCCGCCTCGAACGCGGCGAGGAAGTCGAGTTGGTCGTCGAACACCCGCGCCGGGCCGGTGACGACCTGATGCTCCGACTTGACCGCGGACACCTTGATGACGCATTCACCGAGGTTGCCCTTCAGCATCTTCAGGCCACCGTTCACCGCGAACGGTTCCTCGGGGCCGCGAAGGACGCTGGTGTCGTGGCTGACCGGAGTACCGGGCTGCCATTCGACGCCGTCACCCGACAGCTTCGGCTCCTCGGCGTACCTGCGCAGGCCCGGACCGACGACGGTCTTGACGTCCTCGTGCAGCAGTCCCGCGTCGAGCATCGACGACACGACGTAGCCGAGGCCGCCGGCCGCGTGGAAGTGGTTCACATCCGCCGACCCGTTGGGGTAGATCCGGGCGAGCAGCGGGACGACGGCCGAGAGTTCGGCGAGATCGTCCCACGTGAGCGTGATTCCGGCGGCGCGGGCGATCGCCACGAGGTGCATGGTGTGGTTGGTCGAGCCGCCCGTGGCGAGCAGCGCAACGCAGCCGTTGACGACGGCCTTCTCGTCCACGACCTCGCCGACAGGTGTGTAGTCGTCGCCGAGCGCGGTGAGACCGGTGACGCGCTTTCCCGCCTCCGTCGTGAGCGCGTCACGAAGCGGGGTGCCCGGGTTCACGAAGCTCGATCCGGGCAGGTGCAGGCCCATGACCTCCATGAGGAGCTGATTGGAGTTGGCGGTGCCGAAGAACGTGCACGTGCCGGCGCCGTGGTAGCTCGCCGCCTCGGCGTCGAGCAGTTCGCCGCGGTCGGCCCGGCCCTCCGCGTACAGCTGGCGCACCCGGGACTTCTCGTTGTTGGGCAGTCCCGACGTCATCGGTCCGGCGGGAACGAAGATGGTCGGCAGGTGGCCGAAACCCAGTGCGCCGATGAGCATTCCCGGCACGATCTTGTCGCAGACGCCGAGCATGAGGGCGGCGTCGAACATGTCGTGGGACAGTCCGATCGCCGTCGCCATCGCGATGACGTCGCGGCTGAACAGCGACAGCTGCATGCCGTCCCGGCCCTGGGTGATGCCGTCGCACATCGCGGGGACACCACCGGCGAACTGGGCGATGCCACCGGCCTCCATGACCGCGGCCTTCAGCTGCCGCGGGAAGTGCTCGAACGGCTGGTGCGCCGACAGCATGTCGTTGTACGACGAGACGATCGCGACGTTGGGCTTGACGAAGCTGCGCAGCGCCTTCTTGTCGGCGGGGCCGGACGCGGCGAAACCGTGTGCGAGGTTCGCACAGGCCAGCTTGCCGCGCGCCGGACCGCGGTCGGCGGCCTGCCGGATGCGGTCGAGGTAGATCGTGCGCTCGGGCCTGCTGCGCTCGACGATGCGTTCGGTGACGGCGGCGAGAACGGGGTGAACGCCGGCCGGGGTCGTGGATGCGTCGGTCATGCGGTGACTCCTTCGTGCCAGGCGCGGCCGTCGCGCTCGATCAGGGTGGTTGCGTCGGTGGGCCCGTTGGTGCCCGCCGGGTAGCGGCGCGGTCCGCGCTCGGACTTGTCCCATCCGACGAGGATCTGCTCGACCCACTCCCACGCGGCCTCGACCTCGTCGCGGCGCATGAACAGGGTCGGGTTGCCGCGGACCACGTCCATCAGCAGCCGCTCGTACGCGTCGGGCGAGGGGCGCTTGAACGTCTCGATGTAGTTGAGGTCCAACGACACCGGCTTGAGGCGGATACCGCCGGGGCCGGGCTCCTTCGCCGTCATGTGCAGCCGCATGCCTTCGTGGGGCTGCAACTGGATGACCAGGCGGTTGGGTTCGCTGTGGCCCTCGCTGCCGGGGAACATGGGGTGCGGGACGGGCTTGAACTGCACCACGATCTCCGAGCACCTGCGGTCCATGCGCTTGCCGGTGCGCAGGTAGAACGGCACCCCGGCCCACCGCCAGTTCTGGATCTCGGCCTTGACGGCGATGAACGTCTCGGTGGTGCTGTCCGGGTTCTCGACGTCGTCCTGGTATCCGGGCACGGCGATCCCGTCGGCCAGTCCGGGGCCGTACTGCCCTGCGACGGTGCAGCGTTCGACGTCCTGCGGGCTCATCGGCTTGAGTGCCTGGAGCACCTTGAGCTTCTCGTCACGCACGGTCTCGCGGTCGACGTACGTGGGCGGCTCCATCGCGACGAGGCAGAGCAGCTGCAGGAGGTGGTTCTGCAACATGTCCCGCAGCGCACCCGCCGACTCGTAGTAGCCACCGCGACTGCCCACTCCGAGCGACTCGGCGACGTTGATCTGCACGTGGTCGATCGACGAGGAGTTCCACAGCGGCTCGAGGAAGGTGTTGGCGAATCGCGTGACCAGAAGGTTCTGGACGCTCTCCTTGCCGAGATAGTGGTCGATGCGGAAGATCTGCGATTCCTCGAACACGGCGCCGACCGCGTCGTTGACGGCGCGGGCCGAAGCGAGGTCGTGCCCGATCGGCTTCTCCAGCACCACGCGGGACTGCGCGTCGGCGAGACCGTTCAGGGCGAGGTTCTCGCAGATCGGCCCGAACAGGCCGGGAGCGCACGCGAGGTAGAACACCCGGATCGCGCCGTCGCGGTCGGCGAGACAGTCGTTCAGGTCCGACCAGTTCGCGGGATCCGCGACGTCGACGGTGACGTATTCGAGGCGATTGAGAAATCGCTCACAGGTGTCCGAATCCAGCTGATCGCCGGAGACGAACCGCGCAAGTTCTCCTCGCACCTTGTCGCGGTAGCCGTCGGTGTCGAGACCGGCACGCGAGGCACCGATCACGCGGGTTTCGGCGGGCAGCTGGCCGTCCCTGTCGCGCAGGTAGAGCGCGGGAAGCAGCTTACGAACCGCCAGGTCGCCGGTGCCGCCGAACACGACGAAATCGCACGGATCCACGGTGGTCGCTGGTGACATGTCATCTCCCTCTGAAAGCCGTATGTGTGGGCCGTCACAGACGACGATAGGCGACCTTTGGCTTTCTATCAATACAGACTTAAGTATTTTTGAGAACAAAGATCACGGGCTTACGTTGTCAGACGCGTGTCCGGTTGGTTGAATGGCCTGTATGCGGACGCCTCGCTCGACGACCTCCCCGGCGACGGGTGGCGACGTATTCGCGCTCATTCGCGCAGGGCAAGCCACGACGCGCACCGAGATCGGCAACCTCACCGGGCTGTCGCGCACGGCCGTCGCGGCCCGGGTGTCGTCGCTGCAATCCTCGGGACTCGTCGTCGAACGAGAGGAAGGCGTCTCGACCGGCGGCCGCCCACCCGTAAAGCTCTCGTTTCACGTCCAGGCAGGTGTCGTGCTGTCCGCCGCCATCGGCCGGAGTCGCACCCAGCTGGCCATCTGCGACCTCGCCGGCGACGTGATCGTCGCCGAGGACGTGGAGCAGGAAATCGGCACCAGCCCGGCCGAGCTGATGCCCGTCATCGCGACGCGCCTCATCGCACTCCGCGAGAGCCTCGGCGAGACCGCCGGACGGACGGTCGGGATCGGGATCAGCCTCCCCGGCACCGTCGACACCGAACGCGGGTGCAGCCTGAACTCCCCCATGATGTCGGGATGGGACGGCGTCCCCCTCCAACCGTTCCTTGCCGACGTCACCGACGCCCCCGTCTTCGTCGACAACGACGCCAACGTGATGGTCCTGGCGGAGCGGCGCGGGGAACGCCGCGACTTCGCCGACATGCTGCTCATCAAGGCGTCCACCGGGCTCGGCGCCGGACTCGTTTCCGGCGGCGTACTCCAGCGCGGCGCCCTCGGCGCGGCCGGCGAAATCGGGCACACGAAAACCGCAGCGGCACAAGGAGTCGTGTGCCGCTGCGGTGATGTGGGATGTATCGAGGCCGTGGCCGGCGGGTGGGCGCTCGTCCGCAACCTACAGGAGCAGGGGCGCGAGGTCACCCACATCCGCGACGTGATCACACTCGCCCTGGCCGGGGACGCCGAGGCCCGCCGGATGATCCGGGAGAGCGGCCGGCAGATCGGCGAGGTCCTGTCCGGCGCGATCAACCTCCTCAACCCGGAGGTCGTGATCGTCGGCGGCGACATGGCGCAGGCGTACGACACGTTCGTCGCCGGGCTTCGCGAAACCCTGTACGGAAACGCGATCGCCGTGGCCACCCAACAGCTTCAGATCCTCCCCTGGACGCACGGGGAACTGTCGGGAGTCGTCGGCAGCGCCACCATGGCACTCGACCACGTCCTCAGCGTGCGCGCCGTCGACCGGTTGCTGGCGCAACAGAAATAGGCGCGGGCCTACTTGACGTCGGAACCGTGCTTGGTGAGCGGCATGATCTCGAGCTTCATGTACGGGAACAGCGGAAGATTCCACAGGATCTCGTGCAGTTCGTCGGCCGACTCGACGTCGAAGATGCTGATGTTGCTGTACTGCCCGACGATCCGCCAGATCTCGGGCCACTTGCCGGAGCGCTGGAGTTCCTGCGAGTACGCCTTCTCCTTGGCGATGGTCTCGTCCCGAACCTTCGGGTCGAGGTCACGGGGAATGGCGACGTCCATGCGGACGTGAAAGAGTGCCATCGGGTTGTGTTCTCCTTTAGTTCCTGGTCCAGGTCTTGACCGCGTCCATGTTGAGTTCGACGCCGAGTCCGGGGCCTTCGGGCAGAAACACCTGGCCGTCGGCGTAGTGGATCGGTTCCTGCAGCAGTTCCTCGCTGAACAGTAGCGGTCCGAACAGTTCGGTGCCGAAATCGATACCGGGTTCCGAGCAGGCGAAGTGGATGGACGCCGCGGTGCCGATCGGGCCCTCGATGGACGTCGCACCGTGACAGGCGATTCCGGCGGCCTTGGCGATCGCGACCACATCCCGGCTCTTGGCCAGTCCGCCGCATTTCGTGGTCTTGAGCGCGATGACGTCGGCCGCTCCGCGCCGGGCGACCTCGAGGGCGTCGTGCGGAGTCTGCACGCTCTCGTCCGCCATCACCGGGACGGGGACCAGGCGATTGAGTTCGGCGAGGACCTCGAGTTGTTCACCGGGTGTGGGCTGTTCGATCAGTTCGACGCCACCGTCGACGAGGCGGGGCACGTACTTCAGTGCGGTGAGCCTGTCCCAGCGGGCGTTGACGTCGATCCGGACACCGGCCTTGCCCTGCAGGGCCTGCGCGATCCGGACCACCCGCGCGGTGTCGACGGCGGGATCGAGTGCGCCCATCTTCAGCTTGAAACTGAAGTGCCGCTTGGACTCGACCAGACCCAGGGCCTCCTCGATGATCTCCTCGGCGGGTGCGGCGCCGAGGGCCCAGGTGACGTCGACGCTCTTCCGGAAGGCGCCGCCGAGCAGCGTGTGCACGGGCACTCCCAGGCTGCGCGCCCAGGCGTCGTGCAACGCGACGTCGACGGCGGCCTTCGCGAAACGCGCGTTCGCGACCACCCGTTCGATGTCCGACATGATGCCGGTGATCTCGTCGACGCCCCGGCCCAGCAGCACCGGGACGATGTACTTCTCGACGATCGCCTGCATCGTCTCCACCGATTCGCCGCCCCACCAGGGGCCGCCGGGGACGACGCCCTCGCCGTAGCCGGTCACGCCGCCCTCGGTCTTCACGGCGACCAGGAGTAGCGGCTGCGCGGTCATCGATGTGGTGGCGAACTTGTGAGGACGCACCAGCGGCACATCGAGGATCGTCGTTTCGACGGAGACGATCGACAGGTCGGTCATCGGATCACTTTCTCTACGGGTGGAACGGTTCACGCGGGGTCGAGCACGAAGTTATAGGTGACGTGGTTCTTGCCGTCGTCACCGGTCTTCGGGTCGAGGATCAGTTCCGGCTTGGTGGCCGATGCGACGTCGCTGTCGATCCACTCGCCTCCCTTGAAGTACAGCTGCGTGGTGACCGACTCCTTGCCGGGCGCCGACACGATGAGGTGCAGGTGCGCGGGCCGCCACGGGTGGCCGTCCTGCGCCTCGATGAACTGGCCGGTGGGGCCGTCGGTCGGGATCTTGTAAGGCGCCGGCTGGATCGTGGTGATCTCGTAGCGACCCTCTTCGTCGGCGATGATCGTGCCGCGCAGGTTCCACTCGGGCAGGTGCGGGGCGAACTGCGAGTAGTAGCCGTCGTTGTCGGCGTGCCACAGTTCGACCTTCGCGCCCGCGAGGCCGTTGCCGTCGAGGTCCGTGACCTGGCCGGCGAAGACGAGGGGGGTGATCTTCTCGTCCTCGGGGCGCATCGGCAGCGTGCACTTCGACGGCAGTTCGGGCGAGTTCTCGATGTAGTACGGGCCCTCGATGCTGCCCTTGGTGCCCTTGCGGCTGCGGGCGAGCACCTCTTCGACGGAGTGCTCGATGAACACGTCGAGGAACAGCGGCCATTCGCCACCCTCGCCGACGTCGATGAGCCACTGCTTGAACACGCGGTACTCGGGGTAGGTGACGCCGTGCTTGAGAATCACGTCGTTGAGCGCGCCGAGGGCGTCCTTGGCGATCGCGGCGAGCCGCTCGGGCGAGGTGTCGGCACTGACGCGTTCGGCCTTGAACTTGTCAGTGGCGGCGGTGCCGGAACCTGCTGCGGTGGGGCTCTCGGTGGTGGTCATCTTTTCTCCTTGGGCTGGAGGGATTCGGACGGGGCTGTTATCGAGTTCTGGGCGACGCGGTGGGTGTTCACGCGCCGGGGGTCTTGCACCTTGTACGCTCTGCGTACTACGATCACGCTGTGCGTACACGACTACTGTGCGCGCAGTCACATTGAAATGTCAACCCCGAATCCGGATCGGAACGAGAATCCCTGGTGGAGGCCGCCATGCCCGAGAACGATCGCGACTACATCCAGAGCATCGAGCGCGGCTTCGCCGTACTTCTCGCATTCGATGCCCAGCGACCGAACCCCACGCTCGCCGAACTCGCCACGGAGGCGGGACTGTCGCGGCCCGCGGTCCGCCGGATCCTGCTCACCCTGCAGAAGCTGGGGTACGTCGCCGGCTCCGGAGGACGGTGGTCGCTCACCCCGCGGGTGCTCAGCATCGGTCAGCACTACTCCGAGTCGCACGCGCTGATCGAGGCCGCGATGCCCCGGCTGCTCGAGGTGGCGGAGAAGACGCAGGAGTCCGCGTCCCTCGGCGTGCTCGACGGCGCCGACGTCGTCTACGCCGCCCGTGTCCCCGTCCGGCGGATCATGAGCATCAACGTCTCCGTCGGCACCCGCGTCCCCGCATACGCCACCTCGATGGGCCGCGCACTCCTCGCCTGGGCTCCCGCCGACGTCGTCGAGCGAGTGGTCGCGGAGTCGACGTTCCAGAAACTGGGACCCGAGACCATCGGGTCCCCAGCCGAACTCGAACGCGAACTCGGCAACGTCCGGGAACAGGGCTACGCGCTGACGTCGGAGGAGCTCGAGAAGGGATTGATCTCGCTGGCCGCACCGGTCCGCGACGCGACAGGCACCGTCGTGGGCGTCATCGCCTGTTCCACGTCGTCCGCGCGCAACACTCCCGAGCAGTTCCGGGAACAGGCCGTTCCGTGCGTCCTCGCCGCCGCGGCCGCCCTCGGCGCCGACATGGGCTACGCCGGCTGAGGACCGCACGTCGATCAGATCGGGTCGAGCACGAAGTCGCAGGAGACCCGTCCGTCGGCACCGACGTCGACGAACGATTCGGCGGCGGACTCGTCCACTTCTCGCGTTGCGTCCGGCGTCGGCACGAGGCGAGTCTCGAGCGGCCGGAAACCGCGCGCATGGACGACCACGTTGAGGTGGCCGACGTCGGCATCGCCTCGGGCGCTGGAGAATTCACACGGCGCGGGTTGCACGGTCGTGATGTCGAAGCGACCCCCGACACACGTGACGACGATGCCGCGCAGGTTGTTGCGCAGGATCTCGACGGAATACCCGGAATAGCATCCGTCGGCGTCCGCGTGCCAGATCTCGATCTCGGCGCCCGACAGCGGCTCGCCGGTGCGCGACCGGACCACACCCGCCACGCGCAGGGGCGCCCCCGGTTCGCCGGGGAGTGCCGCGAGGTTCGCCGTCCACGGCAGCACCCGTTGCGCGGGGAGGTAGAACTCCCGGTCCACGTAGTCGAGGGAGGCCCGGTTTGCCGGGGATGCGGTTGTCGTCGACGTTGAGGTCATCACCTGATCCGATCACTCTCGTACGCTGTGCGTACGTAGAGAACGCTGTGCGGTCCGACCGAGTGTGCGCCCCATCACAAGCGTTCGTCAACCTACGTCCCGTTCACATCGCGGACGAGTCGGTCCGGTGCATCTGTGGGACAATTTCCCCGCCACCGGCGGACAACGACGTTTCGCCGTCCCCGGTTCGCGCCTTCGCGCCGGCCACGTCGAACACCCGAGGATCACATCGATGACCACTCCTCCCCGCAGCATCACCCTCCGCTTCCTCGCCGCGCCCACCGAGGTCGCGACGCTCGGCGGGGCCGTCCAGGGCGGCCGGATCCTCGAATGGATCGACAAGGCCGCGTATGCCTGCGCAGTGGGCTGGAGCGGCGCGTACTGCGTCACGGCGTACGTCGGCAACATCAAGTTCACCAGGTCGATCGAGTCCGGACACCTCGTCGAGGTCGAAGCGCGACTCGTCCACACCGGCCGGTCGAGCATGCACATCCAGTGCACCGTGTCGTCCGCCGACCCGCGCACCGGAGAGTTCACGGAAGCCAGTAACTGCCTGGTCATCTTCGTCGCCGTCGACGACGCCGGGAAGCCGACCGGCATCCCGCCATGGAAGCCCGTCACCGCCGCCGACCGCGCCGAGTCCGACGAGGCCGTCATGCGGATCGGTCTGCGCGCGGACATCGAAGAGGCGATGAGCAGGCAGAGCTACACGAATGCCGGCACCGCACCAGAGTCGCTCATGCGCTTCCTCGCCGCACCCACCGACGTCAACTGGGGTGGCAAGACGCACGGTGGAACGGTGATGCGCTGGATCGACGAGGCCGCTTACCTCTGCGGGACGTCGTGGACCGGCACCCCGTGCGTCTCGGTGTACGCCGGTGGCGTCCGCTTCTACCGTCCCATCCAGATCGGCCACGTCGTCGAGGTCGACGCGCGACTGCTCCACACCGGCGCGCAGACCATGCACATCTCCGTGCATGTGCGGTCCGGCGATCCCCGCACCGGGGAAATGAACCTCACCACCCACTGCCTCACCGTCGTCGCCGCCGTCGACGACAACGGCACCGCGACCCGGGCGCGGCAATGGATTCCGCAGTCCGACGAGGATCGCAAGCTCGACGCCCACGCCCGCGAACTGATCGCCCTGCGCGACCGTGCCCGAATCGGCGCTCTGGCGTAACCCGCCCGAGTAGCGTCACGGGAAACGATCTACCCGCGGAAGGAGCGGGGGATGCCTGGGAACCGTCCACTCGACGTGCAGTTGTCGCGGAGGCAGATGCTGCAACTCGGCACCGGGATGGCCGTGCTCGGGTTGGCCGGGGCCTGTTCCTCTCCCGACGCCACCGAGGGCGCGATCGGACCGGATTCTCCGCAGGTGCGTGCGTACGCCGAGGCCGAGGCGCGGCGGTTCCCCGGCGGCACACCGGTCGCCTACGCCCTGACCGCGGCGCAGACCGACGTCGACATCGCCGGTACGCGCACCGCTGCCTGGCTGTACAACACCCAACTGCCCGGCCCGATCCTGCGGGCGACCGTCGGCGACCGCGTCCAGGTGCGGTTTCGCAACCAGCTCCCCGACCCCACCACGGTGCATTGGCACGGGCTGGCCATCCGCAACGACATGGACGGGGTCCCGGACGTCACGCAGGCCCCGATCCCGGCGGGGGACGAGTTCGTCTACGACTTCATCCCGCCCGACCCGGGCACCTACTGGTACCACACGCACGGCGACCTCCAGCGCGGCCGCGGCCTCTACGGTGCGCTGATCGTCGACGACCCCCGTGCGGCGGCCGCTTACGACACCGAGTTCGTCGTCGCACTCTCCGACTGGTTGACCGACCGCACGCCGACGCAGGTCTTCGACCAGCTGCGCGGCGGCGGAATGGCCTCCATGCCCGGCCCCGACATGACATCGGCCGCGCTCGGCGGCGACGCCGGGGACGTGCGGTATCCGGTGTATCTCGTGAACGGCAGGCCTCCCGCCGACCCGGCGGTCTTCACCGCGCGACCGGGGCAACGCGCCCGTATCCGGCTGATCAACGCCGGCGACGACACTGCGTTCCGGGTCGCGCTGGGTGGCCACCGGCTGACCGTCACGGACACGGACGGTTTCCCCGTCGAACCGGTCGACACCGATTCGGTGCTGATCGGCATGGGTGAGCGGTACGACGCCGTCGTCACCCTGCAGGACGGGGTGTTCCCTCTGGTCGCGGTCGCCGAGGGGAAGGGTGCGCAGGGATTCGCAGTGGTCCGGACCGGGGGTGGCGCGGCCCCCGACCTCGCGGTGACGCCCGGTGAGCTCACCGCTCCCCCGCTCACCGTGGCCGACCTGCGCGCCACCGACGCCGCCCGCCTTCCCGTCGTCGACCCTTCAGTCACGTTGGAGGCGTCGCTCGGCGGAGACATGAAGCGCTACACGTGGACGGTGAACGGCCAGGCCTATCCCGACCACGCACCGCTCGCCGTCCACTCCGATCAGCGGGTACGGCTGGTCTACACGAACACGACCACGATGTGGCACCCCATGCACCTGCACGGGCACACCTTCGCCGTGGCCAGATCCGACGGCTCCGGCCCCCGCAAGGACACCGTGATCGTGCTCCCCGGCCAGACCGTCGCCGTCGACATCGACACGACCAATCCCGGTCAGTGGATCACGCACTGCCACAACGACTATCATCTCGCCGCGGGCATGGCGACCATCTTCTCCTACCTCAGCTGACGGCGCTCAGCCGCGGAGTGCCTCCGACGGCGCCACGCCGTACTTCCGCCGGTACGCCGCCGCGAACCGGCCGGTGTGCGTGAAACCCCAGCGCATCGCGACCTCGGCGACCGTCGGCGAACCGTCCGCGCGCAGCAGGTCGTCGTGGACGCGTTCGAGGCGCACGTCGAGCAGATAGTCGCGGGGGCTCACGCCGACGTACTCCTGGAAGCCCTCCTGCAGGCGGCGGACTCCGACGCCCGCGATCTCGGCCATCTCGGCCGCCGTCCAGGCCCGCGCGGGGTCGGCGTGGATCTCGTCGATGACGCGCTTGACGATGCGTGGACGGGTCCCGCCACCCACGGTCTCGTCGTCCGGGATCGCCGCCAGGACGAGGGCCGTGGTGACCGCCCCCGACAGTTGCTCGGCGACAAGCGGGTTCGCGTAGATGCCGTCCGATCGCAGCATCTGGTCGAGTAGCGACCGCACCAGGGCCAGCCAGCTCGCACCGTTCGCGCTGGTCAGATCCAGTTGCGCGGGCAGCCGCAGCCCCGGCCGCGCCAGGACCCGCGCCATCTCGCGGTGCAGGTAGTCGCGGTCGACGCGCACACCGATGATCGAGCAGTCCCTGCTCCAGTCGGTGATCAACGTGGTGGTATCGGGCGGGCAGATGGTGCCCGACCCGGGCACCGACGACACCTCGGTCCGGCCCGTCACCGATTCCAGGTGTCCCGACAGCGGGACGTTGATCGCGTACGCGCCGGGGTGGTCCGACTGGATCGACACGTCCGCACCCCACCCGATATGGGTGATCTTCACCGGACCCAGTTCCACCGCCTCCGCGACGGTATTCCGCGCGTTCGACCTGCTCAGCGGCGTCAGCCGGTGCGGGAAGTACACGTCGGACACCACATGCGACGCCTCGTCCCAATCTTCGGGGCGCACGAACCTGGGCGTGGACTGCATGGCACCAGTGTGACCACGGACACCTTCGATTGCAATTTGCTCCGTGACCCGAGTCACTGCGCAAAGCGGATCACCTCCGCGCTCAGCGGATCGACGCACTGTTCGCGCGGTCGTACGTTCGTCCGTACCGCAACAGCGCCCGGACACGAAAGGAGGCTCCGAACATGGAGCAGCGCGAACTCCGGAACATCTTCGGTCAGTTTGCCAGCGGAGTCACTGTCATCACGTGCAGCAACTCCGAGGGTCTGCCGCACGGAGCGACGGTCACCGCCTTCACCGCCGTGTCGATCGAACCGCGGCTGTGCCAGGTCACCCTGACCCGAAAATCGAAGGCCTGCAGCTATCTGAGCAACGCACCGTTTGCCGTCAACATCCTCGCCGCCGACCAGGTGGACACCGCCCTGCATTTCGCGGGACGACCGCAGAACCCGGAGCCAGTCTGGGCCGACGGTCCGACCGCTCCGATTATCTCCGGGGCCGCAGCCACCTTGTCCTGCCGGCCGTGGGCCGAATACGACGGCGGCGACCACATCATCTTCCTCGGCGAGATCGTGGCAGCCGAATCCAGCGGCAAGGATCCGCTGTTGTTCTACCGGAGCACGTTCCACGACCTCGGCTCACCGTCGGCGTCCGCCGCATGGAACGGATCGATGGACGATCCGAACAACGGATGGTTCGACGCCGCCACCTCCTTCACCCCATTCCACCTCCAGCCCGCCCACTGACCGCCGAATCCGAAAGGACTTCCCTCATGACCACCACCGAAAGCGCACCCGAGACCACGCTCGACCCGACGAAGGTCAACCCCGCGGAGAACGCCGAGGCCAACCGCACCGCCAACTTCGCCACCCGCCCGATGACCGGCGACGAGTACATCGAGTCGCTGCGAGACGACCGCGAGATCTGGCTCCACGGCGAACGCGTCGAGGACGTCACCACGCATCCGGCGTTCCGTAACCCGATCCGGATGACCGCCCGCCTCTACGACTCGATGCACACCGGTGAGCACGTCGACAAGGTCACCACGTCCACCGACACCGGCAACGGCGGCGTGACCATGCCGTTCTTCAAGGCACCGAAATCCTCGGACGACCTGCTCAAGGAACGCGACGCGATCGCCACCTGGGCGCGCATGACCTACGGCTGGATGGGCCGCTCCCCCGACTACAAGGCCTCGTTCCTCGGCACCCTGCACGCCAACAAGGAGCTCTACTCGCCGTTCCAGGCCAACGCCGAGCGCTGGTACAAGGAATCGCAGGAGAAGGTCCTCTACTGGAACCACGCGATCATCAACCCGCCCGTCGACCGCCAGCTGCCCCCGGACGAGGTCGGCGACGTGTTCATGAAGGTGGAGAAGGAAACCGACGCCGGTCTCATCGTGTCGGGCGCCAAGGTCGTCGCGACCGGTTCCGCGATCACCAACTACAACTTCATCGCCCACTACGGTCTGCCGATCAAGAAGAAGGAATTCGCCCTCATCTGCACCGTCCCGATGGACGCACCGGGCGTGAAATTGATCTGCCGGTCCTCGTTCACGCAGAACGCGGCCGTCATGGGCACCCCGTTCGACTACCCGCTGTCGAGCCGCATGGACGAGAACGACACCATCTTCATCTTCGACAAGGTGCTGGTGCCGTGGGAGAACGTCTTCATGTACGGCGACGTGGACAAGATCAACGGCTTCTTCCCGCAGTCCGGCTTCCTGCCCCGCTTCACCTTCCAGGGCTGCACGCGTCTCGCCGTGAAGCTCGACTTCATCGCCGGCATGCTGATGAAGGCCCTCGACGCCACCGGCGCAGGCGGTTTCCGCGGCGTCCAGACGCGCGTCGGTGAGGTCATCGGCTGGCGAAACCTGTTCTGGTCGTTGACGGAATCCATGGCACGCAACCCCGAGCCGTGGATCGGCGACACCGTCATCCCCAAGCTCGAATACGGTCTCACGTACCGGATGTTCATGATCCAGGGTTACCCGCGGATCAAGGAGATCATCGAGCAGGACGTCGCGTCCGGCCTGATCTACCTGCCGTCCAGCGCACGCGACTTCAAGAGCCCCGACGTGCGCCCGTACCTCGACAAGTACGTGCGCGGCTCCGACGGCATGACCGCCGTCGAGCGCGTGAAGATCATGAAGGCGCTGTGGGATTCGATCGGCAGCGAGTTCGGCGGCCGGCACGAACTGTACGAGCGCAACTACTCGGGCAACCACGAGAACGTCAAGGCCGAACTGCTGTTCGCCGCCGAGAACCGTGGTGACGTCGCCTCCATGAAGGGCTTCGCCGAACAGTGCCTGTCCGAGTACGACCTCGACGGCTGGACGGTGCCCGACCTCATCGGCAACGACGACGTCTCGTACTTCGGCAACAAGTAACCGAACACCCGCGCAGTCCCCGTCAGAAGCGAATCAGCTCTGACGGGGATTTGCCGTACCGCCTGCGGTACGCGGCGGCGAACCGGCCGGCATGCGTGAAGCCCCAGCGGGCGGCGACTTCGGAGACGGTGACGCTGCCGCCCAGTGCCTTCAGGTCCGCGTCGGCCCGGCTCAATCGAATGTCGAGGAGGCATTCGGACGGGGTGCGTCCGACGTACTGACGGAACCCCTCCTGCAACCGGCGCACACTGGTGCCCGCCAATTCGGCCATGTCGGCTGCCGTCCAGGCCCGGGCCGGGTCGTCGTTCAGCCCGTCGAGGACGCGTTTGACGATCCGCGGTCGCGGGGCACCGACGCGGGTCGTCTCGTCGGGTGTGACGGCCAGGATGAATGCAGACGTGATCGCGCCGGCGAGCTGTGGGCCGACAACCGGGTTCGCCAGGAGGTCGGCCGGCTCCCGCAGTTGGGCGGTCAGCGAGCGCACCAGACGAAACCAGCTGCTCTCCGACGCGGCGGTGAGATCGATCTGGGACGGCAGGCGCAGCCCGGGCCGCAGGTCGGAGCCGAGAATCCGATCTGCCTCCTGCTCGAGGTAGTCGCCGTCGAACTTCACGCCCAGCACCGAGCAATCGCCGCTCCAGCGGGTGATCAGCGTCGGCTCGTCCGCCCGGAAGACGGTGGCCTGCCCCGGCCTCGACACCACCGTGCCGTCCTCCGAACGGGACTCCAACGACCCGGACAGCGGGATGTTGACCTCGTACGCGCCCGGGTAGTCGCATGCGATCGACACGTCCGCGCCCCAGCCCAGCCTGCCGAGCGTGACGGGGCCGAAGTCGACGGTCCGCATCGACAGCGTCATCGCACCGCCCGACGACAGGTCGGTCAGCGTGTGAGGAAAATACGCTCCGGCCACCGCCCTCGACGCCGCATCCCAGTCCCGGGTCTCGGTGATCGTCGATGCCATCGTCATGTACCTGCCTCGCTGAAGAGTCGTTCCGACCTATTGAAGCTGCACCGGGACGCCGAGTCGAGGATAACTGAGACCCCGCTCACAACTCGTCGCGCACATCGTCCAGTCCCCGCGCAGAGTGGCTAGACCACCCGCCGACCCGCGCAATATGTTCTCCTCCACGCGCCACGGCCGCGAAAGTTGTTTCCGAAGAGGAGAATTCACATGACCACCACGCTGTCCTGGATCGACGAGATCACGATGACGGAACTCGAGCGCAACCCCTATCCGGTCTACGAACGGCTGCGCGCCGAAGCGCCGCTGGCCTACGTCCCGGTTCTCGGTTCATTCGTCGCGACCACCGCCGATCTGTGCCGCACCATCGCCAACAGCCCCGATTTCGAGGGAATCATCACCAAAGCCGGCGGCCGCACGTTCGGCCACCCGGCGGTGATCGGGGTCAACGGCGAGATTCACCGCGATCTGCGCTCGATGGTCGACCCCGCACTGCAACCGTCGGAGGTGGACCGGTGGGTCGACGGACTCGTCCGCCCCATCGCGCGGCGCTACGTGGAGCAGTTCGAGAACGACGGCAGCGCCGATCTGGTCTCGCAGTACTGCGAGCCCGTCAGCGTGCGCGCACTCGGTGACCTGCTGGGCCTGAACGACGTCAGCTCGGACACGTTGCGCGACTGGTTCCACCGGCTGTCGAACTCCTTCACCAATGCCGGAGTGGACGCGAACGGTGAGTTCACGAACCCGGAAGGATTCGTGCAGGGCGACGAAGCGAAAGCCGAGATCCGGGCCATCGTCGATCCGCTCATCGACAATTGGATCGTCAACCCCGACGACAGCGCCATCTCGCATTGGTTGCACGACGGCATGCCCGAAGGGCAGGTCCGCGACCGCGACTACATCTACCCCACCCTGTTCGTCTACCTGCTGGGCGCGATGCAGGAACCCGGTCACGGCATGGCCTCGACGCTCGTGGGTCTGTTCACCCGGCCCGAGCAGCTGGAAGCCGTCGTCGACGAGCCCGCCCTGATTCCGCGCGCGATCTCCGAGGGTATGCGCTGGACCTCCCCGATCTGGTCGGCCACCGCCCGCGTCAGCACCACCGACGTCACGCTCGGGGACGTGTTCCTCCCCGAGGGGTCCGTGGTCCTGCTCTCCTACGGTTCGGCGAATCACGACACCGACGTCTACGACGCCCCCACCGACTACGACATGATGCGTCCCCCGCTGCCCCATCTCGCGTTCGGTTCCGGCAGCCATGCGTGCGCGGGCATCTACTTCGCCAACCACGTCTGCCGCATCGGTCTGGAGGAACTGTTCGAGGCGATCCCGAACCTCGAACGCGACTCCGGTGCGGACGTCGAATTCTGGGGCTGGGGTTTCCGCGGCCCGACCGCACTCCGGACGACGTGGGAGGTGTAGCCGTGACGTTCACCGTTTCCGTCGCCACCGACACCGTGGAATGCCGCCCCGACCAGCCGATACTGGACGCCCTCCTCCGGGGCAGCGTGTGGATGCCGAACTCGTGCAATCAGGGCACGTGTGGAACGTGCAAGCTGCGGGTGGTGTCGGGGTCCGTCGACCACGGCCAGTCACCCGAGGACACGCTGACCCCGGCCGAGCGCGAGCAGGGGTTCGCGTTGGCCTGCCAGGCCACCCCGTGCAGCGACACGGTGGTGGAACGCCTGGACGCGCCGCCCGCGGGCACCGTCCATGCACTGCGCGACCTCGTCGGCACCGTGAGCGCGATCGAGGACGTCGCCCGTGACACGCGGCGCGTTCTCGTCACACTCGACAGCCCCCTCGAATTCTCCGCTGGGCAGTACGTCGAACTGCGGGTCCCCGGCACCGACCACGGCCGCCAGTACTCGATGGCGAACACTCCGGGCGAGTCGAAACAGCTAGAGTTCCACATCCGCAGGCAACCGGGTGGAGTGGCGACGGACGGGTGGGTCTTCGGCTCGATGTCCGTCGGTGAACCCGTCGAGATGGTGGGACCGCTCGGCGACTTCCGGCTCGATCCCGGCGACGAGGGTCCGATGATCCTGCTCGGCGGCGGCACCGGCCTCGCCCCACTGAAATCCATCATTCGCCATGCGCTGTCGACGACGCCGGGTCGCGCGATCCACCTCTATCACGGCGTGCGGGAGGAGGCCGACCTGTACGACGTGGACTTGTTGCGGGAATGGGAACGAGCACACCGGGGGTTCCGGTACGTTCCGTGTCTCAGCGGTCAGACGTGGTCCGGGCGGTCGGGCTACGTCAGCGACGCGTTCGTGGAGGACTTCGACACCTGTCGCGGCTACTCCGGGTACCTGTGCGGGCCGCCGGCCATGGTCGACGCCGGCGTCAAGGCGTTCAAACGCCGGCGCATGGCTCCGCGACGCATCTTCCGCGAGAAGTTCGCATGCCGGACACGTCCTAGTCAGTACTCGGCAAATGCCTAGTGTGATGCAGCGCACAGGCTGCAAGAGTGGAATCCATTGCCGGACCCGGGCGCCCCCGCAGGGCGCAAGCCCCCGGAGATCTTGGAGGATCCCATGACTGAAACCCTGTATACAGCGCCGTCCGACGACGTGCGCGCCAAGCTGGCCGACGCGCTGATCGAGGACGCCGAAACCGGCCGCTACCAGGTGCGACGCAGCGTCTTCACGGACGAGGACCTGTTCGAACTCGAAATGAAGCACATCTTCGAGGGCAATTGGATCTACCTGGCGCACGAGAGCCAGATTCCGAACGTCGGCGACTACTTCACCACGTACATGGGCCGCCAGCCGATCGTCATCTCCCGCAACAAGGAGGGCGAGCTCAATGCCCTGGTGAACGCGTGCAGCCACCGCGGCGCCATGCTCTGCCGGCGCAAGACCGACAACCGGACCACGTTCACCTGCCCCTTCCACGGGTGGACGTTCAACAACTCCGGCAAGCTCCTCAAGGTCAAGGACCCCCGCGAGGCCGGTTACCCGGAACAGTTCAACAAGGACGGCTCCCACGACCTCACCAAGGTCGCCCGGTTCGAGAACTACCGCGGATTCCTGTTCGGCAGCCTCAACGCCGACGTCCCACCGCTCGAGGAGCACCTCGGTGACACCACGAAGATCATCGACATGATCGTGGACCAGTCGCCCGACGGCCTCGAGGTGCTGCGCGGAGCGTCCACCTACACGTACGACGGCAACTGGAAGCTGCAGACCGAGAACGGTGCCGACGGCTACCACGTGTCCGCCACCCACTGGAACTACGCCGCGACCACGTCGAGACGCGAATCGGGTGAGTCCACCAACGCCACGAAGGCGATGGATGCCGGCAAGTGGTCGAAGCAGCAGGGCGGCTACTACTCGTTCGACAACGGCCACCTGCTGCTGTGGACCAAGTGGGCCGATCCCGCCAACCGTCCCCTCAACGAGCGCCGCGACGAACTCGTCGCCGAGTACGGCGAGGACCGCGCCGACTGGATGATCGGGGTGTCCCGCAACCTGTGCCTGTACCCGAACGTGTACCTGATGGACCAGTTCGGTTCGCAGATCCGGCACTTCCGCCCGATCTCCGTCGACAAAACCGAAGTCACCATCTATTGCATCGCCCCCAAGGGTGAGAGCCGCACGGCCCGCGCCGCCCGCATCCGGCAGTACGAGGACTTCTTCAACGCCACCGGTATGGCCACCCCGGACGATCTCGAGGAGTTCCGCTCCTGCCAGAAGACGTACCAGGCCGGTGCCGCCCCGTTCAACGACCTCAGCCGCGGTGTCACCCACCAGCTGCAGGGACCGGACGAGAACGCGAAGAAGATCGGCATCAACCCCATCTCGAGCGGCGTGAAGACCGAGGACGAGGGCCTCTACCCGATCCAGCACGGCTACTGGGTGCGGGCGCTCACCGAGGCACTCGACGCTGACGCCGCCGCGACCAACCGCTGAGGGAGACGAGAGACATGACTGCAGTTGCCGAAAACACCGTCACCCAGCACGATATCGAGCAGTTCCTCTACCGTGAGGCCCGCTACCTCGACGACCGCGAGTTCGAGAAGTGGATCGAGTGCTATCACCCCGACTCCGAGTTCTGGATGCCGGCGTGGGCCGACGACGGCGAACTGACCACCGACCCGATGACCGAGGTCTCGCTGATCTATTACGCCAACCGCGGCGGCATCGAAGACCGGGTGTTCCGCATCAAGACCGACCGGTCGAGCGCCACGAGCCTTCCGGAACCCCGCACCGGGCACAACATCTCGAACGTCGAGGTCACGGAACGCCGCGGCGACGTCGTGGATGTCCGGTTCAATTGGTTCACCCTGTACTTCCGGTACAACACGGTCGACACGTACTTCGGAAACTCCTTCTACACGATCGACTTTTCCGGTGCGCAGCCTCTGATCACGAAGAAGAAGGTCGTGCTCAAGAACGACTACATCCACCACGTGGTCGACATCTACCACATCTGAGTTCCTCCCCCATCGTTGCGAATCGAGCTGTTTTCCATGACTTTCCAAGTTGCACTGAGTTTCGAGGACGGGATCACCCGCTTCATCAAGTGTGACGGCGACGAGACGGTCGCCGACGCGTCCTACCGTGCGCGGATCAACATCCCCCTCGACTGCCGGGACGGGGCGTGCGGCACCTGCAAGTCGCTCTGCGAATCCGGCACGTACGACGGCGGCGACTACATCGAGGAAGCACTCACCGACGACGAGGCGGAGCAGGGATTCTGCCTCCCGTGCCAGATGATGCCGGAAAGCGATCTGGTGCTGCAGATCCCGACGACGTCCGACGTCGCCAAGACGGCCGCGGGGACGTTCTCGTCGACGATCACCGAGATCCGGAAGTTCTCCGACACCACCATCGGGTTCACGATCGACGTCGCGAACCGCGACGACCTCGTCTTCCTCCCGGGGCAGTACGTGAACATCACCGTCCCGGGGACGGACGCGACCCGTTCGTACTCGTTCAGCACCGGACCCACGTCGCGGGACCTGTCGTTCCTGGTCAAGATCACCGATGGCGGCCTGATGTCGGAGTACCTGCGCGACCGGGCGCAGGTCGGCGACACACTCGAATTCACCGGCCCGATGGGGAGCTTCTTCCTGCGTCAGCAGAAGCGTCGCGCGCTGCTGCTGGCCGGTGGCACCGGTCTCGCCCCGCTGCTGTCGATCCTCGACAAGATGCGCACCGACGCCGCCGACCACCCCGTGCACCTGGTCTACGGTGTGTCGTCCGACGCGGACCTGGTGGAGCTGGACAAGCTCGAGGAATACACGAAATCCCTGCCGCAGTTCACGTTCGACTACTGCGTGTCCGACCCCGCCAGCAGCGCCCCGAACAAGGGGTACGTCACCGGCCTGTTCGAGCCCGCACATCTGAACGACGGCGACGTGGACGTGTACCTGTGCGGACCTCCGCCGATGGTCGAGGCCGTCCGCGACCACCTGAAGTCGGAGGGCATCACGCCGGCGAACTTCTACTTCGAGAAGTTCAACAATGCGGCGACACCGAGTGGATCGGCACCGTCCGCAGAGCCGGCGGACGCCGCGGTCGAGGCCGCTCCCGCATATGAGATCGGCGAGGAACACCAGCCCCTGTCCGAGTCGGACGCCCAGTTCGACGCCCGCATGGCACTCGAACTCGGTGCGATGGAACTGACCATCGGCCGGATGACGCAGGAACAGCTGTCAGAGTACCGGATCCTCGCCGAGACCTCGTGCGAATCGATCGACAACGACCACTTCACGGACGCCGGCGCCTTCACCGACACCAACGCCGCCTTCCACGAGTTCCTGTTCCGGTGCACCGCCAACGACGTGCTCCTCGAGGCATACAACCGCCTGGAGGTCACGCAGCTGATGACCAAGGTGCTCCGCACCGCGGACTGGGTGGACGAGCACATCCAGCACGACCACCTCGACATCGTCGCGGCGTTCGAGAAGGGCGACCGGGCGGCCGCTCACGACCTGATCGTCACCCACAGCGCGCACGCTAAGGCCACCATGTGCCGCGCCATCGAGAGGAGCACCGTCGCATGAGCGGACACGTCACCCCGCACCGTTTCGACGGCAAGGCCGTCGCGGTCACCGGCGCAGCGCAGGGCATCGGACTGACCGTCGCGACCCGCCTCGCGGCGGAGGGTGCGTCGCTGATCCTGATCGACCGTGCCGAGCTGGTCCACGACGTCGCGAAGGGGTTGCGTGAGAACGGTACCGAAGCGCACAGCATCACCGCCGATCTCGAGCAGTTCGCCGACGCCGAGGCCGCGATCGACGAGGCACGGCAGCAGTACGGCCGGCTCGACGTGCTGATCAACAACGTCGGCGGCACCATCTGGGCCAAGCCGTACGAGCATTACACCGCCGAGCAGATCCAGGCGGAGGTGCAGCGGTCCCTGTTCCCGACCCTGTGGACGTGCCGCGCCGTCCTGCCCCACCTGATCGCCCAGCAGTCGGGCACCATCGTGAACGTGTCCTCCGTGGCCACCCGGGGCGTCAACCGCGTGCCGTATGCGGCATCGAAGGGCGGTGTCAACGCCCTCACCGCATCCCTCGCCCTCGAGGCCGCGCAGTACGGGATCCGCGTGGTCGCCACCGCTCCCGGCGGCACCGAGGCGCCGGCGCGCCGAGTGCCCCGCGGCCCCGGCGCGGAGACCGACCAGGAGAAGGCCTGGTATCAGCAGATCGTCGACCAGACGATCGACTCGTCGCTGATGAAGCGGTACGGAACGCTTGACGAGCAGGCCGCGGCCATCGTCTTCCTCGCCTCCGACGAGGCCACCTACATCACCGGGACGGTTCTCCCCGTCGCCGGTGGCGACCTGGGCTAGCAGCTCACCGATCTCGACCGCCTCGTCGGCGGGACGCATTGCACCGTCTCGCCGATGAGGCATTTCTCTACCCGAATTCGATTGTGAGGCACTGCACTTTCGACTTCGACGCGGTTCCCCGTCACATTCAGAGAGCGGAGATCACCATGAATCGATCCAATCCCGACACCTGGGCAAGTCCACGGCACCGCAGTGCCGTCATCTGGGTCGTCGCCATCGCGACGATCGCCATCATCTTCGACGGCTACGACCTGGTCGTGTACGGCACCATCCTTCCGACGTTGATGAACGATCCCAGTCAACTGGGCGAGATCTCCGCCCAGCAGGCCGGTGCGCTGGGCTCATACGCGCTCATCGGCGTCATGGTGGGCGCCCTCACCGCCGGCGCCGTGGGCGACCATCTCGGCCGGCGGCGGATGATGCTGATCAACATCGTGTGGTTCTCCCTCGGCATGGGGCTCGCCGCGATGTCGACCAGCGTCACGATGTTCGGTCTGCTGCGCTTCTTCACCGGCATCGGAGTCGGTGGTCTCGTCGCCACCGCCGGGGCGATGGTGGCGGAGTTCGCGCCTCCCGGGAAGCGGAACCTGTACAACGCGATCGTCTACAGCGGCGTCCCCGCCGGCGGGGTGCTCGCGTCCCTGCTCGCGATCGTGCTGCGCGACACGATCGGTTGGCGCGGCCTCTTCTGGATCGGCGCACTGCCCATCGTGATCCTGCTTCCGCTGGCGCTCGTGAAACTGCCCGAGTCCCCGAAGTGGCTCGTCGCCCGAGGGCACGAGGACAAGGTCGGCTTCGCCGCGCTCGCGACCCGCCGTTACGCCTGGGGCACTGCCCTTCTCGGACTGATGAGCTTCTCCGGCCTGCTGCTCACCTACGGACTCAACACCTGGCTTCCGAAGATCATGGAGGACGCCGGTTTCAACGCGAAAGGTTCGCTGTCCTTCCTGCTGGTCCTCAACGGTGGCGCGATCCTCGGCGGTCTGATCGCTTCCAAGGTGGCCGACGGCATCGGGCCGCAACGCGTCGTCGCCACGACGTTCGGCCTCGCCGCACTCGCCCTGATCCTCCTGACGCTCGGCTTCCCGCTTCCGGTGCTCCTGGCGTCCGTCGCCGTTGCCGGAGTCGGCACCATCGGCACCCAGGTCCTGATCTACGGCTTCGTGTCCAACTACTATTCGACGTCCGCGCGCGGCGCGGGAGTGGCCTGGTGCGCCGGGTTCGGCCGGCTGGGCGGCATCTTCGGCCCCCTGATCGGCGGAGCCCTGATCAGCGCAGGCATCAGCAGCCAGGTGGCGTTCTACGTCTTCGCGGGTATCGCCGTCCTGGGCGGGATCGTGACGTTCTTCGTCCCGCGCGCACGAGCAGCACGTCCCGAGGTCACGACCGCCTATTCCACCGTCCAGGTGTCGTGACCGGTCAGCAGGCGTTGCAGGGAGCCGTCGTCGACGGGGTCGCTCTCCCGTGCGATCTCGTTCTGCAGGCGAACCATGTCGTCGTACGTGTCCCGCGCGACGCTGCGGAACACGCCGGTGACGGTGTGCGTGAGGTCCTGATCGGAGAGCCTCGACAGGGCGTACGCGTAGTCGGGGTCGTCGGTGTGGGCGTCGTGCACCACGATCTCGCCCGGGTCGACGTCGGCGGTCGCGGTCACCTTCAGACCGAAACCCGAGCGGACGACGCAGTATTCGCCTGCTTTGCCGAAGATGATCGGATCGCCGTGCGTCAGCGGGATCAGGCGCTGTTCCGCACCGTCCTTGCGTAAGACGTCGAACGAGCCGTCGTTGAAGATCGGGCAGTCCTGGTAGATCTCCACGAACGACGTGCCGCGGTGCGCCGCCGCCTGCCGCAGCACGTCGGTCAGCCCCTTGCGGTCCGAGTCCATCGCACGGGCCGCGAACGTCGCCTCCGCTCCCAACGCGAGAGACAGTGTGTTGAACGGGTGATCCACCGATCCCAGCGGCGTCGATTTGGTGACCTTCCCGACCTCCGACGTCGGTGAGTACTGCCCCTTGGTCAGCCCGTAGATCCTGTTGTTGAACAACAGGATCGTCATGTTGACGTTTCTCCGCAGGGCGTGGATGAGGTGGTTGCCGCCGATCGACAGGGCGTCGCCGTCACCGGTGACCACCCACACCGACAGATCGGGCCGCGTCACCGCCAGCCCGGTCGCGATGGCCGGTGCGCGACCGTGGATCGAATGCAGCCCGTACGTGTCGAGGTAGTACGGGAACCGGCTCGAGCATCCGATGCCGGAGACGAACATCAGGTTCTCGCGCCGGAGTCCCAACTCCGGCAGGAAACTTCGGATCGTGGCGAGAATGACGTAGTCTCCGCACCCCGGACACCACCGCACCTCCTGATCGGAGGCGAAGTCCTTGGCCTTCTGCGGTTCGTCGGTCGTGGGAACGTGAGCGGTGGCGCTCAGTCCCAGATCTGCACCGACACGACTGATCATCTGTGTCACACCGATTCCTCCCACCGGGGTCCGGTCGATCGGTAGGTCGCCGACGCGAGCGCGTCGGTGGTCTTCGCCAACTCGTGTTCCCGCAACGTTCCGGCGAGGGCGGCGTCGATCACCTCGTGCAGTTCGTCGCCGAGGAAGGCCAGTCCCCGCACCTTGGTCACCGACTGCACGTCGACGAGGAACCTCGAACGAAGGATCGTCGCGAGCTGGCCCAGATTCATCTCCGGTGCGACGACGGTCCCATAACTGCGGAGCACCGCACCGAGATTCGCGGGCAACGGGTTGAGATTACGCACCTGCACGTGGGCCACCTTCTTGCCCTCACGACGGGCACGCCGGCAGGCCTCGCCGATGGGCCCGTACGAGCTGCCCCACCCGACGAGCAACAGGTCGGCCTCCCCCGAGGGGTCGTCGACGACCACGTCGGGGACGCTGATTCCGTCGATCTTGGCCTGGCGCAACCGAACCATCAGGTCGTGGTTGGCGGGATCGTAGGAGATGTCGCCGCTGCCGTCGGCCTTCTCGAGACCGCCGATCCGGTGTTCGAGTCCGGGTGTCCCCGGGATCGCCACGGCACGGGCGAGCGTCTCCCGGTCGCGCGCGTACGGTGCGAACTCGCCGCCTGCCGGTGGGGCCGTCTCGCAGCCGGGGTCGATCCGCTCCAGTCCGGCCACGTCCGGAACGGCCCACGGTTCGCTCCCGTTCGCGATGGCCCCGTCCGACAGCAACAGCACCGGAGTGCGGTAGGTGAACGCGATCCGCGCAGCCTCCACCGCCGCATCGAAGCAGTCGGCCGGCGAGCACGGCGCGATCACCGCAACAGGCGACTCGCCGTTGCGTCCGTACATCGCCTGCAACAGATCCGACTGCTCGGTCTTCGTCGGAAGCCCGGTCGAGGGGCCACCACGCTGGACGTCGATGACCAGCAACGGCACCTCCGTCATCACCGCCAGCCCGATCGCTTCGCTCTTGAGCGCCAGCCCGGGCCCGGACGTGCTCGTCACCCCGAGGGCGCCGCCGATCGACGCGCCCAGCGCCGCACCGATCCCGGCGATCTCGTCCTCCGCCTGGAACGTGGTGACGCCGAGGTTCCGGTGCTTGCTCAGTTCGTGCAGGATGTCCGATGCCGGGGTGATGGGATAGGTGCCGAGGAAGACGTCCCGCGACGCCAGCCGGCCTGCGGTCACCACCCCGTACGCCAGTGCGATGTTTCCGGTGACCTGACGGTAGGTGGCGGGCGGGAGCGTCGCCGCCGACACCTCGTACGTGGTCGCGAAACTCTCCGTCGTCTCCCCGTAATTCCAGCCCGCCTTGAACGCGAGGAGGTTGCCCTCCGCGATCTGCGGCTTCGCGGCGAACTTGGTCTGCAGGAACCGCTCGATGCTGTGACTGGGACGGTTGTACATCCACGACAGCAACCCGAGGGCGAACATGTTCTTCGCCCGTTCGCCGTCCTTGCGGCTCAGGCCGGCGGGTTCGACCGCGCCGACCGTCAACGTCGACATCGCCACCGGATGCACGACGTAGTCCTCGAGGGAGTCGTCGTCGAGTGGACTCGTGGCGTATCCGACCTTCGCGAGATTCCGCTTGGTGAACTCGTCGGTGTCGACGATGATCATGCCGCCGCGCGGCAGATCGGCCAGGTTCGCCTTCAACGCTGCCGGGTTCATGGCGACCAGGACGTCCGGGCGGTCGCCGGCGGTCAGGATGTCGTAGTCGGCGATCTGGATCTGGAACGACGACACCCCGGGGAGGGTGCCCTGCGGCGCCCGGATCTCGGCGGGGAAGTTGGGCTGGGTGGCGAGGTCGTTGCCGAATGCGGCCGCCTCCGACGTGAACCGGTCGCCGGTCAACTGCATGCCGTCGCCCGAGTCACCGGCAAAGCGGATGGCCACCCGCTCCAACTTCGTGGAGTTCGCCTCCGTCGTCATGAATGCACCGAATCCTTCGACTCGTGGTCGTTCTGACCAGCAGCTTCTCACTTCACGTTACAAGCGATCCTCGTTTTCGCCAGGCACACGCCGAAAAAACGCGTCGCGATACGGTGAGTGGTGTGAGTGATCCAGGCAACATCGAACTTGTCGGACGTTCCCGCGAGCTCGCCGAACTCGCGGCCGTCCTGCAGGAGGCGGCCGCGAACGGGCCGCTCGTCGTCGTGGTGGAAGGCGTTCCGGGCATCGGCAAGACCACGCTCGTGGAGCACTTCCTCGACGCTCATCCCGATCTGCCTGCGTTCTCGGCCGTCTGCACGCCGTGGGCATCCGGGCGCCCCTTCGGCGTCGCCGGACAACTCCTGGGTGCAGACGTCACGGCCGAGGACCCCCTCGACGTCGCCCGCGAACTGGTCGCAGCGGTGGCCGCGGATACCGGAGACGCACCGTTCGTCGTCGTCCTCGACGATGCGCACTGGGCCGACGTCGCCTCCCTGCAGGCCCTGACGTCCGTCGTACATCTGCTCGATCGGTCCGCCCTGATCGTGCTCGTCACGAACTCGGAGCCGCCCGACGGCGTTCCCGCGGAGGTCCTCGACCTTCTCGACCGGCACCGCAAGCGCCGGATCCGCGTGCGTCCACTCGACGCGTCCGATACCCGCGCGCTCGCGAACTACCTCGCACACGTCGACCTTCCGGCCCCGGTGGCGCACCAACTCGTGCAGCACACCGCCGGGAACCCCCGGCACCTCACGCAGCTTCTGCAGGAAGTCGATCCGAGCGCGTGGGGTCAGTGGCAACCGGTGCTGCCGGTGCCGCGCACATTCGCCGCGAAAGTTCTGTCGCGGGTGTCCGCCTGCTCGCCGTCGGCCCGCGCGCTCGTCGAATCGGCCGCCGTACTCGCCGGGGAACCCCGATTCGCCGACGCCGCCGCACTCGCCGACATCGAGCACCCCGTGGAGGCACTCGACGAAATTCACCGCGCGGGACTACTCACCGTCGGTGAGCATCGCGGCGTGACCGTACTGTCCTTCCCGTCACCGCTCGCCCGCGCCGCCGTATACCGCAGCCTCGGACCGATTCGGCTGCGCGACCTGCACGACCACGCCGCACGCATCGTCGAGGACGAGGGCAGGCGCCTGGACCACCGCGCCGCCGCCACCCCGTTCGCCGACCCCGCTCTCGCGGACGAACTCGACAAATACTCCGCGGGCCGGGCAACGGTCGGGGCGTGGTCGGCGGTCGCGGACGCACTGATCAAGTCCAGCCGGCTCACCGCGGATCGCGGCGAACGCGAGCAGCGGCTGATTCGCGCCGTCGACGCGCTCCTCGGCACCGGAAATCTCTCGCAGGCCCTGGCTTTCGCGCCCGAGATCGAGAGTTTCCCGGCGAGTCCCCTACGTGACGCCGTCCTCGGCTACCTCGCGATCCAACGAGGACGTCCCGCGGAAGCCGACCAGCTGCTCACCCAGTCCTGGGCCGCATGCGACCCGGAGACCGATCCGGCCACCGCGGCACTGATCTGCCAGCGGCGCGTCCTCGACTCCCTCGCACGCTGGCACGGACCGGATCTGGTCGAGTGGGGTTGCCGGGCAGTTGCTCTCGTCGATTCGGCGGATCCGTCGGCCGTCGAATCAGCGGCGATCATGGGACTCGGGCTCGCCGCCACCGGCCGGATCGCAGAGGCACGGGCCGCGTACGACACGCTGTCCGCGAAGGTCGCCCTCGGCGCCCAGTCCCAGCGCTTCGACATGGCGAGGGGCTGGCTCGACCTGGCTCTCGACGATCCCGAGACAGCGCGCCAGGAACTCGAGAGCGCCGTGCCCACGGCCTTCCGCATGGGCTCCACCCGCATCTCGCTGTGGGCGCAGGCCTGGTTGGCGCGAACGCAATTCGCCCTCGGCGACTGGAGCGGCGCCATCGTCACCGTCGAACGTGCGGGCCACCAACTCGAGGACGCCACGCTCGACCTCCTCCGCCCCCTCGTGCACTGGACCGGCGCGCAGACGCACGCGCTCCGCGGCAACTGGCCCGCGGCTCGGGAGCACCTTCGTCTCGCTGCCGCGAGTTCGCACGACTACCCCATGATGTTCATTCCGGCCTCCCTGGCGCGCGCACAGTGCGCCGAGGTCGAGACCGACTACGCGGCGGTGATCCGGGCGCTGGAGCCCCTCACCCGCCTGCATCCGCGGGAGGGCATCGACGAGCCCGGTTTCTGGCAGTGGCCCGACGTCTACGCGAATGCGCTCGTGATGGCCGGTCGCGTCGACGACGCAGACACCTTCCTCGTCCCGCACGAGGAACGCGCCGCCGAGCGGGGACACCGGTCCGCGATGGCCCGGCTCGGCTACGCCCGCGGCCGCATCGCCGGCGCACGAGGCGACATCGACGGCGCCCGGGACGTCTTCGAGGAAGCATTGGCGCATCTCGAGACCCTGCCCCTCCCCTACGACCGCGCCCGCGTCAACTTCGCCTACGGTCAGACCCTGCGCCGGGCAGGCAAGCGACGCGAAGCGGACGCCGTCATGCAGGCCGCCAGGGAAAGCTACTTCGCGCTCGGCGCCACCGCCTACGTGCAACGATGCGACCGCGAACTGAAGGCCGGCGGCCTCAACCTCAAACGGAGCCGCTTCACACTCGACGAACTGACCCCACAGGAACGCGCGGTGACGGAACTCGTCGCGGGCGGCGCCAGCAACAAGGAGGCGGCGGGCGAGTTGTTCCTGTCCGTCAAGACGGTGCAGTACCACCTGACCCGGGTCTACGCGAAGCTCGGTATCCGCTCGCGCAGCGAACTCGCCGCGCAGTTCCGCGACCAGGAGTGACGCTCGGGGTGGCGGGAACCCACCCCGAGGGTGCCTGTCACAGGCGGCGTCGTCCGGCCAGGCTGAAACGACCGATGCAGCCGACCTCCCTGGAGCTCCGAGATGGATGACACGATCGACGCAGTGCACGCCGACAGCGAACTGAAGAACAAACACCGTGCGATGTGGGCCCTCGGCGACTATCCCGCCCTGGCCATCGACATCATCGCCGACCTCGGCCCCGCCCTGGTCCGCGCCAGCCACATCAGGCCCGGTGACCGAGTTCTCGACGTCGCGGCGGGATCCGGCAACGCCGCCATCCCCGCGGCGCTGTCCGGCGCGAGCGTGGTGGCCGGCGATCTCACCCCCGAACTGTTCGACGCCGGACGCAGACACGCCGCGGAGGTCGGGGCCCACGTCGAATGGCGGCAGGCCGACGCCGAAGCCATGCCGTTCGCCGACGACGAGTTCGACACCGTGATGTCGTGCGTCGGTGTCATGTTCGCCCCGCATCACCAGGCGAGCGCCGACGAACTGGTCCGCGTCTGCCGGCCCGGTGGAACGATCAGCCTGCTCAGCTGGACCCCCGAAGGCTTCGTCGGTCAAATGTTCGCGACGATGAAACCGTACGCACCACCGCCCCCGCCCGGCGCGCAGCCCCCGCCGCTGTGGGGTCGCGAGGACCACGTGCGGGCGTTGTTCTCCCATCGGGTCACCGATGTCGTGGCGACCCGGAAGACGTTGCGAGTAGACCAGTTCCGCTCCCCGGAACACTTCCGCGACTACTTCAAGACCCGGTACGGCCCGACCATCGCGGTGTACCGGAACATCGCCGGCGACCCCGACCGCGTGGCCGCACTGGACCGCGAACTCGCCGATCTCGCACACCGCTACGACTACGGGCACGGCAGCACCGTGATGAACTGGGAGTACCTCCTGCTCACCGCGCGTAAGTGGTAGCGAGCTCGTCCGGGCCGGGATCGGTGTGGCCTGCGGCGTACAGCCGGGGGCAGGAGTGCACCACCCGCGACGTGGGATCGATGGCCCTCGACCCGGCGACGTGGCCCGTCTGATCGCCGATCGTCGACGACACGCTCGCGACCCTGCTCGGCCGGCCCATCGGCATGTGACGGATCAGAGTCCGCAGCCGACGCCGGCGAGCAGTGTGCGCGAGCCCGCGTGGAGCCGGACCCGGACGACGTCGACGGTGGTCTTCATCTTCGCCGCCACCTCGTCGCAGGACATTCCCCGGTAGAACACGAGAGCGAGCGTCTCGCGTTCGAGATCCGGCAGCGCTTCGACCGCGTCCAACACCGCCGACCTGCATGCATTCGTGTGCATGAACCCATCGTCAATGACCGGTGGGCTCGGAGACAGGGACCCCAGGGTGACGATCGCACACCCTGGGGGTGAACGCAGGAAACGACCGAGGGCCACCTTCCCGGAGGAAGGTGGCCCTCGGTGCGCGGAGGCAATTCCGCGGTGGAGCCCCCTGTCAGGATTGAACTGACGACCGCTCGCTTACAAGGCGAGTGCTCTACCACTGAGCTAAGGAGGCGGACACGCGCGCCCATCATATCCATTGCACGAACGTCGGCCACTTCCGCCCACATTGGATAGCGTTGGAGCCATGAGTACCTCGGAGATCGCCACCGTCCTCGCTTGGCACGACGCCCTGAACTCAGGCGACATCGACACTCTGCTGTCGCTGTCGAGCGACGACATCGAGATGGGTGGGCCGCACGGCGCCACTCAGGGCCTGGCGGCGCTGCGGGAATGGGCGTCGACGGCCGGCATCACGCTGATTCCGAAGCGAATGTATTACTACGACGGTGTGCTGGTGGTCGAGCAGGAGGCCACGTGGACGACGGAACCGGGCGAGACGCGTATCCTTGCCTCTGCATTCCGTGTCGTCCACGATCAGGTCATCTCCACGTTCCGCCACGAGACACTCGAGTCTGCACTCTCCGCCACCGATCTGACCGAGAAAGACCTTGTCTCCGACACGTAGTATGGCCAAGCTCACAGAATCCCTTCAACGTCTCACAGGCGACCGTCGCGCGACGGTCGATGCGGTCACCGCTGCACCGACACCGCTGCAGCCGATCGACCTCACCGACGACGCGGTGGTCGCCGAAGTACTCGACCTCGCCGTGCGCGTCGGTGAAGTGCTCCTCGCGTCCGGCACCGGTGCGATGGACACCGCCGAGCAGGTGCAGTTCATCGCCGCCACGTACGGCCTCGCCCAGTGCGATGTAGATGTCACGTACAACTCCATCGTGCTGTCCGCGTACCGCGGGCCCACTCTGCCGCCGGCGAGCACCATGCGGATCGTGCACTACCGCTCGATGGACTTCACCCGGCTCGCAGCGGTCGACCGGCTCACCCGGCGTATCCGCCGGGAAGCGGTCACCCCCGGCGAGGCGCACGAGGCCCTGACCGCGGTCACCACGGCGCCGCACCCGTACAACCGCTGGATCGCGACGCTCGCCTGGGCGTCGATGGCCGCGTCGGTGTCCGTGTTGATGGGTGGTGGCGTGCTGGTTGCATCCGTCGCCTTCCTCACGACGATGGTGATCTACCGGGTCAACCGCGTCCTCAACCGCATCGGTCTGCCGTACTTCTTCCAGCAGGTTGCGGGCGGTCTGGTGGCCGCGACGCCGGCGGCGACGCTCTATACGTTCCAGGATCAGCTGGGTGTCGAGATCAGACCTTCGCAGATCATTTCGGCCGGTGTGGTGGTGCTGTTGTCCGGGCTGTCACTGGTCGGTTCCGTGCAGGACGCAATTACGGGAGCACCGATCACAGCGGCGGCGCGATTCTTCGAAGTGGTCATGATGACCGGCGGCATCATCGCCGGTGTGGCCATCTCGTTGCGCCTGACCGGCGTGCTGGGTTCGACCCTGCCGCCGGTCAACGTCGAGATCACGGAACTCGTGCAACTCCCCGTGCTGGTGATGTCGGGCGCGTTCGCGTCGATGTTCTATGCACTGGCCTGTTACGCCGAGCAGCGGGCCCTCACCGCCGCGTGGTTCGGTGGGGCGGCAGGCGCGCTCGTGTACATGGTGGCGCACCAGTTCGGTATCGGCCCTATCATCGGTTCGGCACTCGCCGCCACGGTGGTCGGCTTCGCCGGTGGTCTGATGGCCCGCCGGGCGCTGACGCCACCGCTGGTCGTCGTGGTGGCGGGTATCACCCCACTGCTGCCGGGTCTGTCCCTGTACCGGGGTCTGTACGCCCTGCTGAACAACGAAGTCGTGATCGGACTCAGCTCGTTGCTGGCTGCGTTCGGTATCGGGTGCGCACTCGCCGCCGGTGTCACCCTCGGCGAATGGATCGCCCGCACCCTCCGGAGGCCGCGCATCCTGCGTCGCACAGACGACATCCGCCGCCCCGTATTCAAGACGAGGCGGCGGAAGCCGATCGAAACACAGAAGGCGGCCTGAGGCAGTTTCAGCTGACGGCCGTGTCGGCCGGAAACGACCGCCGGTGTCTCACCGGCGGTCGTTTCCGGTCACATCGTCGCCGACACGCGGGCGCCGGAGAACTTCAGCTCTTGTCGACGCTGTGCCGTCCGCCCGACTTCTCGTCGGCCTCCATGGCCTCACGCAGGCTCTTCGGCCGCATGTCGGTCCAGTTCTTCTCCACGTACTCGAGGCATGCAGCCCGGCTTTCTTCGCCGAAAACCACGCGCCAGCCTGCCGGCACCTCAGAGAACGTGGGCCACAGTGAGTGCTGGTCCTCGTCGTTCACCAGCACGTAGAAGCGGCCTTCTTCGTCATCGAATGGATTGGTGCTCATCTCGCCTCGCTTGTCGCATACGTGTCCTGTGCGTTCACACTAGCAAGCGTGCCGTTACGGCCACGCCTTGTTACGACAGATGTAACGATCTCTCCCGCCCGCACGGCAACGTTCGACAGGAGCGACGACGTGATTCCGTGCGTTTTCTCCGTGCCGCCCTGCAGATAGATTCCCGCTGTGACGTCCGGCGAAACCGCCAATCTGTAATCTCGGCCCACGTCACGCGGCGGGTGGGTCTTCGGCGCGAGATCGCCGAGCAGGGGCGCGAGGGGTGCGGGGGTGAACCCGGTGGCCAGAATCAGTGCGTCGCAAGCGAGAGTGTCGGTCAGTCCGTCCACACCGCTGCGCACCGCGACCTCGATTCCGTCCGAAGTCTCGTCGACGGCGATGATCTCCGACGCACGGCGCATGAACAGGCGGCGGCGCCCCCGCACCCGTTCCTGGTATTCGGTGGCGTACAGCTCGTTGATGAGCTCGATGTCGACCACCGAATAGTTAGTGCTCCTATGGACATCCAGAAGTCGCAGTCGCTCCTCCTCGGGGGCGCCGTGCAGATCGTCCACGGCTTCCGGATCGAAGATGCGGTTGGCGTACGGACTGTCGTCGGCCGGGCTGTAGCCGTACCGCGAGAAGACGCTGTGGACTTCGGCTTCGGGGTAGTTTCCGTGCAGGTACTGCACGATCTCGGCGGCGCTCTGACCCGCTCCGAGGACGACGAACCTGTGGTGGACCGGCGCCGGCATCTCACCGAGCCGGAACAGGAACTGGTGGTTGTGGAAGCAGCGCGCAGAGGGGTTGGCCCACTCCGGGATTCGTTCCCGCAGTCCGGCGCCCATCACCAGGTTCCGGGCGATGACGGTGGTGCCGTCGGCGGCACGGACCGCGAAACGGTCGACCACTCCGTCGTCTCCGCGGATTCCACGTACCGTCTCCACCGCGGTGGAGTACCGCACGTCGGCGTCCACTCGACGTGCCGCCCACCGCAGGTAGTCGTGGAACTCGTGCCGCGTCGGGAAGAAGGTCTGGTGGTTGACGAAGTCGACGAGGCGACCCTGATCGAACAGGTAATTGAAGAAGGTGAAGGCGCTACGCGGATTCCGGAACGTCACCAGATCCTTGGGGAACGCGATCTGCATGGTCGCGCCGTCGAGCAGCATCCCGGGATGCCACCCGAATCGTTCCTGCTTCTCGAAGAACTGCGCGCTGATCCGCTCGCCCGGCGAGCACGCCGCGTTGTGTTCCTCGATGGCGATGGCCAGAGCGAGGTTGGCGGGACCGAATCCGACACCCACGACATCTCGCACCGGGAGATCTGTACCGACCGTTTCCGGCGATTCACTCATAGCTCGTTGTCCGTCCTCGACGCCGCGCCGCACCCGACCCAGCCGCCGTCCGCCTTCGAAAGATAGTGTAGCCTATCCTTAGTTTCAGCACAGTATCAAGTAGATCCGGCCCCCACGGCGGTTAGCTCGGCCCCGAATCTGCGATCTAGATCACTCGTGATCATCGGGCTCCGTCCGCCCATGCGGTGACCAGCGCCGACAACTCCGACGCCCAGCCACGGACCGTGACGGCGTCCAGCACGTCCGAGCCGAACGAGAAATACGCGTGCACCGGACCGTCGCCGATCGGCTCGTAGAAGCTCAGTGTCAGATCCGAATCCGGAACACCCACCGGCACCGGCATCAGGCCCCCGAGCGCGTCGAGATGACCGAGCCGGGCCTGTTCGTGGTGCACGAGCATGATCTGCGGACGTAGTACTGGCGACTCGCCGAGTGCCTCCGCGACGTCGGCGAACGGTACGTCCTGGTGGTCCAGCGCATCGAGATTCGCGGCACGGATGCGCCGCAGCAACTCCACCGGACCGGGATCGCCGCTGGTATCCGTTCGCAACAGAACGATATTGAAGAAGCAGCCCACCAGCGCGTCCAGCGCCTCCTCCGTACGTCCAGCGACCAACGACCCCAGCGGGAGGTCCGTGCCGGCGCCGTGTCGCGTCAGCACAGTGGCGAGTGCCGCCTGCAACACCATGAACAGGCTCGTTCCGGTCTCGCTCGCGAATTTTTCGACCGCACCGTGGAGTTCCGCATCGAGCTCTACGGGAACGATCTCCGCCGTCCGCGGCCCGCGCACCGTCGGGGCGGGCAGCTCGAGCCGGGACGGCATGCCGTCCAGCGTGTCCCTCCAGTAGGCGAGCTGACGGGACCGCCGGCTGTCCGGATTCCCGGGATCGCCGAGGAGTGCCTGAGACCACACGACGTAGTCGGGGTACCCGATGGGCAGCGGCTCCCACGACGGTTCCCGGCCGTCCGAGCGGGCGGCGTACGCGCCCATCAGATCACCGAGCAGCGGCACCACCGACCACTCGTCGACCGCGATGTGGTGCATCGCCAAGAGCAACGCCTGCGTGCCGTCGGCGCCGGTCACGAGATGCGCCCGCAGCGGGGCCTGCGCGGTGAGATCGAGTGGCTGCTGCGCCAACTCGAAGACCGTGCGGTGGACGTCACCGTCCCCGACGTCGACGAGTTCGAGCGCGGGCCGCACCGCGTGCCGGGCGACGACGGTGTCCCCGACGTCCACGTACACGGTCCGCAGCGGTTCGTGCCGCGAGGTGACGTCGTCGAGGGCCTGCGCCAGGATCTCCGGGTCGACGGCATCGCGAAGCTGCAGCGACAGTGCGTGGCCGGCCGTCGCCTCGGCGCCGGCCTCCCGGAACCGGTTCCAGAACCGGCGTTGCGGCCCGGACAGCGGTAGCACCTCCGGCCGCGGATCCGCCACCGTCAGTACCGGTCTGCCGGTGGCGGCGGCGGCCGCGACGATCGCGGCCAGTTCGGCCACCGTGGAACTGTCGAACACGTCCCGGATTCCGATGTCGACGGCGAATCGCCGGCGGATGCGCCCGACCAACCGCATCGACGCCATCGAGTTGCCCCCGAGGTCGAAGAAGTTGTCGTGTATGCCCACCGACGGCAGGTGCAGGATGTCGGCGAACGCGTCGGCGATCTCCTGCTGCTCCCGCGTCTGCGGCGTGCCGTCCCCGGTGAGTGCCGTCCAGTCCGGCAACGGGAGTGCCTTCCGGTCGAGTTTGCCGTTGGGTGTGAGCGGCAGATCGCCGTCCAGCACCACCACCAGCGTCGGAACCATGTAGTCGGGCAATCGCGCAGCGGTGTGCTCCCGCACCGCCCGCGGATCGATCTGCCCGGTCTCGTGACCGTCGGTCGCCGTCACGTAGCCCACGATCCGGACGACGTCACCGGCCCGATCCGCCACCACCGCAGACTGCTTCACCGACGAATGGCTTCCGAGGGCGGCGATGATCTCGCCGAGTTCGATGCGGAATCCGCGGATCTTCACTTGGTCGTCGACGCGCCCGAGGAAGTCGATGTTGCCGTCGGCGCGCCAGCGGGCCCGGTCGCCGGTCCGGTACATCCGGGTGCCCGGTTCACCGAACGGGTTGGCCACGAACCGTCCCGACGTGAGATCGGGCCTGCCGAGATATCCGCGGGCCAGACCGCGGCCGGCGATGTACAACTCGCCCGCCACCCCCGGCGGCACCGGCTGCAGACGGTCGTCGAGGACGTACGCCTGCTCGTTCGGATCGGGGATACCGATCGGGACAGCCGAATTCCAGCCGGGCTGCGCCTGCCACAGCGTGTTGTTGACGGTGGCCTCCGTGAGACCATATGCGGCCAGCAGGTTGAGTCGTTCCGCCCAGCGTCCGATCAGTTCCGGCGGCACGGTTTCCGTGCCCACCAGCACCGTGCACCCGTCCGGGACGTCGCACCCCGGCGGCAGCGCCGCCAGCAGCGACGGCGGAATGATCGCGTGCGTCACGCCGTGGCCGGTCATGAACTCGGTGAGTTCCGGTCCGGCGACCCGGGACTCGTCGGGCACGATCACCAGTCGGGATCCCGTGCACAGGGCCATCGACAGCTCGAAGACCGCGACGTCGAATCCGATCGACGCGAACTGCATCACCACCGACCCCGGCACCAGCTTCATCCGCTGCTCGGCGGTGGCGACGAGGCTGGGGATGCCGTCGTGAGTGAGGATCGCGCCCTTGGGTTTACCAGTGGAGCCCGACGTGTAGATCACGTACGCGGCATGATCCAGTCCGGGCGGGAGCTGCGGTAGCCGCTCGTCTGCCTCGGTCCCGAGTTCGCCGGCGACGGAGGCGTCGTCGAGGAGGACGCGGTCGAGTCCGTCGACCTCGGCGATGCGCGGGCTGTCCCCCACCGTGGTCACCAGCAGCCGCGCGGCGGAGTCGGCGAGCATGTAGGAGATGCGGTCGGACGGGTGGTTCAGGTCGAGCGGCAGGTACGCGGCGCCGAGTCTCAGGACACCGAGCACGACCGCGACCATCTGCGCCGACCTCGGAACTGCCAGTCCCACCACGTCTTCGACGGTGACACCGCGGCGGCGCAGCAGTGCGGCGACGCGGTCGGCGCGCACGCTCAGCTCCGCATACGTCATCTCGCCGTCGGCGTCGACCACGGCGACGGCGTCGGGCGTCGCCGCGACGTGACGCGCGAACGCCTCGGGGAACGTCTCCTCCGCCACCGGATACGCGGTGTCGTTGAAATCGCACACCACGAGTTCGCGCTCGTCGCCGACGAACACGTCGAGGTCGCCGACCCGGATACCCGGATCGGAGGCGACGGCGTCGAGGACGGTGACGTGCCTGCGGGCGATCTTCTCCGCGGTGTCCCGGTCGAACAGGTCGGAGCCGTATTCGACGCGCAGTTCCACACGGTCCTCGTCGAGGTGCTCGGTGAAGTTGAACACCAGGTCGAATTTGGCGGTGCGTTCCTCGAACGACACGGGAACGAGAGCAAGACCGGGCGCGAGCGCCGCATCGGACGTGCGGCTGTGGTAGCCGACCATCACCTGGAACAGTGGGTTCCGGGCCAGGGTGCGTGCCGGATTCACCTTCTCCACAACGGTTTCGAACGGCACGTCCGCATGGGAGAATGCCGCCAGGTCCGTATCGCGGACCCGCGCCAGCAGTTGATCGAACGTGGGGTTGCCCGACACGTCCGTCCGCAACACCACGGTGTTGACGAAGAATCCGATCAGGTCGTCGAGACCCTGTTCGCTGCGGCCCGCGACCGGCGCGCCGATCGGCAGGTCGTCGCCCGCGCCCAGGCGGTGCAGCAGTGTCGCCGACGCCGCGTGCAGGACCATGAACATGCTGGTGCCCGACGTCCGCGCGAGCGAGCGCAGGGCCCGCGTCGTCGCGGCGTCCAGCGTCGTCTCGACGACTCCGCCCGCGAAGCTCGGCTGCGCCGGACGGGTCCGGTCGGCGGGGAGAACCAACTCCTCCGGCGCACCGTCGAGGGTCTTCGCCCAGTAGTCGAGTTGGCGGGCAACGACGCTGGACGGGTCCCGCGGATCGCCCAGGACGTCGCGCTGCCACAGCGTGTAGTCGGCGTACTGCACGTCCAGCGGAGCCCACCCCGGAGCGGAACCCTGTGCGCGAGCGGCATACGCCGTCATCAGGTCCCGCAGGAACGGGCGATCCGACCATTCGTCGGTGGCGATGTGGTGCAGCACGATGGCCAGCACCTGCTCGTCCGCGACCCGGATGAGGCTCGCGCGCACCGGGATCTCCGTGGCCAGGTCGAACGGGCGGCCGACGGTCTCGGTGACGAGCCGGACCAGATCGGCCTCGGTGCCGTCGACCACCGTGACGTCGGGGCGGGCGTCGTCCAGGATCACCTGCACGGGTTCGCCGTCGTGCTCCCCGAACACGGTGCGCAGCGATTCGTGCCGCGACACCACATCGGTGAGAGCCTGCTCGAACAGCCCGGGGTCCAGGGCACCCCGCAGTCGCAGGACGATCGGGAAGTTGTACGCGACGGCGGGGCCCGCCCCATCCCGAACTGATGCTCCCTCCATCTGCTGCAGCAGCCACAGCCGTTGCTGCGCCGCGGAAAGCGGCAGATGCTCGGGCCGTGGCCGGGCCACCAGCACCGGACGCGTCGACCCGCTGTCAGCCCCGATCCGGGTGGCGAGTTCCGCCACGGTCGGCGCCTCGAACAGGTCGCGCATGGCCAGGTCGGTGCCGAGCGCGGCCCGGGCCCGACTGATCAGCCGGGTGGCCAGCAACGAATGACCGCCGAGGTCGAAGAAGTTGTCGTCGACCCCGGGGGCGGGGACTCCGAGGATCTCACCGAACAAGTCGGCCAGCACCCGTTCGGTATCGGTGCGGGGCTCCGTTCGGGCACCGCCGATCCGGCCGAGCACGTCGTCCGCTGACGGCAGTGCCTTGACGTCGAGTTTGCCGTTCACCGTCATCGGCAGGCTGTCGACCTCGACGACCGCGGCGGGCACCATGTAGTCCGGCAGCGATGCGCGCAGCGCCCGTGAGTACTTGTCAACGTCCTGCGGTTGACAAGTACTCACGACCGCGTAGCCGACCAGTCGCGGGAATCCACCCGGGCCGGAATCGACGACGACGGCAGCCTGGCGCACGCCGTCCAGCGCTTCGAGGGCGGACGCGATTTCGCCGAGTTCCACCCGGTGACCGCGAATCTTCACCTGATCGTCGGTGCGGCCCAGGAAGTCGAGGTTCCCGTCTGCGCGGCGGCGGACGAGGTCACCCGTCCGATACATACGTACGGATTCCCGGAACGGGTCGGCGACGAAGCGCTCCGCCGTCAGCGCGAACCGGTCGAGGTAGCCGCGCGCCAACCCGACCCCGGAGATGTACAGCTCACCGGGAACACCGTCCGGGGCCGGACGCAGCCAGGCGTCCAGCACGTACGCGGAGGTATTCCAGATCGGGGTGCCGACGGTGGGTGTCGCGCTGTCGGCGGTGCCGGCGCCGAGGGTGTTGATCGTGTACTCGGTGGGACCGTACAGGTTGTATCCGGCCGTTCCATCCGTGTCGCGCAACCGGTTCCACACCGAATCCGACACCGCCTCGCCGCCGAGGAGCACCAGCGGCGGCCGGTGGCGGCCGGGACCGTCGTCGAGCAGACCCTCCTCGATCAGATGCTGCGCGTACGTCGGTGTCACGTTGACGACGTCGATCTCGTGGGTGTCGCAGTACGCCACGAGCGCCTCGGCGTCGCGCCGGAGGTTCTCGTCGCAGATGTGGACCTCGTGACCTTCCACCAGCCACAGCAGTTCCTCCCACGACATGTCGAAGGCGAACGACACGGTGTGGGCAATGCGGAGGCGACGACCGCCCGCCGCGGTCACGACCGGCTCGAAGATCGCCTCGCGGTGGTTGAACTGCATGTTGGTGAGGCCCCGGTAGGGGGTGACCACACCCTTCGGCTTGCCGGTGGACCCGGACGTGTAGATGACGTACGCCGGATGGTCCAGGCGACCGGGGTTTCCGGGCGCGAATCCGCCGAGTTCCGCATCGGACAACGGTGCGGACGCGACCGCGCCGAAGTCCAGGGTGTCGACGGCCAGGGTGTCGACCGCCGCGGCGGCGAGCGTTCCGGCGACCTCCGACGTGGTGACCAGGACCGTCGGTCGCGCGTCGTCGAGCATCCCGACGAGCCGCTCGGCCGGGTGGTCCAGTTCCAGTGGCAGATACGCGGATCCGGTGCGCAGGACGGCGAACAGCGCCACCACCATCTCCACCGACCGCGGCAACGCGAGCGCGACGATCCGTTCCGGGCCCGCGCCGTGGCGCAGCAGGAGCCGGGCCATCCGGTTCACGTCGGCGTCGAGTTCGGCGTAGCCGACGGTGCGGTCACCGAACACCAGTGCGGTCTCGTCGGGCCGGAGTCGAGCCGCGTCGGCGAACAGATCGGCGATGGTCGCGTCGGGCAGCGGCTTCGACTCGAACGGCAATGATGTTGCGCCACCGGCAATTCCGCCGACCGGACCCGACAGATCTGTGGACCACTGCTCGAGCACGGTCAGATACCGCGACAGCATGGCCTCGACCCGCGACTCCGCGATCTTCCCGGGGTGGAATTCGAACTTCACCTTCACGCTCGCACCCGGTGTCACGACGACGGTGACCGGGTAGTGCGTGTGGTCGATGCTGTCGCCCCCGCTGATGTCGTGTGCGTCGTTGAGCGCCGACACCTGCTTCTCGTCGACGAAGTTCTGCAGCACGTACAGCACGTCGAACAGTTGCCGGTGCTCGGACACACGCTGGATGGAGGCGAGCCCGAGGTAGTCGTACGGGGTGAGCGCCAACCGCTCGGACTGGTTGCGGCGCAGCAGATCCGCGACGGTCTCGCCGGGGCGGAGCACCGTCCGGACGGGGACGGTGTTGAGGAACATGCCTGCCACCGCGTCGATGCCCGGGACCTCCGGCGGGCGCCCGGCCACGGTGGTGCCGAACACGAGGTCCTGCCGCCCGGTCTCGATGCCGAGCACGACGGCGAGCGCGGCGTTCATCACCGCGTTGAACGTGACCCCGGCACCGCGGGCACCGGCGCGCAGTCGTTCGCTCAGTTCCTCGGACAGCACGGCGTCGCGACGCTGCGGTGGCTGCGGGTCCCCGGCGACGGTCGCGGCGAGGAGGGTCGGTTCGTCGAGACCGCGGAGCGCGTCGGTCCACGCGGACCGCGCGGCCTCCATATCCTGCGCGGCCAGCCACTGCAGATAGTCCTCGAACGAGCCCTCGGGGGAACCGAATCCGGAGTCGTCGCCGCCCGATTCGTAGAGGGCGAGCAACTGGCTCACGACGAGGCCGTTGGACCATCCGTCCCACAGCAGGAACTGCCGGTTGATCACCAGCCGGTCGTGGGAGTCGCCGAGCCGCAGCACCATCGCCCGCCACAGCGGCGGGGAGGTGAGGTCGAACGGTGTCAGCCGGTCCTGCGCCGTCACCTGCTCGGCGTAGGAGACGCGGTCGGATTCGTCGAGTTCACGCAGGTCGAATTCGGTGATCGGGACGTCCAGGCCGGCGCCGAAGAACTGGACCGGCGCGGGGAGGCCTTCGCTGACGAATCCCGCGCGCAGCGTGGGGTTGCGTCGCTGCAGGGTGCGCAGCGCAGCGGCGAGACGTTCGGTGTCGAGGCGGTGCGCGAAGTCGAGCGAGAACTGTGCCGTGTAGACGTCGGGACCGGCGTCGAACCCGGCCTGGAAGTACAGCCCCTCCTGCAGCGGCGACAGCGGCAGCACCGTGTCGACCCCGCTCGGGCTCGCCTCCACGATCCGGTCGATCTCCGCCTGCGTCAGCGTCACGAGCGGCAGGTCGGACGGTGTCAGCATCGCCGGACCGTCGTGCTCTGCGGCGGCGACGGCCAGCTCACGAAGTGCCGTCACCCAGCCGTCGCTCAACGCCACCACGTCGGCCTCGCTCAGGTCGGGCTCCGACCAGGCGAACACGGCCTGCAGTTCGGCGCCGTCCGCCGACTCCTCGCACAGGGCATTGATCACCAACCGATACGGGCCGCCGAGATCGGCGTCGGGATCGGTGGCCAGGGAATCGGATTCGACCGCCGGTGTCCACGCACCCGGTGGGGTGTGCGGCATGCGGCCCAGGTAGTTGAACAGCACCTGCGGCTCCGAGCGCGACGCCAGCAGTCCCGCGGTGCGGGCGTTGACGTACCGCAGCATGCCGTAGCCGATGCCGCCGTCGGGGGCGCCGCGCAGCCATTCCTTGACGTCACCGAGCGTCGCGAGCGCACCCCCGCGGTTGCGCAACCGGACGGGGGTGACGTTGGTGAGCCAGCCGACCGTCCGGGAGAGATCCACACCCGCGGCGAGTTCTTCGCGGCCGTGCCGCTCGAGGTCCACCAGCAGGTCGTGGTCGCGCCCCCGCGCGGCGAGCCACCGGTCGGCCGAGAGTCGCAGGGCGGCCAGCAGCACGTCGGTGACGTCGGCGCGGACCACTCCGGGAACGGTGGTCAGCAGGGCCGTCGTGAGGCGCGGGTCGAGCCGCACGGTCAGCCGCGCACCACTGCTCACCACGGCGTGCCGGTCGGTGCCGGGCACCAGGTCGGCACCGGGCTCGGTGACCCGCAACCAGTGGTCGAGTTCGGCGAGGCGGGCCGGTTCCTGTGCCTGCTCGGTCACGATGCGGGTGAATCCGCGCAACGACGTGGGCACCGGGTCGAGTGCCGCATCCTCACCACTGTCGGCGGCCACCCACGCCATCGCGAGGTCTTCGATCAGCGTCCGCCATGACACCCCGTCGATCACCAGGTGGTGCGCGACGAGCAGCAGCCTGCCCAGTTCGGACGGGCCCGCGTCGAACCACACGGCCGACAGCATGGCCGCGGCGTCGGGGTCGAGCCGGTCGGTGGCGGCATCGGATTCTGCTGCCACCACCTCGCGCAGCGCGGCCGCGTCGAGTCCGGTGACGTCGACGCGATGCAGGTGCAGGTCGGCGGATTCGGTGATCTCGAGAGACCACACCCCCGGTGCGTGCCGGGTGAGCTTCTGCCGCAGGCCCTCGTGGTGGGCGATCACCGAGTGCAGTGCCGCTGCGAGGACGGCGCTGCTCGTACCCGCCGGTGTGTGCACGAGGACCGACTGGTTGAAGCGGCTCTTACCGCCGCTCCACTCCGAGAGCCGATGGACCACGGGAGGGGGCAGCAGGACACCGGCTCCCGTGTCGTCCACGCGCGGGGCCGCGGCGACCGCTGTCGTCGCCGCCAGCCGGGCGAGCGCGGACGGGGTCCGCTGTTCGAAGATCTGCCGCGGGGTGATCGTGATCCCCTCGCGGCGAGCGAGATTCACCAGCCGGATGGCCAGAATGCTGTCGCCGCCGAGCGCGAAGAAGTCGTCGTCGACTCCGACGGTCCCGAGCCCGAGAACCTCGGCGTAGTGGGCGGCCAGCACGACCGCCGGCCCGCTCTCACCGGCCGGTGCAGCGGCCACCTGCCCCGAAGTCATGTGCGCGGAGAAGTCCGGCGCGGGAAGCGCTTTACGGTTCAGCTTCCCGCTCGGGCCGAGCGGGAACTCCGCCAGTGTCACGAAGGCGACCGGCACCATGAACTCCGGCAGAGCCCCGGCCAGGCGCGCACGGACGTCGTCGAGATCGGCGTCACCGACGACATACCCGACCAGCTGCTGCTGACCGGGCCGGTCGGAGCGCACGACGGCCGCCGCCTGCCGCACACCCGGGCAGGCCGCGATGTGCGCCTCGATCTCACCGAGCTCGATGCGGAACCCGCGCAGCTTCACCTGGTCGTCCACCCGGCCGAGGTACTCGACCGCGCCGTCCCCGTTCATCCGGGCGACGTCGCCGGTGCGGTACATGCGGGACCCGTTGCGGGAAAACGGATCGGCGACGAACCGCTCCGCGCTCAACCCGGGCCTGCCCAGGTAGCCGCGGGCCAGCTGCGGCCCCGACAGATACAGCTCACCTTCGGCGCCGGCGGGCACCGGCTGCAGGTATCGATCGAGCACGTAGAGGCCGGTGTTGGACGTCGGCAGGCCGATCGGGACAGACGGCGCGGCCGCGTCGATCCCCTGCACGGACGCGGCGTAGCTGACGTCGACCGATGCCTCGGTGGGCCCGTAGAGGTTGTCGAGTTCCACTCCGGGCAGGAGTTCGGCGACGCGTCGGGCGGACGCGACGGGAAGCGCCTCACCGCTGCAAGAGATGATCCGCAGACCGGTGCACCGGGCCGCCGCGGGTTCGGCGAGGAACACCTCGAGCATGGAGGGCACGAAATGCACGCGCGTGATCGACCGCCGGACGATGACGTCGGCGAGGTAGGCCGGGTCCTTGTGACCGTCGGGCCGCGCGACCACGAGGGTCGCCCCGGCGAGGAGCGGTCCGAAGAATTCCAGCACGGACACGTCGAAGCTGGACGGCGTCTTCTGGAACACGTTGTCCGACGCGGTGATCGGACGGAAACGCTGCACCCACAGCAGCCGGTTGACGATGCCGGCGTGCGGTACGACGACGCCCTTGGGCCGGCCCGTCGAACCGGACGTGTAGATGACGTACGCGGGGTGCTGCGGCGCGAGCGGGATGCCGCTCAGCGGCTCGGGCGAGTACCCGTCGGCGTCGGACACCCGGACCTGCGGAACGTCGGAACCGGCCAGGGTCACCGCGCCGTCGGTGAGGACACAGACCGGTTGCGCGTCGTCGACCATGTACGCGAGCCGATCGGCCGGATATCCGGTGTCGAGCGGAACGTACGCGCCGCCTGCCTTCCCGACCGCGAGCAGCGCGACCATCAGGTCCAGCGAACGGGGCAGTGCCACCGCGACCTTCGACTCCGGCGCCACCCCGCGCTCGACGAGCAGCCGGCCGAGGCGGTTGGCGCGCGAATGCAGTTCCGCATACGTGAGGTGTTCGTCCTCGAACACGACGGCCACCGCGTCGGGTGTCCGCACGGCCTGCTCCTCGAGCAGCGCCGTCACCGTCGTGTCGGGGAAGTCGACCTGCGCGTCGCGCAGTGCCGCGTCGATCGGCTCCCGCGACGCCAGCGCGACGGAGGACACGGGCTGGTCGGCGTCCCGGGTCAGCTCCGCGAGATACGCCACGGTCGCCTCGGCGAACCGGGTCGCGGTCGCCGCGTCGATGCGGGCCGCGTCGTACTTGAGCTCGAGGGTCAGCGCGTCCCCGGGCACGACGATCAGCGTCATCGGATACGGCGGGTGCTCGTCGAAGCGGATGTCGGTCACCTGCACCGCACCCGTGGGATCGGCGACCGCGCCGTCGCCGATCGGGTAGTTCTCGAACACGACGAGCGTCTCGAACAGGTCCTGCAGTCCCGCTTCCCTGCGGAGCTCCGGCAGACCGAGGTATTGGTGGTCGAGCAGGACCGACTGCTCGTCCTGCCAGCGTGCGAGGGTGCCGGCCACCGTGTCGGCGGGCCCGAAGCGCATCCGGGTGGGGACGGTGTTGATGAACAGGCCCACCATGGTCTCGATGCCGGGCAGATCGCCGCCGCGGCCCGACACCGTCGAGCCGAACAGCACGTCCTCCCGGCCGGTGAGGCGGCCCAGGACCAGACCCCAGGTGCCGTGCACGAGCGTGCTGAGCGTCAGTCCCCGGGCCCTGGCCACCGCCGTGAGCGCGGCTGTGGCGTCCGACGGCAAGGCCGCTCGCACACTGCGGATCCCGGACTCCCCCGTGGATGCGGTCGTCGGCAGTTCCCCCGGCTCGGGTGCGTCGGCGAGCGCGTCCCGCCACACCGCGAGCGATGCTTGACGGTCCCGCGCGCCCAGCCAGTCGAGGTAGGAGCGGTACGGCGTGGGCGTCGGCAGCGCCAGCGGCGTCCCGTCGACGCTGTACAGCGCCATCAGCTCCCGCAGCATCACCGGCACCGACCATCCGTCGGCGACGATGTGGTGAATCGACTGCAGCAGAAGGAACTTCTGGGTCTGCGTCCGGGCGAGCGTGTACCGCAGCAGGGGGGCACGGCCGAAGTCGAAGCCCCGCGCCCGGTCCGCCGCCAGCACCTCGTCGACGCGCCTGCCCGGCTCCGGCGTTCCGGTGAGGTCCACCACCTCCATCGGCACCCGGACGTCGTCGCGGACCACCTGCACCACTCGGCCGTCCGACACCGCCTGCACTCCGACGCGGAGGGCGGCGTGCCGGTCGACGACCGCCTGCAGCCCGCGGTGCAGCGCCGCCGCGTCGACGGGCCCGGCCAGTTCGATCACCTGCTGCACGATGTACGGGTCCGTGCCGGCGTCCTCGAACGCCGACTGGAAGTAGATGCCCTCCTGCAGCGGCGTCAGCGGGAGCACGTCGGCGGGCTGCGCCAGCGCGTCCACGTCCGATTGCGTCAGCGACACCAGCGGGAAGTCGGACGGGGTGTGACCGCCGAGGCGGTCGACACCGGCCAGCACCCGCAGCACCGCGGTCCACTCGGCGGCGAGCGCCTCGACAGCGCGGCGGGTGAGCACACCGGGTGCCCACGTCAGCGTGGTCGTCAGCGTCGGTCCGCCGGCGCCGTCCTCGGCGATCACGTCGAATGCGAGGACGTGTCCGAGCGGCATCCGCGGGTCGTCGGCGCCGCCCATGGCGAGGGGCAGCCAGTCGACGCCCTCGCCGGCCGTCACCCGTCCGAGGTAGTTGAACAGCACCTGCGGCGTCGGGGTGTGTGCGAGTTCCGGGCTCGAAACACCGAGGTGACGCAGCACGCCGTAGCCGAATCCGGAACCCGGGATGCGGCGCAACTGGTCCTTGACCGCCTTCAGGGCGTCGGCGATGCCCGCCTCGTCCGCCGCCGCACCGGGGTCGAGCACCACCGGGTAGACGGTGGTGAACCAACCCACGGTTCGGGAGAGGTCGAGGGCGGGCCCGTCGCTGCGGCGCACGAGGTCTTCCTCGCGTCCGTGCCCCTCGAGATCGAGGAGCACCCGCCCCGGCCTGCCGTGTCGCCATCTCTGCATCGCCACCGCGACACCGGTGAGGAGTGCGTCGTTGACGTGGCCGTGGAATGCCGCCGGCACGGTGGAGAGCAGCGGCTGGGTGAACTCCGGAGGCAGTGTCACCGTGAGGGTTTCGGCGTCGCCCGCGCGATCGAGGGCCGGGTCGAGTGCACGCGAGCCGATGAGCGGGTCGGGTGTGGTCGCCACGTCCGACCAGAAGGGCAGTTCGTGCTCGAAGGCGCCCGACTGGGCGTGTTGGTCGAGCAGTTCGGACCAGCGGCGCAGCGACGTCCCGACCGGAGCGAGCTCGGGAACGCCCCCTGCCGCCGCCGCGGTTCCCGCGCGGACGAGGTCTTCGAGGATGATGCGCCAGGACACCCCGTCGACCACCAGGTGATGTCCGATCAGCAGCAACCGGCCGGGACCCGCGGTCGCGGTGAACAGGACGGCCTGCACCATCGTGCCGGCGTCCGGATCGAGCCGCCCGACGGCCGCCCGCGTCTCGTCGTCGAGTTGCTCTGCACTGTCGTCGAATTCGACGACACGCAGGATTCCATCGAGGCAGACGGTCGACGATTCCGGCACGGACAGCGTCCAGCGGTCACCGCGGACGAGCGTCGCGCGCAGGGCGTCGTGCCGCTCGAGCACGGCACCCAGGGCGGCCCGTGCGGCAGCCTCGTCGAATTCGGCCGGGGTCTGCACGAGCACCGACTGATGGAACGCGGCGATCTCGCCGCCCCGCTCGGCGGTCCGGGCGAGGATGGGGGTGCTGCGGACGTCACCGACGGCGACGTCGTCGGAGTCCACGGCGGCCGCGGACCGGCCGTCCTGGGCCCGGGCGAGCGCCTCGGCCGTGCGGAGCTGGAAGATCTCCCGCGGGCTGATCGAGAGGCCTTCGCGCCGAGCGTGATTGACCAGCTGGATCGCGACGATGCTGTCTCCGCCCAACGCGAAGAAGTCGTCGGTGACACCCACCGATTCCACGCCGAGGACGGCGGCCATCAGCGCGCACAGCCTTTCCTCGGCCACGGTGCGCGGTGCGACGTTCTCCCCGTCCGCGCCGAGGTCGGGTTCGGGCAGTGCGCGGCGATCCAGCTTTCCGTTGGGCGTGAGCGGGAACCGGTCGAGGATCACGAAGGCGGACGGCACCATGTATTCCGGCAGCTTCGACGACGCCCACATGCGGAGCTCGTCGACATCCGGCTCCGAATGCTGCTGCGCGACGACATAGGCGGCGAGATACTTCGCCCCCGCGGGAGTCTCCCGCACGACGACGGCACTGTGCCGGACCGCGGGATGCGACACGATGCCCGCCTCGACGTCCTCGAGTTCGAGTCGCATGCCGCGGATCTTGACCTGATTGTCGGCGCGGCCGAGAAAGTCGAGGGTGCCGTCCGCGGCCCACCGCGCGAGGTCACCGGTCCGGTACAACCGGGAGCCGTCCGCCGCGAACGGGTTGGCGACGAAGCGGGACGCCGTGAGCCCCGGCGCCTCCACGTAGCCTCGCCCGAGGAGGAATCCGCCGGCGTAGAGTTCGCCGCCCGCGCCGAACGGCACCGGGTTCAGGTGCTCGTCCAGCACGTACAGCTGGGTATTGGGGTTCGGGCGGCCGATCGACGTCGCGATCCGTGCGGCGTCTTCCCGGTAGATCACGTGCGACACACCGATCGTCGCCTCCGCCGGGCCGTAGCCGTGGTACAGGGTGGTGGCGAGTTGCGTGCGGAACCGCTCGAACAGACCGGGAGTGAGAACCTCACCGCCGCACCACACGTGCCTCAGTGCCCCGAGCAGGTCGGTGCCCCGCGACAGGTCGAGCAGCACGTCCAGCATCGACGACACCAGGTACACGAACGTCACGGACTCGCGGGCGATCAGGTCGAGGAGATACTGCGGATCCCGTTCCCCGCCGGGCTCGGCGACCACGAGACGGCCACCCGACACGAGCGGCAGCAGAATCTCGTTCACGGAGATGTCGAACGACAGCGGCGCCTTGAACAGCGACACGTCCCCGGTCCCGAACCCCAGGATTTCGTCGCGCTGCCACAGCAGTCGTGCGCAGACGGCCTCGTGCCGGATCATTGCCCCCTTGGGGCGGCCCGTCGAACCCGACGTGAAGATGACATACGCCAGCCTCGACCCTTGCACGGTCACCGCGGGGGGTGCGGTCGGCTGATCGGCGTACGCCCACGCCGCGAGATCGACGGACACGGCCCGCTCCCCCGCGTCCGGCACCCCGCCGGGGCCGGTCAGGATCAGCGTTGCCCCGGCGTCCGAGAGGACCGACGTGCGCCGATCCTCCGGCCACGAGGGGTCGAGGGGCACGAACGCGCCGCCCGCGCTCATGACGGCGAGCAGTCCGATCACCATCTCCGCGGAGCGCGGAAGTCCGATCGCCACCACGGTTTCCGCGCCGACACCGCGGGCGCGCAGGTAGTGGGACAGCTGCGCCACCCGTTCCCCGAGCTCCCGGTAGGTGAGCCGGGTCTCCCCGGAGACCAGGGCCTCGGTGTCCGGCGTCCGCGACACCTGGGCGTGGAACAGGTCGGGAACGGTCACCGACTCCTGCGGGCACGCGGTGTCGTTGAACTCCACCAGCAACTGCCGGCGCTCGGCCTCGGTCATCGGATCGAGCGACGCGATGGGCTGCGCCGGGTCGGCGACGAACTGCCCGACGAAGTGCTCGAGCCTGCGGCGATGCTCCTCGAGTTCGTCGCGCAGACCGGCCGGGGCGCGGAGGTCGATCTGGATCGGCTCCGAATCCTGCCCACCGCGGATGGAGAAGTCGAGGTCGCGGACCGGCCCGGTGGCCGAACCCCGCACCCACGCCGGAAACCCACCGAACGTCAGCGAGTGCTCGAACATCATCGAATTGATTCCGGGACCGAAGATCTGCCGGTCCGGATCGATCGACCGCAGATCGCGGGCGAGGTCCTCGCCGCGGTAGCGCCCGTGCCGGAGCACCGAAATCAGCGTCGTGTCGATGCGGGTGGCGAGTTCACCGACCGTCATCTCGGGATCCACCTGCACCCGGAACGGCAGGATCGTCGAGCACATTCCGGGGATGCGGCGCAGTTCACGGCCGACCCGCGCCGTCATCGGCAGCGACACCGTGAGGTCGCGGCGGCCGGTGACCCGGTGGATGTACGCCACGACCGCCGCGAGCGGCAGTCGGGTGCGCCTGATCCCGGCGTCGGCGGCGAAGGCGTAGAGCGCGTCGGCGTCGTCCCCGTCGATCTCGACGAGTGCAGAAATGGGTGTGCCTGAATAATCGATCACCTGCGGCAACAGCCGCGGCGGCTCCGGCGCGTCGATCACCTGCTGGATCCAGAATTCTCGATCGGACGCGAATCGCGCCGACCCCCGGTACTCGCGGTCCGACGCCACGAGGGTGTCGAGCGGCCACGGCGCCGCGGAGGTCCCGAGGTCCGGGCGTTCATATCGGTCGACGACGTCTGCGACGAGCAGGGTGATGGCGTACCCGTCCATGACGCTGTGGTGGTAGCGCTGGTACCAGATCACCGACTCGTCGCCGGTGCGCAGCAGGGCGTGGTGGAACAGCGGCTCTTCGCCGTCGATGTGGACCACGGTCTGCATGTCGCGATCCATCCATGCACGCGCTCGCGCGTCGGGATGTTCCTCGCCGCGCAGGTCCACGACGGTCAGGTTCCACGCGTCGGGAGCGGTCGGCACCTGGAACAGTTCGTTGTCGCCGCCCCGCTCGAAGCGCACGTGCAGAGCTTCGGTCCGTTCGACGGTCGCCCGGATCGCCGCGGCCGTTCGCGCGAGGTCGATCGCGCCGGCGACCTCGACGACGAGTGACAGGTTGTAGACCGGGCTTCCCGGATTCAACTGCTGCCCCACCCACACCTCGGACTGCGGTGCAGTCAGCGGCAGCGCGGCACGCATCGCAGTGGAGAACGCCGAGGTGGAAGCGAGCTCAGCCGGAAAGGACTGAGGGCGAGCAGCCGCCGAGTGGTCCGGAGACATGGGTGATCCGATCGTCCGTCGAGAGCGCCCGACCAACGAAGGGCACCCGAGGAGTTTAGGTTAGGCTACCCACCAGCAACAAGCCGGTTCGCAGCATCGACGGCCCCGAAGCGGGTACGGATACTGCACCAGCCTGCCTCGATTATGGGCAGACACCCAGCAATCTATTGATGCCAGACCGCGGTGTTTCCGCCGAGTCGCTTCGCGGCGTAGAGGGCCGTGTCGGCGTGGTGGAGCAATCCGTCGACCGTGTACGCCGACGTGCTGCGCGCCATCCCCACGCTGATCGTCACGACAAGCAGTTCGTCGCCGACGTCGATCGGGGTCGTGATCGAGGAGATCATCAACGTCACGACCTTCTCGACGTCGATGCCGCCGGCCTCGGGGATGATTGCCACGAACTCGTCACCGCCGAGCCGTCCCACGACCGCGGGCGCGACCATCCCCTGCGACAGGTGCTCCGACACCGCCTGCAGGATGCGATCGCCGACGCGGTGCCCCCGCGTGTCGTTGACCTCCTTGAACCCGTCGACGTCGAGGAACAGCACCACGGCCGGACCGGCGCCGGGGTCGAACAGCCGCTGCAGGTGCTCGGTGATCGCGGCGCGATTGAGCAACCCGGTGAGACTGTCGTGCCTGGCTTCGTGCAGAAGGAGAGCATGCGCCGCGTCCGCCTGCTGCTGGGCGGTGACCTCCGCGGTCACGTCACGGAAATGGACGACGAGGGTGCCGGAATCGGCTGCGGCAGTGGCCTCGATCGTCATGCCGGGTGAATACAGCGAATCCACCCGGGTCGTGTGCTCCCGCCCGGTGGCGAGAACTTTGCGGCACAGGGCGTCGAAGTAGCTGCCCCGAGTTTCGGGAAGCACGTCGGTGACGACCCGGCCCAGCATTTCCTCCCGGGACCGGCGAACGTGCCGCAGACAGCCCGAGTTGGCGTAGATGACCCGCAGGTTCTCGTCGAGGGCGAGAAACCCCAGACCCACCCGATCGAGCAGCGACGCGAGTTGCGCATCGCGCCCGGTGAGGTGCCCGAGTTCGATGACCACCCCCGTCAATTCGGAGGGGACGCCGGAATCGTCGACGGCGACGTCGATGCTGCGGGTGAGGATGTACCGGGTCGATTGGTCAGCCATCACGATCCGGAAGACGCATTCGGCACCCACCGACCCGGTCATGTCGCCGAACATGCGCCGGACCACGTCGATGTCTTCGGGATGCACCCGCTGCCGCCACTGCTCGAGGGGCGGCAGGGAACCGTCGTCACCGAATATGGCTGCAGCCTTGGCGTCCCACCACAGTGCCGCGTTCACGATGTCGTACCGGACGATACCCACCCCGAGACGAGGGACACCCAACGCCATCAGAACCTCGCCGTCTCCGTGATCGCCCCCCAGCCGCTCGAAATTCCACCCTACTCACAACTCGACGGGCGGCGGGGAGTCAGTTGGCGAGGAATTCGAGGAGCACCTTGTTCACCACTTCGGGCTGCTCGAGGTAGCCGTAGTGCCCCACGTCGGGGATCTCGTAATAGCGGGCCGACGGAATCGCCTCGGCGACCTCGCGGGAGAGGTACGGCGGAATCATCCTGTCGTCGGCGAACCCGATGGACAGGCACGGCGTCGTGATCGCCCGGTAGGCCTGACGGCGATCGAAGCTGCGATCCATCTCCATCTGCGCGCGAACACCGTTCGACGTCCGGCCGCCGCTGAACTCGAACAGGTCGAGCCAGTCGCGGGCCGTGTGCGGGTCGACGAGCGACGCGGGCGACAGGTTCATCACGGCGGTCACCGCGGCCCGGTACTTGGCCGGGAGTTCGACCCCGCTGTCGTGGAGGGCGCGCTCACCCTCGGTGAGGGTCTGCTGGAAGTAGTCCATGCGGGCATGACCGGCGAGGAAGGCCGCCTTGTGGACGAGGTCGGGCCGGGACAGCGCAAGTTCCTGTGCGACACGGGCACCCATCGAGGTGCCGACGACGCGGGCCGGGCCGCCACCGAGGTGTTCGATCAGTCCTGCCGTGTCCGCGACGAGGTCGTCCATGGTGATTCCGTCGACGCTTTCACCGGACGGCGCGATGCCGCGGTTGTCGAACGTGCAGACGCGGTATCCGGCGTCGATGAGCGCGGGCGTCTGATGAAGATCCCACACACGCCCCGGACTCCCGGTTCCCATGATGAGCACCACCAAATCGCCGGACCCCTTGACCTGGTAATTCAGGGGGATCCCGTTGATCGTGGCGATCGTCATGTTGCCTTCCTTCCATGGGCGGTTCACCAAATAAGATTGGATAGCCTAAGCTGGCCTCGAAGCCGCTCACGTGCGGCGTTGACCGACAAGCTCGTCCAGGAGGACCGCGTTGAGAGTCGCCACACTCGGATATCAAACCTGGGGTCACCGTACCCTGCAGGCCCTTCTCGAGTCCGAACATGAGGTCGTGCTCGCGGTCACTCACCCCAAGAGCGATCACGTCTACGAGCAGATGTGGGCCGACTCCGTCGCCGATCTGGCCGCCGAAAACGGAGTGCCCGTGCACATCGCCACCAAGCCGGACGAGGACTTCAAGGCCGCACTCGAGCAGGCCGACCCGGACATCGTCGTCGCCAACAATTGGCGCACCTGGCTGCCGCGGGACGTCTTCGACTCGCCCCGCTACGGCACGCTCAACATCCACGATTCGCTCCTGCCCAAGTACACGGGATTCTCCCCGCTCATCTGGGCGCTCATCAACGGCGAGGAAGAAGTCGGCCTCACCGCGCACCTCATGGACGAGGAACTCGACGCCGGCGACATCGTTTTGCAGAGGTCGACGGCCGTCGGACCGGCGGATACCGTCACCGATCTGTTCCACCGCACCGTCGACATGATCGGCCCGATCACCCTCGACGCGCTCGAGCTGGTCGCGTCCGGCCGCACGGACTGGACACCGCAGGATCGCTCGCAGGCCACGTTCTTCCACAAGCGGGCCCCCGAGGACAGCCTCATCGACTGGACGTGGCCCGCCGACGCCATCGAGCGCCTCGTCCGCGCCCAGTCCGACCCGTACCCGAACGCCTTCACCCATTACAAGGGACAGCGTGTCCGGGTTCTGAAGGCCGCCGTGTCCGAAGGAAATTACGGTGGAACGCCCGGGCGTGTCTTCATCCACGAGGGCGACGGAATGGTGATCGTCGCCGGACCCGACGCCCGCACCGGCCGCAACAAGGGCCTCAAGATCCAGCGCGTCCGGCTCGACGACGGCACCGAACTCGCCGGGACCGAATTCTTCCCCCACGGCGGCGGCTACCTCAGCTGACGCCCGTGGGGCCTACCGCCCCTCCCACGCCGACCACAGTTCCGCATACCGGCCGCCGGCCGCGACGAGCTGGGCGTGCGGACCCTCCTCGACGATCCGCCCGTGTTCGAGCACGACCACCCGGTCGGCGGAGGCGGCCTGCGTCAACCGGTGGGCCACCACCAACGTCGTGCGACCGCGGGCCGCCGCCTCGGCCGACGCCTCGAGTTCCCGCGCGCCGGCGCTGCCGGCTTCCGCGGTCGCCTCGTCGAGGATCGCGACCCCCGGATTCGCTAGGACGAGCCGCGCCAGAGCCAGTTGCTGGGCCTGGGCTGCGGTCAGTTCGTGACCGCCCTCCCCGACCACGGTCTGAACGCCGTCGTCCAGTGCGGCCACCCAGACGTCGGCACCGACGGCTTTCAACGCCATCGCCGCGTCCTCCTCGGACGCGTCGGGCGCCGCGAGCCGAAGGTCGTCGATCAGCGGTCCGGCGAAGACGTGGACTTCCTGACTGACGATGGCGACACGTCGGCGGAGGTCGCCCGGTGCGAGGTCGCTCAGCGCGGTTCCCCCGATGCGCACCGCACCGGACGTCGGGACGATCGACCCGGCCGCGATCGCCGCGACCGTCGTCTTACCCGCTCCGGTCGAGCCGACGAGGGCGACCCGTTCCCCGCTCCTCACGTGCAGGCCGATGCCGTGCACCACTTCGTGGCGGCCGTCGTAGGTGTGCCGGACGTCGGTGAGTTCGAGCGTCGAATCCGCGGACTCCCCGGCGGTGGCGGTTCCGCTGTTCGAGTCGTCCGCGAGGTCGACGACGCCGACGAGCCGCGCGAGGCTCGCACCCGCCGACTGCACCTCTTCGAACGTGTACATCAGCATGCTGATCGGGTTGAACAGCCGGTGGAAGAGCAGAGCCGCGGTGGTGGTCTGGCCGACGGTCACGATGTCGGCATTCACCAGCGCGAACCCCGCCGCGAGAATGGTGGCGAGCCCCACGAACTCGGCCCGGTTGCCGCGCCCAGCGAAGCGGGTGAACAGCGCGAAGACGCCGACGGACAGATCGCGCGCCTTCTCCGACGCGCCGTTGATCTGCCCCAGATGGCTGTCTTCCAGACCGTAGGCGCGCACCGTGCGGGCGCCCTGCATGCTGCTGATCAGGGCCTGCGAACGCTCCCCCATCGCCACGCGTTCGGCGGCGTACACCGGCGCGGACCGCGGCAGGTACCAGCGCATCGCGAGCGCGTACATCGGCAGCGCGACCATCCCGGCGAGCCCGAGTCGCCAGTCGATGCCGAGCATCGTGACCATGCTCAGCACCACCAGCAACACAGCGGTGACGAGGTTGGGGACCACGTCGGTGACGGCCTTGCCGATCACGGCGACGTCGTCGCCGACCCGCGACAGCAGGTCTCCCTTCCCGACGCGTTCGACGGTCTGGATCGGCAACCGGAGCGCCCGGTCGACGGTGCGTTCACGCAGATCGGCCAGGATTTCCTCACCGAGACTGCGGATGAGGAACGACGCGAACCCGGCGCAGACGCCGCCGATCACCGCGGCGGACGCGATCACCGCGACGACCCACCCGATGGTGGACGGTGGCGCGCCGTCCTGCACGCGGTCGACGAGGACGCCGAACACGTAGACGGGGACGAGGGCCATGCTCGCGGCGACCGCTGCCACCAGGAGAGTGACGGCGCTGCGGCCGCGGCGGCGTCCCAGGTCGGATTTCAGCCACGCCCACGTGTCGCGGGCGTCCGCGACGGGCAGCAGTTCGCTCATCGCAGGACCGCCTGACGGTAGTTCGCGTCCCGGGCAGCCAGCTGCGAGTGGGTGCCCTCGCCGGCCACCGTGCCCTCGTCGAGGACGACGACGCGGTCGGTCACCGACAGCAGCGCGGGGCTGCTCGTGATGAGGATGGTCGTGTGGCTTCGGGTGGTGCCGCGGTGCCGCAGGTCGGCGATGCCGCCGGCGATCGTGTGTTCGGTGACGGCGTCGACGGCTGTCGTCGGGTCGTGCAGCACCATCACCGGCGACTGCGCCACCAGCGCCCGCGCGAGCGCGACCCGCTGCCGCTGACCCCCGGACAGCGACGACCCGCGATCGGTGACCTGATGGTCGAGCCCATCGGGGTGTGCTTCGACGACGTCCATCGCCGCGGATGCGGTCAGCGCCGCCTGCACCTCGGCCGACGTCGCGCCGGGCCGTCCGGCGGTGACGTTCGACGCGACGGTGCCGGAGAACAGATCGCCGTTGTGCGGTTCGACGAGCAGCGCACGGCGTGCCTGCGCGAGATCGGCTTCCGACAGCCGGACCCCGCCCACGGTCACCTCGCCGTCGTAGCGGTCGGGCGGAACCTGCCCGGACAGCAGCGCGGCCAGCGCCTCCGCGTCCTGCGGGCGGTACGCGACGACGCCGAGCAGTTCGCCGGGCGGAACCTGGAGATTCACCGTGCTCAGCGACCGGTAGGACACACCGGTGAGGTCGAGCGTGCTGCCGTCGAGCCGGTGGTCCGATCCGGCGGGTAGCAGCGGTTCGGCGTCCAGGACCAGCGCCAGGCGGTCCGCGGACGCGCGGGACAGGGCCAGGAATCCGGGCAGACCGGCCAGCACGCCGAGCGGTTCGATGAAGAACTGGGACAGTCCGACGACGGTGATCAGCTCGCCGATGGTGATGCGTCCCTCCAGGGCGAACCAGCCGGCGAAACCCGCGACGCCGACGGCGAGCAGGGCGCTGACGGTCATCGACACCCCGGCGAAGACGGCGGAACTCTTCGCCGTGTGGAGGGTGGCGCCCAGCGCGTCGCGGCTGGCCGCCCGGTATCGCCGCGACGCCGACACCTCCGCGCCGATCCCCCGCAGCGGCCGGAGCCCGCTCACCAGGTCCGTGGCCATGGCGGAGGCCCGGGCGACCGCAGCCTGCTGGTCGGTGGCCCGGCGGGTGATCAACGGCGCCGCGAGTTGGAGGAGACCGAGGATGACGGGGGTTCCGATCAGCACGGCGAGTCCGAGCGGGACGTCGATCAGCAGCAGCGCGACGGCGGATCCGATGGCCGCGGTGAGGGCGGCGGCCGCGCGCGGTGCGATGTCCGCGATCCAGGCGGCGCGGTCGGCGTCGGACGTCGATACGGACAGCAACTCGCCGGCCCGGAGGTCGGTGCGCACCCCGCGGGGGTCGAGGATGCGATGTGCCACCTCCATCCGCAACTGATGCGCCTCGTTCTGCATCGCGACGACGACGAACCGCGCGCCGTATCGCCATGCCGCGGTCAGCACCAGGAACAGCAGCGCCAGGGCGCACAGCCACACTGCGAGGGCGAAGACGTCACCGGTTGCGACGGCCCGGTCGACGATCACCCCGATCGAGATCGGAACCAGCGTCTCGGCCACCTGATGCAGGCAGACCAGGACGGTGCCGATGCCCAGCCGGGCACGATTCCGCACCAGCATGCGACGCAGAATCGCGGTGCCACCAGTCTTCACGCGCGTAACTCCCAACGTCGACGCTTCCCAACCCACCCATGAAGTAAGCAGACCCTAACTAGATGAACACTAATCGATGGGCAACTAGCGTTGACATGCCCGGTTCTCATAGAGTCCCCGATACGAACTACTGCGTGTGACGCAGCAGCAAGCCCGAGAGGAAAAAGATGGCCGCGAAGACGACCGCCGAAAACGACATCGCGGACGAGGATCTCGAACCCCTAGCCGACGAGACCGCCCGCCAGGCGCAGCGCGTTGTCGCTGCCTACGCCGAAGACGCCGACGAGTGCAGGATGCTGCTCTCGATGCTCGGAATCGGACCCACCACCAAGCTCGACTGAGAACTTCATCCACTTCGACCGCGAAGGAAGCCCGTGGCTGCCAGCTCGGAATCGTCAGCATCGTCAGAACGCTCGACATCTGATCCTGTTTCCGGGCAAGCCGACTTCGTCGTCGTCGCGAACCGACTCCCCGTCGATCTCGACCGCCTTCCGGACGGCACCACTCGCTGGAAGCGCAGCCCCGGTGGCCTCGTCACCGCGCTCGAGCCGATCCTGCGCCGCAACAAGGGCGCATGGGTCGGCTGGGCGGGGGTCGCGGACGCCGAGCTCGACCCCGTCGTCGAGGACGAACTCGAGCTCTACCCCGTCCCGCTGAGCGCGGCCGATATCGCCGACTATTACGAGGGCTTCTCCAACGCCACCCTGTGGCCGCTCTACCACGACGTCATCGTCAAACCCGAGTACAACCGCGACTGGTGGAACGTGTACGTCGAGGTCAACCGGCGTTTCGCGGAGGCCACCTCGAAGGCCGCCGCGCACGGTGCCACCGTGTGGATTCAGGACTATCAACTGCAGCTCGTCCCGAAGATGCTGCGGATGCTCCGCCCCGACCTCACCATCGGGTTCTTCCTGCACATTCCGTTCCCGCCGGTGGAACTGTTCATGCAGATGCCGTGGCGCACCGAGATCATCGAGGGCCTGCTCGGCGCCGACCTGATCGGATTCCACCTCCCGGGCGGCGCCCAGAACTTCCTCTACCTGGCTCGCAAACTCGCCGGCCAGCAGACGTCGCGCGGCAACGTGGGCGTCCGTTCCAAGTTGGGTGTCGTGCAGGTGGGTTTCCGCACGGTGCGGGTCGGCGCGTTCCCGATCTCCATCGACTCGGGGCAGTTGGACGAGCAGTCCCGGTCCAAGTCCATCCGGGACCGAGCCAAGAAGATCCGCAAGGAACTGGGCAATCCCCGGCACATCATGCTCGGCGTCGACCGCCTCGATTACACGAAGGGCATCGACGTCCGTCTCGCCGCGCTGCACGAACTGCTCGACGAGAAACGAGTCGACCCCGCCGACACCGTGCTCGTGCAACTCGCGACGCCCAGTCGTGAACGTGTGGAGAGCTACGTCCACATGCGCGGCGAGATCGAGCAGTCGGTGTCGCGGATCAACGGCGAGTACGGCGAGGTCGGCAGGCCCGTCGTGCACTACATCCACCGGCCCATCCCCCGCGACGAACTGATCGCGTTCTTCGTCGCCGCCGACGTCATGCTGGTGACCCCACTGCGGGACGGCATGAACCTGGTCGCCAAGGAGTACGTGGCGTGCCGCAGCGACCTCGGCGGGGCGCTGCTGCTCAGCGAATTCACCGGCGCGGCCGCAGAACTGCGCCAGGCGTTCCTGTGCAATCCGCACGATCTCGACAGCGTCAAGGACGCGATGGAGCAGGCCCTGAACCAGCCGAAGGAAGACGGCCGACGCCACATGCGGGCCCTGCGCAGGCAGGTTCTCGCACACGATGTCGACCGGTGGGCCCGATCCTTCCTCGACGCCCTCGCCCACGGCGGGGCCGCGGGTCCCGCGCTGATCGCGCCCGCCGAGGCCTCCGAGTCGGACTACGACGCGGACGCCACCGAGGACAACTGACCTTCCCGGCCCAACTGGCCGGAGGTCACCAGGAAGGCGACGAAGTCGCGGATCGTCTCGTCGGCCGGACGCGGAACGTAGCCGAGTTCGGACCGCGCCTTGGTGCCGTCGACGACCGGGGCCGCGAGCAGCGCCGACATCGCCGACCGCGACAACACGTCGGAGCCGAAGCGTGCCCCGATCGGTTCGGCGATCGGCAGCACGCGTTCGATGACGCTCAGCGGGAACGAGTACAGCGGCCCCCGACGGCCCGCCGCACGCGCTGCCCTTCTCACGGCATCGTGCATGCCGAGCATGTGCCCGGAGATCAGGTAGTTCTCCCCGGCGCGCCCCCTCTCCCCGGCGGCGATCAGGCCGGCGGCGACGTCGCGGACGTCGACGAAGTCGAACCCGCCCTGCACCGCCGCGGGAACCCGGCCACGAGCAGCGTTGCGCAGCAAGGCGTTCACGCGGGACAGTCCGTAGTCGACGGGACCGTACACGCCGGTGGGGTTACAGATCACCGCGTCGAGTCCGTCCTCGATCACGTCGCGGAGTGCGAGTTCGCCGGCCCACTTCGACCTGTCGTACACCGGGATCGCTGCGTCGACGGAGCGGGGCGAATTCTCGTCGAGCGTTCCGCCGCAAATGCTCTGATCGAACGAATGCACGGAGCTGCAGTGCACCATCCGCCGAACACCCACGGCGAGAGCAGCTTCGGCGACAGTGCGCACTCCGGTCGTGTTCACGGTCCAGGCCAGGTCGTCCTTCTGCGCGAGGGTGATCATCGCGACCAGGTGGTAGACCACCTCGGCGCCGTCCAGGGCCCACTTCATGGATTCGACGTCGAGCACGTCCGCGTTCACCCAGGTGACCCCGCATTCCGGTGCGTACCGGGAACGGACACGGTCGATTGCCGCCACCTCGTGCCCCGCCTCGACCAACAGATTCAGCAGATTGTTGCCCACGAATCCCGCGGCGCCGGTTACTGCAACCTTCATCGACGACTCCCCGTTCGGTTGTGGCCCCGCGGCGCAGCGTCGTGCGTCAGCGATCGACCAAGAGCCTCCGACAGTACTAGAACTTGTTTCACTTTGTGAAGGGGGCGGCCGGAACCGTGCGTCCGGCCACCCGGCTCTCGCCAGTTGGGTGATACGTCAGGACCACGCCCGTCGACATCCGGGTCGCCAGGTCGAGGTCGCGGACCACCGTCATGACGAGACTGCCACGCCTACACCGGGGTCAGCTGATCGACGAGCCAGCGGTCGTCCACCTTCTGCAGCGACACCCGCACCCGGCTGCCCGACGTGCGGGCGTCGGGCGCCTCGGCACTCGTCGTGGTCTGATTCAGGTACAGCAGCACCACCGCCGTGTCGGGTGTGGTCGACACGGGCGCGCCGGCCTGCACCGATACCTGCACGGTGAGTTGCTTCTCCTTCGCGCCCGGAGCGATGGTCTGCTGCACCAGCGTGGTGTAGTCGTCGCGGAACGAACCGGTGAGTCCGTCTGCGGCAGCGGCCAATTGGTTGTCGACATCGGAGAAGTCGTACGCCAGCATCGCGACGGCCTGCTTGCCCGCCGCGTCGACGGCCTCGGTCCGCGCCTGCTCCGCCAGCTGATCCTGCCGATGTTCGTACCAGAGGAAGCCCACCCCGACGGCGAGGGCCACCACCACGACCGCGGCCGCGATCTTCAACGCTGTTGCCTTGGTGATCGCGAACTTTCGCGTGCCTTCGTCGTTCTCGCTCATGGGACGAACTCCACCTTCGATGCGGTCAACTTGCCGTCGACGTCGCTGATCGTCACCCGCATCCGGAAATCGCGCGGCGACGGGTCGGGCTGTTCCTTGCTGCTCACCATCGTCCGAGCGGCCACGAGGACGTTCGCCGAGATCGATGTCTCGGTTCCGTTCTCGACGCCCGCCTCGATGACCTCTCCCTCGGTGGTCACGTTCGCGTCCTGGACGACACCGACGAAGGGATCCTCACGGCCCTGGAATTCTTCGAGGAACTGACCCGACGCTCCGGCGATGATCCGGTCGACGTCTTCCTTCGCGGTCTCGGGATGGATGGTCGTCAGGTTGAGCACCGTCTGCCGGGCGGTGTCGACGAACGCCTGCCGGCGATCGTCCCGCTCACGTGCGGACCGGAGGTCGAGCAGCAGCACCACCGCCGCGGCGACCAGCGCGACGATGACCACCGCCGTAACACCCCACGCGAGCAACGACTTCAGCGAGCGCTGCTGCTTCGGAGTGTCTGCCGCGGAAGCTTCGGGGGAGGCAGCCTTCGCCGTCGCGTCGTTTCCCGTCTCGTTCGCGGTGTGCGCGTCCACGGGCTTGGCGAGGACCACCGGCTTCGGGACCTCGGTCTCCCCCACCGGTGGGCCCGCGTGCCGGACGGCTCGTCGCCTGCTCCGCTCCCTCCCGGCGGTCGACTGCTCGGGGGAGTCGGTTGCGCGTTCGTCTGTGCTGGAACTCAAATCTGCTGACCTGTCATCATCGTCTGCCACGTCGAGTCCTTTCCCTGCACCGCCAGATCCGGTTGGGTGTACGTTCTTCCATCCGAACCAATGAAGCTACCGGTGGCCGGGTCGTAGGGCACGGCCGCGACCGGTGCACCCGCGGCGCCTTCGTAGGAACTCGGAACGGCTGTGTACGAGGGTACATCCGGCGGCATGATGGGCCCGTACGGCGGATTGTTGCCCGACGCCTCCCAGCCCTCCCGGCACGCCTCGACCGTCGGCGCGCGACGACCGGGGTATTCCATGCACGGCAGGTTCCGCGCACCGCGGACCACCGACGGGTCGTCCGGGGCGGCCTTGCAGTACAGGTCGTTCGGGGTGGCGATCGGATCGGTCTGATCGCCCGACCGGCGTTGCTCCGGGGGGAGGAATCCCGTCGTGCACGCGGGCGGGTCGTGGAGCTGCAGAGCGAAGTCGACGATCGCGCCGTCCTCCACCGGACCGCCCTTGGCCGCGGTCACCAGCGCCGCCGTCAGCGGCGGGTAGATGACGAGGACCTGCTCGATGCTCTTGTTGTAGATCACCCCGACCTGGGCGACGCTCACCAGATTCCGCAGCAGGATCGGCAGCGTCGGCTGGAGGTCCTGGAACAGCTGGGTGGCCTCCTGCGCGGCTCCCGGACCCTTCTCCAGCACCGACCGCAGACTCGGGTCGCTCGCCCGCAACTGATCGGTGAACGTCACGAGGTCCTGGGTCCACGACCGGATGGCGTCGCTGCTGACGGTCTGGGTGTCGAGCAGCGGGCCGACCTGATCGATGAGGGCCTTGGTCGCGTCGCTGTTGGCGTCGGCCTCCTCGACGAACAGCCGGGCCGAGTCGATGAGCCTCTGCAGGTCGGGTCCGGATCCGTTGAACGCGGTGAACGCCTCGTCGATCACCGTCTGCAACCGGGTGTCCGAGATGCTCGCCAGCAATTCGTCCGCTTGGTCGAGCATCTCGCCGACGTCCTGCGGAATGGTGGCTCGATCCAGCGGGATCACGTCACCGTTCGCGAGGTACGGACCGTCGGCGGCGGCTCGGGGGATCAGATCGACGTACTGCTCACCGACCGCCGACACACTCTTCACCGCTGCGTCGACGTCGGCCGGGATCTTGTAGTCGCTGTCGAGCGACATCTTCGCTTCCACGCCCTCCGCCGTGAGCGCGACATTCTCGACGACACCGATGTTGGTGCCGCGGTAGGCGACGTTGGCGTGGGAGTAGAGCCCACCCGTCGACGGCAACTGGACGCTGACTTCGTAGCGTCCGACACCGAACAGCACCGGCACCTTCACGTACTGGATCGACATCACCACCAGTCCGATGACGGTGAGGATCGAGAAGATGATCAGCTGAGCCCGAACGAATCCGGTCATTCTCATGGTGTCGGCGCCCCTCCCAGTTGCGGCGGAAGGCCGGGTATCTGTGGCAGTCCGGGTATCTGCGGAAGTCCCGGAATTACCGGCGGTGCCGGGGCCGGGGCCGGCTGCAAGGGTGCCTGCAGCGGATCGCCCGACTGTCCGGCGACGCCGGCGAGTGATCCCACCGCGCCCTCGACGCCGCCGAGTGATCCCCCGAGCCCGGTTCCGGTGAGGAAGTTGTTGTCGACGCGTGCGTTGGTCAGGTCGATCGTCATCATGAGGTTCGCGTAGTCGCCCTGAATCGCCTTGTCCATCGTCTTCATCGGGAAGGGATACGTGAGCATCAGGGTCAGCACCTGGGTCAGTGCGCTCCCGGAGTTGGCGAGTTCGCGCAGCACCGGGGTGAGGTTGCGGAGGTTCGTCTTCAGTTCCTCGCCGCTGCTCTCGACGAGGCGGCTCGCGGTGTCGCTGAGCTTGCCCACCTCGACCAGGGCGGTGGTGAGGTTCTGCCGCTGGTCGACGAGTACGTCGAGCGCGGGCGGGATGCCGTCGAGCGCCGCATCGAGGGTGGGCTTCTGCTCGTTGACGGTGCCGGACAACCGGTCGAGCCCCTCCATCGCGCCGATGATGTCTCCGCGCTGTTGATCGAGGCTGGTGACGAGCTGGTCGAGCTGCGGCAGTAGGTCGCGGATCGAGTCCTCCCGGCCGTCCAGGGTGGCGTTGAGTTCCTGGGTGATGTCGCGGATCTGGGCGATGCCGCCGCCGTTGAGCACCACCGACAACGACGACAGTGTCTGTTCGGTGGTCGGGTAGGCGCCCGCTCGCTCGATGGGGATGACGTCGCCGTCCTCGAGTGTGCCCTCGGGCGCGGTGTCGGTCGGCGGGGCAAGTTCGAGGTGTTGCGAGCCGAGGAGGCTGGTCTGGCCGATCTTGGCGGTCGCGTTGGCCGGCAGTTGGACGTCGCCGTTGATCGACACGGTGACCAGCGCATGCCAGTCCTGCACCTCGATACCCGTCACCGCTCCGACTGTCACGTCATTGACCCGGACCGGCGAGTTCTGCGACAGCGTCGTCACATTGGGCATCTGGATCTCCACGGTGTAGGCGTCGTCGCCCTGCCCCTCGGTGCCGGGCAGCGGGAGCGAGTTCAACCCTTCCCACTCGCACCCGGTCAGTGTCAGGGACAGCGTGATCGCCACCGCCGCGACGCCGCCGCGACGCACCCGTGTGCGCTTCGTCATCGCCCACCTCCCGGCTGCAGCAGATCGTTCAGGTCTCGGGGCACGTCCACAGTGGGCATCCCGGCGAGGGTGCCGGTCACCGGGGGCGCCGCGGTCCGCGGCGGGACGGAGCCCTCGAGACTCGGCGGGCTGTACTCGATCTGGTCGGGGAACGCATTCACACCCGTGGTCGGGTTGGTGAGGATGGGCAGGTAGTTCATCGTCAGCGAGTTCAAGACCGGCGACAGGTACTGGGTACACAGATCGGCACTTCGATTCGCCTCGTTGGCCTGCAGGCTCTGGATGGCACCGCACATGAAGTTGACGGGATTGCCGAAGTTCGACATGGAGATGGCACCGACGAGCGAACCCTGCGCCGGTTTGTAGATGTTGCTGAAATTGGCGAGCGCCGTGGGCGCGACGTGGAGGACCTGCTCGATCTGCGGCCTCTTGTCGGCGAGAACCTGGGTGGCGTCGGCCAGCCGCCCGACCTGCTCGCTGAGGGCGGCCCGGTTCTCCACCACGAACCGATTGACGTCACCGAGCGCGATGTCGAGATCGTTCAGTGCCGCCCCGAGTTCGTCGGAGTTGGTGGCGAGCATGTTCGACACCGACGCGAGCCGGCCCTCGAACTGGACGATCTGCTCGTTGCTCGACGACAGCGCGGCCACGAACGTCTGCAGGTTGCGGATGGTGGAGAAGAGGTCGGTGCGCCCGTCGGACAGCGTCCGCATGGTCTCCGACAGCTCGCGCAGCGTGCTCCGCAGCGATTCGCCGTTGCCGTCGAGATTGTCTGCGGCGGTGTCGATGAACGTGCCGAGGGAGCCCTGCGGGTCGGCCCCCTGCGGTCCGAGCGCCTCCGACAACTTGTTCAGTTCGGCCTTGATCTCGTCCCACTCCACCGGCACCGCGGTGTGCTCGATCGGGATGCTCGCTCCGTCGCCCATCGTGGGCCCACCCGAATACACCGGCGTCAGCTGGACGAACCGTCCCGACACCAGGCTGGGCGCGACGATGACGGCCTTGGCATCGGCCGGAATCTCGACGCTCTTCTTCACGTTCATGGTGACGCGGGCGAAATCGGCGCCGGGCTCGATCGAGTCGATCGTGCCTACCTTCACGCCGAGGACGCGGACGTCGTCACCCGAATACAGTCCGGTCGTCGTCGGGAAGTAGGCCGTGATCGTGTTCTGGAACAGCTTCGGCACGAACATCACGGCGGCGCCGACGACCAGCACCACCACGACTGCGGCGATGCCTCCGCGGATCAGCCACTTCTTCCGCGTGTTGGTGATTTCCGGGTTCGTCGTCATCGTGGCGGTTCCCTCAGCTCGATGGACGGACCTGTCTGCAGATAGGCCTGGAGGTCGTTGGGGAGATGCTCCGGCCAGGTCACGGCATCACTCAAACCCTGGAGCAGATTGCCGATGCCGATGTTGTAGACGTACGCCATGAAGAACGGGCCGCTGCCGACCGATTCCCCGAGCTGGGTGGCGTACGGCGCGAGGCCGTCGAGGGCCTGCGAAATGTTGTCCTTGTTCCGCTGCAAGATCTCGACCACCGAGTTCAGCTTGTCGAGCGTCGGTTTCATCTGCTCCTCGTTGTCCTGGACCAGACCCGTCAGCTGCTGGGACACCGCGGAAATGTTGACGATCAGCTGACTGATCGCCGCGCGGCGGCGGTCGAGTTCGCCGAACAGCTGGTTCCCGTCCACGATGAGGGAGTTGATCTGCCCGCTGCGTTCGGCGAGGATTCCGGTCACGTTCTCCGCACGTGAGAGCAATTGCCGCAGGCTCTCGTCTCGCGAATTGATGCTCTCGGACAACCGCGTCAGGCCGTCGAGCGCGGTGCGCAGTTCGGGTGGCGTGTTCTCCAGCGCGCCGGACATCGCATTCAACGCGTTGTTGACCTTGTCGGTGTCGAGTTCGGACACGGTGGTCGACAGGTCGCCGAGCGCGTCGTTGAGCGAGTACGGAGAGTTGGTGCGTTCCAAGGGAATCGTCGATCCCACTCGCATCGTGTCGTGCCCGAGCGGGGTGACGGCCAGGGATTTGCGCCCGAGGACCGTGTTGGTCTTGATGTTCGCCTCGGTGGCGTCGCCGAGCGCGATACCGTCCTGGATCGAGAACGTGACGAGCACGTTCTGATCGTCGAGTTCGACGTCGGCGACCTTACCGACATCGACACCGGCGAGGGTGACGGTGTCGCCGGCCATCAGGCCGCCCGCGTCCTCGAACACGGCCGAGTACTGCGTTCCGCCCGAGAGGAATTGCAGCTGATCGTATTGCAGGGTCGCGATCACGATCATGCTCGCGACGGCGACACCGATGATGCCCACCTGTACGGGATTGCGCTCGCTCTTCATGGCTACGGTGCACACCTCCCCGCCGTCTGTCCGCCCGGCATGTTGAGGAGCAGATCCGATCCGTCCGGGCCGGAGAACTTGAACTTCACTGTGCAGACATACATCTGGAAGAAGCTGCCGTACGTACCGATCCGGATGAGGCGGCGGTAGGCGGCGGGCAGATTCTGGAGGACCCAGTCCAGGTCGCCCTCCCCGGCCTGCAATTGAGTGGCGGTCCTATCGGCCTCGGCGATCGTGCTCTGCAGCGGAGGCCGCGCGCCCTCGAGCAGGTTCGCGAGGTCCCCGGTGGCTCCCGCGATGCGGGGAATGGCGTCACCGATCTGGTCGCGGTCCTGGGAGAGCCCGCTGACCAGCTGCTGCAGCTGGTCGAGCGTCGACCGGAACTGGTCGCCCCGGTCGTTGATCGTGCCGAGAACCTGGTTGAGGTTCGTGATCACCTCGCCGATCAACTGGTCCCGGTCCGCCAGGGTGTTCGTGAACGAACTCGTGCTACCGAGGAGGGAGACGAGTGTTCCGCCCTGTCCCTGGAACACCTGCACCAGAGCGTCGGACAGGTCGTTGACCTGCTGTGGGTCCAGTGCCCGCAGCAGCGGCTTGAACCCGCCCAGCAGGAGGTCGAGATCGAGTGCGGGAGAGGTGTTCTCGACCGGAATCGAGCCACCGTCCGGCAAACGCTCCACCGATCCGGCGCCCTCGAGCAGTTCCATGTACCGGTCGCCGACGAGATTCTCGTACCGCACAGTCGCCTTCGTCCCGTCGAACAGCGAATACTTGGTATCGACAGTGAAGTCGACGGCGGCCAGGTTGTCGTCGTCGATTTTCACGTTCTCGACGGCGCCGACGGGAACGCCGGCGATCCGCACCTTGTCGCCGGGCTTGAGTCCGGACACGTCCGTGAACGTGGCGTGGTAACCGTCGCTGCTACTGAAACGGTACTGGCTGAACACCAGGGCGAGACCGGCGAAGATCACCGACATCACCGTCGCGAAGATCAGCAGCTTGACCGTGGTGGCTCGCACAGTCACTGCCCACCCTGCTCGGGGTACACACCCGCGAACAACAACTGGAACACCTTCGGCAGGTGCACCTGAACTTCCGTCGACGGCACGAAGGGCACCGTTCCGGTGTCGGCGACGACGAAGTTCGCGTGCACGCTGGGATCAGGATCGGGAAGACCGTGACAGTTCGGCCCTCCTGTCGCGTTCACTTTCGGCAGGTCCTTCGGGTAGGTGTACGGCGTCTGCCCGTACATGAAGCTGGCGCTCAGCGCGATCCCCGGCTGGTTGCCGCCGATGAGTTGTTCGGCGAGCGGGATCACCTTGTTCAGGCCGACGATGAAGCAGGAGATCTCGGGCGAGTACTCGGCGAGCAGATCCGTCGTCGGGATCAGCAGGTCGAGCGCGGAGTCCAGGTTCCGCTCGTTCTCGGTCAGTACGGTGTTGGCCGTGTCGGCCAGCCCGGTGACGTTGAGCAGCACCGCGTCCAGGTTGTCCTGTTCGTCGACGACGGTGCCGCTGGTGGCCGTCGCGTTGTCGAGCACCCGCAGCAGGTCCGGTGCGGTGTCGGCGTAGACGTCCGTGACCTGGGCGGCCTTGGACAGGTCTTGCTGCAGCTGAGGCAGACTCGGATTCATCTTCGCCAGGTAGCTGTCGCTCTGCTCGAGCAGCGCGCCGAGTTCGTCGCCCCGTCCGTGTAGCGCCGAGGAGATGGCGCCGAGCGTGGCGTTCAGCTTCTCCGGCTGCACCTTGGCCAGCACGTCGGAGAGGTGCTGGAAGACCGTGTTGAACTCGACGGTGACGTTGTCGGAGGCGATGACGGCACCCGGCTGGAGATGGGTGGACGACGGATCCTCCGGCATCACGAAATTGACGTACTTCGCGCCGAACACGGTGGTGGACTTGATCTCCACGGTGGCATTCGACGGAATCAGCGACATCATGTCGGGGTACATGGCGAGCTTCAACTCGGCACCGTCCGGCACGTGTTCGATGGCGCCGACGCGACCGACCTCGACACCGAGGAGCTTGACCTTGGCGTCGGGTTCCATCACCAGCCCCGAGCGATCCGAGGTGACGGTGACGGGCGTGGTCTCACTGAAGGTTCCGTTGAACATGGCGAGCGAAACGCCGATGATCGCGAGGAGACTCACGACGAGGACGAGTGCCGCGAGCTTCTTCTTCCCACCCGAATCAGTCATCGACCGGCACCCCTATCCCGACAAGTTGAAGTTGCCGGACCCGCCGTAGATGGCGAGCGAGATGAGCAGGGTGACGGTGACGACGGCGATCAGCGAGGAGCGCACCGCGTTGCCGACGGCCACGCCGACACCGACCGGACCGCCCGAGGCGTTGAAGCCGTAGTAGGTGTGGATGAGCATAATCGCGATCGCCATGACGATGGCCTGGGCGAACGACCACAGGATGTCCGTGGGTATCAGGAACGTCGAGAAGTAGTGGTCGTAGACACCGGACGACTGGTCGTACAGCACCACGGTCGCGAACCGGCTCGCCATGAACGATGCGATCACCGCCAGGGCATACAGCGGGATGATTGCGATCATTCCCGCCATCACGCGCGTGCTGACGAGGTACGGAATCGACGGGATCGCCATCGTCTCGAGCGCGTCGATCTCCTCGGAGACGCGCATCGCGCCGAGTTGCGCGGTGGAGCCGGCACCGATGGTCGCGGCGAGCCCGATGCCCGCGATGACCGGGGCCGCGATGCGCACGTTGATGAACGCCGCGAAGAAGCCGGTGAGGGCTTCGACGCCGATGTTGCCGAGCGAGCTGTACCCCTGCACCGCGATGGTGCCGCCGGTGAACAGTGTCAGGAAGCCGACGATCACGACGGTGCCGCCGATGACCGCGAGCGCTCCCGTGCCCATGCTGATCTCGGCGATGAGCCGCAGCGTCTCCCGCGGGTAGTGCATGATCGCGCGGGGTGCCGAGCCGATGGCACGCGCGAAGAACAGCGCCTGCTCACCGAGCCGGTCGATCGAGCGGGACGCCGACGCGAACCGTTTGCGAGTTCGGGGAAAGCGCCCGGCCGCCGCTAGTGCCATCTACTCCACCACCATGTCGATCACCCTGCCGTCAGCTTGATGCCGACGGCGGTGACGAGGACGTTGACCACGAACAGGGCCATGAACGAGAACACGACGGTCTGGTTGACGGCGTCTCCGACGCTCTTCGCGCCACCCTTGACGTTGAGGCCGAGGTAGGCGGCGACGAGCCCGGCGATCATGCCGAACAGACCGGCTTTGACTTCCGAGATGACGAGCTCACCGAATCCGGTGAGTAGGGTGATCCCGTTGACGAACGCACCCGGGTTGACGTCCTGGATGTAGACCGAGAAGACGAAACCGCCGAGGATGCCGATGGTGCAGACGAGCCCGTTGAGGAGCAGGGCCACGACTGTCGACGCGAGCACTCGGGGGACGACCAGCCGGTGGATCGGATTGATGCCCAGCACACGCATCGCATCGATCTCCTCGCGGATGGTGCGGGCCGAGAGGTCTGCGCAGATGGCGGTGGCTCCCGCGCCCGCCACGATGAGCACGGTGACGATGGGACCCACCTGGGTCACGGTGCCGAGGGCGGCGCCGGCTCCACTGAGGTCGGCCGCGCCGATCTCGCGGAGGAGGATGTTGATCGTGAAGCTCACCAGAACCGTGAAGGGGATGGCCACCAGAACCGTCGGCACCATCGAGACCCGGGCGACGAACCACGCCTGGTCGACGAACTCGCGGCGCTGGAAGGGCCTCGAAAAGACTGCCCTCAACGTCTCGCCCGACATCGTGAAGAACCCGCCGACCGCACGCAACGGCACCTCGAGGAGGTCTACCATCCGCCCTCCTCGTCCATGATCGCGCCCAGCACCGACTGTCAGTTCGAGCCCAGCCCCCCAACGGTCTGTGACTCAGGTCATATTAACTAGAACGTGTTCACCTGTCAAAGGTGGCCGCTCATCAGCACAAATCGTCCCACATTCAGCACGCCCGAAGGGCGCGATTCGATCGAAATCCCGGGGATGGCCGCACGTTCCGGACGCCCACTTCGCACGTCGGGAACGTCGCCGAGCTGAATCCCTGATCGGTTATAGCACAATAGCTTTCGACGAAAACCGCGAGATCCCAGCACTCCGGGACCACACCGTCGACTGGCGTGCCCAACGGGAGCGGGCGACGAGGGGTTCCGCGGCGGGCGAGCAGCAGCCATCGAACGGGACCGCGGCCGAAAACTAGAACACGATCTAGTCATATCCGGCACACCTCTCGAACACCCCACCACGGTTGCTCGGCCCCGACACCGCCGCTGTCCAGTTGTCCTCAGTATCGCCCATCACGGGTGCATTACCTGCGGAAACGCTACTGAAACGCCCTTCGTGTCGGATCGCCGCCCCGGAGCGGCAGATCAGCCCAGGTCGCGCAGCGCCGCGGACGCCGAGAACATGGCAGCCGGATCACGGTCACCGAAGTAGTCACCGAGTTCCGCGGCGAGCGATGAGGGCGTCCATCGACCGTCCGCGGCATCGAACCGCTGCTCCACGACCGGTGCCGCCATCAGCGCCACCATCGGGCCGTAGACGACGAAGACCTGACCGTTCACCGAATCCGCGGCGGGCGACGCGAGGTAGGCGACCAGCGCGGCCACATGCTCCGGCGACAGCGGATCGACCCCCTCGGCCGGCGCCTCCCCGAAGACGTTCTCCGTCATCGACGTGCGGGCCCGGGGGCAGATCGCGTTGGCGCGGACGCCGAACCGGGACAACCCACGGGCGGCAGACAGCGTGAGCGCCGTGATGCCTGCCTTGGCGGCGCCGTAGTTCGCCTGCCCCTCGGGGCCCAGCAGTCCCGCCTCCGACGATGTGTTCACGATGCGCCCGTACACCGGCGCCCCGGCCAGCTTCGACTTCCCCCGCCAGTACGACGCGGCGGAGCGGCACAGCAGGAAGTGACCGCGCAGATGCACCTTCAGCACGAGGTCCCAGTCTTCGTCGGACATGTTGAACAGCATGCGATCCCGCGTTATGCCCGCGTTGTTCACCAGAATGTCGAGACCGCCGAGCCGGCTCTGCGCCGCCTCCATGATCGCGTCGGCGGTGGACCGTTCACCGATGTCGCCTGCCACGAATTCGACCTTCGCGCCCAGCCCCCGGATCTCGTCGAGCGTCGCCTCGACCGCGTCGTTCGCGACCAGGTCGTTGACCACGAGGGACGCGCCGGAGCGGGCCAGAGCGATCGCCTCGAACTTTCCGAGGCCCGATCCGGCCCCGGTCACGACGGCGACCCTGCCGTCCACGTTCACATCACGGTCGGTCACAGCATTCATGAACACGCTCTCCTGGTTCTGTGCACTCACGGGGACGTCACTGTAGAACGTGTTCTCATTCCGGGCAACAATCCTCAGGGATGCTCGCTCAGTGCGGCCCTCGGACACTGGGCGATCGCGGTACGCACGTCTTCCTCCCGGTCAGCGGGAGGAACGGCACTCGAGATGTGCAGTTGATCGTCGTCGTCGAGCTCGAAGATGTCGGGCGCGATCCCCACGCACACACCATTGGCCTCGCAACGGTCGAAATCGACTCTGACCTCCATGGCAACCCTCACTTCTCCTCGTCTCGTCACTCGCGGATCCGGGTGCCGCCGGGCTGGGGCGCACACCGTTCCTGCGATAACACTAGAACCTGTTCCAGTCGTGTGCAATGATTCGTTCCACGACTGCGAGCACGCCTACCGGGCACGCTTCGGGGCCGGCCCGGGCCGGCTTCGCCACTACCCCGCAGAGACTGGAACCTGTGCCAGATTTCAGCTGATTCCGCTCTCGGACCGGAGAGGTATTTCGATGCACATCACGTACACACCGCAGCAGCAGCAGTTGCGGGAAGAGTTGCGCGCGTACTTCGCGAAGCTGATGACTCCGGAGCGTCGAGAGGCGCTGGCCGCCACCACCGGCGAATACGGCGAGGGCAACGTCTACCGCGACGTCGTCGCCCAGATGGGTAAGGACGGCTGGCTGACGCTCGGGTGGCCCAGGGAGTACGGCGGCCAGGAACGGTCGGCCATGGAGCAGTTGATCTTCACGGACGAGGCCGCCATCGCGGGCGCCCCGGTGCCCTTCCTCACCATCAACTCGGTGGCGCCGACGATCATGCACTTCGGCACCCCCGAACAGAAGTCGTTCTTCCTGCCCAGGATCTCGGCCGGCGAACTGCACTTCTCCATCGGCTACTCCGAGCCCGAGGCGGGTACCGACCTCGCCAGCCTCCGCACGACCGCCGTCAAGGACGGCGACGACTACGTCGTCAACGGCCAGAAGATGTGGACGAGCCTCATCGCGTACGCCGACTACGTGTGGCTGGCGTGCCGCACCGACCCCGACGCGAAGAAGCACAAGGGCATCAGCATGCTGATCGTCCCGACCACCGCCGACGGCTTCTCGTACACGCCCGTCCACACGATGGCGGGCCCGGACACGAGCGCCACCTACTACCAGGACGTGCGGGTTCCGTCGTCCGCGCTCGTCGGCCCCGAACACGGTGGCTGGGCGCTGATCACCAACCAGCTCAACCACGAACGGGTCGCCCTGACGTCGGCCGGACCGGTCCTGACCGCCCAGCGCGAGGTGCGCGAATGGGCGCAGAACACCAAGTTGCCGGACGGCCGCCGCGTCATCGACCAGGAATGGGTCCAGATCAACCTGGCCCGCGTCCACGCCAAGGCCGAGTACCTCAAGTTGATGAACTGGGAGATCGCCTCCTCTACCGAGCATGCTCCGGGCCCCGAGGCGGCGTCGGCCAACAAGGTCTACGGCACCGAATTCGCCACGGAGGCGTACCGGCTGCTGATGGAGATCCTCGGACCGTCGGCGACGCTGCGCCAGAACTCCCCCGGCGTACTGCTGCGCGGACGGCTCGAGCGGATGCACCGGTCGTCGCTGATCCTCACGTTCGGCGGCGGAACCAACGAGGTGCAGCGCGACATCATCGCCATGACCGCCCTCGGCCTGCCCCCCGCGAAGCGTTAGGACTACCACCATGGACTTCACCCCCACCGAGGCCCAGCAGGATCTGGCCGGGCTCACCCGAGGAATCGTCTCGGATCTCGTCACCAACGACCGGCTGCGCGAACTCGACGCGGCGGAGGACCGTCTCGATCGGCGGCTCTGGTCTGCGCTCGCGTCGTCCGGCGTCCTGAGCGCCGCGCTGCCGGAGTCGGTGGACGGCGACGGTTTCGGCGTCCTCGAGCAGTGCAGCATTCTCGTCGAACTGGGCCGCGCCGTCGCGCCGGTTCCCTATCTGTCGTCGATCGTGATGGCGGCAGGCGCGATCGCGAAGTACGGCACCGACCGGCAGCGTTCCGACTGGGGCACACCGGCCGCGAGCGGAGAGAAGATCCTCACCGTCGCCCTCGACGAGGAGCTGGGCGACAACCCGGGTGCTCCCGTCACCCGTGCCGAACCCGGTGCGGACGGCTGGACACTCCACGGCACGAAGATCGTGGTCGACGCGGCACCGTCCGCCGACCTCTTCCTGGTCCCGGCCACCACCCCGGACGGGGTGGCTGTCTTCCTCGTCCGCCCCGACGACCCCGGCGTGACCGTCACCCGTCAGCAGACCGTCGACCTGGCCAGTACCGGCGAGGTGAGTCTCAGCGCAGTCGCGCTGGCCGGTGACCGGCTGCTGGGCACCGTGGACCAGGGCGGCGAGATCGTCGGCTGGCTCGTCGAGCGCGGCACGCTGGGCGCGTGCGCCTATCAGTACGGCGTGCTCGACGAAGCCCTGACGCTCACCGCGGCGTATGCCCGGGAGCGGGTCCAGTTCGGACGGCCCATCGGCAGTTTCCAGGCCGTGGCCCAGAGACTCGCCGACGGCTACATCGATGTGAAGGGCGTCCGGCTCACGCTGTGGCAGGCGGCGTGGCGGATCGGCGAGGGCCTGCCCAGCGAAGGGGACGTCCAGACCGCCAACTTCTGGGCGTCCGACGCCGGGCACCGGGTGGCCCACACACTCGTCCACGTCCACGGCGGCGTCGGACTCGACGAGGACCACCCCGTGCACCGATACTTCCTCGCCGCGAAGGCACTCGAATTCCGGCTCGGTTCGGCCACGCAGCAGCTGCGCATCCTCGGCGCCGAGCTCGCCACCGTCCCGGCATGACCGTCACGCTCGCCCGCACGGTGTCGGACCTGCTGCTCGGTGTCGCGGATTCCGGCGCGCAGGGCCTGTACTTCGAGGACCGGTTCGTGTCGTGGTCCGAACACGTGCGGGCGAGCCTGCGCCGCGCAGCGGTCCTCGAGGATCTGCTCGACGACAGCCGGCCCCGGCACGTCGGGGTGCTCATGGACAACGTCCCCGAGTTCTCCCTCCTCGCCGGAGCGGCGGCGCTGTCCGGCACCGTGCTCGTGGGGCTCAACACCACCCGTCGCGGCGACGCGCTCGCCCGCGACATAGCGCTGGCCGACTGCCAGGTGGTCTTCACCGAATCCGGGCGGTCCGCGCTGCTGGACGGTCTCGACCCGGATGTTCCCGTCGTCGACGTGGATTCCCCGGAATGGTCCGCGCTGCTCGCCGGGGAACGCCCCGAATTCACGCCGACGGCCGCCGCACCCGACGACCTGTTCATGCTCATCTTCACGTCCGGTACGAGCGGCGACCCGAAGGCGGTGCGCTGCACCCACGCGAAGATCACCGGACCCGGCACCATGCTCGCCGAGCGGTTCGGGCTGACCCGGGACGACGTCGTGTACATGTCGATGCCCATGTTCCACTCCAACGCCATGATGGCGGCGTGGTCCGTCGCGCTCGCCGGACACAGCTCGATTGCGCTGCGGCGCAGGTTCTCCGCGTCGAACTTCCTGTCCGATGTCCGGAGGTTCGGCGTCACGTACGCCAACTACGTCGGAAAGCCGCTGTCGTATGTGCTGGCGACTCCGGAGATGCCCGACGACGCCGACAACACCCTGCGGGTGATGTACGGCAACGAGGGGTCCGCGCCCGCGGTCGCCGCGTTCGCGTGCCGCTTCGGCACCGCAGTGGTCGACGGGTTCGGTTCGACCGAGGGCGGTATCGCCATCTCCGCCGCACCCGGGGCGCCCGCCGGTTCCCTGGGCAGACTTCCCGACGGGGTGGCGATCCTCGACCCCGACACCGGAAATGTCTGTCCCACGGCCGAGTTCGATTCCGACGGCCGGGTGGTCAACGTGGAGGCCGCAACGGGTGAACTCGTCAACACGGCGGGGCCGGGGGCGTTCGCGGGCTACTACAACAATCCCGAGGCCGACGCCGAGCGGATCCGCGACGGCAAGTACTGGAGCGGCGACCTCGCCTACCGGGACACGGACGGGTTCGTGTACTTCGCGGGCCGCAGTTCCGGGTGGTTGCGCGTGGACGGCGAGAACATCGGCGCGGCACCCATCGAACGCATCCTGCTGCGGTACGACGGGTTCGCGCAGGTGACGGTGTATGCGGTGCCCGACGCCGACGTCGGGGACCGCGTGATGGCGGCCGTCGTCCCGACGCGGGACTTCGATCCCGTGGCCTTCGCGGAATTCCTCGACGCGCAGTCCGATCTGGGGCCGAAGCAGCGTCCGAGCCTGATCCGGGTGTGTGCCGATCTCCCGCGGACGGCCACCTTCAAGGTCCTCACCCGGGTGCTGAGCGCCGAAGCCGCGAACTGCGCCGATCCGGTCTGGGTCCGCGACGGGTCCGCCTACTCCCCCAGGTGAGTGGCAAAGTGTGCGTCAGCACACTTTGCCACTCACCTACCGGAAGCTGTCGAGGCGGGACACTGCCTTGTCGAAGCCCTTGACCAATTCGTCCATCACCTCGGCCACCGGCCGGATCTCGTTCATCCGGCCGACGATCTGGCCGACCGGCATCGCCACGACATCCGGGTTCTCGGACGCGGCGATCCGCTGATGAGCCTCGCTGACCAGGAGATTCTGCAGAGGCATCGGGAGCGGTGCCGGCGCTTCCGGCTTCGACCAGGCGTCGGTCCACTTGGTCTTGAGCAGGCGCGCGGGCTTACCCGAGTAGATGCGGGACCGCACTGTGTCGGCGGACGTCGCACCCAGCAGGGCGCGCTGGATCGCGGACGGGCCCTCGGCCGACGCGCTGCCCAGTTTGTACTCGGAGGTGGTGAGCCAGTACGACCCCATCCACACCCCGGCCGCCCCCAGCGACAGTGCGGCCGCGACCTGACGTCCGCTGCCGATACCACCGGCCGCGAGGACCGCGGCGGAATCTCCGATGGCATCGACGATCTCGGGCACCAGCACCATCGACGCGATCTCACCGGTGTGCCCACCGGCCTCGTATCCCTGCGCGATGACGATGTCGACACCGTTCGCGACATGCCTGCGTGCGTGCTCGACGGCACCGGCCAGCGCCGCCACCGGAACACCCTTCGCATGGGCTTGATCGATGACGTCCTTCGGCGGCGACCCGAGGGCGTTGGCGATCAACGCAATTCGATGATTCAGCGCCACGTCCACATGCGAACGCGCCACCGAGTGCAGCCAGCCGAGCACCCCGGTCGCGTGCTCGGCACCCGAATCCAATGGCGGCACGCCCAGTTCGGACAGGGTGCGGTCGACGAACGCCCGGTGTTCCGCGGGGATCAGCGACTCGAGGTCCACCGACGTGCCCTCGGTGGGAACCTTGGCGGGCATCACGATGTCGACGCCGTACGGCTTGCCGTCGGTGTTCTCGTCCATCCACGACAGGACGGCCTCGAGTTCCTCGGGGTCGTTGAACCGAACGCAGCCGAGCACACCCAGCCCACCGGCCCGGGAGATCGCCGCGGCGACGTGTTCGGAGGGCGTGAACCCGAATACCGGGTACTCGATGCCGAACTTCTCACTCACACTCGTGTGCATTTACGCGCCTTTACTTTCGGGCGAACCGTTGCCGTTGTGGTCGTCGGCCGGCCGGGTCTCGGTCTGTTCCTTGGCCCAGCGGTAGTCGGGTTTGCCTGCGGGCGACCGCTTGATCTCGTCGACGAACCACAGGCTGCGCGGAACCTTGTATCCCGCAATCTCCTTGCGCGCCGCGTCGGCGATCTCGTGCAGGCCCGGGCGCGCGCCACCGCGAGTCTGGATGACGGCGGCGACACGCTGGCCGAAGCGTTCGTCGGGGATGCCGACCACCAGGGCGTCGAAGACATCGGGATGCGACTTCAGCGCACCCTCGACCTCCTCGGGGAAGATCTTCTCGCCACCACTGTTGATGGACACCGAGCCGCGTCCGAGCATCGTCACCGTGCCGTCCGCCTCCACTTGCGCGAAGTCGCCGGGGATGGAGTAGCGGATGCCGTTGATCTTCTTGAACGTGGCCTTGGTCTTCTCGTCGTCCTTGTAGTAGCCGATCGGGATGTGCCCCTTGCGTGCCAAGATGCCGACCACACCGGAGCCGGGCTCCACGGGGTTGCCGTCCTCGCCGAGCACGGACGTGGACGCGTCGATCTTCACCGTCGGACCGCCACCGTGCGAATCGCCCTTCGCGACCACACTGAGCCCGCCGAAACCGGTCTCGGACGAACCGATGGAGTCGGTGATCATCCGGTTGGGCAGCAGTTCGAGGTACTTGTCCTTGATGCTGGGCGAGAACAGCGCCGCCGAACTCGCCATGAGGAACAGCGACGACAGGTCGTACGGTTCGCCGCTCACCGTGTCGCCCTCCACCAGTGCGTCGAGCATGGGCCGCGCCATCGCGTCACCGGTGATGAAGATGAGGTTGACCTTGTGCTGGTCGACGATCCGCCACACGTCGTGCCCGTCGAATTCGGGGTGCATGACACACTTTCCGCCGCCGAACAGGCTCTGGAACACCGCCCATTGGCTACCGCCGTGGATCATCGGCGGAATCGGGAAACGGGTCATGCCGGGGCTCTCGGCGCCCAGCTTCGCGAGATCCCACTCGTCCTGGACGTATTCACCGGTCATGAAGTTGATGCCGCCACCGAGCACCCGCCAGACGTCCTCGTGACGCCACATGACACCCTTCGGCTTTCCGGTGGTGCCACCGGTATAGAGCATGTACAGGTCGTCGTTGCTGCGCTCGCCGAAGTCGCGGTCGGGGGACCCCTGCGCCAGCGCGGCCTCGTATTCGATGCCCTCGTAGTCGAGATCGGTGCCGTCTTCGACCACCACGGTGGTTTTCAGGAGCGGCGTCTCGGGGAGTACGTTCGCCACCTTGTCCGAGTACCGGCGCTCGTGCACGAGTGCAACCATGTCCGAATTGTCGAAGATGTATTGCAACTCGTTCTCGATGTACCGGTAGTTGACGTTCACCATCACCGCGCGAATCTTGAAGACCGCCACCATGGCCTCGATGGCCTCGATGCGGTTCCGGCAGTAGATGCCCACCTTGTCACCGGGCCGGACACCCTGTTCACGCAGGTAGTGGCCGAGGCGATTGGCCCTCTCCTCCATCTGCGCGTACGTCACTTCCCGGTCGTCGGACACCAACGCGACACGGTCAGGAACGAGGTCGATTGCATGCTCTACGAGGTCTGCGATATTAAGGGCCACGTCAACAAAGTAGAACGTGTTACCGTTTCTGGCAAGACCTAATTTGAGAGCCAGCTCACACACCTTTCGGGAGACTTCAGTGTCCTCTACCACGACCGAGAAATCCGACATTTCGGCACAGTCGCCGCACTGCCTCGTCGAGAAACGCGGGCACGTCCTCATCGTCACCATGAACCGCCCCGAGGCGAAGAACGCGCTGTCCGGCGAAATGATGGCGATCATGAAGGACGCCTGGGATCAGGTCGACTCCGACCCGGACATCCGGGTCGCCATTCTCACCGGCGCCGGCGGCGCGTTCTGCGCGGGCGCCGACCTCAAGGCCATGACGTCGCGGCACCCGGGCGATTCGTTTTCGGGCGCGGGCGAGCGGAGCGAGGGAAAGAATTCGTCGGGCTGGGACCTGTCGAAGATCGAGGCGCTACTCAAAGGCCGGCGCCTCACCAAACCCCTCATCGCCGCAGTCGAGGGTCCGGCCATCGCCGGTGGCACCGAGATCCTGCAGGGCACCGACATCCGCGTCGCCGGCGAGAGCGCCAAATTCGGTGTCTCCGAAGCAAAATGGGGACTCTTCCCCCTCGGCGGCTCCGCAGTGCGCCTCGTCCGGCAGATCCCGTACACCGTCGCAGCCGACATCCTGCTCACCGGACGGCACATCGAAGCCCCCGAGGCCAAGGAGATCGGCCTCATCGGACACGTCGTCCCCGACGGTCAGGCCCTCGACAAGGCCCTCGAACTCGCCGACCTCATCGCCGCCAACGGCCCCCTCGCCGTCCAGGCGATCCTGAAGACCATCCGCGACACCGAAGGCATGCACGAGGAAGAGGCGTTCCGGATCGACGCCGCCCTCGGCACCGAGGTCTTCAAATCCGCCGACGCGAAGGAAGGCCCCCGCGCCTTCTCCGAAAAACGCGCGCCGAAGTTCGAGGGCCGTTGACCCCGGGTGCACTAATCCCTGGGCGAATGTACCTTTCGGCGCATCTGAGGCGGCGAGAGGTACATTCGGCCAGGATGTGAGGGTTATCCACAGCCCCCTACTTATCCACAGACCTCACCAAATCGCCTGGTGACCAGACCTCCCGCCGACACCGGGTGGGCCATCATCGACTCCATGCGACGGGGAGAGTGGGGGCATCGCCTCGAAGACCTGTACGGAGTGAGCCGGTCCGGAATCATCCGCACCGCCGAGTTGAGGCAATGGGGCGTATCGAATTCGGCGATCGACGCTCGATGCCGTCCGGGCGGACCGTGGCAACGCATCCTTCCGGGTGTCGTGATGCTCGGCAACGGCCACCCGACCGCGCGTCAGCGTGCCGTGGCCGCGATCGTGCTCAGCGGCCAGAACGCAGTCCTCACCGGGCGAGCAGCGCTGCACGAATACGGCTACGGAACGTCGTACTCCGGCGACGCCCACGTTCTGATCGCCACGCACCGGCGCGTGCAGTCCACGGGCTTCGTCCTCGTCGAACGTACGACGCGGTTGCCCGTGCCGGTGACCCGCAACGGGCTTCCCTGCGCACCGCTTCCACGCGCGTTGCTCGACGCAGCACGACGGTGTCGCACCCTGGACAGCACTCGATCCCTCATCGCCGAGGTGATCCAGCGAGGCGAGGTAAGCGTTGCCGAGCTGATCGCGGAGTTGGACTCGGGTAGCGGCCGGGGTGCAGCACTCCCCCGGACAGTGCTGCGCGAAGTGAGTGCCGACGTCCACTCGGTGCCCGAGGCCGAAGCCCGCAGACTATGGCTGCGCAGCGGACTGCCCCGAATGGTTTTCAACCGCAAGATCGTCGACGCCGACGGACAATTCATCGCCATGCCGGACGGATGGATCGACGACGTCGCATTCGCCTGGGACATCGACTCACTCGACTGGCATCTGGCACCGAAGGCGTACAAATCGACCGTCGAGCGCCGCACCCGGATGCAGAACCACGGCATCATCGTGCTGCCGACGCTACCGAGCGCCGTCCGTGACGACCCCGACCGCGTGATCGCCGACCTCCGGTCGCACTACCAGCTGGCGTCGTCCCGCCCCCGGCCTGAGGTCTGGATGCTCAGAGCGCCCGGGTGAATGCGCCGTTCAACGCCTCAGGTGCGCCGGAAGGTACATTCGCCCGGCCAGGGGGGAGCCGGTGGCGGGGGAGATCAGCCCAGGACCGCGGAGGAGAGCTCGCGGACGTGGTCGGCGTCGCGGCAGGAGACGAGGAGCATGGTGACGCCCGCGTCGGCCCAGCGTTTGACGTCGGCGCGGACTTCGTCGACGTTGCCGATGATCATGGTTTCGGTGACCATCTCGTCGGGGACGACTGTGGCGGCTTCCTCTTTGCGTCCTGCGCGGAAGAGGCGGCCGATTTCGTCGACCTGTTCGCCGTAGCCCATGCGGGTGTAGACCTGGGCGTGGAAGTTGAGTTCGGGGGCACCCATGCCGCCGACGTAGAGCGCGGTGATCGGTTTGAGTCCGGCGATGGCGGCGGCGCGGTCGTCGGTGACGATCACCTGGCAGGTGGCGGCGACTTCGAAGTCTTCGCGGGTGCGTCGGGCGCCAGGGCGGGCGAAGCCTTCGTCGAGCCATTCGTTGTACATCGGGGCGAGGCGGGGTGAGTAGTAGATGGCGAGCCAGCCGTCGGCGATCTCGGCGGTGAGCGCGACGTTCTTGGGACCTTCGGCGCCGAGCCAGATGGGGATGTCGGCGCGCAGCGGGTGGGTGATGGGCTTGAGCGGTTTCCCCAGACCCGTGCTGCCGGGACCGGTGTAGGGCAGCGGGAAGTGCGGGCCGTCGCTGGTGACGGGTTCCTGCCGCGACAGCACCTTGCGGACGATGGAGACGTATTCGCGGGTGCGGGCGAGCGGTTTGGTGAACGGCTGCCCGTACCACCCTTCGACGACCTGCGGACCGGACACGCCGAGCCCGAGGATCGCCCGGCCGCCGCTGAGGTGGTCGAGGGTGAGGGCGTGCATGGCGGTGCTGGTGGGTGTGCGCGCGGAGATCTGGACGACGGAGGTGCCCAGCCGGACGCGCTCGGTGGCCGAACCCCACCAGGCGAGGGGGGTGAACGCGTCGGATCCCCAGGATTCGGCGGCGAAGACGGCGTCGAATCCCTCGGCTTCGGCCGCGGCGATCAACTCCGGGACATTCGTCGGCGGTTGCGCGCCCCAGTACCCCAGTTGCAACCCGAGCTTCATCGTGTGCCTCCGCATCGACCGTCGTCAGAAGTGACCCTTGCCACAAACACTAGAACCTGTTCTACTCGAAGTTGTGAGCATGGGAAAGAGCGCGGTGGCCGAAAAATTCTCGAACGAACCGTTGAGCGCCCCGCTGAAACTTCAATTCGACTACACCCGATCGGTGGGTCCGACCATCGGTGCGTTCGTGACCGCGCTGCGCGACCGCAAGGTCATCGGTGCCCGCGGCTCGGACGGACGCGTCTACGTGCCACCGCCCGAATTCGACCCGGACACCGCCGAACCTCTCACCGATTTCGTCGGGGTATCGGACGCCGGGACGGTGGTGAGCTGGACGTGGATGCCGGAACCGATTGCCGGACAGCCACTCACCACCCCGTTCGCGTGGGCCCTGATCAAACTGGACGGCGCCGACACGTCGCTGGCGCACGCCGTGGACGTCGACTCCCCCGCCGGTATGAGCACCGGCATGCGGGTGCGGGCGCGATGGGTGACGGATCGCGTCGGACGCATCCAGGACATCGTGTGCTTCGAACCCGGCGAGTCGACGAACGAACCCGGGCCGTCCACCGAGTCGGATCCGGTCACGATGGTCACGACGCCGATCGATCTCGACTACCTGCACTCCGCCTCCGCCGAGGAGAGCTACTACCTCCGAGGGTTGAAGGCGGGCAGGCTGATCGGTGGCCGCACCGGACCGGGCGGCAAGGTGTACATCCCGCCGCGCAGCGCCAACCCCACCGACGGCATCCCGACGAAGGAGCAGGTGGAACTGCCCGACCGGGGCATCGTCACCACGTTCTGCATCGTGAACGTCCCCTTCCTCGGACAGCGCATCAAGCCGCCGTACGTCGCCGCCTACGTGCTGCTCGACGGCGCGGACATCGCGTTCCTGCACCTGATCCTCGACTGCGACGCCGCCGACGTGCGGATGGGCATGCGCGTGGAGGCCAAGTGGAAGCCACGCGAGGAGTGGGGTTACACCCTCGAGAACATCGAGTACTTCAGGCCGACGGGTGAGCCCGACGCCGAGTACGACACCTACAAACACCACCTGTAAGGGCGCGGCACAATGACAGATATCGCAGTCGTCGGGTTCGCGCACGCACCACACGTGCGCGAGACCACCGGCACCACCAACGGCGTCGAGATGCTGGTCCCTTGCTTCCAGCAACTGTACGAGGAGCTCGGGATCACCAAGTCCGACATCGGTTTCTGGTGTTCGGGCTCGTCGGACTACCTGGCGGGGCGTTCGTTCTCCTTCATCTCCGCCGTCGATTCGATCGGTGCGGTACCGCCGATCAACGAATCGCACGTCGAGATGGACGCGGCCTGGGCGTTCTACGAGGCCTGGGTCAAGATCATGACCGGCGAGGTCGACACCGCGCTCGTCTACGGTTTCGGCAAGTCGTCGGCGGGCAACCTCCGCAAGGTCCTGTCGATGCAGCTCGACCCCTATCTGGTCGCGCCACTGGCGCTCGACTCGGTGTCGCTCGCCGGACTGCAGGCCCGTCTCGGGCTGGACGCCGGGAAGTGGACGTCCGAGGAGATGGCGGCCGTGGCCGCGCGCAGCCGGGCCGCCGCCGAGAGCAATCCGAACACCCAACTGTCGGGGCACGTCGACATCAACGCGCTGCTCGCCAGCCCGTTCGTCGCGGATCCGTTGCGTGCCCACGATTGCGCGCCCATCACGGACGGTGCCGCCGCGGTCGTGCTCGCGGCCGGCGACCGCGCGCGTGAACTGTGCGAGCGGCCGGCGTGGATCACCGGGGTCGACCATCGGATCGACTCCCCCAACTTCGGTGCCCGCGACCTGACGGTCTCACCCTCGACGACGGCCTCTGCCCGCGCCGCCACCGGCGGGGACGTCGGCGGAATCGACGTGGCCGAACTGCACGGACCGTTCACTCATCAGGAACTGATCCTCCGCGAGGCCATCGGACTGTCCGACGCGACGACGATCAACCCGTCGGGCGGCCCGCTGAGCGGGAACCCGATGTTCTCGGCGGGTCTGGAACGCATAGGTTACGCAGCCAAGGCCATCATGGACGGCAACGCCGGGCGCACGCTGGCGCACGCCACGAGTGGTGCTGTGCTGCAACAGAATCTGGTCGCAGTCTTGGAGGGACGCAACTGATGGCGAATCAATTGGCCGCCGTACTGGGCACTGGTCAGACCCATTACGTGGCGAAACGGCACGACGTGTCCATGGCCGGGCTGGTGCGCGAGGCGATCGACCGCGCGATGGAAGACGCGCGGGTGGGCTGGGACGATATCGACGCCGTCGTGATCGGGAAGGCCCCCGACCTGTTCGAGGGGTCGATGATGCCGGAGCTCGCGATGTCGGACGCGCTGGGCGCCAACGGCAAACCGCTCCTGCGTGTGCACACGGCGGGCTCGGTCGGCGGATCGACCGCGTGCGTGGCGTCGAGCCTCGTGAAGTCGGGGGTGCACACGCGGGTGCTGACGGTGGCGTGGGAGAAACAGTCGGAGTCGAACGCGATGTGGGCCCTGTCCACCCCGATCCCGTTCCACATGCCGGTCGGCGCCGGCGCGGGCGGCTACTTTGCCCCGCACGTCCGCTCGTACATCCGGCGGTCGGGGGCACCCGATCACATCGGCGCGATGGTGGCGGTGAAGGACCGGCTGAACGGCAGCCTCAACCCCTACGCCCACCTCAAGCAGCCCGACATCACCCTCGAATCCGTGCAGGCCTCGCAGATGCTGTGGGACCCGATCCGCTATGACGAGACGTGCCCGTCCTCGGACGGCGCCTGCGCCCTGGTGATCGGCAACGAGGAGGCCGCCGAGCAGGTCACCGCCGACGGTCGTGAGGTCGCGTGGATTCACGCCACCGCGATGCGCACCGAGCCCACCACGTTCGCCGGACGCGACCAGGTGAATCCGCAGGCGGGCCGGGACGCCGCGGCCGCGCTGTGGAAGGCGGCCGGGATCAAGGATCCGCTCGACGAGATCGACGTCGCCGAAATCTACGTTCCCTTCTCCTGGTTCGAACCGATGTGGCTCGAGAATCTCGGCTTCGTCGCCGAGGGTGAGGGATGGAAACTCACCGAGGCGGGCGAGACGGCCATCGGCGGTCGGCTTCCGCTCAACGCGTCCGGCGGCGTGCTGTCGTCCAACCCGATCGGCGCCTCCGGGATGATCCGGTTCGCCGAGGCGGCGATGCAGGTGATGCACCGCGCCGGCGACCACCAGGTGAAGGACGCACGCAAGGCGCTCGGACACGCCTACGGCGGCGGTTCGCAGTACTTCTCGATGTGGGTGGTCGGTTCCGACCGGCCGAACAACTAGCAGTAGGGACGTCACCAGTGAAATTCACCGTCGGCATCGCCATGAATCCCCTCGATCAGTTGCCGGCTCTCGCGAAGACAGCCGAAGAGTGCGGGTTCTCGTCCATCGCACTCCCCGACTCGCTGTTCTTCATGGAGAAGCAGAGCGCCGACTACCCGTACACCCCGGACGGCTCCCGGATGTGGACCGAGGAGACGCCGTGGGTGGATCCGCTGATCGCGGCGGCCGCGATGGGTGCGGTGACGTCGAAGATCGAGTTCTACACCCAGGTCCTCAAGCTGGGTTCCCGCAATCCGGTGCTCCTGGCCCGCCAGGTGGGATCGGTGGCGAACCTCATCGGCAACCGGTTCGGGTTCGGCGTCGGGATCGGCTGGGCACCGGAGGAATTCGAGTGGTGCGGGGTGCCGTACGCGAAGCGCGGTGCACGCGTCGACGAGATGATCGACGTCATCAAGCTGATCCTCGGCGGCGGGATGGTCGAGTATCACGGTGAGTTCTACGACTTCGACCGCCTGCAGATGAGCCCCGCCCCGACGAAGCCGGTGCCGTTCTACGTCGGCGGGCACACCGATGTGGCCCTGCGCCGTGCGGCCCGGGTGGGTGACGGCTGGACGTCGGCGATGATCAAGTTCGACGATCTCGTCCAGGTCATCGCGCGATTGCGGGAACTCCGCGAGGAGTACGGCCGCGCCGATCTTCCGTACGAGATCCAGACCGTCTGCATCGACCGTTTCGGCAAGGACGGGTACGCCGAACTCGAGGACGCCGGAGTCACCGACACGATCGTCGTTCCCTGGGTGTTCGACGGCATCGGCTTCGACGGACCGATCGAGGCCAAGCAGGAGTCGCTGCGTAAGTTCGCCGACCAGTACATCGGATAGGGGCGAAGACATGACGACGAACGACCATCCCGCCCGCCTCGCCGGGCAGGCTTCCCGCGAGGCCGCCAGCGGCAGGCGCAAGGACGAGTGGCTGGCCCTGTTCGCCGAGGACGCGTGCGTGGAAGACCCCGTCGGCCCTTCGGGTTTCGACCCCGAAGGCAAGGGTCACCACGGCCTCGACGCGATCTCCCGGTTCTACGACATGACGATCGCGACCACCGAATCGCTCGAGTTCCTCATCACCGATTCACTGGTTTGCGGTAACGAGAACGTGAACATCGGGACCATCCGGTCCACGGTCGCGGGATCACAGATCGACGCCGAGGGTGTGTTCATCTACCGCGTGAACGACGAAGGCAAGATCACGTCGCTGCGGGCCTTCTGGGAGGTCGATCGGGCGATGAAGACACTGCGTAAGATCTGACGGTCCGGATCACCCGCCGGAGGAAAAGCGTGCCGTGCCCGAAGGGCCGGCACGCATTTCCGTATCCTCGCCTCTCGCACGGAAAGAGGACAGCGGCGTCGGAGAGGATGAGGGTGCCCTCCGACGCCGCTGAATCAGGGGGGTCAGTGCCTGACCGGGCAACCGCCTGACGCAGTGTTGTAATCGACCTGAAACTCCTTGATGCCGTTGAGCCAGCCCGAGCGCAACCGCCGCGGATCTCCCAGCTTACTGATGTCGGGCAGGTGATCCGCAATCGCATTGAAGATCAGGTCGATCTCGAGTCGCGCCAGATTGGCGCCGAGGCAGAAGTGGGCACCGGTGCCGCCGAACCCGACGTGCGGGTTGTTCTCCCGCATGATGTCGAACTTCTCCGGGTTCTCGAACGCGTCTTCATCGAAATTCGCGGAGCCGTAGAGCATTACGACTCGCTGCCCCTTCTTGATGTGCACTCCGCCGAGTTCGGTGTCTTCCAGTGCGGTGCGCTGGAACGAGTTGACCGGGGTCGCCCACCGGACGATCTCGTCCGCCGCCGTCTTGGGACGCTCCTTCTTGTAGAGCTCCCACTGATCGGGATGGTCCAGGAATGCCATCATGCCGTGTGTGATGGCATTGCGGGTGGTCTCGTTGCCGGCGACCGCCAGCAGGATCACGAAGAAGCCGAATTCCTCAGGAGAAAGCTCATTTCCATCGATGTCCGCTTCGATCAGCGTCGTGACGATGTCTTCGGCGGGGCACTTCTTGCGCTCGTCCGCCATCTGGTACGCGTAGCCGAGGATCTCCATCGATGCGGCGTTCGGGTCGATGTCCAGTTCGGGGTCGTCGTAGCCCGTCATCTGGTTCGACCAGTCGAACACCTTCAGTCGATCCTCCTGCGGCACACCGAGCAGTTCGGCGATCGCCTGCAGCGGAAGCTCACACGCCACCTGGGTGACGAAGTCGCCGGCACCCGATTCCGCCGCGGCCTTCACGATCTTCTCGGCGCGTTCGGTGAGTTCTTCGCGCAGGCTGTTGATCGCCCGGGGCGTGAAGCCGCGGGAGACGAGTTTGCGGAGTTTCGTGTGCTCGGGAGCGTCCTTGTTGATGAGGATGAAGCGCTGCATCTCGATGTTCTCGCGCGGAATGTCGTCGGCGAAGCGCACGATCGCGGTGTTCTCGTGGGTGGAGAACACGTCGCTGCGCCGCGACACCTCCTTGACGTCCTCGAGCTTGCTGACGACCCAGTAGCCGTCGTCGTGGAAGCCACCGATCTCCGGCGGCTGCGGGTTCCACCAGATCGGGGCAGTCTTCCGCAGTTCGGCGAACTCCTGGTAAGGAATGCGCTCTGCGTAGATGTCCGGGTCGGTGAAGTCGAAACCCTCTGGAAGATTGGGCTGCACCACTGCTGTCTCCTGCCCTAAGCCATACACCACTCCGTGATGTGGAACACGTTCTACTAGCATTGAAGCACAAGCCGGGCGACTAGCAAAGGAAAGCTCATTCAGACCTTGCCCGGATAGCAGAACCTGTTCTATTTTTTGAGAACAAGGAAAGGAGCCCGCCGTGGGCACACCAGTAATCGTCGAGGCCGTACGCACCCCGATCGGAAAGCGCGGTGGCTGGCTGTCCGGATTACACGCCGCCGAGATCCTCGGCGCCGCTCAGCGGGGCATCCTCGACCGCTCCGGCATCGACCCCGAACTGGTGGAACAGGTCATCGGCGGTTGCGTCACACAGGCCGGCGCACAGTCGAACAACATCACCCGGACCGCGTGGCTGCATGCCGGGCTGCCCTGGCAGGTCGGCGCCACCACGATCGACTGCCAGTGCGGCTCCGCCCAGCAGGCCAACCACCTCGTCGCGGGATTGATCGCCACCGACGCCATCGACGTCGGAATCGCCTGCGGCATCGAAGCGATGAGCCAGGTGCCGCTCGGCGCGAACGTCGGCGAGAACGCCGGCCCACGTCGGCCCGCAGACTGGGACATCGACATGCCCAACCAGTTCGAGGCCGCAGAACGTATCGCCCGTCGCCGCGGAATCACCCGCGTCGACGTCGAAGCCCTCGGCGTACGTTCGCAGGCCCGCGCCAAGCAGGCCTGGGACGAAGGCCGATTCGACCGGGAAGTGCTGCACGTGACCGCACCCGTCGTCGACAAGGACGGCACGCTCACCGGTGAGATACAGGTGGTCAGCCGCGATCAGGGTCTGCGCGACACCACCGCGGAATCGCTCGCCAGGCTGAAGCCCGTTCTCGAGGGCGGCATTCACACCGCGGGCACGTCGTCGCAGATCTCCGACGGTGCCGCCGCCGTCATGCTGATGGACGAGGCCCGGGCCCGCGAACTCGGACTGACGCCGCGGGCGCGGATCATCTCCCAGGCGCTCGTCGGCTCCGAACCCGAATTCCACCTCGACGGACCTGTACAGGCCACGGCCCGCGTCCTCGAACGCAGCGGTATGAAGATCGGCGACCTCGACCTGTTCGAGGTGAACGAGGCCTTCGCGTCGGTGCTGCTGTCGTGGGCGTCGGTGCACGGGCCCGACATGGATCGGGTCAACGTCAACGGCGGGGCGCTCGCGCTCGGCCATCCCGTCGGCAGCACCGGGTCTCGTCTGATCACCACCGCGCTGCACGAACTCGAACGCACCGACGGATCGACCGCGCTGATCACGATGTGCGCGGGCGGCGCACTCGCCACCGGCACCATCATCGAGCGGATCTAGACCCGATGAATGCACCCGCCGCCGCTCGCCCCGAGCCAAATTCCCCTCGCTCCGCTCGACCGCCCGGCCTCGACTCGAAGTGGACCGTCTCCGCCATCAAGTGGATGTCGAAGATCAACGTCGTGCTGTACCGGCGGACGGGCGGGCGACTGGGCAGCACGTGGCGGGTCGGCAGTGCCTTCCCGCGCGGTCTGCCCGTCTGCCTGCTCACCACCACCGGCCGCAAGAGCGGCGAGCCGCGGATCAGCCCGCTGCTGTTCCTCGAGGACGGCGACCGCATCATCCTCGTCGCCTCGCAGGGCGGCCTCCCGAAGCATCCGATGTGGTATCTCAATCTCCGCGCGAATCCCGACGTGACCGTCCAGGTGAAGTCGCGGGTGCGGCCGATGACCGCCCACGTGGCCGATCCCGGGGAACGCGCGGACCTGTGGCCGCGGCTCGTGGACATGTACGCCGACTTCGACAACTACCAGGCCTGGACCGACCGCACGATCCCAGTCGTCGTCTGCACGCCCCGATAGATCTGTATGTACCGCCGGGTAACGGATGCCATGCCGGAGGACTTCTTGCAGTATTGACGCGTACGGACTTGTTGGACGGCCGAGGGCGAGGAAATTGCAGACATGAGTACACAGGTTCAAGATCGGATACATGACCGTCGCGAGCTCACCGCGGTCCTGCTGCGCGCACTCGAGCAGCGCCACGAGGTTCTCGATGCCATCGTCGACAGCGAGGACCACGCCGAGGCCCTCACCACTGTCGCCGGACTCCTCGACACCACCGAGGCATACGCGGAGGCCGTCCTCAACCTGACGTTCCGGCGGCTCACCAAGGTCGAGCGGCTGCGCATCCAGACGGAACTGAAAGACCTCGATGCCACGCTGGAATGGACCGCGAGCGACCGGCCGGCGAGTACCGGCCGCAACTTCCGTCTGCGCCCGTTCACGCAGACCGAGGAGGACGCCGAGCTGTTCCGGCGCCGCTGCGCCGAACAGGTCGACGACGCGGGCACGCAGTGGTCCGAGGAGCGGATCGAGAAGGAACGCGCCGAAGGCCTGAGCCGGGTCGACGACGAGTCCGCGGCATGGTTCGTGTGTGAGGACACCGCGGAGAACACGGCGGTCGGCCTGGTGTTCGGCGAACTGTCGGGACGTGAGGTCGACGTCGCGATCTGGATCTCGCCCGACGCCCGGAAGAAGGGCTACGGCACCGCGGCCGTGAAGCACAGCCGTCAGGAACTCGCCGCGGAGTTCCCGGGAACGGTCCTGGTCGTCCGCGCTCCAGCCTGACCCCCACGTGGGTGGCAAAGCGTGCCGGAGCACGCTTTGCCACTCACGTGCGGTGGTCGGGGTCGCGCTGTTTGGTGACGCCCTGCGCCCACCGGTAGTCGGGTTTGCCGCTCGGCGTGCGCTGGACAGTCTGCTCCACCCACACCAGACGCGGAATCTTGTAGCCGGCGAGGCTCTGCCGTACGTGTTCCTCGAGCCCGGCGAAGTCGACGCCTCGACCGTTGCGTGCCTGCACGACCGCGGAGACGCGGTGACCCCAGCGTTCGTCGGGGACGCCGACGACGATGGCGTCGTAGACGTCGCGGTACGCCTTGACCGCGCTCTCGACCTCTTCGGCGAACACCTTCTCGCCACCGGTGTTGATCACCATGTTGCCCCGGCCGAGCAGGGTGATCGATCCGTCGGCCTCGATTCGCGCGCGGTCGCCGGTGACGACGACGGGTCGCCCGTCGACTTCCCGGAAGATCTCCCGGGTCTTCTCCGGGTCGTTGTAGTAGCCGAGGGGGACGTACCCGCCCTTCGCGAACCAGCCGTCCGTCCCGGAGCCCGGTGCGACGGGCACGTCGTTGTCGTCGAGCACCAGGGCGTAGCGTCCGGCGGGCACCCGGGGCCCACCTACCTGTTTCTCCCCCTTGGTCGCGAAACCGATTCCGCCGAAACCGGTTTCGGAGGCGCCGATGGAATCGGAGACCAGCAGTCCCGGGAACGCGTCGAGGAAGGCGTCCTTGATCACCGGGGAGAACAGCGCGGCCCCGGATGCCACGACACCCAGGCTCGACGTGTCGGTGCGTGAGGGTCGATGCGCCTCGATCAGCGGCCGCCCCATCGCGTCTCCGGTGATGATGAGGATCTGCACCCGGTGCCGCTCGACGAGCTCCCACGTCCGGTCGGCGTCGAACTTCGATTCCAGCAGCACGGTGTTGCCGCTGAACAACGCGGTGAACGTCGGCATCATCGCGGCCGCGTGGATCAGCGGCGGCACGGCAAACCACAGCGTCGGTTCCTCCTGCGACCCCACCCGCGACTGCTGGTATTCGTCGTCGATCGACTCACCGGTGTAGAAGTCGAGCCCGCCCGCGAGAACCCGCCAGATCGCCTCGTGCGTCCACACCACTCCTTTGGGACGTCCCGTGGTGCCGCCCGTGTACATGATGAACAGGTCTTCGGAGCTGCGATCGCCGAAGTCCCGGTCGCCGCTGCCGGACAGCGCCTCCTCGTACGGCATCGAGTCGCTGGGCAGGCCGACTCCGCCGAGATCGTCCTCGCCGACGACGGTGTGCCGGATCCTCGGCAACGACGGCAGGACCTCCGCGACGCGCGAGGCGTAGATCCGATGGTGGACGACGGCGTCGAGTTCCGCGTGGCCGTAGACGTAGGCGAGTTCGTCGCTGGTGTAGCGGTAGTTGATGTTGACCGGGATCGCGCGAATCTTGTACGCCGCCAGCAACGTCTCCATGGTCTCGACCGAATTGTGCAGGTGCACGCCGATGTGCGAACCGGCGGTCAGCCCCGCGTCCAGGAAGTGGTGGGCCAGTCTGTTGGCCCGGTCTTCCAGTTCCCGGTAGGTGACGCTACGGGCGCCACAGATCAGTGCCACCCGCTCCGGCATCGCGTCCACGGAATGCTCGAAGAGGTCCGCAAGGTTGTAGGCCACGGGAGCGTCCTCTCAGACGACGGTGAGTGGTAGGGGTATGCCGCGGTCGGTGAACGTGAAGTCGGCGCCGGTGCTGAACCGGGTGAGGGCGACCTCGGGTGCCTCCGTCGCGGGCGGCTCACCGGTGACGACCTCCACTGTCAGCGCCGTGTCCGTCTCCTCGACCACCCGCACCGCGAACGTCGGCGACACCCCGCGCACGAGCGCGTTCAACGGCGCGAGGTGCTCGCCGTCGATCATGGACGGCCAGGCCCCGTCCGCCCCGGCCCCGCAGTCCCGTCCGAGCGTGAGCAGCAGTCGGTGGTCGAGAGAGATCGTGACGTCCACGTACTGCCGGGGATTCAGCGCCGGGTGCACGGCGAGGACGGCGGCCAGACCCACGAGATCCGCGGGCAGCCCGAGTGCGTTCCGGATCCGCTCCGACGTAAGGCCGGCGATGCCGGTGAGCTGCTTGCGGGCGAGGTCGAGTGCGGCCGCGGCGTCGGTGCGGGCCCGCACGGCGAGCAGGAACCCGAGGGTCAGCAGATGCTGCTGCATGCACACCTCCTCCGCCAGTCTGGTCAGCGCCGAATGGGAGAAGTCCGCGAACCGAAGATCGGCGAGGAGCGCGCCGGCGTAGTCGTGCCGTCCCGGCCCGCCGCTGTCGATCGGCGACAGCGCGACCGTCGCGGCCCGCGACTTCCCCACCGTCACGAGACCGGCCGGAATCGGGGGCGGCACGTGGGCGTCGTCGATGGTGACCGTCCAGAGGCAGTGCGGTGTCCGGTCCGCGGGCCGTCGCGGCGGGCGGTGCACGGGACGCACCTGCGCGTGCGGGTTGGTGGCCAGTGCGGTGGCGTCGAACGTCGGGTCCTCGATGTCGTGGCACATGGCCGTCACGTATTCGTCGCCCATCGGTTCGACGTCCATCAGCGCCCCGCAGTGTTCGAGCCAGAACTCGCCGTGGTCGTGATCGGTGACGCGGTACCGGAAGTCCATGAACTGTGGCGGTGCGCCGATGTCGAGTTGCAGGCCCTTGAATATCGTGACGACGCCGTCGCCCTCGAACCCCAAAGCCCGTTGCATCCGCCTCGTGTAGACGGGGCTGGACGCCATCCATTCCTCGATCGCGACCTGCGTCATGCCCTCGCGACCGAACGCCCCGATCAGGTGCGGCATACCGGAGCGGTCGATGAGATGACCGCACAGGAGCAGTTCCGGAACGAGAATCGCGAGATCCTCGCGGGACAGATCGGCGAACGACGCCGGACCCTTCACCGTACTCACCACAGCGGAACCGGGGCCTGCCCGACGGGATACCAGCCCGGCAACCGGCCGGACGTCGCGCGCTGGATCCGCGCGTTCATGCCGTCGGACATGGCGTTGTTCGTGATCATCTCGAGGAACAGGCTGGAGACGTTGCCGAAGTCGAAGAAGTCACGCTGCCAGGACCATTGGAAGTTGCCGCCGTACCGGAACCAGCTGCCACCGATTCCGGTGACCTGGTAGTGCGTGCCGTCGTCGCGGGTGCGCTCGGACACCTGCTTCCAGAATCCGATGACGTCGCCGCTGCGATCGTCGACGACGAACTGCTGGTACGGATACTCCCAGCCCTCGAGCCCGTCCATTTCCTGTCCGAGCGCCAGGTCGCGGATCTCGTCCCGGCCGACGGCCATGAAGTCGTCCTTCGGCCCGTAATTCCATCCGTACGTGGCGTCCTCGGTGTACATCTCGGCGAGCGGCTTCCAGTCGCCGAGCGATTCGCACCGCTTGTTCTCGTCCACCCAGCGCTGCACCATCTCGTCGAGTTCGGCGCGGTCGAAAGGGGCCATCAGGCATCTCCTTCTGAGTCGTTGTCCGCGAGGATCCGCAGGGCCTGGGTGGGGCAGAAGCGCACGGCGCTCTCCACCTCGGCACGCAGTTTCTCCGGGGGGTCGGTGTCGAGGATCTCGACCTTGCCGTGCTTCGGGACGGCGAAGACATCGGGCGCCTCCATCTCGCACACGGCATGACCCTGACACAGGTCGAGGTCGGCTTCGATTTTCATCACTTGCTTCGCTTCCGGTACCTCACCGTGCACGGCTGCTGCAGTTGAACCACCATCTTGCTGTGATCGTTGCGGTACGTCTCGGACGGTTGTGCCATCTCGAACTCCCAGTCCTGCAGGAGGATCGAGAAGATCGCCTTCAGCTGCATCAGCGCAAACGCGGCCCCGACGCAGCGGTGCCTGCCCGCCCCGAACGGTATCCAGGTCCATCGGTTGACGATGTCTTCCTGGTTGGGGTCGATGTACCGTTCCGGGTCGAACGTGTCCGGGTTCGGGAAGTCCTCCGCGATCCGGTTGGAGATCGCGGGTGTGGCCGCCACTAGGTCGTTCTCGGCGATCCGGTAGCCGCCGACCTCGAAGTCGCCACGGGCGACGCGGAGCAAGATGATCAGTGGTGGATGCAGCCGCAGTGTCTCCTTCAGTACCGCTTCGAGTTTCGGGATCTGCCGGAGCGCTCCGAAGCTGATGTCGGAGCCGTCCGAATAGAGATCGTCGAGTTCCGCGACCACCTGCTTGGCGTAGTCGGGGTGCCGCAGAAGTTCGATGAGGGTCCAGGCCGCGGTGCCGGACGTGGTGTGGTGCCCGGCGAACATCATCGAGATGAACATGCCGGTGATCTCATCAGCGGTGAAGCGCTCGTTGCCGTTCTCGTCCTTGATCGAGACGAGCACGTCGAGCATGTCCCGATCCTCCTTGCCCTGCGGCGGGTTCTGGATGCGCCCGGTCATGATCTCCTGGACGAGCGCCACCAGCTGCACCCTCGCCTCGTCCCGCCTGCGGAAGCTCTCGATCGGCGCGTACGCGTCGACGTACGCGATGGGGTCGGTGCCCTGCTCCAGCTCGTGATACAGGTGCGCGAACCGGCCGTCGAGTTGCTCCCGGAACTTCTTCCCGATCAGGCAGGCCGAGGACGTGTAGATGGTCAGCTCCGCGAAGAACTCGAGGAGATCGATCTCCCCCTCCTCACCCCACCGCGCCACCATGCGGTCGACCTCGTGGGCGATCGTCGCGGCATGGCCCTTCATCTGCTCGCCGCGCAGCGCCTGGTTGTGCAGCATCTCCTTGCGGCGCTCGGGACTCGCGTCGAACACGACTCCCTCGCCGAAGATCGGCTTCATGAACGGGTAGGCGGCCTGCTGGTCGAGATCCTCGTCGGTGGAGCGGAAGAAGAATTCGTTGGCCTCGGCGCCGGACAGCAGCACCACCTTCTTGTCGGCGAGCTGGAAGACGCCGACGTTGCCGCATTCCTCCCGGACGCGGCGCATCAGCGCGATCGGGTCGGTACGCAGTTCGTCGAGGTGTCCGTGCTCGTGCCGGCCGCCGGACACCCGTTGCGGGGTAGTCGGATTCATTCTCCATCCTTTCGCAGGGGCGCCTCGGGCTGCACCTCGATCAGCACCATGTGTGCGCCTCGGGGCGCACTGACGGCAGCGACGACGGCGTCGGCGATCGCCGAGGCGCGCAGGAAGTACGAGTGCCGGGCGAATCCCCATTTCGCCCAGTCCTCGAGGACGGGTCCGATGACCTCCTCGGTGGTGTTCATCCCCATGGATGTCTGGGTGGGGCCCGGACGCACGACCGAAGCCCGGACGCCGGTGCCCTCCAACTCCATTCGCATCTGCCGGCCCATCATCTCGACACCGGCCTTGGCGGCGTTGTACGCGCCCATCCGGGGTCGGGGTGTGTCGGCGCAGTCGGATCCGATCAGGACGAAGTCTCCCCGCCGGCGTTCGATCATGCCGGGGAGGATTCGGTGCGCGAGGCGCTGCGCGCCGACCAGGTGGACGTCGACCTGCCCCAGGAATTGGTCGGGGTCCATCTCGTGCGCGACGGAGAACTCCAGGTCTCCTGCTCCCGACAGCGCGATCTCGATGGGGCCCAGCGCCTTTTCGGCCGCGATGACGAAGTTGTCGACGGAGGCGGTGTCGGTGACGTCGAGGAAGTGCGCGAACGCCTCTCCCCCGTTGCTGCGGATCTTCTCCGCGATCTCCTCGCACTCGGCCACCCGGCGGGCACCGAGCGCGACGGGGTGACCGGCCTCCGCCAGCGCATAGGCCGTCGCCGTCCCGATTCCGGACGACGCCCCGGCGACGACCGACGGGCGTCGCTGCGGGTTGGGTTCGAATCTAGGCATCGCGGACCTGCACTTTCAGGGGAAGGGCGGCGAAACCGCGCACGTTGGTCGAGTGGACCCGCACGCTGTTCGCCTCGTCGATGTCGTAGTCGTCGATGCGGGTGACGAGTTCGGTGAGGGCGATCCGCGCTTCCAGCCGGGCCATGTGGGCGCCGAGGCAGAAGTGGGTGCCGCCGCCGAAGCTCGCGAGCTTGTTGGACGTGTCTCTGCCGATCCGGTATTCGTCGGCGTCCTCGAACACCGCCGAGTCGCGGTTCGCGGACCCGATGAGGATCAGCACCTTGTGGCCGGCGGGAATCGTCCGGTCGTGGAAGTCGAGGTCGACGGCCGCCGTCCGCGCGACCATCTGGCTGGACGTGTCGAAACGCAGGGTCTCCTCCACCCACTCCGGCACCCGGCTCACGTCCTCGAATACGTGCCTGGCCTCGGCCGGATAGCGGAAACCCCAGTACAGCGCGTTGCCGAGCAGTTTGGTGGTGGTCTCGTTGCCCGCCACCACCATCAGGAACATGAAGGCGATGATCTCGTCGTCGGTGAGCCGGTCACCGTCGATCTCCGCCTCGAGCAGGGCCGAGGTGAGGTCCTCGGTCGGTCTTCTACGCCGCTCGGCCAGCATGTCGGCGTAGTAGCCGACGAGGTAGAGCGACGCCTCCATCGCAGCGTGCGGCACGTCGAGGACGCCCTCCTCGCGATGCACCACCAGATCGGCGAGCCGGCGGAGTTCGCCGCGGTCGGCCTCCGGCACCCCCATCAGCTCCGAGATCACGTCCATCGGGAGCTTGCCCGCGAATTCGGCGATCCAGTCGAACTCGCCCGCCTCGAGCGCCGGGGCGAGGTACTGCCGGGTCAGATCCAGGATGCGGCCCTCCAGTTCGTTCACCCGCCTCGGGGTGAAGCCGCGGGACACCAACTGCCGCATCCGCATGTGCCGCGGATCGTCCAGCGCGAGAAAGGACATGGTCTTGTGGGCGTGCGGACCGTAGGCCGCTGGGTCGAGCGACACCCCGTTCGCGCTCGACAGGCGCTGGTTGTCGCGGAACGCCGCGACGACGTCCTCGTGCCGGGACAGCGCCCAGAAGTCGAGTTCCTCGTTGTAGTAGACCGGCGCCTCTTCCCGCAGTCTTCGATACGTGACGTACGGATCTTCGTGGAAGCCATAGTCGTACGGATTGAACGTCACCGGATTGCGGGACACCCCGGGCATCGAGGCTGCGGTCATGGCATCTACTCCAGAATCAGCTTGGCGGAAGTTTCGAGTCGATCGGCGAATTGTGCGTAGGACCCGTAGCCCATTCCCGCGCGGACGAGGCCGCCGGCGTACAGCAGCTCCAGTGCTTCGAGGACGTCGGGGTCGTGGCCCTCGCCCAGCGCCGCGGCAAGGCGATCACGGATCTCGAGCCCGATGCGGGCACGGAGGTGTTCCACGTCGGGGTCGCGGCCGAGCAGCGCGTTGGTGACGGCACCGGCGAGTTCGGGTTCGTCCGCCACCAGGAGGGCGATATGGCGGAGCACGGCGACCACGCGTCCGGTGCGGTCGAGTCCGTCGTCCGCGGGCTGCGGCGGCGACGCGGCGAGGCGGCGCCAGAAGACCTCGGCGACGAGGTGTTCCTTCGAGGAGAAGTAGGTGTACGCGGTTGCCGGTGCGACCCCGGCGAGACCGGCCACCGAGCGGACAGTGAGCCCCGCGAATCCCTCTTCGCGCAGTACTTCGACGGCCGCCTTGGTGAGTTTGTCGACGGTGTCGGCTTGCTTCTCGGTGAGACGGCGGCGGGTGGACTCGAAATTCATACTACTGGACACGTGTCTGGACGCTACTACAGTTACCGGCCCCTGGCAATGAAGAGCAGGCGCTCACACCATGTCGCGCGGGTGAATTCGCACGGGCATCGTCTTGATCCCACTGATGAATTTCGACCGCAGCCGGACGACCGGACCGGCGGGCTCGACCCGGTCGATCTGCGGGTTGGGACTCCGGCCGATGTCGAACCGGTACGGCTCGCCGAAGACGTCCCCGTCGCGGATGTGCCCCGCGAGCACTTCGACTTCCTCGGCGACGACTCGGACCTCGACGTGATCTACGAATCCGTACTCCGGGGAGCCCTCGCCGGCGTCGGATTCGCCGCACCCACCAACTCCGCCAGTTTCTGGAGCGGCCACGGCGGCTCGGCTTCGTAGTCGCGGTCGGCCATCGCAACTCCGGGACTCGCCATTGCGGCATCCAGTTGTTCAAACTATAGTCCAGACACATGTCCAGTTTTCAGAGATCGTTGTGACATCCACCCGATTCGGAAGCGACAATCCATGACTCTGCGCCCCACCGACAGCTCCGCGCTCCTGATCGACGGCAAACTGATTCCCGGTTCCGGCGGCACCTTCGAGGTGATCAACCCGGCAACCGAAGAGATACTGGGACGGGCCGCCGACGCCACCGCATCCGACATGGAGACCGCGATCGCCGCGGCCCGGCGGGCCTTCGACGACACCACGTGGACACGCAACCACGCCTTCCGCGCCCGCTGCCTACGACAACTGCGCGACGTGCTGCAGTCGCACATCGAGGAACTGCGCGAGATCACCATCGCCGAGGTCGGCGCTCCCGCCTTCCTCACCAGCGGACCGCAACTCGAGGGCCCGGTCGCCGACCTCGGCTACTTCGCAGGCCTCGCCGACACTTATTCGTGGGAACAGGATTTGGGCATCGCGGAACCGATGGGCATCAGGACGCGACGACAGGTCCTCAAGGAGGCCGTCGGTGTGGTCGGCGCCATCACACCGTGGAACTTCCCGCACCAGATCAACTTCGCCAAGATCGGCCCCGCGCTGGCGGCCGGCAACACGGTCGTCCTCAAACCCGCTCCCGACACTCCCTGGTGCGCGGCCCTGGTCGGGCACCTCGTCGCGGAGGAGACCGACATCCCGGCCGGGGTGCTCAACATCGTCACGTCGAGCGACCATTCCCTCGGCGCGCAACTCTCGACCGATCCGCGCGTGGACCTGGTCTCGTTCACCGGGTCGACCGCCACCGGCAGATCCGTCATGGCGGCGGCGTCCGAGACCTTGAAGAGGGTGTTCCTCGAACTCGGCGGCAAATCGGCGTTCATCGTGCTCGACGACGCCGACCTCGCCGGTGCCTGCGGGGTCGCCGCGTTCACCGTGTCCACCCATGCAGGGCAGGGATGCGCAATCACCACCCGGTTGCTGGTGCCGCGGGAGAAGTACGACGAGGCGGTCGAGGCCACGGCCCGGACGCTCGGCGGGTTGGCCGCGGGAGACCCGACGAAACCCGGCACCATCTGCGGTCCACTCATCTCCGCGCGGCAGCGCGCCCGGGTCGAGGACTACCTTCGGCTCGCGCGGGAGGAGGGCGGCACGATCGTCGTCGGTGGCGGCCGCCCGGCCGATCGCGACCGCGGATTCTTCATCGAGCCCACCCTGATCTCCGGCCTCGACAACACCGCCCGGGTGGCGCGGGAGGAGATCTTCGGACCCGTGCTCGTGATCATTCCCCACGACGGCGACGGCGACGCGATCCGTATCGCCAACGACTCGCCGTACGGGCTGTCCGGGTCGGTGTGGGGCACGGACCCCGCACGCGTGAAGCGGGTGGTCGACGGCGTGCGCACCGGCACGCTCAGCGTCAACGGCGGCGTCTGGTATTCGGCCGACGCCCCGTTCGGCGGATACAAGCAGTCCGGAATCGGCCGCGAGATGGGCGTGGCCGGTTTCGAGGAATACCTGGAAACCAAGCTGGTCGCGGAACCGGCCTGACAACACGCCGGCCCGAATGAAGAGGGAGTCAATCGATATGGGACGTTTCGACGGCAAGACGGCCATCGTCACCGGCGCCGCGCAGGGTATCGGCGAGGGTTACGCGCGTGCTCTTGCCCGCGAGGGCGCCAACGTGGTGGTGGCCGACCTCAACGCGGAACTCGGCGAGACGGTCGCCAAGCAGATCAGCGCCGACGGCGGAGGCGCGGTGTTCAAGGACGTCGACGTCGCCGACGAGGACTCGGCGAAAGCCCTTGCGGAGTTCACCGTCGAGAAGTTCGGGGGCATCGACCATCTCGTGAACAACGCCGCGATCTACGGCGAAATGAAACTCGACCTCCTCATCACCGTGCCATGGGACTACTACAAGAAATTCATGGCCGTGAACTTCGACGGCGCCCTCAACGTCACGCGCGCGGTGTGGCCGCACATGAACGAACGCGGTGGCGGCTCGATCGTCAACCAGTCGTCGACGGCTGCCTGGCTGTACTCCGGTTTCTACGGCCTCGCGAAGGTCGGGATCAACGGCCTCACCCAGCAACTCGCCCACGAGGTGGGCGGCATGAACATCCGGGTCAACGCCATCGCGCCCGGACCGATCGACACCGAAGCCACCCGCACCGTCACACCGGGAAATATGGTGGCAGACATGGTCAAGACGTTGCCGCTCAAACGGATGGGCACCCCTGACGACCTCGTCGGTGCCTGCCTGTTCCTGCTCTCCGACGAGGCGAGCTGGATCACCGGGCAGATCTTCAACGTCGACGGCGGACAGATTTTTCGGGCATGACAACCACCGAGCAGGTATCCGTCGGCTACATCGGACTCGGCAACATGGGTGCGCCCATGGCGAAGCGGCTACTCGACCGGCCGGGCGGACTCATCGTGTGCGACACCCGGCCGGAGGCGCTGGAACCGTTCGGCAAGGCGGGCGCGAAGGTCACGTCGAGTCCGCGGGAGGTGGCGGAGAACGCGGACGTCATCTCGGTGACGGTGCTCAACGACGAGCAGGTGCGGGCGGTTGTCGCAGAGATCCTCGACACCGCGAGGCCGGGCACGGTCGTGGCGGTGCACTCCACGATCAGCGACGTCACCGCGGTCGAACTCGCCGACCGGTGCCGTGTGCAGGGCGTCGACCTGATCGACGCTCCCGTCAGCGGCGGCGCCCCCGGGGCACACCAGGGGAAGCTCGCGGTGATGGTCGGGGCGAGCGAAGACGCGTTCGAGAAGGTCCGGGAGCCGTTCGGGCACTGGGCCGAACTCGTCGTGCACGCCGGCGACGTGGGCGCGGGCACGCGGATGAAGCTGGCCCGCAACCTGCTGCACTTCGTCTCGTTCACTGCCGCCGCCGAGGCGCAGCGGCTCGCCGAGGCCGCCGGTCTCGACATCACCGAACTCGGGAAGGTGGTCCGGCACACGGACGCGATCACCGGGGGCGCCGGAGCGATCATGCTCCGCGACACCACCGAGGCCCTCGACGAGAACGACAACTGGTACCCGATCATGTCCCACGTCCGGGACCTCGGGGAGAAGGACCTGTCACTGGCGATCGGGCTCGGCGACCGACTCGACGTCGCGCTGCCGCTCGCCCGACTCGCACTCTCCGGCCTGGGTCCGGGACTCGGCGTCGAGCACACCGCGGACAAGGACAAGGAGGAACAGCCATGACCGACGACACCCGCACCCGCGGCCTGGCCATGATGGAGAAGGTCTACGGATTCGAGATGCAGGACGGACCCGGCGCGCACTTCGCCGTCACCGCCGACCACCTGTTCGCCGACATCTGGTCGCGGCCGGGGCTGAGCATCCGCGACCGCAGGCTTCTCCTCCTCGGCGCGCTCACCGCGCAGGGACTCGTCGACGTCGCCGAGATCCAGGTGGGGGCGGCCCTGCACAACGAGGAACTCGACGAGGAGCAACTCCGGGAGATCGCGCTGTTCCTGTGCCATTACGTGGGCTGGCCGTTGGGGACGAAACTCGACTCGATGATCGGAGGGGTGCTACACAATCGGAAGAAGGCGGCCAGAGCGGCCACCCCGGATGCAGAGGCCACATGAGCACCGAACACCTGACACCAGAGCTTCTCCGACTCGCCGACTCCACCCCCGGCTTCATGCCGGAGGACGAGGGGACCGCCCTCCACGAGGCCGCGATGCAGTACCTGGTCCCCGGCGGGGTGGGTGTCGAGATCGGCACGTACTGCGGCCGGTCGACGATCTACCTCGGGGCAGCGGCGAGGGCGCGGGGTGCCCGCGTCGTCACGATCGATCACCACCACGGTTCAGAGGAACATCAGCCCGGATGGGAGTACCACGAACCGGCATTCGTCGATCCGCACACCGGGTTGCTCGACACGGTCGGCCGGTTCCGGCACACCTTGGCCGATTCGGGACTCGAGGAGTTCGTCGTCGGTGTGCTCGGCCGGTCGTCGACGGTCGCGAGGTTCTGGCGCACTCCGGTGAACTTCGTGTTCATCGACGGCGGACACACATCGGAGGCGGCATCGGCGGACCTCGAGGGGTGGGCGCCGTGGGTGAACGTCGGCGGCGCCCTGGTGATCCACGACGTGTTCCCCGATCCGGCGGACGGCGGCCGACCACCGTTCGAGATCTACGAACGCGCTCTGGCGACAGGACAATTCAAGGAGACGTCCGTCACCGGTTCGCTGCGCGTTCTCGAGCGTGTGGGCGGTCAGACAGGCGAGCCGCTGGCCTGACAGTAGTCGCCGCACCGGTCGAGGCCGATCGGTAGTCCCACAGGCAGCGCCGCGTCCCGGAAGATTCCGTGTCCGGGCGTGGTGCGGGACAGCGCGTCCGCCGCGAGGATCATCGCGCCGCCCGTCCACGTAGTCTGCTCGACCGGCCACCGCTTGCCGTCGCTGTAGACGAGCCCCGTCCAGTACGAGCCGTCCGGATCCCGCAGATGCTGCATGGCGGTGAACTGTGCGAGCGCCCGGGCGCGCTCCCCCATCGCGTCGAGCGCCAGCACCAACTCGCACGTTTCGGCGCCGGTCACCCACGGCCGGTGGTCCACGCAGCGGATGCCGAGCCCCTCGACCACGAAGTCGTCCCACCGCGAATCGATGCGCTCCGACGCGGCCGCACCGCGCACGGCGCCGCCGAGGATCGGGTAATACCAGTCCATGGAGTATTCGTCCTTGATCGCGAACGACTCCGGATGCTGCCGGATCGCGTGGCCGAGCGTGTATTTCGCGAACTCCCACTCCGGCTGGGGGTCGTCGATCAGCCGGGCCAGGAGCAGCCCGCAGTGCAGGCTGTGGTGAATACTGGAGTTTCCGGTCAGCAATGCCTCGGGGCAGTCCTGTCCGTTCTCGCCGCGGGCCCACCAGATTTCGCCGCTCGGAGCCTGCATGTCGACGACGAAGTCGAGGCCGCCCTGCACGGACGGCCACAGGGCTTCGACGAAGTTCCGGTCGCCGGTGATCAGGTAATGGTGCCACACCCCCACCGCGAGGTAGGCACAGAAGTTGCTGTCGGAATCGTGATTCTCCACGACCCCGTCGCGGAACTTCATCGGCCACGAGCCGTCCGGTCGCTGCATCTGCCGGGACCACCCGTACGCGGCTTCCGCCTCGTCGATCAGCCCGGCGGCGGCGAGCGCCATGGCGGATTCGACGTGATCCCACGGGTCGGTGTGCCCGCCCGGAAACCACGGCAGCGCCCCCGACGACTCCTGCGCTGCCGCGATCGACCGTGCCGTCTGCCTGACCTGGCTCTCCGACAACACGTTCGGCACCGACGGCACGCCGACGGCTCTCACCGCGGCGCCTTCACCACGCTCGGTTCCCTCGGCTTCTCGAGGTAGAACACGACGCTCTTGCCGACCACCGGATTGAGGACCTTCTCGGCAGTACGCGTGAGCCAGGGGGCCTTCATCATGTCCCACACCAGAACCTGGTGATAGGCCTTCGCTAGGGGGTTGTCGTTGTTCTCCACCCCCACCGCGCACTTGAGCCACCAGTACGGGGAATGCAGGGCGTGGGCATGGTCCCGGCCCCGGACCCGCAGACCGGCGGTCGTGAGCTTCTCCGCCAGTTCGTCGGCGCGGTAGATACGGACGTGGCCGCCCTCCACCTCGTGGTACGCGTCGGACAGCGCCCAGCAGATCTTCTCCGGCAGCCACCGTGGAACCGTCACCGCCGCAACACCACCCGGTTTGAGGATGCGGGTCAGCTCGGCGATGGCGCGACCGTCGCGGGGCACGTGCTCGAGGACCTCGGAGATGAGGACCACGTCGAACGACGCGTCCTCGTACGGCAGGTTCAGCGCATCGCCGACCTCCACCCGGGCCGACGCGCCCGCCGGGACCTCACCGACCTCGGCCATCGCCACGAACATCTTCTCGACGTCCGCGAGTTCGTCGGCGTTCTGGTCGAAGGCGATGACGTCGGCGCCGCGTCGATACAGCTCGAACGAGTGCCGTCCGGCGCCCGCCCCGATGTCGATCACCTTGTCCCCGGGCTTCACACCCAGCCGGTCGAAGTCCACGGTCAGCACAATCGGCCTCCTTCACGGGTCTGCGCTATCGCTTCGGCATACGTCTGCGCGGTTCTCGCGGCCACGGCGGCCCAGCTGTAGCGCTCGAGCACGCGGCGACGGCCACCGTCGCCGAGCCGGGCCCGGCGCTGTGGGTCGTCGAGCAACGCGCCCAGCACGTCCGCGAGTTCCTGTGGGTCGCCGGGTGTGACCAGCACACTCGCCTCCTCGCCCGTTCCCACCACCTCGGGAATGGCGCCGGCGCGGCTCGCGACCAGCGGGGTGCCGCACGCCATCGCCTCGACGGCGGGCAGCGAGAATCCCTCGTACAGCGACGGGACGCACGCGACGTCGGCCGACCCCAGCAGCGCTGCCAGTTCGGCGTCGTCGATGCCCGAAACCGTCCGGACGACGTCGCCGATGGCCAGTTCCTCGATGAGCTTCTCCGTCGCTCCCCCGGGTGCGAGTTTGGTGACCAGCACCAGTTCCACGGCACGCTCGGTGTGCACCTTCGCGACCGCCTCGAGGAGCGTCGACACTCCCTTGAGGGGCATGTCGGCGCTGGCGACACACACGATGCGGCCCGGAACCCGGGCGATAGCCGGGGGCCGGAAGACCTCGGTGTCGACGCCCAGCGGGATGGTCCGCAGGTTGTCGGCGGGAACGTCGAATGCGGCGCGGATGTCGTCGGCGGAGGATTGCGACACCGTCAGCAGCGCGGGGATGGCACGCGCCACCCGCTTCTGCATGCGCAGAAAGCCGTACCAGCGCCGGACCGTCACCTTGCGCCACCACTTCGCCGACGCCAGATCCAGCTCGCGGTCGCGGGTGATCGGGTGATGGATGGTGGCGACGACGGGGAGCCCGGACTTCTGCAGTTGCAGCAGCCCGTACCCGAGGCACTGGTTGTCGTGCACGACGTCGAACTCGTCGGCGCGCTCCTTCAGCAGTCGCGCGGCGCGGAGGCTGAACGTGAGCGGCTCCGGGAATCCGGCGGTCCACATGGTCGCGACCTCGAGGACGTCGATGGCGTCGCGGAATTCGCGGGGGTGCGGCGTTCTGAACGGATCCGGCTCGCGATACAGGTCGAGGCTGGGGACCTTCGTCAACGTGACCCGGGGGTCGACGTCCGGGTACGGCTGGCCCGAGAACACCTCGACCTGATGGCCGAGTTCGGCCAGCTCACGGCTGAGATGGCGGACGTACACACCCTGCCCACCGCAGTGGGGCTTGCTTCGGTACGACAAGAGTGCGATGCGCACGGACTTCGGCCTCTCCTCGAGCAGCTGGCAAGCAATACTAGAACACGTTCTTACTCGAGTGTGCCCTCATCCCATCCAACCGCACTCACTCACCCCACCGCGGTCGACTCGCGCAATCCCTCGAGTTTTCCTGCCAGACGTCCGAGGTACGCCAGGACGTCCTCCTCGCTCCGGTCGGGCAATCCGTACACGACCTCGGTGACGCCGAGGTCCTTCCACCGCCGCAACTTGTCCACGTGCGGTTTGCCGTCGAGCACGACGATCCGCGGTTCGCCGTCCCGGCCGGCTTCGCGCCACATGCGTTGCAGCGTCGCGACCCGGTCGTCGATGTCCTGTTCGATCGGGGTGGTCATCCACCCGTCGGCCGATTTCACGATCCACCGGAAGTTCTTGTCGTTGCCTGCTGCGCCGACGATGACCGGCGGCACCCGGGACGGTTTGGGCCACGCCCAACTCGGACCGAAACTCACGAACTCGCCGTCGTAGGACGCCTCGTCCTGCGTCCACAGCGCGCGCATCGCCTCGAGGTATTCGCGCAGCATCGTCCGGCGCCGTCCGGGCGGAACGTCGTGATCGGTGAGTTCGTCCAGATTCCACCCGTACCCCACACCGAGAATCACCCGTCCGCCGCTGAGGTGGTCGAGGGAGGCGATCGTCTTGGCCAATGTGATCGGGTCGTGCTCGACCGGCAGCGCCACCGACGTGCCCAGGTCGATCCGCTCCGTGACCGCCGCCGCCGCGGCGAGAGCCACCCACGGGTCGAGGGTGCGCATGTACCGGTCGTCGGGCAGCGACGCGTCCCCGGTCTGAGGATGCGCGGCATCGCGTTTCACCGGAATGTGCGTGTGCTCGGGCACGTAGAAGGAGTCGAATCCGTTGGCCTCTGCACCCTTCGCGGCCGAGGCCGGCCCGATCCCGCGGTCACTCGTAAACAACGTAATGCCGAATTTCACGAATTCTCCTTGGCCGAGAGCCTTTTCCTCCTTGCACACTAACTTTTGGACACCTGTTTAGCAATGTGTCCAAACAACTCTCCAGTTCCCCGGGCAGCCGGACGAACGGGACGCTCGTTCGATCTGACGCAACGGGCGTCCCGTTCGTCCGGCAGGTGAGCGGCAAAGCGTGCCCCGGCACACTTCCCCGCTCACGTGCTCAGGCGCCGTAGACCGGGACCGGGTCCTCCGCCTTCGCGAGGAGGTCCGCGACGACGGGGCCGATCTCCTTCGGCTCCCAGCGCGCGCCCTTGTCCTGGGCAGGGCCGTGCCGCCAGCCCTCGGCGACGGTGATCTTGCCGCCCTCCACCTCGAACACCCGCCCGGTGACGTCCTTCGACTCCACGCTCCCCAGCCACACGACGAGCGGGGAGATGTTCTCCGGCGCCATCGCGTCGAAACCCTCCTCGGGCGCGGCCATTGCCTCCGCCATCGCGCCGCCGGCGCCGACCGTCATCCGGGTGCGGGCGGCGGGTGCGATCGCGTTGACGGTGACGCCGTAGTTCTTCAACTCCGCGGCCGCCTGAATGGTCAGCTCCGCGATCCCTGCCTTCGCGGCGGCGTAGTTGCCCTGCCCGATCGAACCCTGCAGTCCGGCACCGGAACTGGTGTTGACGATCCGGGCGTCGACGGGGTTTCCCGCCTTCGCCTCGGCCCGCCAGTACGCGGCCGCGTGCCGCAGCGTCGCGAAATGTCCCTTGAGATGCACCCTTACGACGGCGTCCCACTCCTGCTCACTCATCCCGACAAGCATGCGGTCGCGCAGGAATCCGGCGTTGTTCACCAGCACGTCGAGGCGCCCGTACGTGTCGATCGCCGTCCGGACCAGGTTCTCGGCCCCGGCCCAGTCCGCGACGTCGTCGCCGTTGACGACGGCCTCGCCACCCGCCGCGACGATCTCCGCGACCACCTGTTCGGCCGGACTCTCGCCCGTGGCGGACCCGTCGATGCCGGCGCCGATGTCGTTGACCACGACCTTCGCTCCCTCGGCGGCGAACGCCAGCGCGTGGGCGCGTCCGATTCCGCGCCCGGCGCCCGTCACGATGACGACGCGACCGTCGACCACTCCACTCATGAGTTCTCCTTCGTTGATGCCGTAGCTGAGGTGGATGCTGTTGCTGCCGCCAGGAAGGCGGGGCGTTCGCCGCCGCCGTGGACGGTCAGTGTGGAACCGCTGACGTACGCCGCCAGCGGTGAAGCCAGGAATACCGCGCTGTTGCCGACGTCCTCGGGGCACGCCATCCGGCCGAGCGGCACGGTGGCCCCGACCGCCGCGATCCCCGCGTCGTCGCCGTAGTGCAGGTGCGCGAGTTCGGTGCGAACCAGGCCGACGATCACCGAGTTGACCCGGACCTTCGGCGCCCACTCGACCGCGAGGCTGGTGGTGAGGCTGTCGACTCCCGCCTTCGCCGCACCGTACGCGGCGGTGCCGGGCGACGGTCGCGATCCGCTGACGCTGGAGATGTTCACGATCGCGCCACCCGAGTCCTGTTGCTGCATAACCGCATTCGCGACCTGGGACACCAGCAGCGGGGCGAGCAGATTCAGTTCGACGATCTTGGAGTGGAACTTCGGGCTCGCGTCCGCGGCGAGCGCGAAGGGTGCGCCGCCGGCGTTGTTGACCAGGACGTCGAGCCGGCCGTGGCGCTCGACGATCCGGTCGACGAGACCCTGCACCTGCTCCGGGTCGCGGATGTCGCACGGCAGGAATTCGACGGCACGCCCGTCCACCTCCACGGGGTTGTCGCCCGGCCGGCGAGCGCAGGCGATCACCGTCGCCCCGGCCCGCAGGAAGGTGCGGCTGATGCCCGCGCCCACCCCGCGAACTCCGCCGGTCACGAGCACGACACTTCCGGTCATGTTGGAACCTGTTTCCATCGTGCTACCCTACCAAGCAATTGCTTGGTGCGTGAAGTGCGGATCTGACGAGGAGAAAACAGTGGGAATTCGGAGCGAGACAGATCCGGGGGGCATCACCACGGTCACCGTCGACTACCCGCCCGTGAACGCCATCCCGTCCCGGGGCTGGTTCGAGTTGGCCGACGCCATCCTGGCCGCGGGCCGGAACCCGGACACCCACGTGGTGATCCTCCGGGCGGAGGGGCGCGGGTTCAACGCCGGCGTCGACATCAAGGAGATGCAGGCCACCGACGGCTACGGCGCGCTGGTCGACGCCAACCGGGGCTGCGCGGCCGCGTTCGCCGCCGTCTACGACTGCGCCGTCCCCGTCGTCGTCGCGGTCAACGGATTCTGCGTCGGCGGCGGAATCGGTCTGGTCGGCAATGCCGACGTGATCGTGGCGTCCGACGACGCCGTCTTCGGACTTCCCGAGGTCGACCGCGGGGCGCTCGGCGCCGCCACACACCTCGCCCGCCTCGTCCCCCAGCACATGATGCGCACCCTGTACTACACCGCGCAGAACGTCACCGCCCAGCAGTTGCAGCACTTCGGGTCGGTGTACGAGGTGGTGCCGCGGGAGGAACTCGACGACACCGCCCGCGACATCGCTGCCAAGATCGCCGCCAAGGACACCCGCGTGATCCGCTGCGCCAAGGAAGCCATCAACGGCATCGACCCCGTCGACGTGAAGACCAGTTACCGCCTCGAGCAGGGCTACACCTTCGAACTCAACCTCGCCGGGATCTCGGACGAGCACCGCGACGAATTCGTCGAAACCGGCAGGCCCCGCTCCAACTCGAACAACAGGAAAGGCTGACATCCATGGCGAACAAGCGCGACAAGAGGATGTCGCTCGACGACGCCGTCGGGGAACTCCGCAGCGGAATGACCATCGGCATCGGCGGCTGGGGTTCGCGCCGCAAACCGATGGCGCTGGTCCGGGCGTTGCTGCGCTCGGACGTCACCGACCTCACCGTCGTCACCTACGGCGGCCCCGACCTGGGGCTGTTGTGCTCGGCGGGCAAGGTCAGGAAGGCGTACTACGGTTTCGTGTCCCTCGACTCCGCCCCGTTCTACGACCCGTGGTTCGCGAAGGCGCGCACCGCAGGCGACATCGAGGTCCGCGAGATGGACGAGGGCATGGTCAAGTGCGGACTCGAGGCGGCCGCCGCCCGGCTGCCGTTCCTGCCGATCCGCGCCGGGCTCGGCTCCGACGTCCGGAATTTCTGGGGCGACGAACTGCGCACCGTCACCTCCCCGTACCCGGACGCATCCGGCAAATCGGAAACCCTGATCGCGATGCCGGCCCTGAATCTCGATGCCGCCCTGGTGCATCTGAACCTCGGCGACAAGCACGGCAACGCCGCCTACACCGGGGTCGACCCCTACTTCGACGACCTGTACTGCGCGGCGGCCGAGAAGCGGTTCGTCTCCGTCGAGCGGGTGGTCGAGACCGAAGAGCTGGTGAAAACCGTTCCGCTGCAGAATCTCATCCTCAACCGGATGATGGTCGACGGCGTCGTGGAGGCCCCGAACGGCGCCCATTTCACCCTCGCAGGCGACAGCTACGGCCGCGACGAGAAGTTCCAGCGCCACTACGCCGAAGCGGCGAAGACCCCCGAGGCGTGGCAGCAATTCGTCGACACCTACCTGTCCGGCAGCGAAGACGACTATCAGGCGGCCGTGAAGACATTTGCAGAGGAGTCCCAGGCATGACCGAGACGACCACCGACGTCACCCGCGCGGAGTACTGCGCGATCGCGTGCGCCGACATCTTCTCCGGGGCAGGCGAGATCATGGCCAGCCCGATGGCGACGCTGCCACTGATCGGCGCCCGGCTCGCACGACTGACCACCGAACCCGACCTGCTGATCACCGACGGCGAGGCCCTGATCTTCGCCGACACACCCGCCGTCGGCGCGAAAGCCCCGATCGAGGGCTGGATGCCGTTCCGGAAGGTGTTCGACGTCGTCGCGTCCGGCCGCCGCCATGTGGTGATGGGCGCCAACCAGATCGACCGGCACGGCAACCAGAACCTGTCGGCGTTCGGTCCGCTGCAGCAGCCGACACGTCAGATGTTCGGCGTCCGCGGCGCGCCCGGCAACACGATCAACCACCCCACCAGTTACTGGGTGGGCAAGCACTCGTCGCGGGTGTTCTGCGACAAGGTCGACATCGTCTCGGGCGTCGGCTACGACCAGATCGACCCGGAGAACCCCGCCTACCGCTTCCATCACCTGCACCGGGTGGTGAGCAACCTCGGGGTGTTCGACTTCGGCGGTCCCGACCACACGTTCCGGGCGCTGTCGCTGCACCCGGGCGTCACCGCCGAGCAGGTCGCGGAGAACACCTCGTTCGAGGTGGCGGGGCTGGCCGACGCCCCGGTCACCCGGGAACCATCGGACGAAGAACTGCGGCTCATCCGCGAGGTCCTCGACCCCCGCAGCCTGCGTGACCGGGAGGTGTCGCTGTGAGCACTCTTCGCACTGCCCTGACCGAACTGGTCGGAGTGGAGCACCCGGTGGTCCAGACCGGGATGGGCTGGGTGGCCGGACCGCGACTCGTCGCGGGAACAGCCAACGCGGGCGGTCTCGGTATCCTCGCGTCGGCGACGATGACGTACGAGGAACTCGAGGCGGCCGTCGCCAAGACGAAGACGCTCACCGATAAGCCGTTCGGGGTGAACATCCGCGCCGACGCCACCGACGCCAACCAGCGAATCGACCTGCTGATCCGGGAGAACGTGCGCGTCGCGTCGTTCGCGCTCGCACCGAAACAGGACCTGATCGCGAAGCTGAAAGATGCCGGGGTGGTGGTCATTCCGTCGATCGGCGCCGCCAAGCACGCGAAGAAGGTGGCATCCTGGGGCGCCGACGCCGTGATCGTGCAGGGCGGTGAGGGCGGCGGCCACACCGGACCGGTGGCCACTACCCTGCTGCTGCCGTCGGTGCTCGACGCCGTCGACATCCCCGTCGTCGCGGCCGGCGGGTTCTACGACGGCCGCGGGCTCGCCGCCGCCCTCGCGTACGGCGCCGCCGGCGTCGCGATGGGCACCCGCTTCCTGCTCACCCAGGAATCCACCGTCCCCGACTCCGTCAAGCAGGAGTACCTCGCCCGCGGACTGCAGGACACCACGGTCTCCCGCAAGGTCGACGGCATGCCCCACCGGGTCCTCAACACCGCACTCGTCGACAGCCTCGAGCACTCCGGCAACGTGCGCGGACTCGTCGCGGCCGCCCGCAACGCCTCGAAGTTCAAGGCCATGACCGGCATGAAGTGGTCGACCCTCGTCAAGGACGGCCTCGCCATGAAGAAGTCCAGCGACCGCACGTGGCAGCAGATCATCATGGCCGCCAACACCCCGATGTTGCTCAAAGCCGGCCTGGTCGAGGGCAATACGCACGCGGGCGTGCTCGCGTCGGGTCAGGTCGTGGGACTCCTCGACGACCTGCCCACCTGCAAGGACCTCATCGACGGCATCGTCGCCGACGCGATCAAGCGCATCGACGCGCTGGGGGCCCTCCGCGCCTGAACGAACGGGACGCTCGTTCGATCCGACTCGGGCGAGCGTCCCGTTCGTCCTACAGAGCGCGGTACACCGCGGTCTCGAAGTCGAGGTATCCGCCGAACGAGACGGCGTCGGCGAAGGGCAGGATCTGCGTGGCCCAGAAGCCGGCGATGCCGTTCTCCCGGTCGATCCAGTAGTACAGGTTCGCGAGTCCGGCCCAGCCCAGTGCGCCCGCCGGGCGTCCCGTCGGGGCCGGTTCCTCGTTGACCATGAAGGTGTACGCCCAATTCTTGCGCAGGCCGGGGAAGAACTCGGCGTCGTTGGACAGGGCGGGGATCACCCCGGGCAGCGCGGTGACCTCCTGCCCGGTCAAGCCACCCTGCACCGCCTCGGCGACCGTGTCGGCCGCGAGAATCCGGCCGCCGGGAGCCTCACCGTCCCGCAGCCACATGCGGAGGAACTTCAGATAGTCGGGGACAGTGGTGTAAAGCCCGTGGCCGCCCATGTGGACCTCCGGCTCCTGCGGCAACACCATTTCAGGCATCGGCACCAGCGAACCGTCCTCGGTGCGCTGGTGCACCACGGCGAGACGATCCCGCATGTCGTCGGTGAGTGTGAACGCGGTGTCGTTCATCCCCAGCGGCTCGAAGATGCGCTCGCGCATCACCTCTCCCAGTCGCTGCCCGCGTACCGCCTCCACGACCAGTCCACACCAGTCGATGTTCGATCCGTACATCCACCGCTCGCCCGGATCGAACAGAAGCGGTGTGGTCAGCGACTTCTTCGTGGCGGTGATGGGGCTGGGCTGGCCGTGTCGGTCGGCGAGGCGGCGGTAGTTCTCGTCGAAGAAGTCGTAGCCCAGCCCGGCGGTGTGCAGCAACAACATCCGGGTGGTGATGTCTCGCTTCGGCGCGCGGAGCACCGGTTCGCCGTCGCTCCCGAAGCCGTCGAGGACCTGCAGTTCACCGATCTCCGGGAGGTACCGGGCGGCCGGGGCGTCGAGGTCGAGCAGGCCCTCCTCCACGCACTGGAGTGCCGCGGTTCCGGTGACGGCTTTGGTGGTGGAGAAGGCGGCGAACACCGTATCGGCGGTCATCGCCACACCCGAGCCGAGGGACCGCTCCCCGGCCACACCCGAGTACACGACGCCGTCGCGGTCGGTGAGCATCGCCACCACACCCGGGACACCGGCGTCGTCCTGCGTCAGTTTCTGCAGGTCCGTGTCGGTGACACTCGCGAAATCATCTCTCATGGTTCCTCCTGTGTTCGTTCCCGCGTCGGCAACAGGGCCGAGGATCGGAACGGACACTACGGAGGCAACTGTGACGTAGACCACCTCGATTCGGCGGTCCGGCTGTCGGATTTCGGCACTACCGGCGGCGGGCGCGGGCGAGCGCGCGGGACGGGTTCTCCCCGAACCGGCCGCGGTAGGCCGCGGCGAAGACGCCCATGTTGACGTAACCCCAGCGGCCGGCGACGGCGGACACGGTGCACTCCGATGTCGCGGCGGTAAGTTCGTCGTGGATTCGCTGGAGCCGCACCTCGGTGAGGAAGCGATTCGGCGTGGTCTCCCGGTAGCGACGGAACGCTCCCGACAGCGCCCGCACACTCACCCCCACCGCCGCGGCGACGTCGCTGACCGTCGGCAGTTCGGCGGCGTGGTCGCGCATGTAGTGCTCAGCGCGCCCCACGTAGTCGGGGGCCACGTCACTCGCGCCGCCGTCGAGGGCGATCCCCGCCGCCGCGGCCCATTCGGCGAGCAGGTGACCGAGGAGCATCTCCTGGAGGTGAATGCCCGGGCGGCCGTGAGCGATCCGGTCGGGAGCGGCGGCTATCGACCGCACCGCGTACGCGAGAAGCGCGTTCCACGCCGACTGCTGCCCGGCACCGATCACACACTTGTGCTGCCACAGGCGGTCGTCGGGCCGATATCCGAACCACCGATCGGCGGCGTCGGCGACCAGGCGGTGCGGCACCGTCAGATTCAGCTGCAAATCCGACTCGTCGAATTGGATGTAGTGCTCGATCCGGCTGCAGTCCACCACAAACGTGCCACCGGAGCCGACCTCCACCTCGGCCGCGCCGACCCGGTGCCGGGCGGATCCGCGGATCGTCGTCAAGACCAGAATGTTGCCGGCGTCGGCGGAGATGTCGTCGACGGTGACCGGAACCCCGTACCGGAAGCGGGTGAGGGTGACGTCGCCGATGGGTGCCGAGTACATGCTCGAACGCGGCTGGAGCAGTCGTCCCGTGGACCGCACCCGGTACGGCATGTACACCCGATCCGACCAGGCCCGGATCTCGTCCCAGTCCGACGACGACGCAGCCGATACTGCGACATCGGAAAGCGGATCCAGCGAGTGCACGACGTCCACCATCCGGAGCGTAGAGCACACCGGCCGTTCCCGACACCACCCGATCGGCCGGCTAGGATGTGGCCGCGGCCTTCGCCGCGCTCAGCTGGATGACGCGGCCTTCGCCGCGCTCAGCTGGATGACGCGGCCTTCGCCGCGATGCGCGCCCGGACCTCCGGTCGTCGCAGCGGAGGCACGGTTTGGGGCGGCTGCTTGCGCGGCGGGAGTGCGGCGAGCAGTTTCGTGGTGGCCTCGGTGACGACGGCGACGGCCTCCTCGAAGGGCTCCTGGTTGGCGTCGGACAGCTTCTGGATCCCGCTGACCTTCCGGACGTATTGACGCGCCGCCGCCTCGATTTCCTCCGCGGTGGCCGCCGGTTCGAGTCCGCGCAGCTCGGTGATGTTTCGGCACATGACTCGACGATAGCGCCGCCCCGGCCTCCGCGCGGCTCGTCGGCGCGGGCCACTAACCGCGGGCCGACTCCAGCGCATCGGCGTCCGACGGCACGGCATCCGAGGGGACGGCGTCCGAGACCACGACATCGGAGGGCACGGCATCGGAGGGCACGGAGTCCGGGAGCGGGGTGCGGGACCGGGCGGCGACGACGGCCGCTCCGAGCAGGACGAGTGCGACGAGGCACTGCGAGCTGCCGATCACCTCGCGCACCGCGGCCTCCACCCAGCCGGACGACGAGGATTGCAGCACGAAGTTGGGTCCGATCAGGAAGATGACGGTCGCGGCGCCGACCAGCGGCCGCCAGCTGCGGTATTGCGGGGCGATCAGGATCGGGACGAGCAGGATGCTGTACGCCCAGTGGTGGGTGACGGCGAACGGCGCGGCGAGCAGGGATGCCAGGGCGACGATCGACAGCGCGATCAGGTGCTCACCCGAGCGGGTGAACCGGTGGGCCGACCATGCGGCGGCGGACACGATGACGGCCGCGCTGAGGACCCACAGGATGCTCGCGAGCAGACCCTCCGCGCCGAGCCGGGCGATGACGCCGGTGACCGCCTGGTTGCGGAAGAAGTCGGGCGCGCCCGCGCGGCCGGTGGCGAAGAACTCGGTGGTCCAGAACCACACCGACGACTGGGGCAGCAGCCAGAAGCCGAGGGCGACGGTGACGAGGATCGTCGCAAGCGCCCGTCCGATCGAGCGGAAGTCGCGGCGGACGAGCAGGACCAGCAGAAACGCGGCGGGGGTGATCTTGACGGCCGCGGCGAGGCCGATCGCGATTCCACGGAACCGTTGCGGGATCACCCCGGCGCAGTCGGCGACCACGAGCGCCATGAGGATGATGTTGATCTGGCCGAAGTCGAAGTTCGAGCGCATTGGTTCGAGGAGCAGTACCGGCCCCATCGACAGCAGAGCGAGAAGTTCGGGCCGTGCGACGTCGAGTTTCGACAGCGCCACTTTGAGCATCCACCACACGAGCCCGAGGTTGAGGGCGCACCACAGCGCCTGCAGGACCGCGGGGTCGATCTCCGCCATCGGTGCGAAGAGGATCGCCGCGAAGGGCGCGTAGATGAATCTGAACCCGGAACTGCTCGGGAAGTCCGCGGAGTAGAGGGGCAGCCCGCTGAGGAAGGCGTGCCCGGCGTCGCGGAAGACGGAGAGATCCATCAGGTAGCCCGTCGCCGCATCGAACTCCCGGTAGGCCACCACCCCCAGGGAGACGATGCCCACGAGGAGCGCGACGGCGTGGAGACGATAAGCCCTGAACTTCGATTCACTCGGTAACAAGAATTTGTTCTTTCATGATCGGCGTCGTGGTCAACGATCCACCGTAGCTGGCCGTGACCCAATCGTGACAAAGGCGAGGTCGCGGCGTCCGAACCACGCACTTCGTCATAGTTTATTTCGACCGGTATATTCAGACCATGCCTGCTCGCGTTCTCGACAATCCCCTCGTGCTGCCGGTGCTCGGCCTTCTCCTCGAATCGCCGATGCACCCGTACCAGGTGGAGGTCACGCTGCGCGACCGCAGCGAGGCGGGTCAGTGGCCGCTCAATCGCGGTTCACTCAACAATGTGGTCGGGGCCCTCACGACGGCCGGGTGGATCGAGGAACACGAACGGGCGCAACGGGACGGGCGGCCGGCCCGCACCGTCTACGCCCTCACCGACACCGGGCGCGCGGAACTCGTGACGCGTCTGGACACCAAGATCCGCAGTGCCGCACGAGAGTTCTCACCGTTCTTCGCGGCGCTCAGCTATCTCGGCGCGCTGGGACGCGAGGGCGCCGTCGATGCGCTGACCGAACGCGCCGAACGGCTCACCGCGAGAATCGAATCCGATCAGGCGAGGCTCACGCGCGCACACGACGAGGGCGTGCCCCGCCTGTTCGTCGTCGAGGCGGACTATGCCCTGCATGCCGCGCGAAGCGAACTCGCGTGGATCGCGTCGACGATCTCCGACATCCACGCGGGCCACCTCACCTGGCCCGCCGCGCGGACGACGGCCGAGCAGCCGTGAACCTCCGGATCAGCCCGTCCCGAACGTTCCTTCGAGCCGGTTCCGCGACCCGGGGTGCACGAGCCGGGCGGCGCTGACGAGTCCTCTGGACGACCAGGTGCGGCGTCGGATCAGCAGGCACGGCTCGGAACGCTCGATGTGGAGGAGCCGGCATTCTTCGGGCGATCCGAGGATCGCTTCGACGACGTGCTCGCCCCTCGTCAGCGGAGCCTCCACGCTCAGATAGTGATTGGGCGTCTGCTGGGTGAAGTCCTGATTCAGATATCCCGGGGCCTCTGCGGGGTTGACGAACCGGTCTTCGAGCTGGATCGGGGTGTCGTCCTCGTAATGGACCATCAGCGAGTGGAACACCTTGCCGCGGATGGAGTCCCGGATGAAGGCGTTGGCCGGATCGGCGTCTTCCTCGCGGACGTACACCACCTCGGTCCGGTGGCGGTGGCCGCGCTGCTGGATCTCGTCCGCGATGTTCTTGACCTCGAACAGCGGCGACGCCGTCTTCGTGGCCGCCACGAACGTGCCCACCCCCATCAGCCGCACCACCAGACCGTCGGCGGTGAGCTCGCGGAGCGCGCGGTTGATGGTCATGCGGGACAGCCCCAGCGCGTTCACGAGCTGATTCTCGGAGGGCAGCTGGTCGCCTTCCTGCCAGCGCCCGGCGTTGATCTGCGACACGATCAGATGCTTGACGCGTTCGTACGCCGGGGCCGACTCCGCCCCCGGTCCGTTGTACAACGCAGCAAGCTCCGCGTCGACTACTGCGATCTCCACCACTGGTACCCATTCCTCCGCAACGCCGATGAACTTCCCGTGCAGTCGGCCGTTGCAGTCTATCGGCCGACTGCACGGGAAAGCCTTAATCGCGCGGTGCGCCCGGTGTCACCTCACCATGCTGCGCAGTTGCCGGGTCGCGACGGAGAGGGCGGCCAGGTCGTGCTCGCCCGACTCCGTGACGGCGTCGAGCGTGTGACGCGCCCGCGCCAGCCGGGCCGCATTGCGGTCCTCCCACTCCCCGATCTTCTGCTCGGCCGTGTCCACGGCTTCACCGCCCGCGATCACGTCGAGGCACAGTGCCCGGACCGTGTCGTACAGCTCGTCGCGCAACGACAACCGGGCCAGCGCGTTCCACCGGGTGCCCCGGCCCAGCTGCGACACACCGACGAGGAGGTGCACCAGCCCGAGGTACTCCCCGAGGCGGTAGTACACCTGCGCCACCTCGCGGGGATCGCGTGAGGTGATGTCGGCGATCTCGACGATGTCGAGGAGCGCGAACCGGTCGAGGAGGAGTTGCACCCGTCCGGCGAGGTCCGCGGGAACCCCGCGGGCCACCAGCGCGGCGGTGCGGCTCCGGAGGTTCTCCGCATCCTCACCGCACAGCCACCCCGCGACGTGTGGTGTCAGCTCGGCGAGACGGTCGCGGAATCGGCTGATCTCAGCCCCGACCGCGAGCGGCTGGGGCCTGCGGGTCAGCATCCACCGCGACGCGCGGTCGAGCAGCCGGCGGGTGAACAGGGTGAGTTCGTCGGCGAGGGCGGCGTCCAGCCCCGCCTCCCGGATGTCGTTCCCCAGGGACGGCAGATCGAACACAGTGGAGACCACCGCGAAGGCCCGCACGGCGTCGGCGCTGCTCGCACCCGCCTCCTCCCCCAGCCGGAAGGCGTAGGTGATGCCGCCGTTGTCGACGACGTCGTTGGTGAGGACCGTCGCGACGATCTCCCGGCGTAGCGGGTGTTCGCCGATGGCGTCGCCGAAGGTTTCCCTCAGCCTGCGTGGGAAGTACCCGGCGAGGGCGTCGGCGAACGCGGGGCTGTCGGGTAGGTCGCCGGACAGGAGGTCCGATTTCAGGGCCAGCTTGACGTGCGCCATCAGCGTCGCGAGTTCGGGCGAGGTGAGTCCCGTCCCGGCGCGTTCCCGGGCGGCGATCTCCTTCCGGGACGGCAGCACCTCGATGGCGCGGTCCAGCCCGTAGCGGCCTTCGAGGTGGCCGATGAGCCGACCATGCACCGTGATCGACGCGGCGGCGTCGGCGCGGCTCGTGCCCAGGACGTCGTTCTGGGCGACGTTGTCGGCGAGCACGAGTGCCGACACCTCGCCGGACATACCGGCGAGCACAGCGGCGCGGTCCTCCGCGGCGAGACGTCCGCCGCTGACGAGAGCGTCGAGCAGGACCTTGATGTTGACCTCGTGGTCGGAGCAGTCCACGCCGGCGGAGTTGTCGAGAGCGTCGGTGTTGATGCGTCCGCCGGCACGGGAGAATTCGATGCGCCCCAGCTGGGTGAAGCCGAGGTTGCCACCCTCCCCGACCACCCGGGCGCGCACGTCGGCGCCGTCGACGCGGACACCGTCGTTGCCCTTGTCCCCTACGTCCAGATGTGTTTCGGTGCCCGCCTTCACGTATGTGCCGATTCCGCCGTTCCACAGCAGGTCGACAGGCGCCCGCAGGATCGCGCGGACCAGGTCGGGTGGGGACAATTCGGTGGTCCCGGGGCTCAGTCCGAGCGCGCGCCGCGCCTCCTCGCTGATCGGCACGCTCTTTCTGGATCGTTCCCACACGCCGCCGCCCGTGCTGATCAGTTCGGGTGCGTAGTCCGCCCACGACGACCTCGGCAGCGCGAAGAGCCGTTCCCGCTCCGCGAACGACGTGGCGGCGTCGGGATTCGGATCGAGGAACACGTGCCGGTGATCGAACGCGGCAACGAGCCGGATGTGCTGGCTTGCGAGCATGCCGTTGCCGAACACGTCACCGCTCATGTCGCCGATCCCGACGGCCGTGAACTCCTGCGACTGCGTGTCGACGCCCATCTCCCGGAAATGCCGCTTCACGCTCTCCCATGCACCCTTGGCGGTGATACCGAGCGCCTTGTGGTCGTAGCCGACGGATCCGCCCGACGCGAACGCGTCGCCGAGCCAGAATCCGTATTGCGCGGCAACGTCGTTGGCGATGTCGGAGAACGTGGCGGTGCCCTTGTCCGCGGCGACGACCAGGTACGTGTCGTCGCCGTCGTGCCGCACCACCCGCGGTGCCGGAATCACGGCGCCGCTCGCGAGGTCCACGTTGTCGGTGACGTCGAGCAGTCCGCTGATGAAGCTGCGGTAGCAGCGAACACCCTCGGCGCGTTGGGCGTCCCGATCCCGCTGCGGGTCGCCGGTGGGGGCGGGTGGACGCGCGACGACGAATCCGCCCTTCGCGCCGACGGGCACGATCACCGAGTTCTTCACCGCCTGCGCCTTGACCAGGCCGAGCACTTCGGTGCGGAAGTCCTCCTTGCGGTCGGACCACCGCAAGCCTCCCCGCGCCACCGCGCCGAAACGCATGTGCACGCCCTCCACCCACGGCGAGTAGACGTAGATCTCGAAACGCGGCCGCGGCTGCGGCAGTTCCGGGATCTGCTGCGGATCGAACTTGAACGACAGGACGCCACGTTCACGGCCCCGGTTCGCGTAGCGGTTCGTGCGGAGCGTCGCCAGGACCACGGTCAGATAGGCCCGCAGGATGCGGTCGGCGTCGAGGCCGAGCACATCGCCGATCGCCGTTTCCAGAGCGGCGACCACGTCGCCGCAGTCCGCCGTGCCGTCCGGGTCGAATCGCGCGGCGAACAGCCGGATCAGTTCCTGCGAGATGGCGGGATGATCACCGAGGACGGTGGCGATGTGGTTCTGGCTGTACGGGAAGCCGCCCTGCCGGAGGTAGCGTCCGTAGGCCCGCAGCACCTCCACCTCACGCCAGTCCAGGCCCGCCCGGAGGACGAGTTCGTTGAAGCTGTCCGCCTCGGCCCGCGACTCCCATGCCGCGGCGAACGTCTCCGTGAAGCGTCGCGGCAGCCCGTCGTCCACCGGTCCCGGCGCCGCGTGGCGAATCCCGAATTCGTACATCCAGCAGTCTGTTCCGCGACTGTTCATCACGGTGTACGGGCGCTCGTCGAGCACGGCGACACCGAGGCTCTGCAGGATCGGAAGCACGTCGCCGAGGGAGGCGGGAGCGCCGCCGACGAAGAGCGTGAAACGCCAGTCGGCCTCGTTCGCCTCGAGCCGCGTATCGATTGCGCCGTCCCTCAGTCTCTCGAACACCGCCACATCCGCATGGGCGCGCGGGGTGTCGAAGTCGTGCTTGTACCCCTCCGGGAAGTGGTCCGCATAGTGCGCGAGGAGGTCGCGTGGGACCGCACCGGCCTGTCCGCGGAACCGGTCTTCCCACGTCCGGCAGGCTCGGGAAATCCGGCGCTGAACGTCCAGGCGGCGTGCGTCCGTCACCGCGGTGCCCGCCGGAACCCGCATCGTGAAGTGCACGACGGCCAGCGGGTACTCGGACACATTGGTGGTGTATTCGACGGCGGTGCCGCCCAATTCGTCCAGGAGCACGCGCTGGGCCGCCAGTCGGGTGCGGGTGTTGTACCGATCGCGGGGAATGAACACCAGCGCCGACATGCTGTCGCCGACGGCGTCCGTGCGCAGGAACAGGTGGATGTGCTCGCGGGCGGTGATGCCCGCGACCTCCGTCAGGGCCGAATGCAGCGAGTCCGGGCTCGCCGCGAACAGTTCGGTCAGCGGCAGCGCCTGCACGACCTGCAGCACGGCCTGCCCGGAGAAGGAGTCGACGTCGAAGCCGGCGCGGTCGAGGAGGGCCCGCACCCGGCGTCCCGCCCCGGGGATGTCGAGAACGTTCTCGTGTCGGCCCGCCGGGGTGAACGCGCCGACGAAGCGGTGCTCGACTCCGCCCGCCCGCACACCGATCACGGACGGATACGACGAACGATGCACGGACACCGGAAGCGCCGCCTGCCCGATTGCCAGGACGGGCCCGGATTCCGCGGCCTGCGGGCGATCATCGTCCCGGTCGTGGAGCACGCCCAGAGTTTCCCCGGGTGCGCCGTCGTTGCCGTATCGCGCGTATCCGAGGACGGTGAAGTTGCCGGCTTCGCACCAGCGCAGGAAGTCGGCGGCTTCCCGGAGTTCGTCGGACAGCGGGTCCTGCCCGGCCTGCGTGTCGAGGTGTTCGGAGACCTGGATCTGGAGTGCGCGCATGCGCGCCAGGTCCATGTCCACCCGGCGCACGTCGGCGAGGACAGTGTCCAGCGCCGCGACGAGTGCGGCGACGATGGTGTCGGTGGTGTCCGAACGCAGTCCGACGTGGATCCAGGACTCCGCCGTTCCCGGGTCGGCGGCGGGCAGCAGGTCGGTGAGCTGTCCCGACTCCGAGCGGCGGGCGACGAGCACCGGGT